>JAUYCC010000007.1 GCA_030692365.1 Pelolinea sp. | reverse complement strand
GGCGAATTCAACTAGCAAGTGCAACTTTGAAGGTCAAAGAGAGGTAAGCTGCGGTAAGATGGGTACCTCTCCGACAACCAAATCAAAGGAGCACTCATGCGAATATACACACAGCTTACCCATATACAAAGATACCAGATTTACGCCCTGTTGAACATAGGTCATTCCAATACCGGGATAGCCCAAACCATCGGAGTGCACAAATCAACTATTGGCAGAGAGATCAAACGTAATCGAGGGCAAAAGGGATATCGGCCAAAGCAAGCGCATCAGATCGCGATGGAGAGACGAGATAAAGCCAAAAAGAGGATCAGCGCTGCAGACTGGGAGGGAATTGATCAGCTAATAAAATTGGATTGGAGTCCGGAACAAATTAGCGATCAGCTTGGCAAAGAACGGATGCTGCAAATCAGCCATGAATGGATCTATCAGCATATCTATCAGGATAAACGCAGTGGCGGGATACTATGGCAGCATCTCAGATGCCGAAAAAAGAGAAGAAAACGCTATGGCAGCTACGAAAAACGCGGGCAGATCCCTAACCGAGTATGGATTGATGAGCGGCCGCAGGTGGTGGAGCAGCGGGAAAGGCTGGGAGACTGGGAAGCAGACACCATTATTAGCAAGGGAAAACAAAAAGCGATCGTGACACTGACCGAGAGAAAGAGCAGGATGACCTTGTTGAAAAAAGTGGAGGACCGCACAGCTGAAACCGTCAAGCAAGCCATCATTGACTTATTGCGCCCCTTTGTTGACCAGACACTTACCATCACCTGTGATAATGGCAAAGAATTTTCTGAGCATATCGCGATCGCACAGGCTTTGAATGCCAACGTATATTTTGCTCATCCGCAGGCTGCCTGGGAGCGCGGAAGCAATGAAAATGCCAACGGCTTGATTCGCCAATATTTCCCGAAAGGAACTGATTTTTCTACCCTGGCCGAGAAAGATATTGAATTGGTAATATTGAGATTGAACCATCGCCCAAGAAAATGTTTGGGGTTTTCCTCACCAAATATGGTATTCTTTCAAGAGATGCAAGTTGCACTTAAGACTTGAATTCAAGCTCATAAAGACTTGATTTAATAATCCTTATTCTGATTTTCCGTTTTTCAGGCGGTTGAATATCAACGCGAAATCCTGGTCGATGTAACGGTGTTTAACCTGCCGGACGTCAAATTTAAACAACTTGAATGTCAGTTGGATAAACCGGCCAAAGAGGATTGCCATGACCAAAGTACCTAATCCTACCGATCCGCCCATAAAAAAGCCCGCGACTAAAACGACAACTTCAATCAGATTTCTGATCAATCCAATGGATAAATTGATCCGTTTTGTCATGGCAATCATTAGGCCGTCCCTGGGACCTGCTCCGAGTTGCGCGCTCAGATAAGAGTAAGTGGCCAAAGCCATTACTGCCATGCCGACCACCATCATCCCGTAACTGACCGCTATATTATTCGGAATTGGGATCCAGTTGTTTAACATGAACATGTCAATAAATGTACCGATGAAAATTACATTGCCGATAGTGCCCCAGCCCAACCGTTCTCCAAAAATGAAATCAAAAACTAAAATCACGATGCCAACGACCTGGGTGGCAACGCCCATGGTGATATTAAGCTGAAGGGATAATCCCTGGTGAAATACGCTCCATGGCGCGAGGCCTTGATTCGCGTTGACGGTCAGTACAATCCCAAGCCCGTACAAGAAGTACCCAACCATTAATCGCGCAATCTTACTGATAATATTTTTCATTGCTGTTTGCCTTTATGAGATGATTGCTTGCAGGAATTGTTGAAACAATATGAGCGCAAGTTATACTCAAGTCAGAGGCTTAAGTCAACAGGAGAATCATAAAAAGGGATTTCTATTCCCAACGGTTATTAATTAAGCCGCTCTAATGCTCTTAAAAACACCCCTCTGGTATAATCCCCCGAATGTATCCCATCGTCTCCCTTGATATTGAAACCACCGGTCTGGACCCGCGCCGCGATGCCATCATCGAAATCGGCGCGGTTAGTTTTGATGGGGAGAAAATCACCGGAACCTGGCAATCACTCATCAACCCTCAGCGGCCTATACCGACTGTTATTACACAGTTAACCAGTATCACCAATGAAATGGTGATAAACGCGCCACCGATCAAGGCGGTCATTCAGGATTTCGCGGATTTTGTGGGTGATTTGCCTGTTGTTGGGCATAATATATCCTTCGATCTTTCCTTTCTCAAGGTTCACCAGAATTTTGACCTTAATCCGGTCAATGATACCTTTGAGATTGCTGCGGTGCTTTTGCCTACTGCTCCGCGGTATAGTCTGAGCGCCTTGGTTAATCGTTTTGGTGTGTCCAATCTTAATCCGCACCGTGCCAAAGATGACGCGGAAGCTACAATGGCGGTTTTTAGAAAACTTCATGATTTGGTGGGTGAATTACCGTTGCACTTGCTGGCAGAAATCGTGCAGGCATCCCTTAACCTGAGTTGGGACGGCCGCTGGTTTTTCAGCGAAGTGTTAAAAGGACGCACCAAAGGACCGATTCCCGCGAGACAGACAACCCAAAAAGAGTACGGCGTGCTATTTGAAGCGCCTTCTGAATTGTTAGCCCAACCGCTTAAACCCAACCCGGAGCTCCTTCCTCTGGATATCGAGGAAACCACCGCAATTCTGAGCCCCGGGGGTCCTTTTTCAACTTATCTTGAAAATTTCGAAAGCCGCAATGAGCAGGTTGAAATGCTTCAGGCGGTCGCAGGAGCGCTCTCCAACAGCCAGCATCTGATGGTGGAAGCGGGCACCGGCATTGGCAAATCCTACGCTTACCTGGTGCCTGCGGCCTTGTGGTCAACGCGTAATAACACGCGTGTGGTGATTTCAACCAATACGCTTAACTTGCAGGACCAACTGATCAAAAAGGACATCCCGGATGTCAAACGCGCATTAGGACTGAACTTGCGTGCGAGTGTGCTGAAAGGGCGCATCAATTACCTTTGTCCGCGCAGGCTGGAAGCATTGCGCCACCGCAAACCGCGAGACGCCAACGAATTGCGGCTGATGGCCAAAGTGCTGGTTTGGCTGGAGCAGGGTGGCAGCGGTGAACTTGCTGAAGTGAACCTCACCGGTCCCGCGGAAAAGGAAGTCTGGTCGCGGCTTTCAGCCCAGGACGAACTTTGCAGTGCGGAAGTTTGCCTGAACCGCATGGGCGGGGTCTGCCCATATTTCAAAGCGCGCCAGGCAGCGCTTGGAGCACATATTGTGGTGGTGAACCACGCCCTGTTGCTTTCGGATGTAGTCGCCAACCACCGCGTTCTGCCTGAATACAAATACCTGATTGTAGATGAAGGCCATCACATCGAGGATGCTTCAACCGGCGCGCTTAGTTACCGTGTAACGCGCGTTGAGGTTGAGCGCCTGTTTGATGAGCTGGGCGGCTCTGCCAGCGGCATTCTGGGGCGAGTTTCTTCAATTCTGCAGCGGCTGCTGAAACCCTCCGATTACGCATCAGTCACCACTGCAATAGAGAAAGCTACTGATTTGGCTTATCGCGCCGAGAATGATACCCGCAAGTTCTTTACCGCGATTGATGAATTTATGGTCCAGGAACGCGACGGCGGAGAGGTGGGCGATTACGGCCAGCAGGTACGCGTGGTGCCCGCCACGAGCCACCAGCCCAAATGGGATGATATTGAAATTACATGGGATGACGCCTCCCAGCCTATGGAATCACTGATGCGGCTGTTGGACAACCTGCTGCGCGATATGGGAGATGAACCTCTGGCTGGCAAAGATGAAATGGAAGATGTCACAGGCGATCTGACTAGCACGGTGCACAGGTTGAAAGAGATTCACGAACATATCAGCGCGTTGGTCTTTGAACTGGATGCCAACACCATTTACTGGATTGAACAGGATGCCAAATACAACAGCCTCTCACTTAATTTCGCGCCGCTGCATATTGGCCCTTTGATGGAAAGCGCTTTGTGGCATACCAAAGATTGCGTTATCATCACCTCCGCGACCCTGACCGCAAACAACAACTTTGAATATATCCGTTCGCGCTTAAATGCTGATGAAGCGGATGAATTGATCCTTGGCTCTCCTTTTGATTATGAAAATTCAGCGCTGCTTTTTTTGCCGACGGACATGCCTGAACCAATTGACTATAAAAATTACCAGCGCTATGTGGAAAGGGCGGTTCTGCAAACCGCAAAAGCCACAGGCGGGCGCATGCTGGTGCTTTTTACTTCGTATAGGCAACTACTGGAAACCTCACGGGTGATTTCACCGTTACTCGCAAAAGAAAAGGTTCAGGTGTTTGAACAGGGCACGGGCGCTTCACCAACCTCATTATTGGATTCATTTAGAGAAACAGAACGTGCGGTGCTCCTCGGTACGCGCTCTTTCTGGGAAGGGGTGGATGTGCCTGGTGAAGCACTTTCAGTATTAATGATCGTCAAGCTGCCCTTTGATGTTCCCAACGACCCCATCATTCAGTCTCGCTCGGAAACCTTTGAGAACGCGTTCAGCGAATACACACTGCCTGAAGCTATATTGCGATTCAGGCAGGGGTTTGGGCGCCTGATCCGCACCCAGTCCGACCGCGGGGTGGTGGCGGTACTCGACCGGCGGGTGCGCTCAAAACAATACGGCCAGCTTTTCCTGCAATCAGTTCCCAATTGCCACTTGGTAGAGAGTACGATTGAGGACTTGCCTGAAGCAGCTAAACGGTGGTTAACATTGAAAAACAAAAACCTTTTTAAAGAAAATACTTAATAGATGGCTGCGATATAATGCGGGCTTACAAATATTATCTTTGAAGTCTCTATGAAAACCATCATCATCACAGGCAGCACCAGGGGAATTGGATTTGCTTTAGCGCGCGCTTTCTTAAAGCGAGGATGCAGGGTTGTCATCAGCGGCCGTAAACAAAATTCGGTTGATGTTGCTATCGAACACCTACAAAACGAATTTTCATCTGAAAAAATTGCTGGATATGCCTGTGATGTGACCGAATACGACCAGCTAAATAGGCTCTGGGAAAAATCCGTGGAGAAATTTGGGTCGGTTAATATCTGGATTAATAACGCCGGGATTTCAAATACCCAGAATCCACCCTGGGACCTGTCTGCGGAAGAAATCGAATGCGTGGTTAAAACGAATATGCTGGGCGAGATATTCGGCACCAAAGTTGCCATATCCGGCTTTCTCCGGCAAGGGTCCGGCGCGCTTTACAACATGGAAGGCATGGGGGCTCAGGGAAGGCGCGGGGTTAAAGGCCTTTCCATTTATGGGTCAACAAAAGCCGGATTACGCTATTTCAATGATTCAATTTTTACAGAGATTGATAAGGCACAGATTAATATCGGGGCGATACAACCCGGAATGATGCTGACCGAGATGGTTACAGGGCAATACCTCAACAGGCGTGAAGATTGGGAAAAAGTCAAAGGGATTTTTGCCATAATATCCGAAAAACCTGAGGTCGTCGCGGAATGGTTGGCAGAAAAAATTCTAAGCAATACCAAGAATGGGGTCAGGTTTAGCTACGGGGGGATGCTCCGCATGGCAACCCGCCTGATAAAGAAACAATTCCAGGGTCAGCATAAGTAATTTACATATCCGTCGCTTTTAACTGGGAAGCTGAGAAAAATTTCACTGCAAATGGCCTTTCTATTTCATGTTTTGATTTTTATTCTTATCCTTATTGTCTATCTTTTATTTAGAGTTATATTCCATATAGAAA
This sequence comes from Pelolinea sp., assembly GCA_030692365.1. GTDB lineage: Bacteria > Chloroflexota > Anaerolineae > Anaerolineales > Anaerolineaceae > Pelolinea. Next base: position 27,444 of record JAUYCC010000007.1, on the reverse strand, counting down.
TTATTGACCTTAATGAATAAAGGCGTTTATCGCTGCAGGGGCAATTCATCCCTCTACCCACAGGGGTAACTCATTTTGAAATTCAGGGAGATGCAAAAGCGCCCGTAGTTGTTCTTGTGCACGGCTTTTCCACACCGTATTACATCTGGGATCCGACCTTTGAAGCGCTGGCTGGCGCCGGATTCAGGGTGTTATGCTTTGACCTTTTCGGGCGCGGCTTTTCAGACAGGCCCCAGACAGCATACAATATTCAGTTATGCGTGACTCAGCTCAGCCAATTGCTAACCGCACTGGAGATTAAGGAACCTGTGCACCTTGTCGGGCTGTCATATGGTGGGCCTGTCGTTGCAGGATTTGCCAACCAATTTTCTGAGCTCGTTCAGTCTTTAACACTCATTGATCCGCTGGTAACTAACGCGGTATTAGGTAAATTCCAGGCACTCAATTTTCCGATTGTGGGTGAGTTGCTGATGGCTTTTTATGTGGCACCATTCGTGCTACCGAAATCCCAATCGCTCGACTTTTACAAACCCGAACGATTTTCGGATTGGGAAACCAGATATAAGGATCAGATGCGATATAAGGGTTTCAGCCGAGCGATCCTCTCAACTTTCAGAAACGTAAGAAATATGTTCCCGGAATTAGATTACCGGGTAATTGGCAAAACCAGTTTGCCCGTTTTGGGTATATGGGGTGAGCATGACCAGACCATCAGCAGGGAGGATATGCGCCAGCTGGAAAGCCTAATTCCCCAAATGCACTTCCATACAATAAAAAATGCGGGACACATCCCGCATTATGAACAACCAGATTTAGTTAATCCGATAATAATTGATTTTCTCGGGAATAATAACTCGGTAAGCTAGTCTGCCTTCTTCATCCTCAAAGAAACCCAGATCGAATCAATCGAGACCATCGCCACAGGCTTTAATCCGAATTCTTCACCAATCTTCCAGATGATATCCCGATTGATATCTGTCCCCACTTTGGAAGTACCTTTAGGGTAAGTCACCCAAAGGCTGCCGTCGCCTTTCAAGGCATGCTTCAGAGCCGGGTAATTTTCTTTCAGCTCTGCCTGGGATTTTGTAAAAAACTGGATGATATCCGCACCGGAAACCAGGTTTGTACGGATGGTGACATTTTCCGGCAAATCGCCGATCTTCTCCAAATACCTCTGCGGTGCGTTCAATATCACCAGGGTATAGCCCGGTTTGATAAACATCCTTTGGACGATAGATTTGTCTGACACAATTACTCCAGGTAAGTGATCTTCAAATCCATCGGTGCGACTTTCTTAAACATGGCCTGCGCGGAACAGTATTTTGTCCCTGATAATTCAACAGCGCGTTCCACAGCATCTTTCAAAAGGTTTTTTCCGCCAATTACATATTCAATGGTCAAATGGGTAAACACCTTGGGGTGTTCTGTCGCGCGTTCCGCGTGTACGCGTACCTCAAAACTTGTGACTTCCTGGTGCTTCTTCTGCAGGATGGAAATGACGTCCATAGCTGTGCAGCCGGCGATTCCGACCGCGATTAACTCCATTGGCCGGAAACCGTCATTATCGCCGCCAACATCAAGTACTGTGCCTAAAGGTACCGAAAATCCCGAATCTGCGGATCCATCAAAACTCATTTTATTTTTCCATATTACTTTCGCATCCATAAAATTCCTTTCTGATATCCTCACCGAGGAAAAGATTCTTTATCAGGTGTAGCTTCCGGCAATCTCATAACCACACGCTTTGCAGCCCAAGTTGAGCAGCCCATCATACTCCATCCTGGTTTGCTTACAGCGCGGGCAAATTAATCCGGTTTTATTTTCGCTGGAACTTGGTTTCTTACTCTCCGGCTCTTTTTTGACCGCTTTATTAATAATGTCTTTCCAGATATTCATTTCTTTAGACCAACGGCCAGTTGGGAAATACATCCATATCCAACGGGTCGCGTTGGCCGTTGATAAAGCGGAAATACCCAGCCTCTGCGATCATGGCGGCATTATCGGTGCAGTATTTGAGCGGAGGAATGTGCACCTGAAAACGAGTCTGGGAGGTGAAGGCATTACGCAGCGCCCGGTTGGCTGAAACGCCGCCAGCCACCAGAATGTGGCGCGCGCCGAATTGCTCGGCGGCCAAAAAGGTTTTCTCGGTGAGCGCATCTACCACCGCCTGCTGAAAACTGGCAGCCATATCATCTACCGGCAAAACCTTCCCTTCCTCTTCAAAAGCGCGTACCTTTCGCAATACTGCGGTTTTCAATCCACTGAAAGAAAAATCCCAGGTGCCTTCCAGCCGCGCGCGCGGGAAGGCAAAAGCAGTCGTGCTGCCGTGCTCGGCCGCTTTTTGAATGGATGGACCACCAGGGTAAGGCAGTCCCAGCAACCGCGCCACTTTGTCAAAGGCTTCGCCGGCAGCGTCATCTAGTGTTGCGCCGAGTCTTTCATATTCGTGGTGCCCTTTCATTAGTATTAAAGAAGAATGACCGCCAGAAACAATCAGGGCGATCAGGGGAAATTCAGGCGGTGTGTATGGCTGGGTTTCATCCATGCGGATCCAGGCGGAATAAAGATGCCCTTCCAGATGGTTAATGCCGATTAAAGGCAGGCTGCTGCCCAAAGCCAGGGCTTTGGCCATGTTCATTCCCACAACCAGGGAACCAGCCAAACCCGGCCCGCGGGTTACGGCGATACCATCCAGCTCCTTCAAGCTGAGATGTGCCTGGTTGAGCGCGTCTTCGACGACCGGATAAATGGTCAGGATGTGCTGACGTGATGCCATTTCGGGGAACACACCCCCATATTTCGCGTGCAGTTCAATTTGCGTGGCCACCACGTTGGAAAGAATGCGGCTACCGTCCTCAAGAACCGCGGCGGCAGTTTCATCACAGGAGGATTCAATTGCCAGAATTCGCGCGTGCGGATATTTTTCAGCCTTTAGGTTCATCATATTTTCTTTTCATCGGTAGTACAAGGTCATAAGGATAATCCGCCAGGATTTCAAACTGCCCTTTCGGATTTAAATATACCGTATCTTCAATACGCACACCCATGTCTTTGGAAGGATAATACAGCCCTGGTTCGATGGTGAAAACAACACCCGGTTTAAGGATATCGCCTGCCGACGCGGTGATGCCACTGAAGGGATTTTCATGCACGTCCAGCCCCAACCCGTGGCCGATGCTGTGCACATATCCCTCGGTGGTATCGGGTTTATCCACGATGGTAATATGCCCCATATCGGAGAAAAGCTGGCAGGTTTTTTCTTGGTAGAACTTAAAAGGTTTACCAGCTTCAAGCGTACCGGTAATGTGATGAAAAACAGACGCCACTTGGTCGTGTAATTTCTGAACCTCTTCAGGCGCATAGCCCAGGCACCAAGTGCGGGTGAAATCATAAAAAAATCCGCCGCCTTTTTCGCACGGATAAATATCAAACACGATGGGTTTTCCCAGTTCGATCACATCTTCAGGGTTGCCCGTGTTGTGCGGAATGCCCGCATCTCGTCCGATGGCGAAAATCGTCTCCTCCGGGTTTTCAGCGCCTAGTTCCGCCAGCCAAAGGTTGATACGACTTTTGATAGATGAAATCGTGATTGGTTTACCATCCTCGCCAACAAGTTGGTTATTTTCTACTTTCTGGCTGGTGAGAAAATCCGCGGCTTTGCCAACTACACGGGTTGTAATTTGCCCCATTTTACGGATTCGCTCCACTTCATCGGTTTCTTTCGTCATGCGCGCCTTTTGAACCGCGCTGTCCTTCAAAAAACTGGTGAATTCGACCTCGGGCAGTAGCGGCTTAAGCGCGGTAAGGATTGAGAAGGCGATATGCACGGGGGCTGTGCCTGAAATTGCTACGCGACCTTTGGTAAGACCAATTTCATGGAAAACATCATGGTAACGCTCGGCAATGGCGGCGGTAAAATCACCCTGATGCTTGTTCAGGTAGGTTTCCAAAGGCATGGCAGTATCAAACGCGTGGGTTTCAAGACCTGATTTGGCAGCTTCCCCGCGTTCCATGGCGGTAGCATGGTAAACCACAGGCGGTTTACCGACCAGTTTGAATAGATCCGCGCTTTTTACTTCCTGGGTACTGGTGAAGTACACCATATCCGCATTATGCTTCATGGCGCCCATTACCCACAGGGCATCAATATTTTGTGCTTTCAAAAATGCGTCAATGTCTGATTTCATGGTTGCTCCGAAAAAATAGGATTAAAGTAATGAATTTAATTCCTCTAGCAGAATTGATTCTTGGAAAGGTAATACGGTACGCGGGTCAAAAACAACCCGATCATCTTCGATGCGTGCGATTACCGGCACTGGCAGCCCCCTCAACTTTTCCAGGAACCGGTCAGGGCTTTTAACATTCAAGGCAAAAAGAAATGTGGGCTGGCTTTCACCCGGTAGGCTGCCGCCACCAACCATGGAACTGCCAGGTATTACTTCCCCGGCTTTTAGCGTTTCTTTCCATGATTCCGCCTGATTTCTAATAGCTTCAACATCCCGGGAAATCATGCGCCACGCCGGAATTTTCTCGAGCGCTTCGCCTTTCAGATAATGGGTCAGAGTCGCGGCAATGCCCGCCAGGCAGAGCTTATCCGCTCGCACAGCGCGTGCCAGAGGGTGGGCTTTGACTTTATCCATCAAGTCCTTCTTACCGATGATGATGCCTGCCTGCGGTCCGCCGAGCAGTTTATCGCCGGAAAAGCAAATAATATCTGCCCCAGCTTCCAGAGCTTCCTGAACGGTTGGCTCATGCGCCAGACCAAAAGAGGCTGTATCCAGTAACGCGCCTGACCCAAGGTCGTACACCAAAGGCAAGCCTGCCTTGTGGCATAACATGGCCAGGTCTGCCAATTCGGGTTCGGCTGTGAACCCGATGATCTTAAAATTGGAATGGTGCGCGGTCAGAACCAGGGCGGCTGGCTCTTTCAGCGCAGTTTGATAATCAGAGAGGTGCACGCGGTTGGTGGTGCCCACCGCAACAAGTTTCGCGCCGGATTGGCGCATAACATCCGGCACGCGGAATCCGCCGCCGATCTCGACCAGTTGGGAGTTGGCGATGAGCGCCCGTTTGCGGTTGGCCAGCGCGCTGAGCACCAGCAGCACAGCCGCCGCGTTGTTGTTCACCACCAGCGCGCTTTCAACACCGGTGAGCAGTTTCAAGAGCCCTTCAGCGTGCGTTGAGCGTTTTCCCCTTTTTCCCGCGGGTAGGTCATACTCAAGCGTGCTATAGGAGGAAGAAACAGTCTGCATGGCCACGATGGTTTCTTCGCTGAGGGGAGCGCGGCCCAAGTTGGTGTGCAGGATAACACCGCTGGCGTTGATAACAGGCACTAACGAAGGTCTTAGCCAGGTATTGAGCTGTTGTTCTGCTTGCGTAAGAATTGAATCATGGGAGGGTGAAGGTGCGCCATTCTTTATGGCGTCGCGAAATGAGTCCAGTGAAAATCTTAAGGCTTTGACGGTGATTTCCCGGCCGTAATGGTTGATTAATTCAGCGGTTTGTTTTTGCTGGAGCAGCACGTCCAGCGATGGCAGGTTTTGCAGCTCACTCATCTGAGAATTCATCCGCCCTGAAAGTGGCTTTTTCAGCCATGCGTAAAAACACTTCCAAAAGGATCATGCCGCCGGCAAGAAAGAAAATGACCAGGTTGGAGGTGATGCGGCCAATTTGCAGCCAGGCAAGCAGATCCAGATAGATGCCGAAGAACAAGCCTTCCCGGATCAAAACTCTTGCGGGCACATATTGCTTTGCCAGACGGCGTTGGATGATATAAGCAGCAGGGAGCGCCAATCCGGTTCCTGCCATTGTCAGAAAGAGATAGAACATCCAGCGCGGCCAGAGCGTGGGTTCAAGCGCAATAAAAATGAAAGCTAGACCGCCCAACCCCATAATGCTGAGCAGCAGACTGGTGATAAAAATCTTGCCAAATGGCGGCAGGTAAGATTTATGTGCCATGCTGGACTGATTATATCAATCAATAATATTAAGAAATCTTTGGTAAAAATCATTTAACAAGTCATACGTATATTGTGGAAAGCAAGTGAAATCTTGTTGAAGGTTATAATTGCCCTTCACTTTCCGGAGGCTGGATAGTTGAATAAACTGAAATCCCAATTTATCGCCTTTCCGCGGACGTTCCGCATCCTTATTGCTGCTACCTTTATTGACCGTCTGGGCGGCGGGTTGATCTTCCCTTTTCTATCCCTCTATGTCGCCCAAAGATTTAATGTTGGCATGACCGAAATCGGGCTTTTATTCGGTACGTGGTCGATCAGCAGTCTGATCGGCAGCACTGTAGGCGGTGCGCTGGCGGATAAATTTGGGCGGAAGATCATCCTTATCTTTGGCCTGCTTTTCAGTGCGGGAACTGCTTTGACAATGGGATTTGTCAATGACATCCGCGCTTTCTATTTTGTGGCGATTTTTGCCGGGTTATTCTCGGATATCGGCCATCCTGCCCAGCAGGCCATGGTCGCGGACCTGCTCAAAGGCGAGCAGCGGTCAGAAGGATTCAGCTTGCTCCGGGTTGTGGCGAACCTGGCTGTAACCATTGGCCCGGCGATTGGCGGGCTGCTAGCCGGAGTATCCTATTTGCTTTTGTTTATCCTTGACGCTTGCGCCAGCACAATAACCGCATTAATTGTGTTTAAAAGCATTCCGGAGACTAAGCCGGAGAGAAGCGCTGATCATCCATCGGAGTCATTGCTGACCACTCTGTCTGGATACGGAAAAGTCATCAAAGATCGCTTTTTCATGTCTTTTATTTTTGCTTCCATCATTATGATCATTGTTTATGCACAGATGTACAGCACGTTGTCTGTTTATCTTTTCAAAGTACATGACATTCCCGCGAAGGACTTTGGGTTTATGATGAGCATGAACGCAGCCATGGTAGTGCTCTTCCAGTTCTGGATTACCAGGAAAATTAAGAATTATCAGCCCTTGCTGTTGATGATCGTCGCCACTGTATTGTATGGAATAGGTTTCAGTATGTTCGGATTTGTTAGCTCCTTTGGGCTATTCATGTTGGCGATGGCTATCATCACCATCGGCGAAATGGTGCATATTCCCACAGCGCAGGCTTTGGTGGCTTATTTCGCGCCAGAAGATATGCGCGCCAGGTATATGGCGGCATTCGGATATACCTGGGCAATTCCGAACGCGGTCGCGCCCACCCTGGCAGGATTGATAATGGATAATTACGATCCGCGCCTGGTCTGGTATCTGGCCGGTTTGCTTTCCGTGGTGGCTGCTTGCGCTTTTGCTTTTCTTTATAACAAAACGAAACACAGATTTGCAAAAGCTGTTGAGTGGGAAATTCCGCCGCTTCAACCAAATTAATTGCTAATAAATACTAAAAGGGGATTATGAGTTTAATCGGCAAAAAAACGAATTGCCTTGTGGGATAATTAAATTCGCAAGGTTGTTCACAAAAGAAGGGAACAATTTATGGATAATCAATCATCAAGAAAATTTTCTCCAACCCCTCTACATTTAAAAAAACCGATTCCTTCCGATATTGAAATCGCGCAAGATGCCGAACTAAAACTGGCCATGCTAATCGCCGAAGAATTGGGGCTGCTTCCTGAAGAAGTTGAACTATATGGTCCTTACAAAGCAAAAATTAAACTGGAAGTTCTTGATCGTCTGAGCCACCTGCCGGATGGCAAGTATATTGATGTGACTGCTATTACCCCGACACCTTTGGGCGAGGGCAAGACCACCACAACGGTTGGTCTCAGCCAGGCTTTGGGTGCCCATTTGGGGAAACGGGTCATCACCTGCATCCGCCAGCCCAGCCAGGGACCAACCTTTGGCATCAAAGGCGGCGCTGCCGGCGGCGGTTACAGCCAGGTGATTCCCATGGATGATTTAAACCTGCACCTTACCGGTGACCTGCATGCCATTACGGCAGCCAATAATCTGCTCGCGGCAGCCATTGACGCGCGCATTTTCCACGAATCCTCCCAATCGGACGACGCGCTTTTCCGCCGGCTGTTCCCGGAAGATAAAAAAGGCCAGCGGTCATTTGGGCTTGGTATGCTTAACCGCAAGAAAAAATTGGGAATTATTAAATCCGATCCGAATGAAATGACCCCGGAAGAACGGTCTCGTTTTGTAAGGCTGGATATTGACCCTGATACCATCACCTGGATGCGGGGGCTGGACACCAATGACCGTTTCTTACGCGAAATAACGGTTGGTCAGGGAGAAGCGGAAAAGGGCATGGAGCGCAAGACTGGATTTTATATCACGGTGGCCAGCGAGATTATGGCCGTGCTTGCTTTAACCACTGATCTGGTTGATATGCGCCGACGGCTGGGTGAAATGGTTGTGGCGCTGGATAAAAAAGGTAATGCGGTCACGGCGGATGATCTGGGGGTGGGGGGCGCCCTGACGGTGCTGATGAAAGACGCGATTAAACCAACCATGATGCAAACGCTCGAAGGCACGCCTGTGTTTGTGCATGCCGGCCCGTTTGCCAATATCGCCCACGGTAACAGCTCTATTATTGCGGACAAGATCGGCCTTAAACTGGCGGAGTATGTTGTCACGGAATCCGGGTTTGGCGCCGATATGGGTATGGAAAAATTCTTCGATATCAAATGCCGCTACTCTGGATTGATCCCATCGGTGGTTGTGCTGGTCGCGACGGTTCGCGCGCTAAAGATGCACGGTGGCGGACCCAGGGTCGTAGCGGGCAGCCCGCTTGACCCTGCATATAAGGAAGAAAACCTTGAATTGCTCCGTAAGGGAATGGATAATCTGATCCATCATATTGGTATTGCCAAAAAATATGGCGTTCCGGTTGTGGTAGTTGTCAATCGCTTCTTTACGGATTCTGACGCCGAACTTGAACTAGTGCGGAAAATGTCCATTGAAGAGGGCGGGGCGTTTGACGCTGTGGTTAGCAACCATTGGGAAGAGGGCGGTAAAGGCGCTCTTAACCTGGCGAAAGCGGTTGTCCGGGCGGCGGAACAGCCGGTCAACTTCAAATTCCTTTACCCCCTGGATTGGCCGATCAAGAAGAAAATTGAAACAATCGCAAAGGAAGTCTATGGCGCTGACGGGGTGGATTACAGTCCTGAGGCGGAGGAGCGCATAACAGAGTACACCCGCCTTGGGCTGGATAACTTGCCCATCTGCATGGCCAAGACACATCTCAGTCTGAGCCATGATCCTGCCTTGAAGGGAGTCCCCAAGGGCTTCCGTATTCCCATCCGGGATGTACGAGCGTCAGCCGGGGCGGGTTTCCTTTTTCCTATTCTGGGAGAGATCAGCACCATGCCCGGTTTGCCTACACGGCCAGCTTTTATGGATATGGATATTGATCCTAAGACTGGAAAGATTGTAGGTTTGTCGTAAGGAGAACATTCCGTGGGAAAAAAACTCGCGGAATATTTTCTCTATAATTTAAATTCGAGGGTTAAATTCCGAATGAAAAACAGAAAAATACTTATTTTTCTTCTTATTCTGATTATCAACCTGATCCCTCATGTATATGTATCCTTTTCCAAACCGGATACATTACTTAATTGGTATCTGACCGATGATGCTTTTTACTATTTCAAGACAGCACAGAACATCACCGAGGGCGCCGGGATAACCTTTGACGGCATTGCGCCCACCAACGGCTTTCACCCGCTCTGGATGCTGGTCTGCGTGCCGGTTTTCGCACTGGCACGGTTTGACCTGTTCCTCCCGTTGAGGGTGTTGATCGTTTTTCAGGGCGTTTTGAACGCAATTAGCGGTTATCTGCTTTACAGAATTTTCGCGGATCATTTCTCTGAGGAAATTGGCTGGGCAGCCGCGGCTTTTTGGATGTTCTTTCCTGCGATTCATGGGATTACTACCAAACTGGGGCTTGAATCCGGGATCAATGCGCTTTCGATAATATTCTTGGTTTATTGTCTGACACGACTACCGGACAAATCGGATAATCGAACTTCACAAATAAAGAGTTATCTGGGTATCAGTCTGGCAGCTATCCTGTGCTTTTTAAGCCGCCTGGATAATATTTTCATCGTCCTGATGGTTGGCGTCTGGCTGATATTTCGATCAAGCAGCCTGCGCTGGTCGGCGCTTTTTGACTTTTGTCTGATCCTCTCTGTAATAGTCATTAGTTATTATTTGAGAATACAGGCGACAGATAATATTTTTAATTTCCTGTCTTTCTTTTATATGCTGGCCGCTTTCTCGCTTGTCATCAAACCAGTAACCTTTTATTTTCTTCACCTCTATGATATCAACTATATCAAGGATTTAAGACAAGTAATACTGAGGTCTATCGCGGCAGTAACCATTTCCTCTTTGCTCATCGGATTCATTTTCTTTATAGCGCATGATATTTTGCACACTTTCAGAGGTTTTTCACGGTCCGTCCTCTTCATAGATTGGTTGCTTACCTTGCTTTTCATTGCCTCTCTTATGGCATTCCGGTTTATACGCTGCCAGCGATATGGATGCGAAGATGCTGACATCACTTTAAAAAATAATTGGCGAACATGGCTTTCCGCTGCAATGAGTTATTTCATACCGGTTTTTACTATCCTTGCCGGGTATATGGCGATCAACAAAGCCTATGCCGGCAGCGCCATGCCGGTAAGTGGGCAGATCAAGCGCTGGTGGGGGACGCTGCCTAATACCGTTTATGGACGGCCGATTACAACCCTGCAAGGCGTAATCAAGGGGATTTTCGACCCAAGTGTTGAAACAGGACCGTTTTGGCTGGTCACCAAACCCATTAATTCGCTGGCTTTATGGCTATCCAGAAGTTTCGGGCTGGTAAGCAGCCCAAACTCTGTGGCGCACCCTTATATGCTCGCGCTGGTTTGGATTGTTTTAATAGCCATTCTAATTGCGGCGCTCATTGGCTCGTGGCAGATTTTTGCCCGGCTTGCCGACCGGCTGGGATTGGCGGCGCTGGCATCTGGCTGCTTCATACATGTAATTTCGTACAAAACCACCGGATACCTGCATGCCAAATACTGGTACTGGATCGGTGAGATGATCTTGCTTGTAATTGTCTTCGGGCTAACCTTGGGTTCCGCGCTGAATAGTTTGCGTGGTAAGAAAATGGGACAAAAATTGATTACAGGATTTTCATCAGTGGCAGTCATTTTACTGGTTGCAGGCTTTGTGTTTACCATCGCACGCGATTTTCCCCTAAAGGGTGTTGCAATCAAGCAATATGATTATCTGGGTGAAAAGTATTTTATTGAATCACAGACCCATCCCGGAGATGTTATTGGCATGACCGGCGGCGGGCTGGTGGGTTATTTTGTCCCTGATCGGAAGATCGTGAACTTGGATGGGTTGATCAACAGCGCTAAGTATTTTGAAAAACTAAAGTCGGATCAAGCGAATGACTACCTAAAGTCAATCGGAGTGAGCTTTATTTATGGTGAAGCGCCTGTCCTTTTAGACAGCGACCCTTACCGCTGGATTTTTACTGATCATCTCCGCTTTAGAGCACAAGGGCCTTTTTTCTCGTTATACGAATATTGCATAGAATCCTGTAAATAAAGGAAACCAATAATTTGTTAAAAAAACTGCCCCGCCTGCTTTCAGGCGGGGCAGTAGTTTTTATTACGCTTCTTTCTTGGGTTCTTTTGCTTTCTTTCCCTGCTTGCGTTTGCGAATCGCTTTGACGATGAAGAAAATAGGCAGGAAAATGATCGCCAGGAAGGGCAGCGTGAACAAGACGAGCCAGATCAGAATGGTGACCAGGACCTTACTGCTGTTTACCAGCGCTTGCAGCGCTTTTTGAATTTCAACGCCTGGCTGCCAGCCGCCAACGGTGATGGGTTCAACAGCAGCTTTTGCCTTAAGAATAATACTGATTGCTGATAAACTCGCGGATTCACGGTAATACTTGATCTGACCCTGGATGACTTCAATTTCACCGCGAACAGTAGTCAATTCCCGGAAAATGGAAATCACATCTTCGGTTTTGGTGGCATTGTTCATGATCTCCAATAGTTGCGTTTCAGCAGCTTGCAGGTTACGTAATCGGGATTCCAGGTCCGTGACTTCACCGGTGACATCCTGCCCGGAAACATCCTCGCTGAGGATATCCACAGCGGAGTCGCTGACCATGGCTTTGATCTGGCTTAGAGCCGCGTCCAGTTGACCCACCGGGACTCGGATGGTGATGTTGGCCGTCGGGACTTCAAGCCCGGAACTGGTGGTGGTTTTGTAGATGTTGGAAGTAACGACAAACCCACCCATCCCTGTTGCTATCTTGCTGATCGCGTCTATCGAGACAGCCGGGTCAGTAACGACAATTGACAGGTTAGCGTTTTTGATCACAATCCGTTCAGCCGTTACCCCAGTCGACGAATAATTGGAATTCTGCGCGCTTTCCCCAGCCATCGCTTTTTCCGTTACAGGTGCTGCTGCGGGCGCAACGGCAATATCTTGCATTACACCTTCGGATGATTTGGCGGAGCTAGCCCGCATTAATGGGGCACAGGATGCCAGCATAGACATGATGATAGCTACTGTGAATAAGGCTTTCTTTATTTTCATGATGTTCTCCTTCTTATGGTTCACTATATCATTAAGACGTCATAACACTGATTAAGCTCCGCTACCAGCCTTCGGCCAGGCGCATGGCATGCCGCCAGGGTAACCCCGATTTCTTTATTCGGGACTGAACGCTTTCGATGTCGTAAATCGTGCGGCGCAGTTCCCAGGTGCTCTCATCCGGATCAAAAATGGCATAGGAAGCGCGCGGGTCGTGGTCACGAGGCTGCCCGACCGAGCCGGGATTCAGGATAGTTTTGGTAAGGATCTTGGTCTTGTGAAAATCTATCACCGGACCCTTGGGTGGAACGCTTTCAGATTCTTTCCAGATAGCGGGCACATGTGTATGGCCTACCAGACAAATGCGGGTATCATAGAACTGGAACATCCGCGAGGCGGTCATGTAATCCATTACATAATCCCAAACCGGGTTGTGCGGGCTGCCATGGACAATGGTGATATCGTTTATAACCAATTTTTCGGGTAGGGTTAACAAATATTCTATCCCCTCAGTCTTAAGATTGCGTTTGGTCCAGGTGATGGCCAGGCTGGCTTCATGGTTAAAGGTCTGCTGGTCTACTTCGCCCAATGTGGCAGCGTCGTGATTTCCGCGCACGCAGACCAAATTGGGTAGTTCTCTGATGCGCGCGATACATTCGTTTGCATCCGGTCCATACCCAACGATATCGCCCAGGCACCAGTAAGCGTCCACATTCCCGGCTGCCGATAACACCGCCTCAAACGCACTGAGATTGGAATGAATATCCGAAAAGACCAAAATTCGCATGAATCAACCCGCTCCTTCCACCAACCATGAAACCAGATGTTGAATGATTCTTTCCGCAACTTCACTTTTTTGCATCAGAGGCAACTGCTCGGTCGAACCATCAGAGAATAAAAGCAGCACTTTGTTGGTATCCACGCTAAAACCAGCCTGAGGATCGGTGATGTCATTGGCCACAATCATATCCATTGCTTTCGCGTGCATTTTCCTGGAAGCGTTTGATTTCAAATCCTGGCTCTCAGCCGCAAAACCAACTACTTTGAGGTCTAGTTTATTCTTTTTTTTCACTCTGGCGACTTCCGAGAGAATGTCCTTTGTCGGTTCAAGTAGGATGGCTTCCAACCCTTTTTCTTTTTTGATCTTTTCACTCGTATAACTGGCAGGCCTGAAATCCGCCACAGCGGCTGACATGATAAGCGCGTCAGCCGAATTAATTTCTTTCAACACCGCGTCGCACATTTCTGCTGCGCTTTCAACTTGCATCACCTGACAACCCTTGGGTGCAGTCAGTGAACTCGGCGCAGTGATCAAGGTAACAGCACTGCCTAAATCAAGCGCGGCCTGGGCGACCGCGTAGCCCTGCTTCCCGGAGGACCGGTTGGAGATATAACGCACCGGGTCAATCGCTTCGCGTGTGCCGCCGGCTGTGACAACGATTTTTTTACCGCTTAGCGGTCCGCCCTTGGCCAGCAGCCAGCGCACCTCATCCACAATTTCCTGGGGCTGTGTCATCCGGCCTGGACCCACTAAACCGGAAGCAAGATGGCCTTCATCCGGACCGATAATCACAACTCCGCGCTCCTTTAGAACGTGAATGTTTTCCTGAGTTGCAGGATGGCTGAACATCCCTGCGTCCATGGCTGGTGCAATCACCAGTGGGCAGGTCGCGGCCAAAGCTGTGATAGTCAGCAGATTATCCGCGATGCCATGGGCAAGTTTGGCAATAGTATTGGCGGATGCGGGCGCGATGATCATTAGATCAGTACTATGCCCGATTTGCACATGCACCACATGCCCTTCGCCACCCCACAGGTCATCATCCACAAAGGCTTTTTGTCCGGTGACCGATTGAAAAGTAAGCGGAGTAACAAACTCAAGCGCAGAATTGGTCAGCAAGGTTGTTACGACCGCTCCTTTTTGGGTGAGTCTGGAAGCCAGGTCGGCAGCCTTGTAAGCCGCGATCGAGCCGGTGACCCCCAGCATAATGCGTTTGCCTTCTAATGGATTTGCCATACCTAATGATTCATCTCCCAGATAATTTTCAACCCTTCCAATGTGAGCCATGAGTCAACATGATCGATAACACGGGTTTGGTCCGCGATTCTTTGTATATGACCACCTGTGCCGATAACTTTCATTTTCGCGCCCAACTCTTTTCTAAAGCGGTCAACCATTCCCTCAACTAAAGCGACATATCCGATGATTAGACCTGCCTGCATGGCATGAACTGTATTTCGTCCAATTACGGATGGTGGCGCAACCAATTCAACTGGTGGCAGTTTTGCCGCCCGTGAGACTAACGCTTCGGCAGCGATGCCGATGCCGGGCAAAATCGCACCGCCCAGATATTCCGCGTTTGAGGTGAGCGCGTTAAATGTTGTGGCTGTGCCAAAATCAATGATACAGGCTGGTCCTCCAAATTTGGATTGCACAGCGACAGCATCAGCGATACGGTCCGCGCCTACAGCGTTCGGATTATCGTACAATATCTTGATAT
Source organism: Pelolinea sp. (assembly GCA_030692365.1). Lineage (GTDB taxonomy): Bacteria > Chloroflexota > Anaerolineae > Anaerolineales > Anaerolineaceae > Pelolinea. Next base: position 12,412 of record JAUYCC010000007.1, on the reverse strand, counting down.
TTAATTTCAGGTCAGCGTTTACCAAGACTGGTGTAATCTTCAGGTAATCCTGGCAAGCTTTGAAAACCCATTCTGTTAAAGGGGGAACTACAGAAGACAGGATAATCCCTTCCAAATCTTCTGGCCTGCAACCGCAATTTTCCATTAATCCCAAAAACTGAAGCCCAAATTCATCCTCAGTACGGCGATGGTCAGTTGAAAGGCGCCATTGATGGCTCAATACTCCCTGATCAAACAATCCAAGCGTCAAAGTAGTATTCCCGAGGTCAATAACTAAGAGCATCTTTACCTGTTTTCCTTATCGCGGATTTTACATCAATATTAAATTCAAAATCATTATGATTGCTAATAATAATTTTACATTTGCATACATCCATGGCTATATTTTAGATGATTATTCCCATTAAGAAGCAATTGTCTTTCCTTATTATAATAATTACAGAAGAAAGGGAGTATATGACAGTTCAAATTATTGATGGGAAAACAATTGCAGAAGCTCTAAGGGCAGAAATAAAAACTCAGGTTGAAGAAAGAATCGCCAAAGGTTTTCCACAACCTGGCTTAGCTACAATTTTAGTTGGGGAAGACCCGGCATCGCAGGTTTATGTGCGATCCAAGCATCGCGCTTGCGAAGAAGCAGGTATGCAGTCCCTTGGATATAACTTACCGGCTGATACCCCTCAGGAAAAAATTGGAGATTTAATCAAAGAACTTAACCAGGATAAAAAGATACACGGCATCCTCGTTCAGCTGCCCCTCCCCAAAAACTTGGATGAAGAAGAAATCCTTAATACGGTGGCTTTGGAAAAGGATGTGGATGGTTTTCATCCCATTAATATCGGCCGTTTAGCCCAAAAGGGCAGGGAGCCGTTGGCTATTCCTTGCACTCCCGCGGGAGTGATTTACCTTTTAAAAACCGTTTTACCTTCTCTCGAAGGAAAACACGCGGTGGTGCTTGGCCGCTCAAATATTGTGGGAATGCCCGTTTCACTGTTACTGGTCCGCGAAAATGCGACGGTGACCATCTGTCATTCGAAAACGGTGGATTTACCTGCTGTTGTCCGGGAGGCGAATATCCTGGTAGTCGCGATCGGCAAGCCCGAAATGGTGCGGGGTGATTGGCTGAAACCGGGCGCTGTAGTGATTGATGTGGGTGTCAACCGGGTGGAAGACCCTTCCAGAGATCGCGGTTACCGGCTGGTGGGTGATGTGGCTTTCGAAGAGGCATGTGAGGTGGCTTCAGCGGTGACACCTGTTCCGGGCGGTGTTGGCCCGATGACCATTGCCATGCTGCTGCGTAATACGCTTACAGCGGCGGAACGCTTGGGATGAATTCTCCGGGTTGGCAATTTGACCAGCCCTGTTTTTTTGTGCCGTCAGGATTAATAAAGCATTAATGCATCCTTCTCATAAACCACAATAAGATTATGTAAAAGGATGACCCATGAAACTCAATCAGCTCAACCCACAAGAAGAAAATGTAATTGTGCATAAAGGGACAGAGCTGCCTCATAGCGGGATCTATGAAAACTTCTATGAGGATGGCGTTTATGTTTGTCGTCGCTGCGAAACACCGCTCTTTCATTCCAAGGATAAATTTAATGCGTTTTGCGGCTGGCCAAGTTTTGACCAGGAAATCCCGGGCGCTGTGAAGCGCAACCTTGACGCTGACGGGAGACGGACTGAGATCACTTGTGCGGCTTGCGGCGCGCACCTCGGCCATGTGTTTGAAGGAGAAGGCTTTTCCCCGCGCAATACCCGCCACTGTGTTAATTCAATTTCAATGAAATTTATTCCAAAGGCTCAAAATGAAAAATGAAACTGCAGTATTTGGCGGAGGATGCTTCTGGTGCACCGAAGCGATTTTCAAAATGGCAAAAGGTGTCACCTCGGTAACGTCTGGATATGCCGGCGGGTATGCGGAATCACCCAATTACTACCAGGTTTGCAGCGGTACTACTGGACATGCGGAAGTGATCAAGGTTGAATACGATGCTGATGTTATCAGGTATGAAGACCTGCTCGAAGTCTTTTGGCAGGCGCATGACCCCACCACCAAAAATCGCCAGGGAAATGACATCGGCACACAGTACCGTTCGATCATCCTTTTTCAGGATCTGGAACAAAAAAGAAAAGCCGAGGAATCAATGGCTCAAATGAATGCCAGCGGCTTGTTTAAGAAACCGGTTGTCACCGAAATCAAACCCCTCGATGAGTTTTACGTGGCTGAGGACTACCATAAAGATTATTTTGCGAACAACCCCAGCCAGCCTTATTGCCGGGCAATCATTTCACCCAAAGTCGCTCATTTTCTGGAGAAGAATCGGGATAATTTCGCGAAATAGAAATTTATAGCTTACCAGGTAAATGTACGATTTCTGATTTTTTGTTCTCCTGTTTTAGCAAATTGGCGGCCTAGTCAATTTTCTTTGGTACTGATAAAAAAATATTATTAAATGTAGGGAAAAGTTTGAAGAAATCCTTGATTTAATATTTAATTTTGCTAAAATCTAACATCGAATGTAATTTTCGATTGGCCTTTATTATTAACCAACCGAGGAGAGAGACATGAACAAACGTGTGTTTATTGGATTTCTGGTTGTTGTTTTTGCCCTTTTGGCTGGCTGGATTTTTTATATTTCCTCCCAAACCAGGCAGCCAATTCCTATGCAAAAGATAAGCGTGGATTGGTGGGGATCTGGCCACGCGGATGTGAAATCAGAATCCTTTACGCACTGGAATGAGGAGGACCCACCTCAGGTGCCACCGACTTGCGGAAAATGCCACAGCGGAAATGGGTTTATTGATTATATTGGCCAGGATGGCAGTGCGGCAATGAGCGTGGACCAACCGGCGGCGGTTGAATCTGTGGTGACCTGTACGGTCTGCCATAGTGAGAAGGCTGACACGCTTACTTCGGTTAAATTCCCCTCGGGATCTGAAGTCAATTTCAATCAAGGTGAGGCCTCTTGCGGCGCCTGCCACAGCGGTTTGGATGCCGGTTCAAAGGTAGACGCATCAGCCAGCGGGTATGGTGATGATGACCTCGTCCCTGATGCCAGCTTTATAACACCGCATTACTCGTTCTCCGCGGCTACGTGGCTGGGCGGTGAAACCCACGGCGGGTATGAATACGCTGGTAAAACCTATATTGGCCGCTTTGAGCATGCCGAAGGTGTTCAGACTTGCATGCAATGCCACGATCCTCATTCTCTTCAAATGCGGGAGAATCCTGTTGATAAAAATGCTGAATTATGCGCTGTCTGCCATTCCAATGTAACCGGATTTGCAGATTACAGAAATATTTATGTGGATGGCATCGATTATGACGCAGATGGTTCTGTTGAAGGCATGTACCATGAGATTGAAGGATTGCGAAATATCCTTATGCAATCCATGCAGCAATACACAAAAGATAAACTCGGTGTTGGTATCGGTTGGGCGGATAGTTTTCCGTATTTATTCATAGATACCAATCAGGATGGCACTTTGAGTCAAGAGGAAGCCGTTTTCCCGAATGCGTATAAAGCATTCACGCCGCGGCTGATGCGGGCTACTTTCAATTATCAGTTCAGTATTAAGGAACTGGCGGGCTATGTGCATAACGGGAAATATGTTGTTCAGCTCCTTTACGATTCAATTACCGACCTTTCCACAGCCATCGGAAAACCGGTTGCAGGTTTGACCAGACCAGCGAGCGATGATTAATCGTTCAGGTAAAAAAGGATTACTAAAATGAATAAGCAAACCATCCGGTTTTTTGCTTTGCTCTTCTATATCCTGTTGATCTTCCTGCCTTTGATTGTGTTTTTCTTGTTTCCCATGCCGCCTGGCAGGGAATTTTTACGCGACTTCTCGGTTTTGCTGGGCTTTACCGGGTTATCCATGGCAGGGATGCAATTTATTCCAACAGCACGACTAAAAGTTTTCGCCAATGTGTTTGATTTGGACGGGATTTATAAAGTTCACCACCTGTTATCGATTTTGTCAGTTGCGCTTGTTTTCGCGCATCCGGTCATCCTTCTGTTAAATAACCCCTATATCCTTTTATTGCTTAATCCGTTCTCTGCGCCATGGCCTGCCCAAGCTGGGTTAATTGGACTCGCAGGATTGATATTGATCGCGATAACCTCCGTATTGCGGAAAGAGATAAAAATTAGTTACGACGGCTGGCATTTGATTCATGATTTGCTTGCGGCAGTAATTGCGGTATTTGCCCTGATCCATATTATTAAGGTCAATTACTATACGTCCTATCCCGCAATGAAATGGGTATGGATTCTTGAAGCGGTCATCTGGGGCGCAATGACAATCTATATGCGTGTAATAAAACCCGCGCAGATCATGAAAAAACCATTTACCGTGAAACAAATTATTGAAGAGACAAAAGATACCTGGACTATGATTTTGAAGCCCAAAGGACATTCAGGACTGGATTTTTCAGCCGGCCAGGTAGCCTGGATTAATATCAATTCTTCCCCCTATACCTTAAATAAAAATCCATTTTCGATTTCAGGAAGCGCGCACAATAAGGGCGAATTGAGATTTTCAATAAAAAATCTCGGTGATTTTACGTCAACAATTGGAAAACTGATTGGCGGGGAGACGGTTTATGTAGATGGTCCTTATGGCAGCTTTTCACTCGATGACCCTAAAACCAAATCTGGATTGGCCCTTCTGGCAGGCGGAATTGGCGCGGCGCCGGTGATGAGCATTCTCTATACACTTGCGGATCAAAATGACAACCGTCCAGTGTATTTCTTCTACGGCAACTATAACGAAGAGAATATTCTTTTCAAGAAAGAACTGGATAGGCTTGACCAATGTATGAATTTGACGGTTATCCATGTGCTTGAAAAACCCGTTAATCCCGGGAAATATCTGCAAGGATTTATCTCAAGGCAAATTCTGGATACATACTTACCCCAAAATCGAGTGGACCTGTTCTATTTTGTATGCGGTCCTTTACCGATGATTGCTGCCATGGAAAAGCATTTTTCTGCTTTGGATATCCCGCGAAAACAAATTAACACTGAAAAATACAAAATGGCCTAAGAATGCAAGCATAAAGGGAAATCCCAAAAGCATTTCTCTTTATGCTTTAAGGATACAACTTGTATATATTTTGGGCATTTAATTATGATTGGTGTAGTGATGTGATATTAAATTTCCAATCATCCATAGTGTTGGGTAATAAACAAATATGCCTTATTGACTCAGAGATTAGAAAATCAGGAGCCTTGAATAACAACAATGATATTAAATGACTATCTTGGATTGATCGGTTTTTCGGGATTATCGCTGGGTTTGGGGTTTGCGGTTATCAGCCTCCTTGCTAACGGTTATTTCTTAATGAAAAATGATCTAACAATCGGCTGGATTTCCAGGACGATTATATTAGTTCAGTTCATTTGCCTGGCTTTGGCTGTTTTTTCACTGGGCGGATTGTTACTTAATAATGCCTTTGAGTATCCGCTCGTATTCGATTCGGTGGAAAAAAGCATGCCCTGGATTCAAAAACTCAGCGGCCTTTGGTCCGGGCAATCCAGTTCCCTGCTATTTTGGAGCTTTATCCTTTCACTCGTAATTATTTTGGTCTCGGGATTATCAAGGAGGATGATCGATGAAAAGTTTTCTGCCTTGGTTTCCACGATACTTGGAATTGCGCTTGTGTTTTTCCTCGTCCCGGTTTTAGTCTTGTCCAACCCTTATGAAAAACTCTGGCAGTTGGCCAATGGTTCTACTGTAACGGCGATCTTTGCGCATGAAGAAGCGGGTTTGATTGTCCCGGTGGATGGGGTTGGGATGAATCCGAGCTTAAGGCATATCGCCATGCTGCTTCACCCGCCTTTCTTATACCTCGGTCTGATCGGTTTTTTTGTTCCTTATGCAGTCGTTTTGTCGGCATTAATTCGTGGTGACCGGGAAAACAAATGGGTCAATTTGCTAATGCCAATCACGCTGGCAGCATGGATTAGTTTGACCTTGGGTATGTTGCTGGGATCATGGTGGGCGTACACCATATTGGGTTGGGGTGGGTATTGGGGATGGGACGCGGTTGAAATTGCTGGATTGCTTCCCTGGCTGCTTTCCTTTGGTCTGATCCATTCATTGCGGATGCAACTGGCAGGAAAGGATTATTTGCGTTGGATTGTGCTTTTATCAGGATTGGTCTTCGTATCTATCCTGTCTGGCATCCTAATTACGCGCTCTGGGATTCTCGAGTCGGTACACGCATATTCGGCCGGTATGATGGGTCCGGTACTGTCAGTTTTTATTGGATTAAATATAGTTTTTTATGCGTATTTTATGGCCAAGCATTGGCAAAAACTCAAGAAGAAATCCAGCCAAAAACGACTCTCAACCTTGGATTTATTAACTCGCATTTTTAATTATTTACTCCTGGCGTTGGTATTGTTATATTTTATCGGCCAAACCTTTCCTCTAACCTCGCAGCTTATTACTGGCTCTCAAATTGGCTGGAAGCCGGAACAGTATGAACTTTATTCTTCCCCTATCCTGTTTTTGTTATTACTGAATACTGCACTTTATCCAATTTCTAACCTCTTTGAAAAAGACAGGATGAAGTACTGGCGAAAATGCATCATTATGCTGTCGCTTTCCCTGATCATCCCTGTAATTCTGCTTTTTCGAAGAGAGGTTGGATTAATTGAGTTATTGGGATTTTGGGTTGCAATTTTCTTGATCGTTACATGGACCGATTCGCTGATATCCCGGTTCTTTATTCCATTTTTTAATAAAAAAATTGATACAAAAAGAAAAGGCAGATACTCCAGCTTTGGTTCAATTCTCATCCACATCGGTTTAGGGCTAATGGCGTTGGGAATATTGGGCCAAGAGACCGTTTCAAAAACTTATGATCTGAGGATGGCCAAAGGCGAGACTGCAAGTTTTGGTGATTTTCAAATTTATATAAAGGACAGCAGTAAGATTATTTCACCAGAAGGAACAACAATTTCAACCGTCGAATTATCTGTAACAGAAAATTATCAAAAGAGGTTTCTGTTATCGCCCGACCTGGAGTTATATCCAAAAATGGAGATGGTTTATGCCCGGCCGGCGATTGCTACGAACCTGCAGCGGGATGTCCAGATTATCCTAAGCAATTGGCAGAACGAAACGGACTCCAAATTGGAAATTCACGTGTCAGTCAATCCTTTGATGATCTGGATTTGGATAGGCGGCGCGGTTATGGTTTTTGGAGGTGTTATTGCTCTTTTTACATCGCGAAAAAATGACATCAATAATAAAAAGAGTTATAACAATTAATAAAGAATTAAGTAGCAAATTAGTTTAATTCTTTTCAGTTCCGTGGTTTTTACTGAATCCAGAAAGAAAGGGGATCAGTCCATAACCAAGCAAGAGGGGGGTCCAGAAGGAAATTATGCGGTATACCAGAACTACTACTGTGGCTTGCGCTGATGGAATGCCAAGGCTGGAATAAAGCGCGACCATGGTAGTTTCAATCACACCGATACCCCCTGGAATGATAAAGGCCATTTTTCCGAGCAGGATAGGCAGACCGTAACCGGTGATAAGGATACTCAATGGAATTGCTTTACCAGTTCCAAGAAACACAAAATAGATTGTGATCATGTCAAAAATAATATTAATCGCCGAGCCTAAAAATGGTCCTTTCCAACCCCCGGCAAGTAAAGAATCCCATGCTTTGAAAAGCCTGTCAAATTCCCGATTAATTCTTCCTTGATCAACTCTTTTTCTGAACAACTTAAACCCAACAGATACTACTTTATACGCAATACCTTTGGACTTCTCTCGATTTCTTAAGGCGTAATAAAAGAATGTGAATAGGGCTATGAGAAGAATAGAGATGAAAATAAAAGCAGATGCTTGCCATCGAGTTAGATTTTTTGTGAAAAATAAATTTACAACACCGATTAGTGATATTCCCAGCAACACTACATCTATAAGTATTGGCGGCAGCGATGCTGAAAGTGATGCTCCCTCATTTCCTCCCCCGTAAGCTTTCACCCAACGAAATGTTGCTGCACCTGCCCCAAACATTCCTCCGGCCACCATGCCGATCGATGTGCTTGCGAGTGAAATCATTACCCCGCGCAAAATTGAAAATTGGCGGTGCGCTGATTTAACCAATTCACGTATGGTGATGCCATTACCGACATAACTGCAGAACTGTGCGATGATAGCCAAACCCAGGATCCAGGTTTTTATCGACCTGATGACCATAATATTTTTTTGAAAAGAAGTGATTTGCGGAAGCGTAAATTGGATTGCCAGTCCGATGACAATCAATACCAGAAGTTTTTTCCCTATCCCAATCAAAAGCCCGGAAAAGTTATTGGTTTTTTCGGTGCTTTGGTCATTGCTGTTGTTCTTATTTTCCAATGCGAGCAAATCCTGTTTAATTAAAAAACTTTCTTTTTAAACCTCATTAGCAAAAATATAAGTGCAGGTCATGCCAAGGCAAACCGCCATAATTGTAATAGGGAATTGCGTAAACCCAAGAACAAGATTATTTCCCGGATTATATCCTCTCAAATAAATGACTAAGGAATTGCCAGTGATCCGGGAAAAATGATTGAGAAATTGCTTTAGATAAATAATCTGAATACTTATTTCAAGGATGATAGCAAATGTCTTTTGAATAGTTTATTAATCTGTCTGCTTTTTTAACGATTGGTATTTACTCAATAAGATTGATCCGACATTTTTTTCAAATAAAGAAGGCTAATAATATACAAAAGGTCATTTAGACGAAGAAAAACAACCTTATTATCCGCCAAAATGCTCATCAAATGTGCGTTTCACTGACTTTACGATAATGATATCCGTAAATGCTAAAAGTAATAGCCAGGGGGAATAATTTCGGCTTCTTGAAGAGAGTCCAGAAAATAAGCCCCCAATACTGTTTTCGCTCTTTTCCAAATATTCCCAATTTAAAAATTGACTGGACAAACGCGCCAAGATCCTGCCAGATTTTACTGAAGGAGATGTCAGGTTTTATTTTTGGCAATCGGTAGTCTGTTAAAAAAGTTTTTACCCTCTGGTAATAGACTTCGGGAGAATAAATATGCCTGATCAGCTCTTTATACCTGTTTGTGAGCAGATTGACATTCATTTTGGGGATGATATTGGTTGAACCTGCTACATTGTCTCCTGTGAAGTCGGCAATGATCCGTCCGGCTTTTTGCATGCGTTCGTAAAGGCGGGTTCCAACAGGCGCCTGCAAAATACCCACCATTGCGGTCACAATTCCTGTGTTTTGAATAAAATCCACAAGGCGTTGAAAGGTGGATGGTGAATCGTTGTCAAATCCGACAATAAATCCCCCCTGAACCTGCATGCCTGCGGATTGAATACGGCGGACATCTGCCGCCAAATCGCGGTTTCTATTCTGGAACTTGCTGCATTCAGCCAGATTATCGTCATCAGGCGTCTCAATGCCAATAAACACCATATTGAACCCAGCCTTGACCATCAAGCTCATTAACTCGTTATCATCAGCCAGATTAATTGAGACTTCGGTATTGAATGCGATCCCGGATTTACCTTTGCGCCAGTCAACCAACGCTGGCAGCAATTCTTCCCGAAGCGCTTTTTTATTACCGATCAAGTTATCATCCACAAAAAATATTCCGCCGTGCCATCCCCGCTGATAAAGCCCGTCCAGTTCGACCAATATTTGACTGGCGGTTTTTAAACGCATCTTATGGCCAAGCATTGAGGTGATATTGCAAAATTCACAATTAAACGGGCATCCCCGGGTGTATTGAATGCTGACGGAAGCGTAATCTTTAAAATTGACCAGGTCCCACATAGGAGGTGGGGTTTTCTTCATATCCGCGAATTTTTCGGTGGTGTATAAAGGTTTAAGCTGATTTTTCACAAAATCTTCGAGAAACATCGGCAGGGTAATTTCCGCTTCATTAAGTACAAGATGGTCGATTCCCGAAAAAGCTTGCGGTTCAGTTGAAAAAAGAGGTCCACCACAAACGGTCTTTACTCCGGCTTCGTTACAGAGATTGATGACTTCCAAAACCGATTCCCTTTGAACAGTCATCGCGCTGATGAAAGCATAATCAGCCCAACCCAGGTCCTTTTTCTTGAGGGGTGTTACATTCATATCAACGAGTTTCAGATGCCAATCACTGGGGAGCATACTGGCGATGGTCAACAGCCCAAGGGGAGGTGAAGAAGCTTTCTTGTGGATAAACTTGAGGGCGTGTTTAAAACTCCAGAAAGTATCCGGAAATTTAGGATAGATGAGCAAAACGTTCATGATTTTTCCTTGTTTGAAAGACCTGATATATTGTAGTTCTTATGTTAAACACCGAAGTGGTCTTCTGGATTTATTTAATAAGACAAGTGGATAAATGAGCTAATGAGAAAAAACCAATAATAGTAATTTTATCAGAGAATTCAAGTCAGGTTAATTTACGTGTGTTTTGCGCGAATTGTGCGAAGTCCATCCCTGTGGGTTCCTGGAATACGCGCAGACCAAAATGACCCGCGGCCGCAAGCAAATGGTCAAAAATATCCGATTGGATGGCTTCATACTCTTCCCATTTGGTAGATTTAGTGAACACATAAATTTCAATCGGTAAACCAGTGGGTGTGGGTTCAAGGCTGCGGATCAAAAAAGGCAGGCCTGAGTGATGGATATCATCCCGGCTCTGAAGGTATGATTCAATATAAACCCTGAATAATTCGGTGTTGGTTATTTGGGGACCGTCGAGAGGGGAATCATAATGATCGGCGTGCTTCACCTGGTATTCCTTGATTTCTTTGGCTCGTTTTACAAGGTGGTCATGAATCAGATCAATTTTGCCTAATTCCTTTAGCATTGTATCATCACATATTTTCATGCTGGTCATGTCTACCCGAATCGGACGCTGGATACGCCGCCCGCCTGCATCCCGCATTCCCCGCCAGTTTTTGTAAGCCACTTCCATCATTTTGTGGGTTGGAATGACCGTCGTGGTCATGTCAAAATTCTGAACTTTGATGGTATGCAGGCTGATATTCAACACATCCCCGTCCGCGCCAAAGGATGGCACGTCAATCCAGTCACCTTCCTTAATAAGGTCCATCGAATTGATTTGAACGCTCGCAACTAACGAAAGGATCGTATCCTGAAATACCAACAGCAATACCGCTGTAATGGCTCCCAATCCGGTGAGCAAAACCACTGGTGACTGCCCGGAAAGCAGGGAAACACTGAGGATGAGCGCGACTGCCATAATCAATATCTTGGCAATGTCCAAATACCCCTGAATACTGACGCCTTTGAAATTCGGGCGGCTTTCGTATATTTCATTTAGAGCGGTTAAAAGGGAGGAGAGAGTGACAGCGGTAATCCACAAAATGAAAAAGAGAGACCCTTTTTCGATGTAACTCTGATAATCTGGAAGAAGATTCGCGAGCAAATAAATTGCTATAAATGGTGCAAGCCAGGCGATACGCAAAGGTTTTAAATGCTTTACCAATATATCGTCTACCTTTGTTTGGGTGCGGGCAGCAAGGTGAATAATGCCGCGGGCGATAATATTGCGTGTGACAAGAAACAATAAGATAAAGGCGGTCGTTGCAGCAACAATGGTCAGGAAGGTATCTTGATTAAACCAGGTCTGAAAATGTTCAGGAGTCATTTCATCACCCTATTTATATGATAATTATGATAATAATATTATCATTAAAGAAATCAGGTTATTAAGACGCTGCCTGTTGATTAGATTATAGGTTTATTAACAATTCAGAATGAATACAAAAGCAGAAGAATTTTAGATTGTTATATTTTATTGGAATTCCCGGGAAAGGGTAGGTTAAAAATAAAGAACACTGGAAAAGACATTCTCCAGTGTTCTTGTTGGTTTAATGATTAAAGAATTGTGACGTCTTCAGCCTGGGGGCCTTTGGCGCCTTGGGTAACTGTGAATTCGACCTTCTGGCCTTCTTCCAAATTGCGATACCCGGTGGAATTGATAGCTTTAAAGTGCACGAATACATCAGCGCCGTTTTCGCGGCTGATGAAACCGTATCCTTTTGCGCCATTGAACCACTTAACTGTTCCTTGTTCTCGCTCGGACATGATTTGTTACTCCTTTCGTAGTATTACTTGTTGATCTCGAGAGTTCCAAATCTAAACAGTGTATCTGTTTGCCAGAACTTGTCAACTACCAAGCCTTATATTTATATCATTTAAGTCAATAGCCGTCAACTATTTCTTGTTAGAAAAATATAAGAAAATAAGGCTCTATTGTCAATTCCCATGTTAGCCCCAAGTTAAAATGTCACCTAGTTGTCCAAAGATAAGATGTCCCATTGTGTCAGGGGGGTATGAATAGATAAAGGTGTCTTGAATCCTTTCCGCCAGGGGTGATCAGGAGCAGGTTGAAGCGGTTTGCGAAGT
>JAUYCC010000098.1 GCA_030692365.1 Pelolinea sp. | reverse complement strand
GGTTATGCCCGGCGACAACGTGGTCATGACTGTTGAACTGATCATCCCGGTCGCCCTGGAACAGGGCTCGCAATTCGCCATCCGCGAAGGCGGCCTGACCGTCGGCGCTGGTGTCATCACCAAAATAATTTCATAGGAAGAAAATAATGGCAAAACAGAAAATTCGTATCCGTTTGAAAGCTTACGACCACCGCGTACTAGACCAGTCAGCAAAGAGAATCGTAGAAACAGCAGAGCGCTCTGGCGCCAAAGTTGTTGGCCCGGTACCGCTGCCTACCCATATCGAGAAATTTACAGTCCGTAGAGCAGCGTTTATTGATAAGGATTCTCAAGAACATTTCGAGATCCGTACCCATAACCGGTTGATCGATGTCATGGATCCTGATTCTAAAACCATTGATATGCTGATGAGGCTTAATCTGCCAGCTGGTGTGGATATTGAAATCAAGATCTAAAGTCAAAGACTACGGCAATATTGTAGTTTTTGTGGTAAAATCATTCGGTTGTACTTAAAAATAGTAGTGACACCGTAAGAATTTGCTTGCAAGCGAACGAAAAATAAACCTGTTTGGCTTCAAGTAAATTGACTACTGTGCCGGAGATGATGCAGCATTGCCCATGCTTACAGTCTCCAATAAAAATAACTAAACAGGAGTAAATTGAGATGTTCAAAGGGCTATTAGGTAAAAAGCTTGGCATGACCCAGGTTTTTGATGAAGAAGGCGCCGCCTATCCGGTTACTCTTCTCGAAGCTGGGCCATGTTTTGTTACCCAGGTCAGGACGACCCAAAAAGACGGTTATTCAGCTGTTCAATTGGGTTATGGAGAAGTTCAAGCCAAAAAGTTATCTGGCGGCGAATTAGGTCATTTGGTGACCAAGAAACTCCCGGCAATGCGTTATCTGAGGGAATTCCGCAGCAAAGGAGCGGAGGTTAAAGTTGGGGATAAAGTGGATGTTTCCCAATTTGAAATCGGTAAACGGGTGGACGTCATTGGTATTAGCAAGGGCAAAGGTTTTGCCGGTAACATGAAACGCCACCATTTCAAAGGTGGCCCAGCCACTCACGGTCAATCTGACAGAGCGCGTGGCCCCGGTTCTATTTCTTCAACTACAACCCCTGGCCGAGTTTATCTTGGCAAGCGCATGGCAGGACATATGGGAAACCAGCGCGTTTCTTCCCAAAATATTAAAGTGATCCTCATTGACGCGGAAAAGAATCTTTTAGCGGTCAATGGTTCTGTTCCTGGACCGCGCGGTGGTTTAGTGATGATCAAGGAAGCAAGGAAGCAATAACAATTAAGCTGAGGTAGATACCGGCTTTTGGAGTAAAAGCATGAAAGTAGATATTGTCGATATCAATGGAAAAAAAGTGAAAGAGATGCAGCTGCCTGCTTCGATCTTTGAAGCGCCTGTCAATATTGACCTGATGCACCAGTCATTTGTACGCCAGATTGCCAATGCCCATTTGGGAACGCATGATACCAAAACTCGCAGCGAAGTTTCTGGCGGCGGGAAAAAACCCTGGAAGCAAAAAGGTACAGGTCGAGCAAGGCAAGGCTCCACGCGCGCTGCGCAGTGGGTTGGCGGTGGTAAGATTTTCACACCACACCCGCGAGATTATTCACTTAAGATGCCTTTGAAAATGCGCCGGGCAGCCATTCGCTCTGCTTTAACTGTGCGGGCATCTGAAAATGCGGTGATGGTAGTGGACAATTTTGGCATCCCGGAACCTAAATCAAAATTGCTCGCGCAGACTGTGAAAACGCTTGCGGGAGACAAGCGAACACTGGTTATCGTTCCGGAAAAGGAATCGAAGATCAACGTTTTTGTTTCCGCTGAAAACATGGACAATGTTAAGATCCTGTTAGCAAAATATCTAAACATCAGGGATTTATTAAACTTTGAGCAATTAATTTTTGATGCTTCTTCATTGGAAGTCATCGAAGCTTATCTTGATCCCGGAAAGGCAAAGAAATGACCACTGGATTTGATATTTTACGAAGACCGTTAATTACCGAAAAAACGGCTTACCTGTCTTCCAAACTTAATCAATATGCCTTTGCGGTGCCGGTTGAAGTAACGCGCTCGCAGGTAAAAGATGCGGTTGAAAAAGCGTTTGACGTAAAGGTATTGAAAGTCAATACCATCAATGTAATCGCCAAAATGAACCGCCGCGGACGCAGCCGCCGGTTGGCCATCAGAAAATCCGCCTACAAAAAAGCTATCGTAACAGTTCGACCGGAAGACAGAATTCCGGTCTTCGAGGGAGTTGAGCAATGAGCGTAAAGGTTTATAAGCCAACTACGCCAGGTCAGAGAGGTATGATCGGCCAGACATTTGATGAAATAACCAAAACCAGGCCTGAAAAATCTCTATTGGTGGCCCGATCGAAAAAAGCTGGACGTAATGCTTATGGCCGTGTCACTATGCGACATCGTGGCGGTGGAAGCCGGCAGATGGTTCGAATTGTGGACTTCAAACGACTGAAATTGGGCATTCCCGCGAAGGTCGCGGCGATTGAGTATGATCCAAATCGCACTGCTCGCCTTGCTCTTCTCAACTACGCAGATGGCGAGAAAAGATACATTATTGCCCCCTTAGGTTTAAGGGTTGGTGATGTGGTAATGTCTGGCAAAGATGCAGAAATCAAACCCGGAAATTGCCTGCCTATTTCTAATATCCCGATGGGTACTCTGGTTCACAATGTGGAACTGGAAGAAGGACGCGGCGCCCAGCTGGTTCGCTCCGCTGGCACTTCTGCGCAGCTAGTTGCCAAAGAAGGCGAATATGCTCAACTGCGTATGCCTTCCGGTGAGGTTCGCCTCATCCGTCAAAGCTGCTTTGCGGTAATTGGTCAGGTAGGAAACCTTGAACATGGCCAGGTTAAACTTGGTAAAGCCGGGCGGAAACGCAACAAAGGTATTCGACCGACTGTCCGTGGCAGCGCAATGTCCCCACGCGACCATCCGCATGGTGGTGGTGAAGGTCGTTCGCCCATAGGTCTGCCTGGTCCTAAATCACCGTGGGGTAAACCTACATTGGGTTATAAGACTCGCACAAATAAAAAGACTGAAAAATATATTGTGCGCCATCGCCAAAACGTGAAACGCAAGTAGTGAATGGATTTATAGGAGCAGTAAGATGTCACGATCGCTAAAAAAAGGTCCGTTCATCGAACCTAAACTAATTAAGAAAATTGAACAGATGAATGACAAGAATGAAAAAAAGGTCATTCGTACTTGGAGCCGGGCAAGCGCCATTTTTCCACAGATGGTGGGTCACACCATTGCGGTGCATGATGGACGGCGGCATGTTCCCATATACATCACCGAGAATATGGTTGGGCACAAGCTGGGCGAATTTGCACCAACCCGCCACTTCCGTGGTCATATGGGTGCGAAATCAACAACTGCGAAGGAATAACCCATGGCTATCGATGTCAGAGCAGAACTAAGCAATTGTCAGGTATCGCCACAGAAGGCAAGACTTGTCCTGGACCTCGTTCGTGGGAAAATGGCAGAAGATGCGATATCCCGGTTGAAGTTCACAAACAAGAAATCCGCACTGCCGTTGAGCAAGTTAATTGCATCTGCAGTGGCTAACGCGGAAAATAATTTTGGATTAACTGCTGCAAATCTCTATATTCATGAGATTACCGCAGACGCTGAACGATTGAGAAAATGGAGAAGGTTTGGCGCCAGAGGGCGGTTCAAACCGATTCTTCGACGGTCCTCACACATCAAAGTTGTTTTACGCGAAAAGGCGTAAGCCTGATCAGATAAGGTAAATACAGGAGCATTTATATGGGTCGAAAAGTTCATCCTCTTGGAATGCGGCTGGGAATCATAAAATCTTGGGACGGGCGCTGGTTTGCCGAAGGGCAGAATTATATAGACCAGCTTCACCAGGATATTAAGATCCGCAGTTTGGTCCACAAGTTGGGCGATCGCGCTGGTGTTTCCCAGGTTGAAATTGAAAGATTTCCTGGAAAGATCCGCATCATAGTCCATACCGCAAAGCCGGGCATTTTGATCGGCCGCAAAGGTGAGACTGTAAAAGTCTTGCGGAAAAGCCTTGAGGATTTAACGGAAAAGAAAATAGATCTCGAAATCCGTGAGATAAAAAATCCGGATTGCGATGCGCTGCTAATTTCTGAGAATATCGCTTCGCAGATCGAAAGGCGCATTAGCTATCGACGCGCGATGAAACGTGCCATCCAGCAAGCCATTCGCCAGGGCGCTTTAGGTGTAAAAATTCAGGTTGCCGGCCGCTTAAACGGCGCTGAAATGTGCCGGACCATCTGGCTGCGTGAAGGCCGTGTACCTCTGCAGACGCTCCGAGCAGATATTGATTTTGCTCTTGCAGAAGCTGCCACTACTTATGGAAAAATTGGCGTAAAAACCTGGGTTTATAAAGGTGAAATTCTGCCCGGTTCTGAAGAAGAAGTACAAAAAACTGAAGGTGTTTACGTAAGCGAGTAAAGTGGATTTACACGCGAAACGATAAGCCAAGAGGAAACGAATATGTTAATGCCAAAAAGAGTTAAATACCGCAAAGCATTCCGCGGCCGCAGAAAAGGAAAAGCTCTGCGCGGCGCTGAAATTAATTTTGGCGATTATGGATTGCAAGCGTTGGAACCCGCGTGGATTACCGCACGGCAGATTGAAGCTGCCCGCCGGACAATCGTGCATGCAATGAAACGACATGGTAAGGTTTGGATTCGAATTTTCCCTGACCATCCAGTCACCAAAAGAGCCGCTGAATCTCGTATGGGTAAGGGTAAAGGTGCTGTTGAATTCTATGCCGCCGTTGTCAAACCTGGACGTATGATGTTTGAAATAAGCGGCATGGATGAGGAAACGTCATTGCATGCCTTGAAGCAGGCAGCCTATAAGTTGCCGATCCGCACTCGTGTACTTGCACGCGAAGATGTTGTTGGAGCCCAGTTATGAAAACCTCTGAAATTAAACTTATGGGAATTGATGAAATCAAGTCTAAATTGCTGGAAACACGCAATGATTATATGACCCTGAGGTTTAAGGTTGTCAGCGGTCAATTGACGGATACCAGTAAACTCAAAATTACCCGCCGGTTAATTTCGCGCTACGAGACAATTTTACGCGAAAAGCAGATGGCAGCAGATTTGGAAGGTGCAGCATGAACACTCGACGCAGATTAAAAGGCGTTGTTCTGAGCAATAAGATGGCAAAAACGGTAATCGTTGAGATATCCCGAACATTTCGGCATCCACTTTACCAGAAAGTTATCCATACCGTTTCGCGGATGAAAGCACATGACGAAATGAACTGTCAGGTCGGTGATATTGTCGAAATTGTAGAGTCAAAACCCATTTCACGCACCAAGCGGTGGATGGTTAAGAAAATTATCAGCAGGCAGGAAGCCCAGGGTGTATTACCTGTAGAAACGCCTGCGGCGAATGAGGGATAAATAGATGATCCAACATGAAACCAGGTTAACTGTCGCTGATAACACCGGAGCACGGGAATTGCTCGTGATCAATGTTTTGGGCGGGTCAAGAAAAAAGTATGCCCATATTGGCGACATTATTGTTGCGACAGTAAAATCCGCCACGCCTCAAGCTACTGTCAAAAAGAGCGAAGTAGTCAAGGCTGTAATTGTTAGAACTGCCAAGGAATGGCGACGCAAAGATGGTTCAACCATCAAATTCGATGATAACGCAGCAGTGATCCTTGGCCCTGATGGCGAGAATCCGGTAGGCTCTCGTATTTTCGGTCCAGTTGCGCGTGAACTTCGTGAAAAAGGTTTCATGAAGATTGTGTCACTTGCCCCGGAAGTCATATAAAGGGAATTGTAGGAGTATCAAGCATGAAGATGCGAATTAAAAAAGGTGATCAAGTTGAAGTGATCACCGGCAAAGAACAGAATAAAGGGAAACGCGGGGAAGTGATTAAAGTCTTACCTAAAGAGAATCGCGTTGTTGTTCAGGGCGTAAACATGCTCACCAAACATCAAAAGCAGGTTCAATCTGAAGGTAAAACTATCAATCCCGGCATAGTTAAATTGGAAGGGCCTGTCCATGCTTCCAACGTAATGGTTATTTGTAAAAAATGCAATAAACCCACGCGCATCGGAATGTCCCGCGAAGGTGATAAATCCGTACGGGTATGTAAAAAATGTGGAGGTTTGATCGACTAATTTATCGATCATCATTTGGGAGTAATAAATGAATGCATTGAGAGAACGATACAAAAAAGAAATTATTCCAGCCCTCATGAAAGAATTTAGCTTTAAGAATATCATGCAGGTGCCTACTTTGAACAAAATTACCGTTAATATCGGTATGGGTGAAGCGCTGGATACCCCGAATGCACTGGATGCGGCAGTCAAGGACCTAGCCGTGATTACTGGACAAAAGCCGGTGGTTGTAAAAGCCAAAAAGAGCATCGCGAACTTCAAATTGCGTGAAGGCCACTTGATCGGTGTAAAGGTAACTTTGCGTGGTGAACGCATGTGGTCAATGTTGGATCGCCTGGTTAACATTGCGCTCCCGCGTGTGCGCGACTTCCGTGGAGTATCACCCAAATCCTTTGACGGTCGAGGAAATTACACGCTTGGAATCCATGAACAATTGATTTTTCCGGAAATTAATTACGACCAGATTGACAAGATTCGCGGAATGGAAATCACTTTTGTTACCAGCGCAAAGAACGACGAGAAGGCTTTGGCATTATTAAGGCATTTAGGTATGCCGTTCAGGAAGGCTTAATTATGGCAAAAACATGCATGGAGTATCGTGAAAAACGAAGAAGGTATCCCAATATGGTTCGCAACCGCTGCCAGATTTGTGGAAGACCCAGAGGTTATATTCGAAGATTCGGGATTTGCCGCATCTGCTTCAGAGGACTTGCCTTGAATGGTAAAGTCCCTGGTGTAACCAAGTCATCATGGTAAGAACCGATCCGGAGGTAATAAATGAGTATTAATGATCCTATTGCTGATATGCTGACTCGCATCCGGAATGGTGTGATGAGCAGTCATACTTTCGTTGCGATTCCAAATTCGAAACTGAAAGTGGAAATTGCGCGCATATTGAAAGAAGAAGGTTTCATTGAAGCGTATGAAATCTCGGAAGGCAGCAAGCCTTCAGAACATATGCTGCGTGTACGCCTGAAATACATAGGTGAGCGGCGCACAAAGCGACCTGTCATCACCGGTATTCAGCGGGTCAGCCGGCCAGGCCGGCGGATTTATTCGCATAAGAAGGAAATCCCGTGGGTGCTTTCCGGAATGGGTATCTCGATTTTGACCACCCCAAAAGGTGTCATGACCGGTCAAAAAGCCCGGAAATTGGGCGTTGGCGGCGAGATTCTTTGCAAAGTCTGGTAATGGCATCGAATAATACGGAGGTAATGTAGTGTCTCGAATAGGAAAATTACCCATCACAATTCCCGACGGCGTTCAGGTGGAATTGAATGGCAATCATGTAAAAGTAAAAGGGCCAAAAGGTGAGCTTGAACGGTCTTTCTCCAGTGTGATTGGAATTGCTAAAGAAGCTGACCATATTTTGGTTACCCGCAGTTCGGAAGAAAAGAATGTCCGCGCCCTGCATGGCACCACCCGCGCAGTGCTCAATAATATGGTCACAGGGGTTAGCACCGGATTTCAAAAGACGCTTGAAATTCAGGGCGTTGGCTACAAAGCTGAGATGGAAGGCAAGATTCTGATTATTAGCGCCGGCTATTCTCATCCTGTGAATGTTGAACCACCCGCGGGTATCGAATTTGATGTAACTGAAAAGAACCGGTTCATTGTGATTAAAGGCTCCAATAAAGAAGATGTAGGCCAGGTTGCAGCAGACATTCGCAAAATTCGACCTCCCGAGCCTTATAAGGGCAAAGGAATTAGATATCTTGGCGAGAAAGTTCGTCGAAAAGCCGGTAAGACAGCTACTTCAAGTGTTGGATAAAAGAAGGTTATTAAAATGGCAGATAAATCTAGAAATCAAGCAAGATTACACAGACATCAAAGGGTGCGCAAGAAGGTTTTCGGCACTCCCGATAAACCTCGTCTTTGCGTCTTCCGTAGCCTGACTGGCATTTACGCCCAGCTCATCGATGATGAAAAAGGATTTACCCTGGTCTCTTCATCCAACCTTGACCCTGAAATTAAGGATAAGGCTGGCAAAATGAAAAAGATAGAGCAGGCGACTGAAGTGGGTAAACTTCTCGGCGAAAGAGCAGTTACCAGGAAAATCACGACCGTGGTATTTGACCGTGGCGGTTTTCAATATATGGGCCGTATCAAAGCATTGGCCGAAGCTGCGCGCGAAGCAGGTTTGCAATTCTAAAGCAGGTGAATATGGATAAAAAAGAATCGATGAACAAAAGAGCATACAAGCCCGAAGAGAAAGAATTCGACGAGCGTGTAATTGATATCGCACGGGTATCTAAAGTTGTCAAAGGCGGCCGCCTGTTTCATTTCCGTGTAACCATGATTGCTGGTGATAATAATGGACGTGTAGGCTTGGGTATTGGTAAAGCTGGCAGCGTCACCGACGCAATCGCGAAAGCGACAAAGCGCGCGCACAGCGATATGAAAAAAGTATCCCTTTACGGAACCACCATTCCGCATGAAATCATAACGAAGGTTGCGGGCGCGCGAGTTCTTTTAAAACCCGCTTCACAAGGCACCGGTGTAATTGCCGGTAGCGGCGTTCGGGCGGTGGTTGAAGCCGCGGGGATCCGCGATATTCTCACCAAATCATTGGGTAGCGCTAATGTTTTAAACGTTGTCAAAGCGACTTTTAAAGCGTTGGAACAATTGAAGACACCCGATGAGATTGCAGAAATGCGCGGTAAACCAGCGAAGGAACTGACGCCATTCTGGGACCGGAGGAAAAATGGCTAAAAAAGTAAAAAAGATAAAAATTACGCTTGTTCGCAGCCCTATCGGAAATACTGAACGGCACCGCGCCACAGTTAGAGCTATAGGTCTGCATCGAGTTGGCCAAACAGTTGAGCAGACCGATACGCTTTCATTGCGCGGAATGCTCGCCAAAGTAAATCACCTGGTAAAAATTGAAGAAGTGCAGGATTAGACATGAAATTAAACGATTTACATCCCAATGAGGGTTCAAAAAAAAGGAAGAAACGTATCAGCCGTGGTATTGCGGCTGGTCAGGGTAAAACTGGCGGACGTGGCACCAAGGGACAGCACTCACGCACAGGGTTCGGCGGTCATCTTGCTCGGCAAGGCGGCAAACTGCCATTCTATCGCAGTTTGCCATTCATGCGCGGTGAAGGTTTCACACCTGTCAACCGGGTTGAATACAATGTTATTAACGTCGGAAAATTAGCCGATTTCAGCGCCGGGTCAGAAGTGAATCCTGATATTTTTGCTGAAAAAGGCATGCTCCACCAAAAGAGGAACCCTGTTGCGATCCTTGGCGGCGGTGAAATTAATAAGGCATTGACTGTCAAAGCGCATCGTTTTAGCCAGAGCGCTAAAGAAAAAATTGAAGCCGCAGGCGGCAAAGCAGAACTGATTGAGAAGTAGGGTTGTGTGAGTCATAAGGAGACCAGGTCATGAAGCGATCTGCATGGCGATATCTATGGACATCAATGGATATCCGCAAGAAATTATTAATTACATTAGCGCTGCTTATTCTTTACCGCCTGGCAGCCAATATTCCCGTACCGGGAATTAACCGCTCAGTAATCGCTGGAATTTTCCAGCAACAAGGTCCTGCCAGCAGTCTTTTGGGCGTTTTTGACCTTCTATCCGGCGGTACATTATCGAACTTCTCAATTCTCGCGATGGGCGTCTACCCTTATATTACCGCCCAAATTATCATCCAACTGCTCATCCCCATCATTCCTTCTCTTGAGCGCAGAATGAAAGAGAATCCTCGCGAAGGCCGAAAGTTAATGGAAAAATGGACAGTCTTTTTGACTATCCCCATGGCGGCACTATCCGCGATTGGACAAATCCAGTTATTCAGCCAGTTGACTACCAGCGGTTCAATCCTGCATTACCAATTTGGATTCACCGGTACAAATTTGCTGCCCACATTAACCACTCTGATCAGTATGATCGGCGGTACGATGATGGGTATCTGGCTGGGCGAATTAATCTCAGAATACGGTATTCCCAATCAAGGGTTGTCCTTGATCATCTTCGCGGGTATTGTTTCAAGAATACCCACAAACCTTTACAGCCTGATTGTTTCCGGCCAATCTGTTGCACTTCTGTTTGCTTTGATGGCGGTTGTTCTTGGGTTAACAATTTTTGCCATCATCATTGTGCAGCAAGGCCGCAGGAATGTGCCTGTGCTTTTCCCCGGACGCAGAATGGGTAACCGCATGTCGATGCCGGTAAAATCGAACCTGCCTTTGATGGTTAACTTGGCTGGTATGATCCCGCTGATTTTCGCGCAGACGATTCTATCATTGCCAGGCATTATTGCGCAGTTCTTTATCAATTCAAAGACCGAATGGCTGGCAAAATTTGCTAACTGGCTGCAGACAACTTTCAGCCCGAACAGTATTTGGTATATCATCACATTTTTTATCTTTGTGCTAATGCTGACCTTCTTTTATACCGAAGTGCTATTTGAACAGCAGAATTATGGTGATAACCTCAAGCGGCAGGGAGCTCAGATCCCGGGCGTAGTACGCGGTGCACCCACACAGAATTATCTCAACAAAGTACAACGACGCATCACCCTGGCAGGTGCATTGTTCCTGGCGATTGTGGCTACATTGCCATACATTTTCCAGATTTCATTGCCACCAAGCATTGGCGCCGGGCTTTTCCTTGTTTCTGCTTCCGGTTTAATCATTGTGGTTGGCGTGGTTAGAGATACCTTTAACATCATTGAAACCGAACTTAAGCTGCACGGCTATGAAGAGAGCCTGATCAAAGGATAAATCAGAGATGTCGCGAGTTTATGTACTGCTTGGGCCACCAGGCGCCGGAAAAGGAACACAGGCTGCGATTATTGCAGAAAAATGTGGCATCCCGCATATCTCTTCAGGAAACATTTTTCGGGAAAACCTGCAGAATAACACCAATTTGGGAAAACAAGCCAGGCTCTATATGGACAAAGGCGAATTGGTGCCAGATGGAGTCACGATTGGCATGGTTGAGGACCGCCTTTCACAACCTGATTGTAGGGAAGGCGCTTTGTTGGATGGATACCCGCGCACACCTACGCAGGCGCAGGCGCTTAATGAGTTCCTTAAAAAGAACGGAAATAAAATTAATGCGGTTCCATTTATTAATGTGCCTTCAAATGAATTAATTGAAAGATTAAGCGGACGCTGGACATGCAAAGCAGAAGGCCATGTTTATCATCTGAAATATAAACTACCAAAGCAGGCGAATATTTGTGATCTGGACGGCTCTGTTTTGTATCAACGCGAAGATGATAAACGGGAGACTGTTGAACAACGCATTAAGGTTTATGTGGAACAAACCGCTCCGCTGATCGCGTTCTACAAGAAAGACGGGTTATTGTTTGAAGTAGATGGGTCTCTCCCCATCGAGCAGGTTACTGACAAATTAATGAAAATCGTCAATTGCTAAACAATGGACGATAAAAAGATAATTTGTTATAATAAAAAATTTGCGGCTGCAGTATAAAGAACAGGAGAAAGTAAATGAAAGTATCACCATCTATCCGCAAACGATGTGCAAAATGCAAAATAGTTAAACGCAAAGGTGTTCTTTTCGTTATCTGTGAGAATCCTAAACATAAACAAAGACAGGGATAAAGAGTATGGCAAGAATTGAAGGTGTTGACTTACCGCGCAATAAGCGAATTGAAGTAGGGTTGACCTACATTTTCGGCATTGGATCTACCCGCGCGCATGAAATCTTGGCCGCGACGGAAGTGAATCCGGATATCCGTGTAAAAGACCTGACGGAAAATGACGTAAGCGCCTTGCGCGATTTTATTTCCAAGAGCTATAAGGTGGAAGGTGATCTTCGCCGCGATGTTCAAATGAATATCAAACGTCTGGTTGAAATTGGCTGCTACCGCGGTATGCGTCATCGCAGAAGCCTGCCCGTACGTGGCCAGCGAACAAAAACCAATGCACGCACACGAAAAGGTCCCAAGCACACCGTAGCGGGTCGCGGACGCAGGCGTGGCGCTGCTAAGTAATTATTGATGCAATTTATTAAGGTATAGGTTAAAGAGGTCATATGGCTCAAAGTACAAAACCTTCGGCTCGCCGATCTACGGCTGGCCGAAAAACCAAGCGAACGATTTCTTCTGCCCAGGTGCATATCTTCGCTTCGTTTAACAATACAATTATCACCGTTTCTGACCAGCAGGGTAACACTGTTAACTGGGCCAGTTCCGGCTCTGTGGGTTTTCATGGTTCACGCAAAAGCACACCTTTTGCTGGCCGCCTGGCAGCCGAAGAAGCAATGAAAACCGCTGCGGCCCTGGGTATTCAGGAAATTGATATTCTTATTAAAGGTCCTGGTCCTGGTCGTGAATCCGCAATTCGTGCGATTCAATCCAAAGGGATAAAAATCCGTTCTATTGCTGACATTACGCCCATTCCTCACAACGGATGCCGTCCGCCCAAGAAACGCCGCGTGTAAAAATTCAGGAGAATTAATAAATGGCAAGATATACTGATTCAGTTTGCAAACTCTGCCGGAGAGAAGGCGAAAAGCTCTTCCTGAAAGGCGAGCGTTGCTTTTCACCCAAATGCGCTTTTGAACGCCGGGCATATGCCCCAGGCCAGCACGGTAAAACAGCCCAGGGTGCCAACAAGAGAACATCCGATTATGCCCGGCAGTTACGTGCCAAACAAAAAGTACGCCGTATTTATGGCATTCTTGAAAGCCAATTCCGCCGCTATTTTGGTATGGCCATCAAAGTCCCTGGTGTTACTGGCTTGACCATGCTACAAATTCTGGAAACACGCCTTGACAATGTTGTCTTTAGGCTCGGATATACCGCCAACCGCGCACAGGCCCGCCAGATGGTGGCGCACGGTCATTTCATGGTCAATGGCAAGAAAACCAATATACCTTCAGCAGTATTCAAACCAGGTGATGTAATCTCTGTTCGTGAAGAATCCAAGAAAAATGGTTTCTTCAAGGATTTGGCGGAAGTCGCTGAGAAAACCAATGCAGCCATGTGGCTGGAACGTGATCTTAAGAATATGAGCGCCAGAATGCTTCGCCTTCCGGAACGCGGTGAAATTGACGGTAATCTGAACGAACAACTCATCGTCGAATATTATTCGAGGTAAATCGGTAAGATTGGATGAAAGTTATTGGTCTTAATAAAAGAGAGGGTGACTGTGGCTCAAAGTAGTATGGTTACACCAACTTTAGAACGGGAAGCTGAAGCCCGGAATTATGCAAAGTTCGTTATCAGCCCCCTGGAACGGGGATATGGTGTCACTTTGGGCAATTCTTTGCGCAGAGTGTTGCTAGCATCGCTTGATGGCGCTGCAATCACATCCATGCGCATCTCAGACACTTTGCATGAATTCAGCGATATTCCTGGCGTACGTGAAGACGTATTACAGGTGATGCTTCAGGTAAAACTGATCAGAGTTCTGATGCATGAGGGAGAAATCTCACATATGCATCTTGAAGTCAGCGGCGAAGGTATTGTGACTGCCGCGGATATTCAAATGACTTCGGAACTTGAAATTGTCAATCCGGAGTTATATTTGTTTACTGTGGATGATCCCAAGACCCAGCTCTCAATCGACTTTACTGTTGAGCGGGGAAGAGGCTACCTGCCATCCAATGACAGGTCGGATAACTTTCCCATCGGCGAACTACCGGTTGATGCAATCTTCAGCCCGGTGAAACGAGTAAATTTCAATGTTGGCAATGCCCGCGTTGGTCAGAGCACTAACTATGACAGCCTTGAGCTTGAAGTCTGGACTGACGGCACTAAATCGCCTGAGAAATGTTTGGCTCAGGCAGGCCGGATTATAATTGAACAGTTCAAGCTGATTGCTGGCGTAAAGGAAGAGTTCCTGGAAGTCTTAGAGGAACCTAGAGAATCTGTAAAACAGGTTACCAGCGAAAATGCCGATATGCCTATTGAAAACCTGGATCTCTCGGTACGCGTGTTCAATTCCCTGAAACGGACAGGCGTGACCACTGTTGGTGATGTGATTGAGCTCCTTGGAAAAGGTGAAGAAGCTGTAATGTCAATCAGAAATTTTGGAGAAAAAAGCCTTGATGAACTGCGAGAAAAAATGCAGGAAAAAGGTTATCTGAAAATTGAAGATCAAGAGGACGAAGCGGAGTAAGTGAAATGCGCCATAGAATATCAGGATATCGATTAAACCGGAATAAAGCCACGCGAAACGTTCTCAGGCGCAGCCTGATTATCAGCCTGTTCGCGAACAACCGGATTAAAACCACAGAAACCAAAGCGAACGCGATTCGCGGTGATGCTGAAAAGTTGATCACCCTGGCCAGGAACAGCGCCAAGGGAACGGATATTGACAAAGTCAACGCACGCCGTTTAGCAGCTACAAAATTAGTAAATGCCGAAGCGGTGAAAAAACTTTTTGACGAAGTTGCGCCCAAATTTGAAAAACGCAACGGTGGTTACACACGCATGCTAAAACTGGGTCCGCGTGTTGGTGATGCGGCAGAGATGGTTCTGCTTGAGTTAGTAGAAGAATAAACCTTCCGGTTTACCGGTTGGAATGGCACTTTACCAAGTTACTATTGCATACGACGGCACTGATTTCTTCGGATATCAGCGCCAAAAAAACCACAGGACTGTTCAGGGCGAGTTAGAAAATGCCCTGAAAATCTTGGGATGGACAGGAAGAACATTAAACTCTTCAGGGAGAACGGATAGTGGTGTACACGCTGAAGGTCAGGTTATCAGTTTTGAACTTGACTGGAAGTACAGTGACGTAAAACTGAGGAGCGCATTGAACAGCTTTCTACCAATGGATATTGCAACCTTGGATGTAAAATTGGCTGCCGCTGACTTCCATCCCAGGTTTTCTGCAAAAGCGAGACAATATCGCTACCAGATTGTTTTTATGCCTGAGAGACACCCAATTCTTGACCGGTTTTATTGGAGAGTTTGGCCAAAGCCGGATGAGAACCTCCTGAAGGAGGGCGCAGAAAAACTAATCGGAAAGCATGATTTTTCATCTTTAGGAAGACCACCAAAAAAAGGTGGGTCTACTATAAGGACTGTAACATCCTGCGAATGGCAGTTGGTTGAAGAAGACAAAGCATATCTTTGTATTAAAGCGGAATCATTTTTATATCATATGGTTCGACGAACGGTCTTTCTTCTGGTGCAAATTGGCCAGGGCAGGTCAAATGCGATAGATCTTGAAGAAAGTTTAATCGGAAAGAAGGAATTGCCGGCGGGGATAGCTCCCGCTCATGGGTTATTCCTTGAAAAAGTGATTTATTAGAAAAAATTATTGGAGTACGTGATTGTGGATAAAACATTTGTAAATAAGGGACAGACTGAATTGAAATGGGTACTGGTCGATGCTGAAGGCCAAAAGCTTGGGCGTATGTCTTCGTATATTTCACATCTGCTGATGGGTAAAGACAAACCCAATTTTGCGCCTGGCGTGACCATGGGTGACGGTGTGATTGTCATCAATGCCAAAAGTGTTGAAGTAAATCTAACCCGTGAAAAAGAAAAAATTTACTATCGCCATTCGAACTACCCCAGCGGTTTAAAAGCAGTACCATACCCAAGAATGCACGAAACTCACCCCGAACGAATTATTGAGATCGCGGTGAAGGGTATGCTCCCTCACAACCGCTATGGCAGAAGCCTCCTGAAACGGTTGAAAGTATATGCCGGTTCAGAACATCCTCACACGGGACAAATTCACGAAAAGAAAGCTTAGATCAGGAGTAATAACGCATGTCCGTACAATATTACGAAGGAATTGGCCGCAGAAAAGAAAGTACTGCCCGCGTCCGTATCATGCAGGGCGAAGGTAAATTTACTGTCAATGATAAAAATCTTGAGGATTATTTTACTCGCTTGGGTGATTCATCCGCGATTTTAGATCCATTTGACAGTACCGGTGAGAATCGCCAACAATACGATGTCACTGTTATCGTTAAAGGTGGCGGGGTTTCTGGACAGACATCATCAGTGCAATTAGGTTTGGCACGTGCAATTGCCAAGTTAAATCCTGATTATATTGGCGCGCTACGAAAAAATGGTCTGCTCACCCGCGACCCCCGTGTCAAGGAACGCAAGAAGCCAGGCCTCAAGCGCGCGAGAAAAGCGCCTACCTACACCAAGCGCTAAAGCCTTCCTGTGCTTTATAGTAAAAACCAACTACCCACCCCTGAAAAGGGTGGGTAGTATAATTTTTCGGCAAGTTCCTGAATAGGAGATTTTTATGAAATTCAAAGATTGTACAAAGGTTTTAGCGGAGCTGGAATTTGGGGAAGATAATAATATTGTTCTAATTAATGGTGATCAATTATTAGGAAAATATTCACTTCTTCATTCACCGGATGAATTCGCGCTTTATTGGTTTACTAAGGGTACGCTAATTAAGACTAAATTCTTGGAACTCGTTCATGCGAAATATAAAGAAACCTACTCATTAACCCAGATATTCATAAGAGCTGACAAAACCTTTGAGAAAATAACCCAGGCGATAAGTGATTTATCCATTGACCGTTTAGCTAAGCAAGGGGGATATCTGTATTTTGAGCCTGAGATTGAGAAGACTTCTCTAACCAGATTTATTGATTTGATAGCTCACCTGCGCGCACCAGATGGCTGCCCATGGGATAGAAAACAGACCCTTCAGACCTTACGTACAAATTTACTGGAGGAAGCTCATGAAGTGCTGGAAATGATTGATAATCAAGACATGGAGGGCTTGAAAGAAGAGTTGGGCGATCTGATACTTCAAATCGTTCTGCAGGCACAAATTGCGTCAGAGAACCGCGATTTCGATCTCTATGATGTGATTAACGGGATTTACAAGAAAATTGTTTTCCGTCATCCTCACGTATTCGGAGACATGAAAGTGGATGGTGTAATTGGCGTATTACAGAACTGGGAAAAATGGAAAGCGGAAGAGCGAGTAAACAAGAACAAACCTGAAAATACCAGCATTCTTGCGTCTGTCCCTAAAAGTTTACCTGCCTTAACCCTTGCGCAGAAATATCAGGAACGGGCTGCCCGGGTTGGGTTTGACTGGCCGGACATTGCCCCGGTGATTGAAAAAATAGAAGAGGAAATTGCAGAAGTAAAACATGCTGAGGATAAAACCTCACTGGAGAGGGAACTGGGCGATCTGCTTTTTGCCTTGGTGAATTTAATCCGATGGTATGGATTTGACGCTGAAAGCTTGCTCAGGCAGATGAATCAGCGCTTCCTCAGCCGGTTCAACTTCATTGAAAGTGAAGTCTCTCGGCAAGACCGCCAAATAACTGATCTCTCCTTGTCAGAGTTGGATGCTATTTGGGATCAAGCCAAAAAAGCAGAAGCTATAAAGGCTCAAAACGCGCAGTGAAATGCCGTAGCAATTCCGGCGCATAGGTGATGCAGTAACCGTGAAAAGAAGCCCGTTTCTCCCAAATTTCTTGTAATATATCGGCCACATAGTCCAGATGGCTTTGTGTATATACTCGCCTTGGCAGGGCTAGTCTGACGAGTTCGAGTTTAGGATAAATAATTTCGCCAGTTTCGGGATCCTTATGCGCAAACATTACCGAGCCAATCTCAACGCCGCGTATACCGCCCTCCAGATATATGGCAGCGGTCAAAGCCTGGCCAGGGAATTCTTTTTGAGGGATTTGGGGTAACAAAGTGCCGGCATCGAGATAAATGGCATGGCCGCCTGCAGGTTCAATTATGGGAATTCCGATTTCTCTGATCTTATCCGCGAAATAGGCAGTCTGTTTTAGCCGATAATCGAGATAATCCTCATTTAATCCTTCATAAAGACCTGTGGCGAGCGCTTCAAGGTCTCTACCTGCCAATCCACCATAGGTCGGAAAGCCTTCCCGTAAGATTAATTCATTGCAGACTTTCTGATACAAGCCCTCATCGCGCATGGCAAGAAATCCACCGATATTAACGATGGCGTCTTTTTTGGAACTCATCCATGCCCCGTCTGCCAGAGAGAATATTTCCCTGGCAATTTCTTTGGTAGTTTTTTCCGCGTAGCCAGGTTCACGCAATTTTATAAAATAGCAGTTTTCTGCATAGCGGCACGCATCAATAAAGAATGGAATATTGTATTGATGGTAAATTGCTGCAACCGCTTTGATATTTTCAAGCGATACCGGTTGACCGCCGCCGGCGTTGTTGGTGATGGTAATACAGCCAAAGGGTATCTTTTCGGGTCCAGTTTCTAGTATCCATTTTCTCAGTTTATCCACATCCATATTGCCTTTAAAAGGTACGATGGCTGAAATGTTGAAAGCTTGGTCATTGACAAGGTTGACCGGTCGGCCGCCGCGGGCGCGTAAGTTTGCATCGGTTGTGTCAAAATGCATATTAGATGGAATATATGAGTCTTTATTTACCATTAGTGCAGAAAGGATATTTTCAGCGGCTCGACCCTGGTGAGTTGGGACAAAAAACTCAAATCCGAAGATATCCTGAATCACTTCTTTTAAGCGGTAGAAGGATCGAGCGCCTGCGTAGGATTCATCTCCTACCATGATGGATGCCCATTGCGCCTGGCTCATCGCGCCAGTGCCTGAGTCAGTTAATAGGTCGATATAAACATCCTTCGCGGGAACGGAAAAGAGATTATATCCGGCGTGAATCATTGCCTGCTTACGTTCTTCTGAAGAAGTCAACCTGATTGGTTCGACCATTTTTATGCGGAAAGGTTCAGCAGGGTGTTTAGGCATGAGCAAATTCCTCCAAAATGTTTGAGTATTAGTTTATCATTGAAGGCAGATGGCGGAACTAAATCCTGAAATATTTAAGGTCATGTTTAGATGAAACATTTTATTACTGCTGGAATTATTACCTTACTATTATTAGGACTGGGAGTCTATTGGTGGTCCATTAATCCTTTGGGAAGGGTTAATGAAGCCTATAGCATAAATCCGTATTCATCCTTTTTTACAGAAGAAAAGGATTGCAGCCTTATAAATGATTTATTGGTGTCTGAGTTTATTGTGGATTATCCCAGAGCTATTCGGTATAAAGAATCTGGCGAGATGATTATCACAATAAACAATTCAACACCCGATGGTAAAAGCAATTACAGTAATAATCCTTCAGGAATATGCGCAATCTCTCTGGAAGTTTGGATTGATGTTAGGGATATACTAATAGAACCAGGTAACAGAAGCTTTGAACCCTTTGCAGATTCGCGAACTCAATATTTCATATTTGAAATAATACCATTGGCGGCTCGATTAGAAAAAGGGACAATTTGGATTCATGCTATTATCACTAATAAGAATGACGCGATAACCAAAAGAATTCCACTATTCGCGATACCATTCAACGTCCGAGTCAAGTCATTATATGGAATTCCTCCAAAAATAATCAGAATTTTCGATATTGTGTTCACTGTGATGGCATGGCTTTCCCTCCTTCTGAATATAAAACTGAATAAAAGCCGGAAATGATATAATTTTCAGCTATGAGCCTAAAACCAAAGAAATTCACAAAAAAGCAGCAGGAGCAACTTGATCAAAAATTGGCACCAGTTTACCGCAACATCGGCGGGTTGACATTTGCGGTTGGTTTGGTCGCTTTGATTGCGGGATTGCGAATTGACCGTGTATACGGGACACAGCCAATCTTCACATTGGTACTTGTAGCAATCAGTGTCCCTCTGGTTTTATTTATAAATTCGCGAACACTGCGGAAAGCCATTGCCAAAGCCGTCGCGGAAGTTGAACAAGAGAAGACCGATAAGAAATAACTCCAAAAACCAAAATGCTTTTATCCGAATTATTAATAAAATCCGGCGAATTCTCAATCAATTTAAGTAAAGTACCGGAAATTGAGATTACAGATATTGAATCCGATTCCAGAAAAATAGAACCGGGTGATTTGTTTGTCGCTTTGGAAGGCGGATCAACCGACGGGCATACTTATATCAACGCCGCGATATCTAATGGGGCAGCTGCGGTTGTGGGACAAAAACATATTGGTGAATTAAAGTGCCCTTATTTTCAGGTCAAAAATCCAAGACAAACTTTAGCGTTCTTAGCTGCTGCTCTGAATGGCAACCCTGCTCGAAAGTTGACCATGATCGGTGTCACCGGTACGGATGGAAAGACCACAACAGTCAACCTTATCTATAACATTCTGATTTCCTGCGGTATCAAGGCGGGCATGATCTCAACGGTTAATGCGGTGATCGGTAATGAGACGATCGATACCGGGTTTCATGTCACTACGCCAGATGCAACCACTATCCAGTATCTCTTAAGAAAAATGGTGGATCAGGGAATCACGCATGTTGTGCTGGAAACTACTTCCCATGGGTTGGATCAATTCAGGGTGGATGCCTGTGAATTTGATATCGCGGTGGCCACCAATATCACTCACGAACATTTGGATTACCACGGCAATTATGAGGGTTATTTCAAAGCCAAGTTCAAACTCCTGGAGGAGTTGGTTATTACTTCGAAGAAAAGTTTTGGTAATCCCAGATTGGCAGTATTTAACCGGGACGATATTTCTTTTCTAAAAATACGCGAACGATTAAAAAACCCTGGATACGCTACTATAACCGCTGTAGACTATGGGATCTCTGATGACGCTGAGATTTGCGCTCAAAATATAAATTTTCAAACTGATGGATTAAAATTCGATGTAAAAATTTACGGCCAGATCCAGCGTGTTGTCTCGCCCCTGGTAGGTTCTTTTAATGTCCATAATATTTTGGCGGCCATTTCCGCGACTGTTCTTGGATTGAAACTGGATCTCGCTTGTGTCCTGGACGGTATTAAATCTATGCCGGATGTGCCAGGGCGGATGGAACGGATTAACCTTGGCCAGGAATTTCTGGCAATAGTTGATTTTGCGCATACACCCAACGCGTTGAAAGAGGCTTTGCAAACTGCCCGGCAACTAACCTCTGGCCAGGTGATAGTTGTATTCGGCTCGGCTGGGTTGCGAGATAGAGAAAAACGCCGCTTGATGGCCGCGGAATCGTTAAGACACGCCGATATAACCATATTAACTGCGGAAGATCCTCGTACTGAAAGCCTGAGCTCAATCCTGACCGAAATGGCTGGCGAGGCTGTTCGAAACGGGGGAAAAACAGGCAAGAACTACTTCATCGTTGAGGACCGCGGGGAGGCGATCCGAAAGGCAGTGTCATTGGCCAAAAAAGGTGATGTGGTGATGGCGTGCGGTAAAGGTCATGAACAATCCATGTGCTTTGGAGATACCGAATATCTCTGGGATGACCGCGCAGCCATGCGAGCCGCTCTGGCAGAAAAGTTGGGCATCCAAGGTCCGCTAATGCCATGGCTGCCCACCCAGGAAAAGAAAAACCGGTGAACTTCAGTCCACCGGTTTTGTGTTTATTTTAGCGGTTTGATCTTGGCCGGTCGTGGCTTTGACCTCCACGACGGTTACCTGAACCGCTGCGGTCGCCGCCTGAGCTCTTGCGGTTCGCGCTGTCATGTTCGCGCGCTTCTTCCGCGGTCCAACCTTCCAGTACAGCCTGGCGTGAAAGGCGAATCTTGCCGGCCGGATCAATAGCCGTGATCATCACGGTCAATTCTTCTCCGACCTGTGCGATATCTTCTACCTTATTGACGCGTTCAGAATCAAGCTGGGAAATGTGGACCATGCCATCGGTTCCGGGCATGATCTCCACAAAAGCGCCGAAATCGGTGGTGCGTACCACTTTGCCGGTATAGATTCGGCCGATAACAGGGCTTTCGGTAAGCTGTTCAATTCGTTCGCGGGCTTTTTCTTCGTTGACTTTTTCAACCGCCGCGATGTATACAGTGCCGTCATCGGTGATATCAATCTTTGTACCAGTCTCTTCCTGTATAGCACGGATCATCTTGCCGCCTGGACCGATCACAGCGCCGATCTTATCAATAGGGATATGCAACGTGATGATTCTGGGTACGAATTCCTTCAATTCAGCGCGCGGCGTAGAGATAACCGCCTTTATTTTTGAAATAATCGCCAGGCGAGCTTCTTTGGCTTGAGCCAGGGCTTCTCCCATGATTTTGGGAGTGATGCCCTTAATCTTGATGTCCATTTGCAGTGCGGTGATACCGGCTTCGGTACCTGCGACCTTGAAGTCCATATCGCCAAGGTGGTCTTCCAAACCCTGGATA
Organism: Pelolinea sp.; assembly: GCA_030692365.1. Classification (GTDB taxonomy): domain Bacteria; phylum Chloroflexota; class Anaerolineae; order Anaerolineales; family Anaerolineaceae; genus Pelolinea. The sequence goes on along the minus strand of JAUYCC010000098.1, from coordinate 24,353 downwards.
TCGGTCAGCACCGTATAGTCATCGCCTTCCTTGATCAAGCCCATTGCGATGCCCGCAACAGGTGCTTTGATGGGTACTCCTGTATCCATCAAAGCGAGTGTTGAACCGCAAACAGAGGCCATGGAGGTTGATCCGTTGGATGACATCACCTCAGACACCAGGCGCATGGTATAGGGAAAATCCTTCTCATCCGGGAGCACCGGAGCGAGAGCGCGTTCCGCCAGGGCGCCGTGGCCAATCTCGCGGCGTGAGCGGCCAGGTCGGCCGACCTCACCTGTGGAGAAGGGTGGGAAATTATAGTGGTGCATATACCGTTTGGAATCTTCCGGTGATAGCGTATCCAGTTCCTGCGCTTCTTTGGGCGTGCCCAATGTGGCTAAGGTAAGCACCTGGGTTTCACCGCGGGTGAATAGGCCGGAACCGTGAGCGCGCGGGCTGGTGCCGATTTCACACCAGATATCGCGGATCTCGGTGGTGCCGCGCCCATCAGGACGCTTGCCGTCCTTGAGAATTTTGGATCGGACCACACGCTTGAACGCGCGGTCAAAAGCTTCTCGGATCGGATTCTTGAGTTCTTCGTTCTCCTCTGCCATTTCGACCAGAATTTCTTCTCTGAGTGTATTCAGGTTTTCATCTAGTTCGGCTTTGGTGTGCGGTTTATCTAGAATATTGGTGAACGTCGTATTAGCGCGTTGGAACACTTTTTCGACTAAATCCTCATCCAACCGTTTAATTTCAACTTCACGTTTTGGCTTTCCGACTTCCGCAGCCATTTTCATAAGAGTGTCAATCGTAGGCTGGATGGAATTGTGCGCGAAAATAAGCGCTTCAACCATTACATCCTCGCTAATTTCATCAGAACCGCACTCGACCATGAGAATCGCATCACGGGTACCCGCGACGCGCAGGTCCAGGTCTGATTCAGCCATTTGCTGGTAAGTGGGGTTGGCAATGAACTCATTGTTAATCCTGCCCACACGGACAGCACCGATTGGTCCACCCCAGGGAATATCCGAAATGATCATTGCCGCTGATGCGGCATTGACGGCCAGAATATCCAGTGGATTTTCCTTGTCTGCTGACAATGATAAGATCATGACCTGCACTTCGTTGCGCATATCCTTGTCGAATAGGGGGCGTAGCGGGCGGTCTGTCAAACGATCTACCAGCACGGCTTCGTCGCCGGGGCGGCCTTCACGCCGGAAAAACGACCCCGGGATTCTGCCGCCTGCGTATAGGCGTTCTTCATATTCCACGCTCAGCGGGAAAAAATCAATCCCTTCGCGGACGCCGCCCATGGTAGCTGAAGCGAAAATCATGGTGTCGCCAACGCGCGCGGTTACCGCTCCGCCAGCCTGACCGGCCAATTTTCCGGTCTCAAAAATAACAGTTTGACTGCCAAAGGCAGCCGTAAATTGCTTTCCTTGCGGATTCATAAACCCTCTTTCTTTCTTCCCCTCGGGGTTAGGGACTGAAAGATGATTAAGACTGGTTCTTGATCATTTTTCAATTCCCAACCCGGGGATTTCAAAAATATTTTGTTTTTAAACAAGTGGATGGATTTTTACAATCCATCTGCAAGTTTTCAACCGAATTATTTGCTTCTCAGGTTCAGTTTCTTTACTATTGCCTGGTAGCTGGCGAGATTATTTCCCCGTAAATATGCGAGTAACCGCCTGCGCTGGCCAACCAGTTTCAATAAACCTCGCCTAGATGATTCATCGTGCTTGTGACTCTTCAGATGTTCGGTAAGCTGCTCAATTCTTTTTGTGAGCATTGCGATCTGCACTTCCGCAGACCCTGTGTCCGAAGCGTGGACACGAAAACCTTCGATGATGGTACCTTTTTCTTCTTTTGTTAAGGACATGACGCTGCTTTCTCCTTTATTAGTTTAGCAAGTCTCCTCGCCCAAAGCCTGAGCCTCGAGAGGGACTAGTCAGACTTAATATTATACCAGAATGTAACACGAAATTAACGAGCGTTCAGAATGCTGCGTAATTCGTTCTGGAAATAATTATCAAATAGCGGTAGGCACTTTCGTAAAAACATAAAAACGTCATCATTAGGGTAAAGTTGACCCACCATCATGAGAAATGAAGCAGTTTCAGCCTCTGATAGGACCATGAGCGCCTGAATAACACCCATCAGCTCTTTCTGTACGACCAACTGTGGATTACGAACAAGGGGGGTTAGCAGGCTGAATATGGCTGGCAGATTCTGATACTTGTGGCTCAGGGTTCTATTTAAAGCCTGTAATCCGAGTTTGATAATATTGGTGTCTTTGGAATCCAGCCAGGTTTTGATCAAATCCAACCATTGTTTATTTTGCAAAATAGCAGGTTTTGCTTCAACCGCAGCCAATAGATCCTTGATCAGAACCTCTTCTAAATCAACAGAAAGCCATGAATGAACCCTTCGTAAAAAATCATTTTGATAAGTATCTTCAAGGTTTGATACCAATGCAATTGCAACTTTTCTGGATTCATAATAAGGCATTTCCCAAAGATTATCTGCATTAACCAGTACTTGTTCGGGCATCACTCTGGAAAGATCCGCGATTTTGGATACCAACTCCGTCATGACCGATTCCGGGACGTTATACGAAGAGAATTGAGAACTTTTTCTTAACCAAATATTGGTTGTGGATTCTTTGTTCTCATACATCAGGAAAAGGGATGTCAAAGAATCCCGAAATACATTGGGATCTTTGAAATGCGCCGCCAGGGCGTTCAGTTGTGACCTTAACCTGCTTAATTGGACTAACGGCATTACTGAAGTTAATACGCTTTAGCGAAAATTACCTTTTCACTGGCATCTTTTCCACAGGCAATACATTTCCCTTTGAAAGGTTCCTGATTGAAAGGAATACAGCGCGTGGTAGCTTTGGTTTCTTCCTTAATTTTCGCTTCACATGCTGTGTCACCGCACCAGGGGCTGAATGCCCAGCCATTCTGGATCACATCCTTGAATTCCTGGTAATCCTTGGGGTCGTAAGTGTGGCTTTCGCGGAACGCGGTGGCTTTATCCAGTAAATTGTTGTGAACAGCCGTCAGCATCTTGCCGGCTTCTTCTTGCAGGGTGTTAAAGGGAACCTGGGTCTTCCCGTCCCTGCCAGGAATATCACGCCGGGCTGCGGTGACTGACTGGTTAGCGACGTCTTTGGGTCCGATTTCAAGCCTAACAGGAACACCACGCAATTCCCAATCGTTGAATTTAAAGCCGGGTGTTATTCCAACTCGGTCGTCAACCTTGATACGGAATCCACCAAGCATTACTTTTACTTTTTCTGTCGCTTCCATTACAACGGATTTTTCTTCATCAGAGCGGAATATTGGCACGATCACAATCTGGATTGGCGCGAGTCTGGGTGGCAAAATGAGACCCTGGTCATCGCCATGTGACATGATGATGGCGCCGATAAATCGAGTTGAAAGACCCCAGGAGGTCGTCCAGCAATACTGCAATTCATTGTTGCGGTCCAAATATTGAATGTTAAACGCCTTGGCGAAGTTCTGCCCGAGATTATGGGAAGTTCCTGATTGTAACGCGCGGGTATCCTTCATCATGCCTTCGATGGAATAGGTGCGTACCGCGCCTGCAAATTTTTCGCTCTCGCTTTTTCGGCCAGTAATGACAGGGACAGCCGCTTCATTAATCGCGAAATCCGCATAGACATTCAGCATGCGAAGAGTTTCTTCCTCAGCTTCAGCCGCGGTTTCATGCGCGGTATGGCCTTCCTGCCAGTAAAACTCCAGTGTTCGCAGGAAAAGGCGAGTGCGCATTTCCCAGCGAACAACATTTGCCCACTGGTTAATCAACACAGGCAGGTCTCGGTATGACTGGATCCATTTGGCATACATATGTCCGATGATCGTCTCAGAGGTTGGGCGGATCACCAGCGGTTCTTCCAGTTCCTGTCCGCCGCCATAGGTTACAACCGCCAGCTCCGGAGAAAATCCTTCCACATGTTCTTTTTCTTTCTCCATAAACGATTTGGGGATTAAAAGCGGGAAAGCGGCGTTAACATGGCCGGTCGCTTTAAATCGTTCATCCAGCGCTTTCTGGATATTTTCCCACATCGCCCAGCCATAAGGCCTGATCACCATGCACCCGCGGACGGGCGCGTAATCAGCTAACTCGGCGCGTAGAATAACCTGGTTGTACCATTCGGAGAAATCTTCTGACTGCAAGGTTAATTTTTCGTTGCTCATAATACCTTTTTCCTGGATGATAATTTCGTAATTATAGTTAATAATTCGGATTTCCGGTTGTAAACCAGATAGTCTCTTAATAATCGAGCATTGTGGTTCTCAATTTATGAAAATATTATTAATTAATTTTTTTTACCCAATCCATTGATAGCATCAATGGCAGCCTGGACAGAGCACTTTTGCTCCGAATGCCAGCCGGTTTCCGTGGTCATTTTTATTAAATGATCCATAATCGCTTTCTGATCTTTTTCATTGAGATGCATGTAGGTTTTTTGGATGAGTGCAGAATCACGCGAAAGAAGGGCATCCCAAAGTTTTTCAATTGAATTCATATTATTCAGGTTATTAATTGTTAAATAAAAGAGCTGGCATGCCAGCTCTTTTATTGGGGTTCAGGATTATTCTTCCTTTTTACTTTCCAATTCTTTCTGGCGGGCATCAATTACGCTTTGTGCTACATGTGTGGGAACTACCTGATAATGAGAGAATTCCATGTTGAAAATTCCCCGACCGCCGGTGATGGAGCGCAGATCGGTGGTGTATCTCAGCATTTCTGCCAGAGGTAGATTGGCTGTGACGATGGAACGGCCTTTTTCAGTCTCCATGCCCTGCACGTGCGCGCGGCGGGTGTTCATATCACCCAGGATATCACCCATGTTCTCCTCAGGTACGATAACCTTGACTTTCATGATAGGCTCGCGAAGAACCGGGGAGGCATCCTTGAAGGCTAATTTGAAAGCCTCTCGGCCTGCTACTTCAAAAGCAATTGGCTTGGAATCAACCGGATGTTCCTTACCGTCAAAAACTTCAACCTTGATACCCGAAACGGAGAACCCGGCTATAACGCCTTCTTTCATCACACTGCGGATACCTTTTTCTATCGCCGGCATGTAGTTGGATCCAACGGCGCCGCCAACAACGGCGTTTACGAATTCAAAATCACCTTCGGGTAGCGGTTCAACCCGCAGCCATACTTCACCAAACTGGCCTGAGCCGCCGGTCTGTTTTTTATGGCGGTGCATTCCTTGCGCTTTCTTTGTGATGGTTTCACGGTATGGGACTCGTGGCAATTCGGTTGTGAGGTTCACTTGAAATTTGGATTCTGCGCGGCGGATAGCCACGTCAATGTGCTGATCACCCATACCCTGAAGGATTGTTTGGTTCGTTAAAGGTTCCTGGTGCCATGACAAGGTCATATCCTCTTCGCAAAGGCGAGTCAATGATGGAGAAATTTTGGTTGAGTCTGCTTGGGTCTTTGGCATGATAGCGACCTGATAGAGGGAATTGGGGAATTCCGGAATAGGCAGAGTCAACGGGTGGGCTTTATCACACAGAGTGTTACCGGTCGCGGTAACGGACAATTTAGGAACTACTCCGATATCACCACTGTGAATCACCTTGATAGAGATTTCTTCCTTTCCCTTTGGTATGTAGATTCCGCCCAAGCGCTCTTCGGTTTCTTTGTTGGGGTTCCAAAGTCGCACATCAGGCGATAATGAACCGGAAAAAACTTTAAAGTAGGTTTGCTTGCCAACAAAAGGATCCGCGGTAGTCTTCCAGACATAAAGAGCTAATGGTCCATTATCATCGGCCTTTAAGGTCTCTTCACCGTTTTTACCGTTTACTGTCACATTGACTGCTTCCGCAGGTGAAGGAAGCAAAGAAATGATGCCGTCTAATAAAGGAGCTATGCCGATTTCTGCGCCGCCTGCCGCGAAAAAGACTGGAATGTAGGTACCGTGTTTAACCACACTGGCCAGTCCTTTCGCAATTTCTTCAGCCGAAAGCTCACCGCTCTCAAGGTATTTTTCAAGCAGGGAATCATCACCTTCGGCGGCCGCTTCAACCAATTGGGTTCGGGTTTCTTCAGCTTCAGATTTCAATTCCGCCGGAATTTCTTCCGCGTCTTTTCCCGCACCTTTATAAGCCTTCATGCTCAGAAGGTCGATGACGCCCTTGAATTCCAGGTGCTCACCCCACGGCAGTTGAGCCGGAATTAAGCGGGCTTCCGAATTCTCCTGAACGCTGGCTAACGCCTTTTTATAGTCCGCGTTTTCGCGGTCCATCTTGTTAATTAAAACAATGCGGGGAAGTTTGAATTTATCACAATATTGCCAGGCGATTTCAGTACCGACCTCATATCCTGAAACAGCTTCAATTGCCACCACTGCGCTATCAGCCACACTCAAGGCGGAAATCTGCTCACCCACAAAATCGGTATAACCGGGGGTATCCAGGAAATTGATCTTGACATCCTTGTATTCAATAGGGATCACAGTCGAATAGAGGGATATTCCTCTGCGAATTTCTTCATCGTCAAAATCTGAAACAGTATTCCCTTCATCAATTTTCCCAAGGCGGGTTGTGGTGCCCGTAAAATGAAGAAATGCCTCGGACAGAATGGTCTTACCGGCACTGGAATGAGAGACTAAAGCAACATTTCTGATGGCTTTTGAACTGTATTCTTTCATTAAGATGATTCCTTCTTTCCTTAATTTAATTCAACATTATGATTTTAAAAGGAAACAGCAGTATTGTCAAAACTATTTGTATGCAGAATGGATTATTTTCTTTACAATCCTTGATTTTAAGGTCGTGTAGTGTACGACGGATTTAATCAACCTTTTTTAGAAGAGCTTCAAGATAAGCCAGCTCTTCTTTTTCAGAATTAAGTCTCCCGTCAAGCCAGGCAGCCTTCAATTCCCACAGTATGTTACTAAAAGCAGGTCCGGGTTTAAGACCAAGATTTTGAAGCGCCACCCCGTCAGTTACTGGTTTAATCCAGCGCCATTTAATGGCAAAATTTTCTAATGTCTTGCTAATTTGACTATCCATACAATGAAAATATACGCAATAAATCTCAAGCTGTGAATAATCTTCTAGTTTTCTTGTTGCCTGGCTGGGTGTAAGACCTTTTAGGGAATCCAGTTGATGCCATAATCCGTTCGCCTGGATAATCATCTGAGCGAGATGATTTTTTAATCGTAACCATCCAAGAACTTTCAAGATTTCTACCTGACCTGATTGAGCCGTTAGAAGGATATACGCGCCATTTGTCTTTGTTTGAATATTTTTCTGTTGGTCATGAGTGAACCAATTCTGCGGCAATCCTTCCTTAAAATACTTGCGCAAGGCCGTTAGCTTGTCTGAATCCCATTTCAGGTTTGCGAAGAATTGGTGGAGTAAGCCCAGTTTGTTCATTCGAGCCAGCATTTCCGGGGCTTTAGGTTCTTCCAGCATCAGGTCAAGTTCATGCCGTATACGGTCGCCGGATACTTCTTCCAACAAATCTCTGGCTTCAAGGAGAAGCGCGAGTGTCCTTTCTTCGATCGAAAACCCAAACCGTTGTTCAAAACGGACAGCCCGTAAAATGCGGGTGGGATCATCCACAAAAGATAAGGAATGTAAAACCCGAATAAGCCCCTTTTTTAGATCGTTGAGGCCACCCCAGTAATCATAAAGGTCCCCAAAGTGGTGACCATCGAACCGGACGGCCATGGTGTTAATCGTAAAGTCTCTACGGTGAAGGTCCAATTTGATACTGCCTGTTTTAACTGTAGGCAGCGCTGTGGGTTTCTCATAGAATTCTGTTCTGGCGCTGATTAAATCTATTGTTGGAGGAAGGGAGGAATAATCCAGCAGCGTCGTTGAATTCTTGTTGTTCAGCAATTCTTTTCTTATGGAGGTTACATGCCACTTTGCTGTACCAAATTTTCTGTGGCAAGTGACACGCCCACCGTACTTTTCGGCAAGCGCTTCAGCCAATAAAATGGCATCGCCTTCAACGACTAAATCCATATCCAGCCATGGCGCTCCCAAAATGAGATCGCGCGCAAATCCGCCGACGAGGTAAATTGGCATGTGCAAATTACTGGCAGTAAGGCTGATGAGTTTCAGAAAGCCCAGCCGGGCAGGCGGCAGGTCAGATTCCATCTCCGCGGCAAGGTTTAATTTTTCCGGTGTGCCAGGTTTTTTGCCGGCGATGGTTTTTAAAAGATCAGTACGAGTAACAATGCCGGTAATGTTTTTTGTTTTCGGATCAACCACCGGGACCTGACCCCAGCCGGTATCTGCCATTACCATTTGTAAGGCATCGAGTGTATCTCCCGGATGGACAAAAATATTCCCTGCTTCCATCAGGCTTGAAGCGGGCAGGTTAAGCTTGTGTGATAGAGCACGGTCAACTGCACGGCGGGTTAATAATCCGATGACTTGCCCATCTTCAATGACCGGATAACCCTCATAGCCAAAGTTCTTCATTAGTGTGTGGGCTTCTTCGGCGCTTGTGGCCGGCGATATGGTCAAAGGCTTTTTAGACATGATCTGTTTGACGGTAATCGTTGGTTTTACATATTTTGGCAGTTCCTGCTTGAAAAGGCTAACGATATCTGATAATTGGTTCTCATTCAGCTTATTACGTTTTATCAATGCCGCGGCTGCCCGTTCATGTCCGCCACCGCCGAACTGCCGTGTGATCTCTCCTGTATCAATTTGATCAGTGACTGATCTGGCAACCAGCCGGATACCTTCCTTAGTTTCCACGAAAATAAACAACCCATCCGGGTCAGACAGGTCGGAAATTTTGTGGGCGATACTGGACACCTCATCATCCAGTTCAGGAGCGCTGGCAGAGGATACGAAAATCCGGGAATTATGGATGTGCAGGGTTTCCATTGAAGCCAGTAACCGCTCAAAAACTTCCCGCTGGCCTTTGGAAAGAGGGGGATTCAGGAATTCAGACGCAATTTTCAGGCTGGCTCCCTGATCCAGCAGATAAGCAACCGCCATGACATCCCGGGAAGAGGTATTCGCATAGGAGAGTGATCCGGTATCTTCGTATATTCCTAGCAAAAGCAGGGTCGCATGTACCAGACTGAGAGAGCCGTTGTTTTCCTGAAGGACTTCAACAAAATGAGTGGTACAGGCGCTGGTAACCACCATTGTGAATTCCCAGCTTTCAGGCAGTTCCTCTTTTTTCTGGTGATGGTCAATAACAAACACCCGGGTATCTTTATTCATACCTTTGAGAGTGACCAGTGATTGGGTATCCACCAATGTAACAGTATCGATAGATGTTTTTGGAAGGTCCTCCAATGTCGCGAATGGCAAGTCAGTGGCGTAAAGGTGAATAAAACTCTTTACGTTGCGGTTCATGACCAGGGGAAGAACTGCGGTTGAATTTTTTTGCAGTAGGGCAGTCCCCAGAAGTGAGGCAATCGCGTCAAAATCCGCCTGTTCATGCGTTAGAATAACCTGCATAAGTGTATTCTACCCGAAAAAGTGCAGCATCATTCGAGGATTGAAAAATGCCAAATACAGTTTTAAATAATGAAGAAAAAATCCGTTATACCCGGCATTTAAATGTTCCTGAAATTGGTAAAAGTGGGCAGATCAAATTAAAGGAAGCATCAGTCCTGATTGTGGGGGCAGGGGGATTAGGTTCCGCGTCATCGCTGTATCTTACTGCCGCGGGGATTGGCAGGATCGGGATAGCTGATTCCGATATCGTGGAACTTTCAAACCTGCAGCGGCAGATTGTCCATAGCATGAATTTTATTGGTAAACCCAAAGTGGACTCAGCAAAGGAACACCTGTTGGAAATAAATCCTTTGGTTGAAATTCGTGGAATTTATGAACGGATTACCCCGGAAAATATAAATGAGATAGTCGCGGATTATCCCATTGTGATTGACGCGACGGATAATTTAGAAACGCGGTATTTATTGAATGCAGCGTGCGTACGAATGAAGAAGATCCTTATTTATGGAGCGGTTTACCAGTTTTACGGTCAAATGAGCGTGTTTGATGGTTCTAAAGGTCCATGCTTCCGTTGTGTTTTCCGCGAGATTCCCACGGAAGAGGTTATTAAAGCAAATCGCGGTGTTGGGGTAGTAAGTCCAGTACCAGGGGTAATCGGTACGCTGCAGGCTATTGAAACCATAAAGCTCATTTTAAATATCGGCACTCCCTCAATCGGCAAATTGCTGCTTTTTGATGGGCTGCAGATGCAATTCCAGGAAATTTCTGTGCGAAAGGATAACGCTTGCCCCGTGTGTGGCAAGGGTAAATAGTCATTTATTATGAAAAAAGTCTTGTTGGCTGTAGTTGCCCACCCGGATGATGAGAGTTTCGGGATGGGAGGGACGCTCGCGCTTTATGCCAAGGCGGGCGTGGAAGTTTACCTGATTTGTGCAACAAAGGGCGAAGCGGGTGAGGTGCCGGCTCAAATGCTGGAAGGTTTTTCATCCATCGGTGAGCTGAGGGAACACGAACTAAGTTGCGCAGCCAGTGAATTGGGATTGGCCAAGATTCATTATCTGGGTTACCGTGATTCAGGCATGTCAGGCAGCCCGGAAAACAACCACCCTCAGGCACTGGTTCAGGCGCCTGTGGATGAGGTCGCGAAAAAAATTGCGTTACTCATACGAAACATCAAACCCCAAGTGATAATTACCTTTGACCCAATAGGTGGATACATGCATCCTGACCATATTGCTGTTCACAACGCGTGTGTTGCGGCTTTTAAAATAGCGGGTGACAAAGCGATTAAGCTTGATAACTTATCACCATTTGCACCCCCAAAACTTTATTTTCACATCTTCCCGCGCGGTTTACTGAAATATTTTGTCAAACTGATGCCTTTATTTGGTAAAGACCCCAGCAAGTTCGGGAAAAATGGAGACATCGATTTGGCTTTAATCATGAATCAGGATTTTCCGACCCACGCCAGAATTAATTACCGAAAAGTCGCTGAACAGCGTGAAAAAGCTTCTGCCTGCCATGCCAGCCAGGGTGGGGATAGGCAGAGCGGTTATTTCCTCACGTGGATATTGCGATTATTAAGCACGAATGAATCATTCATGCGGGCTGTTCCGCCGCCGGTCAAAGGTCACCCGGAAAGGGATTTATTTAAAGGGATATAGAAAAAGGCTGGCTTCACATAACGCCAGCCTTTTAATTTATTCCTTATCCCTGGTTTTAAAATTCAGTCCATCCTTTACTGACCACACCAAGAGAGTTCCCCCAGTTTATATTCTCTGAAAGAATAGTATCCAGATAAAAAAATGAAATCAGAACCGGCTCGTTTAGCACTATCCGGTGAATTCCCCAGCAGAATAAACCTTAAATACTTGATCGCGTTTGAAATAGCGTCGTAACAAGTCCCCTTTTTTATCCGAGGAAGAAATTTCTTTTTTTACTAATAATTTTTTAGCCAGGCAATCAAATTGGATTTCTTTCATTGTAAAACTGGCTCTGATGGCGCGGATTCGGCTTTTGTGGGAATAATCCAGCCCGTCCGCAACCCGCAGGATACCTGAAAGAATAGAGACTTTATCTCTATCCTCAGGAGAAAGGGATCTAAAGTGATCGTGTTTCTTTGATGGCAGCTCCCTGCGGTGGTAGCGTGCGATTGAACCGATCATTAACCTGGTTTTATTATCAAATTGAAGAATAGGGGTATCCATGGTGATATTAAGTGCGGTCTTATGGTGCTCTTTAGGACCTTCGGTATGCACGCCAATATCATGAAGTAATCCAGCGCAAAGTAAAGTAAATTTTTCCTTCTGGCCGAGTTTGTGCAAGTCTTGAAGGTCATCGAAGATTTTCAATGCCAGTTTGGTAACTTGTTTGGTGTGCCGGTCATCAAAATTGCAAGATTTGGCTAATTTGAGGACAAACTTAAAATCGGACTTTTCCTGATCTTCAAGGTTCTTTATAAGTTTTGAATATTTCATTGGTTCTCTGTTGTTTTATGACGGATTTTGAATTTCGCCACCTTCATTAGTAGATGTTGCCAAATTATTTTTTTGCTGCTCAAGACTTGTCAGGAATATAATTTTTCTTAAATTCAACCAGGTTTCTTTCATCTTCCATTTCTTCCAATCAATGAGGAATTGGTTATATAAACGCTCCCGTTCAATTCTCCTATTCTCCAGTAAGAAATTAATACCGGGTTTCAGGCGATTAAAGGGGCTGCTAAATCCGTAAAAATGACTGACACGATCCTGTTCACGGTTTAGAAACCGGGGTAAAGATATCGACCAGACATCCGCGTCATGAATCTCGCCGAGAATCTGCTGAGTTTTTCTGGCAATATCTAATGCAAAATCGATTTTTCCAGAATACAGTTCGGAAAAGATTTCCAGGGTATAGCGCAAATGTTTCGCGGCGATGCGCATCTGGTGCAGCTCATTTATTCTTTCGGGATCGAAAATAAAAACTTCATAAAAAAGAAATTCATCCAGCCGTGATTGGATTTGTGAATATGCTGTTTGGAAAAGCTTGATTGTTTTCTCTGTCCTGGAATTCGGTGTCGCGATAATTGATTCTGCCCAGGCCTGCATCTCTAACAGAGTAGGGCTTTCCAGAATAGCAGCTGTAAGCGTCCTGGTTTCCGATTCCTGATTCTCTCGTTTTTGCCGTAGGCGAAGCTTAACTCTGCGAATACCGGCGAGCAAGCTTTTATCCTGGGTTGTCTTATAAAGCTCATTCAACAAATCAATCTGGACGTCCAGATCCCGCACGCGGCCATAGGACTGGGTTATGGCCTTAATATCTCTCACCCAGGGCTTGCTTTTTCTTGATGGGAGATAATCCGCAAAAAGACTTAAACACGTCCTAATCCTGCGGGAGGCGACCCGCAAGTCGTGGATATCCTCGGTGTTTTTCCGGCGAAGCGCGTTTTGGGCCGTTTTTCGCAAGCAGGCAATTTGTGGCAACATTGACCGGGCACAATAGTCCAGAATGCTTAAGTTGTCTATGTTCCGAGCCATTATTTGTTATTCCAGAATTTTCTGAAGCTGTTCTTTTATGTCGGAATTGATTTCTTTTACCGATTTGTTTGCATCAATGATATGAAAGTTATATTCTTTCGCCATCTGGTCAAACTGGTCAATCATGCAGGTTTGATACTGGACAAAGCTGTCATAAAGGTTATCCGCTTTGCTAATATCCATACCCGCCTCCCAAAAGTCAAAACCACGGCCATGAACGATACGGGTTACCAGGGTTTGCACTTCTGCTTTGAGATAAAAGACCATGTCCGGAATCAGGGCAAACCCGTAAAGATCTCTCGCCCATTGTGGATTGATGCCTCTAACAATATCGCGGGCGATGATGGAATAAAAATAGCGGTCCGAAAGCACATAGAAACCTGCTTTTAATGCCGGGATGATCTGGTTTTCCAGCCGGTCAGCAAAATCTGTCGCGTAGAAAAGGCTGATGGTCAAAGGTGTCAACGTGTTCCCTTTTTTTGCCTGGTCCAGACCCGGTTGGGTGAGAGGAGAACGGCGCAGACCAGTATCGGAGACCGCATAGCCATTTTTTTCAAGCCATTTACGCAGCAGTTCGACCTGAGTTGAACGACCAACCCCGTCGGTGCCTTCAATGGCGATTAATTTTCCGGGAAGCTTTTTGACATTCAGATATGGAAAACCCGCGCCGTAAAATTGTGCCTTAGCCATTTGCGCCCTCCGGGTTTGTCAATTTTTGTTTTTCTCTTTTATTGTGCTCCCTGACGGATTGCACAGGGTTTGGCAGCCCTCGCCAGCCTTTCAGCACCCCTGAAATCATCTGACGAATTTCCTTCTGCTGCTTTTGGATGGGGCGCGCGGCGTTAATAATCTGAAAATTAAATTCTTTCGCCATGCGGTCGTACTCTTCAAGGATTTTCCCCTGAAACAGGCGGAAACTGGTGACCTTCTTATCTGACAGGTTTAAATCCATTCCTGCTTCATAGTACTTTATTTGTACACGGGAAGAAGTAATCCTGTCCACGGCTTCATCCAAAGAGACCTGAAAATATAAAACTAGGTCTGGTTGGAAGGCGAACGAGTATAAATTACGCACCCATTTGGCGTCCACACCGCGGGCAACGTCACGCGCGAAGCCGGTGAATGCGTATCGGTCTGCCAAAACAATAACGCCAGCCTTCAACATGGGCAAGAACTGGTTTTCCCAGCGGTTGGCAAAATCAGCTGCCTGGATCAGGCTGAAGGTCGTGGGCGTAAACATTTTTTCTTGCTTGCCGAGTTTGGTGGTGCTATTAACCAGCGGTGAAGAATTCCATTCACTGAAATAAACCGATTTTCCCTTTTCGATTAACCATTTATAGATCAGGTCAATCTGTGTGGATTTTCCGCTACCATCAATGCCCTCAACGACAATCAGCTTGCCTTCACATGGATTTGGTTTTAACATTTTTCTTCCTTTAAAAAAATAGGCTTGATAAGAGGATTATATCAAGCCCGGATTCCAGATTTTTCAGGATTTTTGGCTAGAAATCCTCGTCCGATTCGTCACTGCTGCTGTCCATTTCCAGCATTTCTCCTGATTTGATGAAAACAGTTCTTTCACAGATATTTACTACACGATCCGCGAAGCGTTCAAGATTATGAACGATCCAAAGCAGCAAGCTGGAATCGTCAATGATAGCAGGATTTGCTATCATGGCATTCACAATTGAGCGATAGCACTTGTTGAAAAGTGCATCCACTTCATCATCTTCAGATGGTAACGAGACCGCGATTTTAATATCTTCCTTTATAAAGGCTGATAAGGACCGGTGTAGCATACTTACAGCTTTCTCGGCCATCTTTTCAATATCACGCACTGGCGCGGGGATTTCTTTAATACCCAGTCGAATGGTGTTATGCGCTATTCCTTTGGCGTAATCACCCATTCTTTCGAGCTCATTAGTGACAATCAGCATTGAAGCGAGCTGCCGAAGGTCATGAGCCAGAGGCTGTTGCGTTGCCATCAGGATTAAGATAGCATTTTCAATCGCGAAGCGTTTATCATTAATTGCCTGGTCATCTTCAACCAACGTTTTTGAGGTTGCGATATCCCGATTCTTAAATGCGGTTGCGGCATCGATTGTTGCTTGTTCCACCATACTGCCCAATAAAAGGATTTCATCCTGGATCTGCTTAATTTTTCTTTCAAATATTTCACGCGGCATGCATCACCTCAATTTATCCAAATCTACCCGAAATATAATCTTCGGTTTCTTTTTCCGTAGGTTTAATAAAAATCTTTTGGGTAAGGTCATATTCAACCAAAACTCCTACCCGGTCATTCACCCTCGTTCTGTCCAACGAAATAAAAGCAGTTAGGTCAGAAACGCGGCTGGCTTGCTGCATATTGTGCGTAACAATGATTATTGTATATTGTTCCTTCAATTCCTGCATTAATTCTTCAATCTTTAAGGTTGCGATTGGGTCCAGAGCGGAGGCTGGCTCGTCCATCAGGATTACTTCGGGTTCGGTTGCCAATGCCCGCGCAATACAGAGCCGCTGCTGCTGCCCGCCGGGTAACGCCAGGCCGTTTTTGGTTAAATCATCCTTAACTTCATCCCAAAGCGCTGCCTGTCTAAGGCTTTTTTCTACCAATTCATCCATGTTGCCCTGGTAATTATTTACCTTGGCGCCAAAAGCAATATTTTCGTATATGCTCTTTGGAAAAGGATTAGGTTTCTGAAATACCATACCGATTTGCCGGCGAACATGCACAGCGTCAACATTCGGTGCGTAAATATTCTGGCCGTTATAAATTACTTCCCCTGTGACTTTAGCGGAAGGTACCAGGTCATTCATGCGATTAAAGCAGCGGATGAGGGTGCTTTTTCCGCATCCAGAGGGTCCAATAATGGCTACGATCTTATTCCGGGGGAAATCCAGGTTGATGGCATGGACAGCCTCCTGCGAGCCGTATGAGACGCTCAGGTTTCTGGCGGATATGATGGGTGAATTGTTTTCTTCTTCTGATGACATTACTGATAAATCCTTCGTTACCATTTTATTTCAAGTTTTTTTCGCAGCATAACGGCGATAGCGTTGAATGATAGCAAAACCGCAAGAAGTACCAAAATTCCCGCGGCTGCCAGATGTACCCAGTATTCTTCCTGAGGTAAGGTGATCCAGTTGTAAACCTGAATCGGCATCACAATGAATTTATCCCACATTGATTTTGGCAGAAAGGGTATGTAATTGTGCTTTAATAAATACATTCAAAAATTCTTTTAAGATTTTTTTGGTAGAATTCCTTCGCCATTATCTGAAACATAGAAGACAATAAAACCGGATTCCTGAAAGGCGGGAACCTAGATTTCACCAGCTGGAGTTTCCTGATGCGTTAACTCATCCTCAACGATCAAAATTTTATTAGCCACGCAAATTCACCATTTCTTTCATTACACCAAACAGATCCAGGGCAATTTTTTCTCTATCAAAATGGATTTTTAAATACTCATAGCCATTATTGCCCATGGATATTGCTTTATTCTGATTATTATACAAATTCAAGCAGCCATCCGCTAACGCTTTGGGATCGCCTGGCTTACAGGAAAGGCCACATCCTGCCTTTTCAACTACATCACGAATAACGCCATCAATCGCCAGAATAACCGGTTTTCGCGCGGCCATATAATCAAAGACCTTGTTTGGATACGTGGTTTTATACATTTCTATTGGTTTCAATATCGCAATACAGGCATCCGCGGCTGAAAGGATCTCGGAAACCTTGTTCTTGGGAACAGGATCCAGAAACGTTAAATTCTGAAGATTTAATTGCTCAGCTTCACTAATCAGATTCAGTTTTTCCTTGCCATCACCGAGTAAGACGAAATGAATATCCCTGTGGTTTTTCAGCAGCTTGGCAGCTTGAAGAACTACACCCAGGTCATTAGACATACCGTGCGCGCCAGCGTAAAGGACAATGAACTTATCCGACCAGCCCAGTTCTTCACGGGTCTTTTGAGCATTCCGGCATTCAAAGAATGAAATATCTGACCCATTGGGAACGAGTGAAATATTCTTGCCGCCTTTTTGGCTAATGTGGCTAATGAAACCTGGAGAATTGACCACAATGCGGTCCGCACGGCGGTATAGAAATTTTTCAAGCCAATAAGACAACTTAATTAGGTT
This sequence comes from Pelolinea sp., assembly GCA_030692365.1. GTDB lineage: Bacteria > Chloroflexota > Anaerolineae > Anaerolineales > Anaerolineaceae > Pelolinea. The sequence goes on along the minus strand of JAUYCC010000098.1, from coordinate 7,219 downwards.
GGGATTCTTCAGGACCCCCACTGCGATGGCAAACTCAGGCCACAGGTCACGGACTTCGAGCAAAAAGGGAACGCGTTTGATTCTGGAAACCAGCCAGGCGGTGGCTGCCTGAAAAATAGGAGGGGTTGTGCCCCAAACGAGGTCCACATTCTTGATCGACAGGCTCTTAAAAAATGAGGAAATCATGAATGATAGAAAACTGAATATCCTGTGAATGAAACTTTTATGCAGGGCGGTGTATGTATAAGATCGATAAATCTTAACGTTTCCGTCCGCATCTTCTTCTATCCTGGCGCCATGTGTATCCTTGCCGGTAAGGTAACTCACGGGGCTGGCGATAATGCTCACGCGGTGGCCTTGCCTGGCAAGAAAACGCGCCAGCTCGTGATGGCGGGTTCCGCCCGGTTCATCCAGGGCAGCAAAGGCTTGGTGGATCAATAGAATATGCATTGTTGATTATCTGGTAATTATCCCATGGAGGAAAAGCGGGTGGTAATTTCAATCGGGAGCAGACCAGTCACAGAGTATTGAACCGAAATGGCCGGAAGTTTGATCCCATAGGTCGGAGAATACCAACCATGATTGATTGAATCCTCTTTTTCGATCAAAGATTTTCCAGCCTTGATGATATTCAAACCATCAGCAAGGATCCCCGCGCGGGTGAACAATTCCAGTTGCATTACCCCAAAAGGCGCATTAAAAGTAATGGAATTCTCCTGTAATTCATAAGGCCAGTCCGGGAGCAGCCAATTTAATTGGATGGACTTTTTAAGCTTCTTACCATTCACTTGAATCAGCTTGTCTGTAACAAACCACCCATTCTCAGCCTGGCTTTCCAGTCTTCTCTTATGCATGACACCTAATTTAAGAAAACCGTCATGGATTCCGTTAATAGAATTGGGGTTATAGGACGCAATTTTTGCCTTAGCCCAGTCCAGCCATAAAAAGCGGCCGGCATGCGTCATTTGATCCTGTAAATTAATGGAGATGGTATTATGGACGAGAGTCGATGAAAGTTTATTATCCCAGGGAGGTGCGGCATTATACAAGTAAGTGCCGGCGTCGCATGCCACATTGATTCCCTGATGCCAGATTTCGACATGCAATTGGTCGGCGTGGGCAGGACGGTCGGTGTAGCGCGCTGCCCGCATACTAGCCCAGGATTCCTGCCTCCCGATTCGATTTATTTGCCAGGATTTTCTTAAGTCAACGCTTTCGGGCAGGACAGGCGTAACAGGCAGTCCTAACCAAATACACAGGTCATCCCAATAGCCCGCAGGTAAAGCCGCTTTAGCGAGAAATGCCCGGCTGGAAGCCTGGATCACGGGGCGATAATCAGAATAACCAGTGTTGGTAAAGAGCAGGATGTTGGACCCGTCATTGTGGCCAAGATTAGGTACTTTGCCAGATAGAAAGTCTAGTTGGCCAGCCAACCAAGTGACAGCCAACGCCAGTTTTTTACCTGTTTGGCTTTCAAATTCTTTGCCTTCTGTTTCCAAAAGATATTGCATCCACAATGACAGCACTAGTAACATGCGGTGGTAATTAGTGCTGTGTTGGATATACTCCCCATCGAGACCAATTTGGGTTTCAATGGCGTGATTAAAAATTATCAGACCGGTTCCTATCCATTTTGCAGATCTTGGATGATTGGGTAAAAAAATTCCGGCAGTGTAAAGCCCAACCGCTTCGGAAACTAAGTGATTGTTGTTTTGCGCCTTTGCGTAAGCAAGCGTTGGCAAGATGCGTTCGGCATGGTCAGAAATCCCTACCAGTACTGATTTAATTTTCTCATTCTCAAAGCCTGGTGAAGATTTGAAAAAGTGCAGGGTAACGACCAGAGCGATTAACCGCAAAGCGACCTCTTGTCCGGATTGCCAGTTAGGTCCTCTGTTAAGGGGGTTGTTCTGGCTGAATTCCTCAAGATATTTCCAGAAGGTTTTTTGATAACTCGCATCGTTGGTAAATAAATATGCCTTGCCGAGAGTGATCGCCCATCCAAACCGCGCCGGTTCCCAAATGAATTTAATATCCTTCGCAGAAGACTGGACTTTACCAGTTTCGTGAAGCGTCCAATGGGCAAGGTTTCCGGGAGGGGTAAGTTCCAGTGAAATGGGATCAGCGCCAAAAAGTCTGATTTTTCCTTCTGCAATTTCATCGGCTTCTTTGATAATCTGGCGTCGGTAATCATCCCCGAATGTTGAAAAAGCCTCTTTTTCAGGCAAGTGCATAAACCAATCAGGAACAAATGCTTCATCTGGTAACAGCTGATTGATTCTGGCCGAAGGGGTTCTTAAATGATAATACCCACTTCTTAATCCCGCCTGGTAGCGGAGATAATTGGTAACCTGGGCGGGACTGAGCTGGAAAGCAGCTTTTAGTCCAATTCCGATTTTCTTAAACAGGTTCATACTACCCGGAACGCATAAATTCAGAAAGAATCACCGCTTCTCCGGTTTGAAGTGATTTCTGGCACGCTAAGGTGGCATAACTCACTTTCAGGATAGTATCGTAAGGGATGGGTTCTTCCGTACTGTTTCTGATCGCGTTGGTAAAAGCGCTCCATGCCGATTGGTGCCCTTTATCTTGCCGTAGCCGGGATCTGAAAGATTTCTTTTGGCTGTCATCTACCAACTCAAGCGTTCGAAAATCGTTCAGAATGCCAACCTTGCCTCCGCAGAATATTTCGGCATATTCCTTCCCAAAATTGCGACTGCCATTAGCCAGATAGGCGATAGTTCCAACCGACCCATCCGGGAATTCCAGCGTGATATTCAGGTTGTCCTGGTGATATTTGCCGTTATCAGGCAGGCAAGCCACTTTAACCTTATCCGGTGCCTGTCCGGTCAGAAAGCATAAAAAGTCAATGAAATGGCAACCTTCACCAACCAAACGGCCTCCGCCGGCCAGTGGATCGTGAAGCCAGTGGGAGAGGGGCAGGAAACCGGCATTCACACGATAGTACATCGAAAGGGGTTCCGTTCGAATATCAAAGAATGCATTCAATGCCTGGGCAAAAGGCGCGAACCGGCGATTGAATCCGACCATCAGGTAAGGGTGTGATTTTTTGGCCAGTTCTTTTTCAATTAATTTTAGGTCTTCGGTTTTTAGAGCCAGGGGTTTTTCGCAATACACATGCTTTCCGGCTTTCAGCGCCTGAAGGGTCAGGCGGGCATGGCTGTCATGCCGTGAAAGCACTGCGATGGTATTGATTTCTTTATGAGAAATTAATTCTTTTTCATCGGAAGCCGCGAATTGAAAACCGAATTTCCGCCCCAGGTTTTGGGCGCTGGCGCCGCCTGGGGAGGCAATACCGATTAGTGAGACCTCACCCGCTTTTCGGATAACCGGCAGGAAAACCGCGCCCGCATAATTCCCCGCGCCCAAGACTCCTAGTCTAATAGCCTTGGATTTTGCTGGCTGTTTATTTGTTCCAGCTGCCAGTAAGACGGTTTTCTCGGTTAAAGATACTTTTTCGTTATAGGTAAGCAAAACCCCAAGATAAGCTGCTTTGGTTTTTCCGGTGATAAGGTTATACGCCAGATTTGCATTTTCAATAGGAATCCGATGAGTAATGAGCGGTTTGACATCTATGCTGCCTTTTGCGAGCAGGTCAACAAACGCCTCCAGGTTACGCCCTTCCGTCCAGCGCACATACCCCAACGGATAATCAGCGCCTTTTTCTTCATAGTCCAGGTCATACCTGCCGGGACCCGTGGAACGCGATACTTGGAAATAAAGTTCTTTTTCATAATACAGCTTGCGAGGAAGGTTGAGACCAACAACACCTAAGGATACAACATGCCCGCGGTCGCGCGCAATAACGCCCGCTAGTTCAACGGTTTCATCCGATGGTGTATCTGCGCAGATGAGCACGTGGTCAAACCCGCGACCGCGCGTGAAGGCCTGATATTGCCCAAGCGCATTGCGGTTTGTCTCAGCAGCCAACCCAAGTGAATTCGCAAATTTAACGCGAGCGGAACTGATGTCCATACCAAAAACTTCACAACCAGCCGCAGCCGCGACATGTGCGGTCACCAAACCCAGCAAGCCCAAACCGATAACAGCGATCTTTTCGCTGACCTGTGGACTAGCCAGCCGAACACCATTCAGCGCGATGGCGCCCAGAGTGGAAAAAGCACCGGATTCAAACTCGACATTATCTGGAAGGTGCGCGGTAAGGTTTTCTGGCACTAATGCAAATTCTGCGTGCACGGCGTGACCCCCGCCCGCGCACACCACCCGATCGCCGGGTTTGAAATCGGTTACCCCTTCCCCGACTTGAATTACCGTTCCGGAGGAAGAATAACCGAGAGCCAGAGGTTGATCCAGGCGGTTGAATGCGGATTCGAGAGTTGTTAATACGCCTTCGCGTCGGGCTTTTTCGACCACCTGCTTCATCAGGTCGGGGCGTGAACGGGCTTTGCCCACCAGGCTTTTCTCTGCAAATTCCACCAAATTACGTTCAGTGCCGGCAGAAACCAGCGAGGCGGCGGTTCTGACAAGGATGCATCTCGCTCTAATCTGCGGGGTGGGGACTTCAATAATTTCGGTATTGCCGTTCTTTAAATTCTGGACAACCTGTTTCATACATTCCTCAGGAATTCGGTTTGTTTTTAAGATTATACCCAGTAAAAATAAAAGCAGGCGGAGGCGCCTGCTTTTTAACTGGTCTGAGTGAAGATTTAGTTAGGAATAAGGCCAAACCTGCTTAGCAGTACACCACCAATACCCGTCGCTGTGATCATCAGATTCAGAAGAAATCCGATACAGGGAATAAATGAAAGGAGTGAAGAGAGGATTCCCAGGATTAGAGCGCCAATAATTGTGGCTGGTTCAATCGACCAGTCCAGTTTAAGCCAATTTATCATTTTTGTGCCAAGAATTGAACTCAATGCTACCCAGCCCCAGATGCTGCTGATTAAGAAGGCAATCAATAAAAGGATACCCACTGGGCTGAGACAGATGGTGATAATCAGAATCACCGCTACGATGGGAGCAGTAATGATGGTCAACAGACCCGCGCCCCAGGCCGCAGGCGTGTTGGAGCATAAAGCGGAGGCAATCCTTCTTGTTGGAGTTTTAAAAAGGTAAATCCCGAGCATTGACAGCAGAACCAGGGCAAATATCCGGGCGGCTTGTATAGCCAGAACTCTTCCCGGGCGCAGCCATTCCAGAAGGCTGATAAACCTGTTGCCCGCTTCTCCGCCCGCAGCAGAAGGGAAGGAATAGGTATTGATCTCGCCAGTGACAAGGGCTTTGGGCGCGATATTCGTTGTCTGGAAAATCTGATTGATATTGCCGGTGATGATGGCCATATCCTTAATAAATGATGAACCTGCCAGCATATTCAAGTCACCAGCAATTCGCCCGGATACCTCCAGATTGCTGCCCATCAAACTGATGTCTCCCATCACGAGTGCGTCTTTCTCAATGATCAGGGTTGTGCCGATGCCTACAACATTGCCGTTAATTTTTTCATGGCTCTTAAGTATGTAGGTATCGCCAATAATGAACTGGCTGGGGTAAGTTGCCCGAAATTCGGGTTCGGCAGGTTTGGCAGGCGCGCTGATACAGGCGGTGAGTGCCACCGCCGCAAGAAATACCGGCAGGTGCTTAATCCATTGTGGTTTCATTTACCAGTGTTTTCCTGTTTTTCAGGTTCCAGAATAAAAATACTGCGGCCATAAGAAATGCGTTTACCAAACCGAAGAATATGAATCCGGCTGCCAAAGGAACCACGGTGGGCAGTTTGTTAATCCATACTCCCAGGGTGGATAAGCCATTGGTAACAGCGATTATCGTCTGGATTATGGAATTAAAGAAATTGGCCAGGATTTGCATAAAGGATCCGCTGGCAACAATATAGATTAATGAAGCTGAGAAGGCAAGCATCAATAATCCAAACAAGGTGATGCGGTATCTACGGACCTTCTCGGTATTGCACTTTTTGATAAGCGTTTTTTGCCAGCGGGCAGAAAAACCAGGGACTGGCGCAATCAACTTGGCCTGGGTAAGCACCAACTTACTGGTTTCCCAACCAGACTTTAGCTGGTTGCATTGTTTGCAGGATGCCAAATGGTACGCAAGCGATTTAACCTCCTCGCGTGAAAGCTTGGGTTCATCCAGGATCCAATTTTCATAGGGTAAGTGTTTCATGGTATCTTCCTTCCATTGCTATACTATCTTGCGAATCTGACCACTGTTTGGCCAAATGCTGGCGCGCCCGGTGCAGGCGGCTTTTTACCGCGCTTTTTGAAATATTAAGCGTTTCGCAAATTTCATCTTCGGAGAGCTCATGCCAGTAACGCAGCACCAACACCGCCCGGTCGCCCTCGCTCAGTTGCGCCAACTGCCGCTGCACATCCTCCGAAAATTCGGATTTAATGGCGACGGATTCAGGGTTTGGTGCGGGATCTTCGGCTGAGTATTCTATGATCTCGTCCAGGCCGATGGAGGGGAGACGTTTGCGGCGCTGTTGGTCAATGCAGTAATGAGCGGCGATAGATAACAGCCAGGTCGGGAAAGGCCGTTTGTCATCGTAGCGGTCAAGGTTTTTGTATGCCCGCCAAAACGTCTCCTGAGCCGCGTCTTCAGCCGCTTGTGGATTACCAAGCATCCGGTAGCACAGGTTGTATACCGGATTCTGGTAGGTTTCCACAATTATTGTGAATGCTGCCTGATCGCCTCTCCGGGCGAGCTTCAGGCATTCGGCTTCCGCGATGGTCACGAGCTGCTCCGTTATTATTTTCTATGATATATACGCTGCCTTATCAAAAAAGTTGCACAATCTGTATTGGCGCATGTATTTTAACCGCATCTTGGACTGAAAGAATAAAAATCAATCCCTTGGCGATTCTGTTAGGGACGGATGATAAAGCACTGCTCTATTTAACAGAGCGTGATCTGCTAGGCAGTGGTTCAGGAAGTGTTGAAGTATTGTGGGAATTGCCCGCAGAACGAAAGATTTTGGATCGTCAGCAGCCGGATGGCTTCTGGCTTTATAAAGGAAATCGACCGGTGGATGAATTTGGCGAAGCCTATGACCTGCTGGAAACCTGGAAGACTCCGAGGATACTGGTGGAAATGTTCAGGTTTAACCGCTCGCACCCGGCCATCAGCCGCGCTGCCGAATATATTTTTTCTTACCAAACAAAGGAAGGCGATATCCGCGGGATTTTATCAAATCAATATATGCCTTATTATATGGGAGCGATTT
>JAUYCC010000048.1 GCA_030692365.1 Pelolinea sp. | reverse complement strand
ATTTTTTTAAAAATTAAGAAGAAATTTGCGCTAATCTTATGGTTTGCCCCCACTTTAACTACTTAATATTCTTACAATTTGACTTTTGAGACAACCTCGTTTGCTATTCCAGAAAAAATGTAGGTCACCCTTTAGGGTAACAAAATTTACCCTCTCATTTTTGTTATCGCGAACCTCACGTAGCGAGGTGTGGCAATCTCCGAAGCCTTTTGCAAGAGCAAAAGGCGAAGGCACCCAACCAGAGCGGTTTAAAACCGCTGATTGGTTGGGTGCAAAATATTGAACTGGTCATTCTTAATGTGATTGGTATGGAATGATCCGACAGATTGCTTTACCCTTCTTCGAAGGGCTCGCAATGACAATAATAATTCCTATTCCAGATTATCGGCCAGCAGCAGCAGGTCGGTATAAAATTTACCCAGTTCTTCAAGGGCTTTCTGCTGGTTGCCAGATGCGTTGGTTTTAATCTTCAGGAACTGGCTTTGCAGACGTTGCAGGATTTCAGGAAAATCCGCGATCCCCATCGCGTTGAGGTCTTCTTCGACATAACGCAGCTGCTGGTTGACCTTGGTGATGTCATTGCCGGTCAGCGCCACTTCCAGAAGGCTTGTGTCGCTGATGGTCTTGTAAACGCTGGCCTGTTCCTTCACCTGGCTGAAATTTGCCTGCAGTTCGGTATATTGGGTTTCAATATCCGTCAGGCGTCCCAATTCAGCCTGCGCTTTATTCAGTTTGCTAGCCGCGGGGAGATACAGAGCCAGTGTAACAGCCAGCGCCCCCAACGCCAGGAAAAGCAGGCTTAAACCAACTTTATTTACAAAGGACTGAAAGTCTGAGGTCTTTGGCTTTTCGGCCTTTACAGGCGCTTCCGGCTTTATCTCTCTGCCAGGCTGCTGAGCCGCTTCTTCAGTTTTGGGTTTATCGGTATCGCTGTTCTCTTCTAATCGCATATTTACTCCACTGATTGTGTTAATTAATTATACGCTTTTAATTGAGGTGTGGTTTCTTCCAACTTTTTTTGCCCATTGAGGCAATCGCATTATATAAGGGCTGATATGCCGAACCCATTATAAAAATACAGTACGAATGTCAAGCAGCCGGTGCCGGAAAGGCGATGTCCATGGCTACCCTTTCAAAAATTGCTGTCTTTATAAAAAACGAGGTTTTTTAGCGCTGTTGGCGATGGCTCCCTTGATCCACGCCTTAAACGCCGTCAGATCAAGCTCCTCGGCAACGAAGCAGTTCGGCTCATTTCGGAATAATTTTGTGGCGGCGACCATGGTGTGGCCGGAGGTGTATTTGCCGCTGCATTCACAGTCCACGTAGTATTTGGTCATCTTGACCAGTGATGGATTGATGCACACACCCACCGTCAGCGCATCGTGCATCAGGGCGTCCTCACCGCCCTTGGCGTGCCGGTCAAGCATAAAGTCCAGGATGTCCGCCACGATCACAGCGTCCTTGGTGCCCATTGCTCTTATTTCAGCGGTGTCCTGCGAGCTGAGCGCCGCTTTGCGCGTGACATCCAGCCCCACCATTGTCAGGGGAATGCCTGAAGCGAAGACGATTCTCGCGGCTTCGGGATCTGCCCAGATATTAAACTCGGATGTGGTGGTGATATTCCCGCCGTACTTGGCTCCGCCCATGAAGACGATCTGCTTGATCATTTCCTTCAGGTCTGGATGCGCCATGACAGCCAGGGCAATATTGGTGAGCGGGCCGATGGGAATCAGTTCCAGTTCCCCGCCGCATGTTACAGCTTCTTCATAGATGGTTTCGACGGCTGTTTTTTCATAAAAAGGCTTGTCCGTTTCGGGCAGGACGAGTGAGCCAAGCCCAGTGTCTCCGTGTGTTTTGTTGCCCGAGTAAATGATTTCTTCGCGTAGAACCGGCTTGGGCGCTCCCACGGCCACTTTGGTGTCAAATCCGAGATGGCGCACAAGGTTCAGCGTGTTTCTGCTGGTGTACTTGAGCGCGACGTTGCCGACGACGGTTGTAAATGCCCTGATGTCCAGTTCAGGGCTGTAGAGCGCCGCGATGAGCGCGATCGCGTCGTCTGTGCCCGTATCGCAGTCGATAATGACGGGTCTCTTAATCATCCTTTTTCTCCTCAAAATCAGTTTGCTATATTACTTTGTGTGTGTTTATTAAAACACATATCAGAATTTCGGGGAAATAAATTGGAATGTATAATGGCTGCTATGCAGGCTGATTCACCTACCTCCTCAAAAGCCAATATCCAGATTGCCCTGGCAGCCGGCACCGTGATGGCGGCCTTTGTGATCAGCAACCTGGTCGGCCTGCTGGCGAAAACACTCACCGCGCGGGTATTTGGCACGGGGATTGAAAGTAACGCCTTCTTCGCTGCCAACCGCTTCTCGGAGATCCTGTTCAGTCTTGTGGCCGGCGGCGCGCTGGGTTCTGCGTTCATTCCGGTGTTCACCGGACTTCTGGCTGCCGAGGAAAGGAAGAAAGCCTGGAAACTCGCTTCTTCAATTGCCAATCTGGTATTCATCGTCCTGATAGCCTTCAGTTTGCTGGTATTCATTTTTGCTCGTCAGGTGGTGCACTATATTCTCGCTCCCGGTTTCTCGCCTGAAAATGTCATTCTGACCGCCAACCTGCTGCGCGTACAGGTCATCAGTTCGGTCATTTTCGGTTTAAGCGGGCTGGTAATGGGCATTCTCAATTCCCACCAGCACTTTCTGCTTCCGGCTCTGGCCCCCGCCATGTACCAGGCGGGTTGGATCATTGGCATTCTTTTCCTCGCGCCGGCACTGGGCATCTTTGGGCTGGCCTGGGGTGTGGTCATCGGATCGCTGCTGCACCTGCTTGTGCAAATACCCTTGCTGTTGTGCCTGCCGCAGCGAGCTTACCGTCCGTCGCTCGGCCTTGAAATGCCGGAAGTGCGCGAAGTGGGCAAACTGATGGCGCCACGCCTGCTGGGGGTGGCGGTGGTGCAACTGAATTTTTTGATCAACACTCTGCTGGCGTCCTTCCAGCCGGGGGGCAGCATCACGGCCATCAGCCTGGCGTTTCCTCTGATGCTCATGCCCGAAGCCGCGCTGGCCCAATCCATCGCCATTGCCGCCCTGCCCACGTTTGCCGCCCAGGTGGCAAAAAAACAGATCGCAGAGATGCGCTCTTCGCTCTCGGCTACTATCCGCGTGATGCTGCTGCTGGCCATCCCCGCCAGTATTGGTCTAATCCTGCTGCGGAGCCCTATCGTGGCGTTTCTATACCAAGGGGACCAATTCTCGGCTGAATCCACCAGCCTGGTGGCCTGGGCGCTGCTCTGGTATGCGCTCGGTTTGGTTGGCCACGGCATTGTTGAAATATTAAGCCGCGCGTTTTACGCGCTGCACGATACCAAAACCCCCGTTCTGGTGGGGGTGGGGGCAATGTCGCTCAACCTGGCGCTGAGCTTTTTATTCACCTGGCTTTTCCGGCAGTTGGGCTGGATGCCCCACGGTGGGTTAGCGCTGGCAAACAGCACGGCCACGCTGATCGAAAGCGTGATTTTATTGGCGTTGATGCGCAGGCGCCTGACCGGCCTGGAAGAAAGCAAACTGCTGCTTTCATTTATCAAAGCGCTCATCGCGGGCGCGGGAATGGCCTCGGTCATCCTGCTGCTCAATTCAATAATTCATTTACCCGGCCAGGTTCTCAATGTCGGGCTGTCAGTAGCATCCGGTGCTGTGTCCTATGGCATTCTTCTCGTGATTTTGAGAACCGAAGAACTTAAGCGTATTTTCGGGATGGTCAGGGAAAGGATAACCAGGCATTGATGCAGACGCTCACTTTCCGCTCTGCCGAAGCTCATGAATCCAGCCACGGTGCCCGCCTGATCCTGCTCACCCTGCACCAGTTTGGCGATTATTTGTTCGGCTTTGGCGAACATGCCCGCGCGGAGGTTGCGCTGGCAAAATTCTTTACCCTGCCCGGCAACCGCTTTAGCCACCAATTCACCGTGTTTTGCCAGTCCGATGGCGAAGTCACCGGCATTCTGATGCTGTTCAACCGCAAGCAGATGCGCCGCTCTATGGTTTTCACCGCAGCGCACATGTTCAGGGTGTACCGGATTAAAGAAATACTGAAATTTCTGGAATTGATGCTGCCCTACCGGGATGAAGAAAATATCCCGGATGACGAGCTGTATATCGGACATTTGGCGGTCTATGAGCAGTTCCGGCGCCAGGGGTTTGGGTTGCGCCTGTTGGAATATGCCGAAAAAGAAGCGATTGCCCAGGGGAAGAGCAAGCTTTCATTGCTGACAGAAATTGAAAATGCCCCCGCGCAGGCGTTATACAATAAGTTTGGATTTCGGGTGACCGATACCATCCTCTTTCCCGATCAGATGCGCTACATTGGGTCAGCGGGTGATGTGCGGATGGAAAAATATTTATAAAAAACAAGGAGAAACATGGAAAACATAATCGGCAAGCAATTTATGGAAATGACAAAGTACAAATATTTGGAACCGTCCCTGCAAAGCCAGGGCGCTCCCTGGCCTGAATTGAAATCGCCGCTGCCTGAAGGCGCTGAAGTAATTGATTTGCCAGCGGGAAAGTCGCTGAAGCTTGACAAGCTGGACTTCATCAATCTGGTAGAAAAGCGGGAAACTTTCCGAAGTTATACTGACGAAAACCTGACCCTGCAGGAATTGGCTTATTTGTTGTGGGGCACACAGGGTGTTAAATCCATTTTGACCGAGAAACCAGTCACCAAGCGCACCGTGCCTTCCGCCGGATCGCGGCATGCCTTTGAAACCTATATGCTCATCAACCGTGTAGAGGGGCTGAAGCCTGGGCTTTATCGTTATTTGGCGCTCGACCACCAGCTTGCCCGCCTGCCAGCACCGCAGGATATTTGGGAAGTTTTAACCGAAGCCTGCCAAAAGCAGGCGCATGTCAAGAAGTCCGCTGTCACCTTTTTCTGGGTGGCAGTTCAGCAGCGTATGACCTGGCGCTACTGCCAGCGCGGCTACCGCTACATGTATCTGGATGCCGGCCATGTCGGCCAGAACCTGTATCTCCTGGCAGAAGCAATCGGCTGCGGCGTGTGCGCTATCGCCGCTTACGACGACGACCTGGTCAACGCGGCGCTAAGCGTGGACGGCGTGGAGCAGTTCGCGATCTATATCGCAACGCTCGGCAAACGCCCGAAATAATCGCCTAAACTTAAAAAACTATAAGATTTAAGCGGCGCGTTAATAGTAAAAATTACCTGCATGCTATAATGGCTTCATTGATCCAATGAAGCTATTATTTTTGTTAGCATGAACTGAATCAAATGCCATTCACCCACCTTCACGTCCATACGCACTATTCCTTGCTTGACGGTTTCAGCAATATCAAGAAATTGGTAAAGCGCACCAAAGAGCTGGGGATGTCTTCCATCGCCATCACGGACCATGGAACTATGTTCGGTGTCATTGAGTTCTACCGCTCGGCTAAAGCCTCCGGCGTAAAACCCATCATCGGGCTGGAAGCCTATACGTCTCCTCGTGGCATGAAGGACAAGGATGCCCAGCTTGACAAACGCGCCTCCCATCTCCTGCTGCTGGCAGAAAATGACACCGGTTACAAAAACCTGCTGAGGATTGCCAGCGCCGCGCAGTTGGACGGGTTCTATTACCATCCGCGGGTTGACAGGGAATTTCTGCGATCCCATTCAGAAGGGCTGATCGCTTCCTCCGCTTGCCTGAAGGGTGAGATACCCACCAGGATCATGGAACGCGGCAGCGAAGGTGCCCGGGAAGCGCTGGACTGGTATATGGGGGTTTTTGGCCGTGACCGCTTCTTTCTCGAACTGCAGCGGCATAATATTCAGGAGTTGGAAGACGTCAACAAAAGCCTGTTTGAGCTGCGCCAGCGCTATAACGCGCGCTTCATCGCCACCAACGACGTCCATTATGTGGAACGCGCGGACGCGCGCAGCCAGGATATTCTGCTGGCCATCCAGACTGGCGCTATGCTGAATGACCCCTCCCGCTTTCGCATGCAGGGGGATTCCTATTATCTGCGCTCGCCGGTTGAGATGGCTGAACTATTCGCGGATATCCCCGAAGCGCTCACCAACACTGAAGAGATCGCGGAACGCTGCAATGTCAACCTGGATCCCAAGGGATATCACCTGCCGCTCTTTGAGGTGCCTGAGGATTACACCGCCGAGACCTATCTGCGCAAATTATGCGAAGAAGGCATCCGCCAGCGCTATCAGGAAAAAGAGGACGACCCGCAGGTGCGGCAGCGGGTGGACTACGAACTGGGCGTTATCCACAAAATGGGGTTTGACGCTTACTTTCTGATTGTGTGGGACCTGTGTCGCTATGCCCGCGAATGCAACATCTGGTATGAAGCGCGCGGTTCCGCGGCAGGATCCATTGTTGGCTATGTGCTGGACATCACGCTGGTTGAGCCTTTGGGGCATGGGCTGCTTTTTGAACGTTTCCTGAACCCCGACCGCATCAGCATGCCGGATATTGACCTTGATTTTCAGGATGACAAACGAGCGGAGATCATGGAATACTGCGCACGTAAATATGGTTACGACCATGTCGCCCAGATCATCACCTTTGGCACCATGGGCGCGCGTGGCGCAATCCGCGACGTGGGGCGTGTGATGGGTTTGCCGCTCAGCGAAGTGGACCGCATCACCAAAATGATCCCCCAGATTCCAAGCCGCCCGGTGTCCATTCGCGACGCGCTTGAGACGGTTCCGGACCTCAAAGAAATTTACGATGGCGATGAAAAACTGCGTGACCTGATTGACGCGGCCGCCGATTTGGAAGGCGTGGCACGCAACGCGGGCACGCACGCGGCGGGTGTGGTCATCTCCGACCTGCCGGTGATCGAATATGTGCCGCTTCACCGGCCAACCAGCAACTCGGATGATGTGCCCATTAAAACCGTCACCCAGTTCGAAATGTCCATCATAGACCACCTCGGCCTGCTGAAGGTGGACTTTTTAGGCCTGGCGACCCTCACCATCATGCAGAAAGCCAGCGACCTGATTTTCGCGCGCCACGGCGTGCGCTATAACTTGAACAATATCCCGCTGGATGACCCGGCCACCTATGAATTTATGGCCAAGGGGTTTACTGCGGGTGTATTCCAGCTGGAAGGCGCGGGCATGACGCGCTTTATGATGCAGATGCAGCCGACCAAGCTGGACCACATCATCGCCATGGTGGCGCTCTTCCGCCCTGGACCTATGGATGTTATCCCGTCTTACATCAACCGCATGCACGGACGCGAAAAAATAGAATACCGCCACCCGATGTTGGAACCTATCCTGAGCGAAACCTATGGGTTCGCCATTTACCAGGAGCAGGTCATGCAGGCGGCCATGCAGTTGGGCGGGTACACCGCCGCGGAAGCTGACGGGCTGCGCAAAGTCATTTCCAAGAAGATCACCGCAGAACTTCAGGACCATCACAAGAAATTTGTTGAAGGCGCGGTCAAAAAAGGAATTCCCCGCGAAACTGCCGACCAGATCTTCACCGATTGGGAAGGGTTCGCGCATTACGGCTTCAACAAGAGCCACGCGGCGGATTACGGCGTGATCGCGGTAGAAACCGCGTATCTGAAAGCGCACTATCCGCTGGAATATATGACCGCGCTGCTGTCGCAATCCAAGAACGAATCTGAAAAAATCGCTTTTTACATCGCTGACTGCAAAGCGATGGCTATTGAAGTGCTGCCGCCGGATATCAATCACAGCGGCTGGGATTTTGAAATTGAGGAACGCGAAGGCAAACCCACCGCCATCCGCTTTGGCCTGGGCGCGGTGAAGAATGTCGGCCAGAACCCGGTGGACCTCATCGTGGAGGTCAGGCAGTCCGGCCCCTTCCGCGACATCAATGACTTTGCCCGGCGCGTGGACATCCGCAAAGCCGGCAAGCGTGCGCTGGAATCACTCATCCGCGTAGGTGCGCTGGACGCTTTTGGCGAGCGCCGTTCGCTGCTGGAAGGGCTGGACAGCATCTCGGCTATTAGCGAAAGCCACTTTAGAGCCAGGGATACCGGCCAATTAACCTTCTTCGGCAATATTGAAGGCATGGAAGAAGAAATCCGCCTGCCGAAGATCACCTCGCTTGACCCACGCGAAAAACTGGAATGGGAGCGCGAACTTTTGGGATTGTATCTTTCTGATAACCCGCTGAACGCATATCTTCCTGCCCTGCGCAAAAAGGTCACGCACTATACCGGCCAATTGAAAGAAACGGAACACCAGAGCCAGGTGGCGGTAGGAGGAATGATTTCGACTTACCGCACCACCATGACCAAAACCGGAAATGAGATGGCTTTCGCAATCCTGGAGGACATTCAGGGAACGGTGGAACTGGTCATTTTCCCAAAGATCTGGCAGAAATCAAAAGACCTGATCCGCAATAATGAAGTGGTGCTGGCCAAAGGCAGGGTGGATACCGACAGGGCCGACCCGAAGGTGCTGGTGAGCAGCCTGGAACTGGTGAAGATGATTCAGGGGGATGCGCCGGTGGATGAGAACTCTTTTGAGGAGTTGTCAGGCAAATCCGGTATGCCCTATGAACCGGGCCTGGAAACCGATTTTATCCTTCCAGATAATTTTGAGCCGGATAATGGAGTCAGCGACCAAAAGGGTGCGGCTTATAAGGCCACCGGCAGCCCCGCCAAGCCGGAAAAAGCGCAAGGGACTGAGAAAGCTCCGGCAAAGGATTTGTCAAATGAAGCTCAAGTGACAGTCGCGACCGAGATGATGCTTGAGGTTGTGAGCATTTCCACTATGACCGGGATAGTCAGCGTGGAAAACGCGCCGGTGTTGGTCGTAGAAACGCAAGTTGAATCTCAGCCTAAGCACCTCACCTCTCAGGGACCGACGTTGGTGGTCAGTCTGGTGAGCTGCGGCTCTAAAGAGCGCGACAACCGCCGCCTGAAGCAGATTTACGGCGTGCTGACTTCGGTGCCCGGCGCTGACCGCTTCGCTTTCTTCTGCAAAGAAAATGGCCATTCCTACCGCCTGGACTTCCCCAACGACCATACCGCTATCAGCGACAGCCTGCTCCGCGAACTGAAAGGCATGGTGGGGGAAATGAATGTGGCGGTGGAAGAAACGGAATAATCTCTTGTTGTCACCCTGAGCGAAGCGACTGGGAACCGTACCCGTAGGGTAAAGGTCTAGAAATCAATTCCAAATAATATAAAGATGTCAGGAAGATTCACTGATACCGGCGTTTCTCCACCGGTAAATTGATTCCCCATTACTCGTCCTCATTAGTGGTAAATGCGAAGCATGCTTCGAATTTACCACTACTTACTCTGTTTCGTTCTCCCTCAAATGCGGGAAGAGGATCACCTCGCGGATGGAACGCTTGTTGGCTAACAGCATCACCAGCCGGTCAACGCCCATGCCAAAGCCGCCGTTGGGCGGCATGCCATAGGCCATGGCGCGCAGGTAATCATCATCCATCGGATGGCGTTCTTTGTCGTCAGCGGCGTAAGCTCGCCCCATTTCAAGGAAGCGCTTTTCCTGCTCCAGCGGGTCATTCAGTTCGGTGAAAGAATTGCATAATTCCATGCCGCCCACAAAGCCCTCAAAGCGTTCCACTACTTCCGGGTTATCGGGCACGTTCTTGGCCAGCGGCGAAATGCCGCGCGGGTAGTTATACAGGAAGGTCGGCTGGATGAAATTGGGCTCCAGTAGGTCGCCGATCATGGCGTCAATCAGCTTGCCGCGTGGCGAGCCTACCTTGGGGTGCAGGTCTTTGGCGGCCACGGCTTTGAACAGTGATTCTTCATCGGGGTACTGGTCAATGTCAATTCCCGCCGAATCGATCAGCGCCTGGCGCAGCTCAACCCGCCGCCAGGGCGGGGTCAGGTCAATTTCCGCGCCGGCGAACTGGATCTTCTGGGTGCCCAGCACTTCCTGCGCGGCGGTTGAAACCATCTGTTCGGTAAGCTCCATTACTTTCAGGTAATCCGCGTAAGCCCAGTAAAACTCCAGTTGGGTGAACTCGGGGTTATGCTTGAACGACACGCCCTCATTGCGGAAATCGCGGCCGATCTCATACACACGGTCCAGGCCGCCAACCAGCAGGCGCTTGAGATAAAGTTCAAACGAGATACGCAGGTAAAGATCCTGGTGGAGCTGGTTGTGATGGGTGGTAAAGGGCTGCGCCGCCGCGCCGCCGTAAATAGGCTGCAGTATGGGTGTTTCTACTTCAATAAAACTGCGGCTGTCCAGAAAACGCTGCAATGAGCGCACAGTTGCCGCGCGCAGGCGGAAAATATCGCGTACTTCCTCATTGACTGCAAGGTCAGCGTAGCGCTGGCGGAAGCGGGTTTCAGGATCGTTGAGAGTAGCATGGCGGATGATCTCGCCGTTCACTTCCTCATCCTTGGCGGCCGGCAGGGGGCTTATGGCCTTGGCCAGCATTTTGAAATCCGATACCAGCAGCGTGACTTCGCCGGTGCGCGAGCGCATCAGCGTGCCGCCGGCCTGGATGAAATCGCCGATATCAAAGTGTTCCTTGAAGCGCGCGAGCTGGTCTTCGCCCAGTTCATTAATGCGCAGCATCAATTGAATGCGGCCGCTGCCGTCTTCCATGTGCGCGAAGGCCAGTTTGCCCATCGCACGGATGGAGCGCAGCCTGCCGCCCAATGCTACTTTTTCTGCATAGGCGCCATTGGGGTTGTCTTTTTCGAAGACGGTAAACGCCTCCGCAGCCTCTGACACCTGATGGGTAACATCGGCGCGGGTGGGGTAGGGCTCAAATCCCTGCGCGCGCATCTTTTCCAGCTTTTCAATACGGATCTTTTCCAGTTCGTTTAATTCCATTGGTTCATCCTGATAAATAAAATTAAAAACCCGCCCATCTTACCCGGGCGGGTAATTGGGACAACCCGAAGCTATGAAACTTTGATAATTTTAACGTTAAATTTACCGTCGGGGGCATCAACGGTGGCCATATCACCCTTTTTGTGGCCGATCAGCGATTTGCCAAGCGGTGATTCGTTGGAAATGCGGCCTTCGTTGGGTTTGGCTTCCGCGGCGCCTACAATAACATAGGTTTCGTGGGTGTCGCAGCCTTCTTCCTGAAAGACCACTTTGGAGCCCACCTGGACGGAATCGCCGGGAGCGGCTTCACTGATGATCTTGGCTGAAGCCAACAGGCTCTCAAGGTCCAGGATCTTGCCTTCCACGAAAGCCTGCTCGTTCTTGGCGGCTTCGAATTCGGCGTTTTCGATCAGGTCCTCCCCATCGGCGGCTTCACGCAGGCGGTTAGCAATTTCCAGGCGTTTTACCTTGCGCAGTTGATCCAGTTCTGCTTGTAGTTCGTCAAATCCCTCTTTTGTCAGGAAAGTCGTTGTCATCTCCCTTTACCTCTTCTTGCGATTATTGTTTATAAAATTAAACACACCGGAATATGTGTGTGGGGTTAAAAAAACACTCCTTCAGGAGCGATTATCGTAGTGGCCTGTATCAGGTGTGGATATATTTGCATTTCAGTTTACCATAAAGTAAAAGCTTAGGCAAGTGGTTCAACGCAGTAAAAATACCGGTAGCGCTACTTCAGGTAAGCCGCGCCTTTTTGCAAGGCTTTTATATTTAAACCCAGAAGGTTTTTTTTGTCTTTTGACAGGCTTTTTTCAATCCCTTTTTCAATGCTCTTGAGATTCAAATAATCGGCCTTTGCCGCCAGCCCTCCCAGCATGACAATATTTGCCAGGCGTTTGTCTCCCAATTCCTCTGCCAGTTCGGTACCGGGAATTTCAATAACGGTGATATCCGCCCGGGAGGCTTTGCGGTTGACCATGGTGGCGTTCACCACCAGATACCCGCCCGGCGTCACCAAGCCTTCGTATTTGTCCAGTGATGGCTGGTTCATCACTATTGCCGCGCGCGGGTTCATCACCTGCGCTGAACCGATCTCTTCATTAGAAATTACCACGGTGCAGTTGGCGGTGCCGCCGCGCATCTCAGGCCCGTAGGAAGGCAGCCAGGTAACTTCCTGCCCATCTTCCAGACCGGCGTAAGCCAGTACTTTGCCAGTGAAAAGAACGCCCTGCCCGCCGAAACCGGCGATGATTGTCTCGTTCTGCATGCTTTTCCTCCTAAACTTTCAATTCGCTGATCACAGGGTGCACTTTCAAATCTCCCAGCGGGTAATATGGGATCATTTTTTCTTCCAGCCACTGTGTGGCTTTGGCAGGCGCCATGTGCCAGTTGGTGGGGCAGGTTGAAAGCAGTTCAACCATCGAGAATCCCAGCCCACGCACTTGCGTTTCAAAGGCAAGCCGGATGGCTTTCTTGGCATTGCGGATGTTCTTGGGGTCGTTTAGGCTGCGCCGCACGATGTAGCTGGCGCCGTCCTGTGAGGCTAGCAGTTCGCTGGCGCGGATGGGATAACCCATCTGTTCCACATCACGTCCGTTCGGCGAGGAAGAGGTTTTCATCCCGGGCAGGGTGGTGGGCGCCATCTGGCCGCCGGTCATGCCAAAGTTGGCGTTGTTGATGAAAATAACCGTAATATTTTCACCACGGCCGGCTGCCGCGACAATCTCTCCGGTGCCGATGGCGACCATATCGCCGTCGCCCTGGTAAGTAAACACAACCCGGTCCGGCCGGACGAGTTTGATACCGGTGGCCATGGCAGGCGCGCGGCCGTGCGGCGCCTGGACAAAGTCAAAATTAAAATAGTTGTAAGCGAAAACGGAACATCCCACCGGAGCGACGCCAATTGTCTTGTCGCTTAAACCCATTTCGTCAATTA
>JAUYCC010000077.1 GCA_030692365.1 Pelolinea sp. | reverse complement strand
CGCAATCAACAATTTCTCTTTTGTGAATATCCCCACTTACAAGCCATCTAATTGTCCCATTTTCATAATATCTTTTCTCTGTTGATGATGGGGTTCCTCCGGTCATAAGTTTGCATAATTGACCAATTTTTTTTCGCGGCCACCCCGGATCGACTTTGATCCTCGGCTTCCAGTTTTCGACGACCATGCGCGCGCCGTCGATGATTTTCTGGTAGCCCTCGATCTCCTCCACAATCTCGCGCTGGACTTCGAGCGGGGGAAGAGGAATTTTTATTGACTCCAATTGATTTTTTGTTACCCCCTGAATTGTTGATCCTTGGCTGTTTTCCTGAAATTTTTTTACTTCATTCTGCAAAATATAAACCAAATATTCTGGTTTTACGATATGTTGCTTGAGGATTAAACCTTGTGAATCTTGACTTATACAAACATCAAAATTGTTTAGAAACAGTTTACCGAGGCCAACCCTTGTAACGACAATAATATTATTTTTCGGAATAAGGTTTGTTGCAGAATTTTTTATTGCATCTTCATTAATAAATCGTCTAGGTTTAGCAGTTTTTAAATCAACAATATCCGCGCTTGTAATCCAGGGGATATTACCCTTCCAGTACTTTTCAATTTTAGTAGAAGGTGTTCCCCCACTTAATATCTTTTCACATAAATCCGCAATGCTAATAAACGGCCACTTATTTTTTGTAAGATCAACAGATTCACGATACCTATCAAATGAAATAGTAAACTCCCCATCTCCTATTATTTTTTCCTTTTCAATTATTAAGAATCTCTTATCTCTTTTGGTTAGTTTTTTTTCACTTTCACCAATTAGATTGTGTTTAATTTGATTAATAATTTCAATCGCTTCAGGCAAATCATTCTTCTCAATCGGGTTCCTCTGCGCACCCAGATCAAAGCCGTCGGCTTCCACCTTCACAAACAGAATATCTTTGCTGCGCCGCGCGAGGGCGCGGTCAATCAGCAGGATGCTGGTCTTGACGCCTGAATAGGGCTGAAAGATGCCCGCCGGCAGCGACACAACCGCATAGAGGTAGTTCTCCTCCACCAGTTTTTTGCGCAGCGCCTTGTGAGCGTTCTGTGACTGGAAGATGATACCCTCCGGCACGATGATGCCGGCCTTGCCATCGGGTGCCAGGTGATCAAGGATGTAATCCACAAACAGCACCTCAGACCGTTTGGACGGGATTGAAAACCGGTTGTGCGGCTGGATGCCGCCCCTGGGCGACATGAAGGGCGGGTTGGTGAGCACGCAGTCATAGATCTCATCCCAGCGCTCCAGGCTGGTGAGGGTGTCGTATTCGTAAATTTTGGGATCGGGAAACAAATGCAGATACAGGTTGACGCGCGAAAGGCGCGCCATGTCGGATGAGATATCGTATCCGCAGAAATCATTCGTCAACCTCTGGCGTTCGTCGGGCGCCAGCGCGCTGCCGGGGCGGTCAGAAGCGGGCAGGGTGTTGGCTTTGAGGATGTGGCGGTAGGCGCTCACCAGAAAGCCGGCCGTACCGCAGGCCGGGTCCAGCACGCGCTCACCCTTTTGGGGGTCCACCGCGGCCACGATGAAATCAATGATGTGGCGTGGGGTACGGAACTGGCCCGCATCGCCCTGCGCGCCCATCACCGAAAGCAGGTGCTCGAAGGCATCACCCAGGTCTTCGGAATGGGTGTATTCAATCTCGTTCACGCCCTTGAGGAACATATCCAGTGTGGCCGGGTTGTTGAAGGGCAGGTAGGCGCCGCGGAAGATCTCGCGGAAAAGTTCGGGGATGTGCGGGTTGGCGGCCATCTTTTCCAGCCCGTCGCGGTAAAGCTTCACGCGCTCGTGGGCAGATACCGCCGGGTCCATCAGGCGCGTCCAGGCGTAGGGGGCGTAATCGCCGCTGAAGAAATCCCTGCCGCCCAATTCTTTTAATGTCAGGTTCTGGTCGGACATGAACTTGTAAATCAAGGCCAGGGTAATCTGCTTGATCTGGTCGGTGGGCACGGGCAACACACCCACCAATAAATCGCGCAGGGTATCAATCTTGCGTTTCATGTCGCCGTTCATCATGGGCAGTTCCTATCCAAAGGGGGTTAGAGAAATCTTATCCATAATATACCCGTAAAGCTGGTCTATTCGAGCTTTGCCCAGTTTTTTCAGCGCGTCAAAACGCTGCGGGTCGGAAGCGTATTCGCCAAAGCGCCTGTCGGCCAGTGCCTGGCGGAAGGTCTTGTCGGTGAGACAGGCGATGAAAATCTCGCGCGCCTGAAAATAGAATTTGTTGTCCACACCCACTGCCTGCACAAAACGCTCAAAGGCTTCCTCGGCCAGTTCACGGCGGGATTTAAAGCCCGGGATGAGCCCGAAGATGTATTCCAGGATCTCCCACAGATCCAGCGGACGCTCGGCGGCATAAGCCTTCTGCAGGCTCTGAATGGTGTAAAACATCTCGGGGCGGTTGAGCAGGTGCTCGCGCGCCAGACGCTCGGCTTCGGCCTGGTCGCCGTTTTCAACGGCGGCCTTGAGCGCGGGCAGGCTGCTGGCGTCTTTTTGGAAGCTGCTGGCGTACAGCTCGCGGTCCACGCGCATCACGTTACCGTCAAAGGCCAGCACTTCCATGCTTTTCAGCGGGTCGGGCAGATACACTTCCGCGTCATGGGTCTGGTCAGCCACCGCGATGGGGGGCGGGAATCCGCCAGTTTCTAATGGGCGCCTGAGCGCCGGCAACTGGATGACCTCGTCATAGGGGAATTTCTCTTCAAAGTATTCGCAGTTGGCGAAGAAGTCAAACAGCTTGAAAGCTTCTTTATCTTTAGCCACCACTTCCCTGCGGCCGCCATCCTGAAAAGTATAGCTGAAGCTGAAGACGCGCGTGCCGCGGCCCTTGATCTGCACAAAATCAGTGGGAGAGAAGATGGGACGCATCAGGCACAGGTTGAGCAGGTCTTCGCAGTCGTAGCCGGTGGTCATCATGCCCACGGTCACGCACACGCGCGCGCGGCTGCTGATGTAGCCCGGCAGAAAGCGCGTTTTTCCGTTGAGGTTGTTGTTGGCAAACTGCACGGTCATCTGCTGCGCGCCGGGTATAAAGGATGTGACCTGAACGGCAAAATCGGAGTTGTATTTGCCCGGGAACTGCTCATGCGCCAACTGGTTGAGAGCTTGGGTGATCTTTGAAGCGTGGTGCTGGCTGACGCAGAACACGATGCTCTTGCCGATCTCGCCGCTGAGCGGATCACGCGCGGCGTGCGCCATGAAAGTGCGGCAGAATTCCAGGTTGGTATTTTCCGAGAAAAAGCGCCTTTCAAAATCACGGTGGTGGTAAATGGCCGCTTCTTCTTCATCGGGCGCCTGCAGCGCGTAACCTTCATCCGAAAGCAACTGCGTGGTGATGTCAGTGCGGCAATCCAGCGCGACGGGGTTGATCAGGCAGCCGTCGCGCACACCGTCCGGCAGGGTGTATTGGAAGGTTGGTTCACCGCTCTCGCAACCAAAAGTCTCGTAAGTGGAAAGCAGGGTACGGCGCTCCAGCTCACGCGGGTCGGTTAGGCTGAATTTAACATTTTTAAGGTAATCACGCGGGGTGGCGGTGAGGCCGAGCTTGGCGCCGATGAAATACTCAAAAATCTGGCGGTTCTCGCCGGAGATGGAGCGGTGGGCTTCATCCGAAATGATGAGCTGAAAATCGGTGGGGCTGAACAGGCGCAGGTATTTGTTACCGTGCGAGATGGACTGGATGGTGGTGACCATGATCTCGGAGCGCTCCCAGTCGCCGCGGCGGTGTTTGTAAACCGCGGTGTGGAAATCGGGCTCCAGGTAGCGCTCAAAATTCTTTTTAGCCTGTTCTTCCAATTCCAGGCGGTCCACCAGAAAGAGCACGCGTTTGGCGTTGCCGGTGCGCAGGAAGAGCTTGATCAGCGCGGCCGCCACCAGCGTCTTGCCGGTGCCGGTGGCCATTTCCAGCAGAAAGCGGTTCTTGCCCTGAGCCGCGGAGGCCTGCACAGCGTGGATTGCATTTAGCTGGTACGGGCGCAGGAATTTCAGACCGAACTTCTTGATAAATTCTTTGCGACGGTCCGGGTTCAGCCAGTCCGGGTCGCGGCTGTAATTGGGGGCTTTGGTGAGAACGACATAATCGCTTTCAACCTTCTCGGCCGGGATTTTGCCCGGGTCGGGTTTGAAGGCTTCAAGAACGCCGAGAGTATCAAGCGAGGGAAAACGCGAGATGCGGGTGGGATTGCCCTTTTCCGTGTCCCAGAAATAATGCAGGTTACCGTTGGAAAGGAGGACATAGCGCGCGTTCTGGGTTTTGGCATATTTGCGGGCTTGCTCCTTGCCCACCAGAGGGTCCTTGTCTTCGGACTTTGCTTCCAGAGCGCAGACCGGAAAAAGGTTGTTGTCCAGCAGAATGTAGTCAGCAGCCCCGCGGGGAATACGTTCGAAATCCGCGCCCATATCGTCCATGCGCATGGCGGCTTCCAGTTTGACGTTGGCTTTGCCGGCAGTGGAGTCTATCAGCCGCCAGCCGGCTTCGGTCAAGAGGTTGTTGATCTTGATGCGCGCGCGGGCTTCAGTTGGCAACAGTTTCCCCTTTCTGGTGACGGGTTACGGGTTACACGACTATATTATTATATAACTGTAAGGGCAGGAATTGTCATTGCGAGTCCGTATTCTGGGCGAAGCAATCTGTATCAAATGTTTGAGATCGCTTACCCTTCGGGTAGGCTTCGCACTCGCTTTAGCTCGCGATGACAATACGGCTGGTATGGAATCCCGCCATACTGCAATTGACCCCCTCCTGCGCCTCCCCCTGTCACCCTCACCTCGGCGGCTGCCCTCTCCCTTTAGTCGGGGGTCTACGAAAGCCGCCGCTGTCGGGTGCCTTCGCCCTTTGCTCCTGCAAAGGTCTTTGGCAGGGGGAGGAAAGTTTGCGTTTTATCTGTGTTTACCGAAGGCTTGCACATTGCGAAGCATCCTGCCTGCCCAGAACGGAGTGTGGGGTAATGAGAGCGCAGCGTGGGGTTGTGTTAGGTGAGGGGGTTATTGCGGTGGTTGAAGCCTATGCGTTCTCGTGGCCGGGCCCAAAGCCCAATCCTTTGTCTTTCAGCGCCGCTCCAACCTCTTCCGGGGTCAGACCGACTTTCTGCGGATTTTCGCCGGCTCCCTCATAGAGATGTTTCGCCCGCGCCGTCAGGATCAGGAACTTCAGCGGCGAAGCGTTCATGCGGTTACTGATTTGCTTGATCGGCCGTTTGGTCAGGACCCAGTCCAGTTGGCCGACGGTCACATTGTCGGTTTTCCAGCCCTTGCGCACCGCCATACCAACGTACTCCGCTTCCAACGCTGAAATGCAGCCAAAACAAAGCTGGTTTCCTTTTGAGTTTTTTAAACCACCCTATAAGATGACCAAGACCAAAACAAGCTTTCTGCACAATTATTGTCTGTAAAAGAACAGCTTCTATCGGTAGAGATATAAATACTTCATTTAAAGCAACAAGCCGGTAGATAGAACCGGCTTGTATTCAATAAATAGTTGTAAGTGTCTTATTATTGGACGGCAAAATCCAATGTTTTCTGATTTTCACCGTTAAGGTATAACTCGACTTTATAGCTTCCTATAGGCCATAACTTGTCATTGCTCAGGTTGAACGTCATCTCGCCCCCACCGGTAAATTCTTTTTCCGAAAGAATGAAATTGGGTTCGGAACCCTCAACATCCACTGCGTACCAGACCGCTTTAACAACAGTATCTTCCGGTGCGTTGGCTAACACGACCATGCAATAAAATATTTCATCCTGTGCGAATGTGGATGTCTTTTGTGGCACACCGTTGTTATCGCGCGCAGTGTAGGCATCTTTAATTTTTGCCGTGCTCGCGCTAAAGCTGCACGCTGCAGTTATTAATAAGAGAATTCCGATAAAGCTTATTATTTGAAGTCGATAGTTTTTCATATTCTCTCCTGTTGTATGGTTTTATTTTTATTATTTTACAACTTGCGCCCAAGAAATACAATATATCAATCTTATAAAAATTATCTTGATGGTGACTCTCCTGTAAAAAGGACTGAATTACTTCAGATACCAAAGAGACAAATAGCTCTGGATAAAAAAGGGGTATCGGGGAATTCTTAAGGTTAGAAAACCAAGCGAAGGCCAAACCCTGATAGATATCAGGTACCATTTACTGAAAGAATTTTTCGTTTAGTTAATGGAAGCACTGGCTGACCCCACCCACCCCGGAATTTCGCTGTCGCTCATCATTGGCAGTGAGAATGCCAGGTGGACGTTGTAGTTCATACTCTTATTGAGGTTGATGGACATCGAATCCCTCATGGTATAATTTTTTTTGCATTCGGTCGCAGCTTTTTCTTGGTGTGCCTCAAGTTTTTTTGAAGAACGGGAGACCGCATAACCAGGAAATCCAAAGCAATCGCATGGGCAAAACTGGAGGTCGCATAACCTGAAAAACGAGGTAGCCATAAGATCTCTGGTACCAAAATTCGGGGCGTAGCGCAGCCCGGCTAGCGCGCACGGTTCGGGACCGTGAGGTCGAGGGTTCAAATCCCTCCGCCCCGACACTTTGATATCAGAAAAAGACCCATTTTGTGACAATGTTTTCAAGGTGATTGAAGATTAGTTTTTGAGCGGGATATACAAAGGATCGAGAGTATGAGTGCGAAAAAATCAACAACATTATCACCTGTAATACCACCTTCTGTCACGCAAGAACAAGCTATCTCTCTTCTTCAACGGCAAGTTGATAATGGCATTAAACTCCTTTCTAGTGAACATTTACTGGAAAAAGATTTTGATGCATGGGAATCTGTAACAAAAGATTTCCTTATTAAATCATTTGGCTCACAATCCCACCATATAAATGATGTAATCGATATTGGTAAATATGGTTCATATCAAATGGATGCAAATGAGCAATATTGGGAAAATCGGCGAAGAACTAGCATGTATGCAAAGCTTAAAATGCTTGAGAGTTTAATTGAGGTTTTACATACGGAAATTGAACTTCGAACACCTCAACCACTTTCTATACAATCTCAAAAAGAAGACGAAAGCAATAAACGATCTGTATTCCTTGTTCATGGGCATGATGATTCAATACTACATGAAGTTGCTAGGTTTTTAGGCTCTTTAAATTTGGAAGTAATTATTTTAAGAGAACAAGCAAATGAAGGCAGAACAATAATTGAAAAATTTGAAGATTATTCAAATGTTGGTTTCTCAATAGTTCTTTTAACCGCAGATGATAAAGGTGGGGGAAAAGATATTCCTAATGAGGATTTGAAACCAAGAGCTCGACAGAATGTAATTCTTGAACTTGGATATTTTCTAGGCAAATTAGGACGTAAGAGAGTTTGTTCACTTTTTCAAGAAGGTGTCGATATTCCATCTGACTATTCTGGTGTTCTTTTTATTCTGATAGATAAAAAAGGTTCCTGGAAATTAGAATTAGCTCGTGAAATAAAAGCCTCTGGAATTAATATTGATCTAAATAAAGCTATTTAGAAATTCTTTCCGAGAATTACATCCCTAACATCATTATTTGCTAATTTACTGTAATACTTGAAAGTTGTCCCTGGATCTTCATGCCCCATGTTTTGAGAATATGCCTGAAACTCTTCTAAATTTCTTGATTTCTTCACAGCGTACACACCATGACCACGCCTAAATTTATGAGGTGATCGATAAGGTATTCCAGCTCGATAACACAAACGCTTCACACCATCCCTAAGTGATTTATTCCGGGAATCAATATCACCTATGTTTTCTTGTTTAGCAAACCGCAATCCATCTGTACTTAATGCTGGATACCACAATCCTTCAGCACCAAGCTCATTAATTATTATTTGATACCATTCTTTCATAATCTCTAAAAGTTCATCTCATTAGGGACACACGAAAGAATTCGGCTTTTCCCATACCGGATTGCCTACACCAATTGAGCATGGTATCTTTCACTGGCATGGGTATGGTGACTCGGACAAATCCGAAATTTCCTCTTTTAGTTGTAATTACCTGTTCTTGTTCCATATCTTTTCTTTTCCATCCTCGCCGTCCGTCCATTCGCAGCCTATCTCACTCTCTCTCATAGTCAAGGCTTCCTGGCTTTTGCCGCTTCGCTCATCAGCCTTGACAATGAGCCTCTGAGAGCGAGATAAAATCGGCTGCGGACGGACAGCTAAGGATTGACTGACGGCGTATTTTCATCATTGCTGTTTTAGGTCTCCAAATTAATGTGTATTTCGCTTGTAAAGAATCAAAAAAAAATGTATTATTAAATACAATCAAATTAACAAAACAGTATGTAATAATATACTATATTGTATGTAGAAACATGCTGTTTGTCAATAGGTATGGTGAAAATGGATCCTGAAACAGGCAAACCCCCTAATAAGTACACAATCGCAATGGGCGAATTGATCAGGCAAGCTAGGGAGGAAGTAGGATTAAGTCAGGAAGAATTAGCCAAGAAGATATTCCGAAAGCGACTTTCTGTATCGGAAATGGAAAAAGGGAAGGTGGAATTCAGCGCCTGGGTATTACCGTATCTTTCAGCAGCACTCAATAAACCGATTGTTTATTTCTTTCCAAAGGGGATTGTAGAGAACATTCGGGAGGATTCATTAAGCTCGCTGGAACAAGAATTGCTATCTAATTTTCGAAGGATTTGGGACGAGAGAATTCAGCGTGTGGCTATAAATCAAATAAAATCCATAGCAGATTTGGACGTCAAAGCATTAATTATTGATTCCATTGATATAGTAGAAAATCAAAAACAAATGGAGAATGACACCATAGAATATTTAAAGAAACATAATAAATAAGATATTAGCTTAAAGAATCGTGATGGAAAACACGCTTTACAATACAGTAATTATGAAAGTTTATAAATTTAAACAACAACGACCTAAACAAGACATGTTAGTTATTTAATGTATCTGGAGGGAATAATGACATCTACAACAAGAGAAGGAAGACTCGAAAAGATCAAAAAAATTCAAGAATCTAGAGGATCAAAAGTATTAATCTACCTTACAAGCGATCGTCCAGGATTTATCGCTGGACAAATAGGAACAGATTCTATTCGCCCGATGTTTGACCACATCCGTTTTTTAGCAAATTCAAAGGTAGATAAACTCGATCTACTGCTCTATTCGCGTGGTGGAAGTGTTGAAACACCATGGCCATTGATTAATATGTGCAGAGAATTCTTTAAAAAAGTTAATGTCATAATCCCGTATAGAGCACACAGCGCAACAACTTTAATTGCCTTGGGTGCAGATGAAATATTAATGAGCAAGAAAGCTGAAATGGGCCCGATTGACCCTATGCTAACAAAAATACCGACAGGAGAATCTCAAAATCAAAGAACTCAGCCTGAGGTCGTCAATGTTGAAGATGTAATGGCATATATTTCTTTTCTGAAAGATAAAGCAGGTCTTAGTGACCAATCAGCACTATCGCAATCTGTGGGTATTCTTGCAGAAAAATTAGGTCCCTTAACCCTTGGTTCAATATATCGCGAACACTCTCACATTCGATTAATTGCACGAAAGCTTCTTTTGTCTCATGAAGGCCTAGCTATTGAAGAACATAAAATCAATACAATTATAGAAAACCTTGCAGAAAAAATGTTCTTTCATGGTCATGCAATTTCTCGTAAAGAAGCAACAGAAATTGGTTTACCGGTAAAATATCCAGATGATCAACTCGAGACAGATATTTGGGATCTATTTGAAAGTTACGAGGATTTATTAAAATTAAATATACCTCTTGATTTTATAGGTCATGATTTTTCAAAAAGTGATTTCACAGAAGAAGTAATTATTGCCTTAATTGAGTCTGAATATTGTACAACAGGTTTCAAGGGTACTTTCAGGTCAAAAGCAATAAAGCAAATGCCCCCTCAATTAAATCTTAATCTTAATTTGAATTTACAATTGCCACCAAACCTTCAAACAGATCAATTGCCCCAAGCGATACAACAACTTCTTCAAA
Organism: Pelolinea sp.; assembly: GCA_030692365.1. Lineage (GTDB taxonomy): Bacteria > Chloroflexota > Anaerolineae > Anaerolineales > Anaerolineaceae > Pelolinea. The sequence goes on along the minus strand of JAUYCC010000077.1, from coordinate 31,667 downwards.
AAATGTTGCAAGACCTTCAGAAAAATGCTCAAAGCATCATTACCGAAGAATTAAATAAACAAGCTCCAATTTCTGGATATAAACCGACTTTGGAGCATGCATATTGGAAAAAAATTGAAGGTGATTAAGAGGAAATTTCTCGTTCTGTAAAAGTTACGCTACTTTGTGAAAATTCATATTTCGGATTTGGTTTTTCTTCAATAATTTTCTCAATTGTTGGAAATAATATTGTATTATGAAAAAAGTAGTTACCAATCGGATTTATTGTCAACGAGATATTTATTTTTACCTCTGGAATACTCGTTAAGTCTGAATTTCTATTCATTTTTAACCTTTTATTTGTATTAAGCGATTTTACCTTAATAAACTAAATACTACAATTAATAATATTGTATCAATTTGCTATAAATTTTCAATAGCCAAAAAGAACCATAAATCTCTGAATATTATTGTTCTAAGTTATGGTTTATTTTCTAAATTACCTCACTTTAATTTACGCCTTTTGACTAAATTATCGGATTATTTCCTCAGCCCGTGAGGTCGAGGGTTCAAATCCCTCCGCCCCGACAGAAGACCGCCAGTGAGGTGGTCTTTTTTTAAATAATGACCTCAATAATCTTACCTTGTATGCTCGAAAAGTGCCTCCAGCGAAATGCACCCTACTCTTCGCACATCTTTCGACGGGTATGCTCGAAGAGCGCCTTACCGGATACGCGCCATACACACCCTTGAGACTTCCATCTGAAATATAATTCAACCAAGAAAACATTTTTTATAGGTGAATTATGAAAGCCTTCCTGGCCACAGCCCCTCACAAGCTTGAACTCGTCGAACGACCAATCCCGACACCTGGAGTGGGTGAGGTTCTGGTCAAAACCAAAGCGGTCGGGATTTGCGGTTCTGACATTCACCTCTTCCGCGGAGACCATCCCTACACAACCTACCCAATGATCTTCGGGCATGAAGCCAGCGGCACTGTTGAAGCGATTGGCGATAATGTTACTGGGGTTCAGGTTGGTGATCATGTCGTCCTCGAGCCTCTGATTCCTTGCGGCAAGTGTTACCCCTGCTCTATCGGCCGCAGGAATTGCTGTTCCAACATGAAAACGGTGGGGGTGACCACCAACGGCGCGCTGGCGGAATATTTTGTAGTTCCCGACTATTGCATTCATAAAATTCCCGAAAGTCTTTCCTTTTCTCTGGCCGCATTAGCAGAACCGTTTTCAATCGGGTTTCAGGCGGCTTCGAGGGGAAATGTTGAGAAAACAGACCAGGTGGTGATTATCGGTTCAGGCACCATTGGTTTGACCATTATGGCCGCTGCCAAAGAAAAAGGCGCGCGGGTGCTTGTTGGTGACATCATGGATTTCAGGCTGGGAATCGCGCAAAAGATGGGCGCGGATGTGGTTATCAACAGCCAAAAGGAGAATCTGGTCGAACGCGTGATGGAATGGACGCACGGCTACGGCGCCAGCCTGGTGATCGAAGCTGTCGGAATGCCCGCCACCATTGAAAGCACCATCGGATTGGTTGCGGATGCCGGCAGGATCGTTATCGCCGGGGTCACCAAAGAAAAATTCGCCATTCGCGGCGTGGATATAACCAAAAAAGAGTTAACCATCAGCGGTTCGCGCAACAACCTGGGAAAATTCGGCGACGCAATCAATTTTATCGTCTCAAAATCGGCGATTGCCGGGAAATTGATTACCCATACCTTTCCATTTGATGAAACAACTGCTGCCTTCAAACTGGCGGATGAAAAACCAGGCGAGACCTGCAAGGTAATGATAGATTTTGAATTGTAGGAAAAACTAAAATGGTTGCCATTAATTGGTCTTTCTTGTGCGATTATGCTTTTGTGGATGAAAAAGGACGCGCATCCATCATCCGCACCTTCACCTTTATTCACGCGTCGCGGCTGCCCATTCGCTATCCTCAGCTTTACCTCGCATTGGAAATATTATCCGGCAAAGGGGAAACATTTTCTCTGGGTGCGGTGATCACCTCACCCTCCGGCAAGACCATCGCTAAAATGGAAATCAACCATAAAGGCAATGGCGAGATTGAAGGTGCGGTGGAAAAGAGCATTCTTCCGATCGGATTTTACAACCTCCAATTCACAGAACCCGGTGAGCACCACATCGAGATCCTGGTCAACGGTACCAGTGTTCACTATTTGCCCTTGATGATTCTAAGAAATGAAAATCTTCCTCGTGAAAAAGACCTGGCTTAGGGATTACCCAAAGATTTTTTTCGCAAAACCAAGCAAATCCAAGGCGTTGTAAACCAACGCAGCAGAAACAGTTATGTTGAATACCTTATTAACCACAGAATGGCGGAGGAAACGTCGAATGGTTGAACCAAAGACCGCCCAAGTTGAATTGACCAGAAAAGACCGTAATCCTAACAGCAAAGCTGCAACTGAAATATACACAATGTTTCCGAGAATCGGTTGGAGGTAGGCTGTATAGACGGTAAGGACGAAAAGAATGGCCTTGACATTCAGAAACTGGAGAAGAAAACCATCTTTAAATCCCAAAGGCTTTGCACCATTATTATCAGTAGCGTATGACGAATTTAAAGTGATATAGGCAAGCCAGAGGATATAAGCCGCTCCAATCACACGAAGTACGGTTTCAAATTTTGGAAAAAGATTGAACAACGTGGTGGAAATCAAACCACTCAACAACGACTGTACAATCATGCCAAAAACAATTCCCATGATGTAGATCAGTGACCGTTTATAGCCATGTTGCACGCCCATTGAAACACAGGACAGGTTATTGGGTCCAGGAGATAATGCGGTGATTAACAGAAATGAAATTAACGGTACCCAATTAATTGCCGGCATGCAATTCTCCTCAATATGACAAATTTCAAACCGCGCAATTATAAATCAGTAAGGCTTAAAGAGAAATAAGTTCCAGTAATCCCGATATTTCAATAGCCGTATAGACTAACAGTAAAGCCAAAGCCAAATTAACCGTTTTCAGGATTGCAGGTTTTTTGAGGTTCTGGAACAAGACAGACCCTGCCATCGTCCAGATGGAAGTAAAAACGATCGCAAGACCTCCCAAAACCAGCGCGGACATGGCAAGCCAGCCGTAGTTTTTGGTCAATGGCGCCAGGAATGAAGAGTATAGCGTCAATCCCATTACCATTACTTTGGGATTAAAAAACTGCAGCAGCAGCCCTTTGGAGAAGCCTAATAAGGGCTGTTCAGTAATTTCACTCGAAAAAGATGATCGCAATAACCCAACAGCCATCCATAAAATATAAAGCGCGCCAAGTACTCGGACAATTCTTTCAAATCCGGGAATAAATTTCAGCAGGAAACCCGACAGTAACCCGCTGAGGACCATGATACAGAAAAAACCTGCGCCAACGCCTAAAACATATTTGTATGACTTTTTGTATCCATGCAGGATACCCATAGATGCGCCAGTGATGTTATTTGGACCTGGGGTGATCATTGAGGTAAATAAAAATATAATGAAAGGAACAAAATCAATAACCATAAATCCTCATATTAAGAATTCGCAGATACTACCACAGGTAAGGCATAATTTTTAGAATTTATCGAAAAAACAAATTTCTAACCTTAATAAATCTTGAAATCAATCTATTGGTATGCTATCATATTGTCATACCAATTATGGACAATTCCTATTCCCCTGTTAAGCGTCAGGAAAAGCTCTCGGGCCAGGTAGCCGAGCAGATCCAGCAACTAATTCTCTCCCGCCAACTCAAACCGGGCGACCGCCTGCCCACTGAACGGGAACTGGGTGAAACCTTTAAAGTCAGCCGCACAGTCATCCGCGAAGCTATTCGCGTGTTGGAAGCTCGGGGGTTAGTACTCTCCCAAACCGGATCCGGGACTTATGTACGCGCCATCCAGGGGGAGGATGTTGCCAATTCGCTCGGAATGTATATCACCACTCAAGGCCAATTCTTTACGCTGGATTCCCTGATGGAAGTGCGCCGGGTTTTGGAAATTCAGGTGGTTAAGCTGGCCGCGGAACGTGCCACTCCGCAGGATATTGAAAAGCTTGAATCTATCCTTGACCATATGTATAAAACCAGAAAAGATGTTGACGCTTTCTCAAAATGGGATCTGGAATTTCACCTGGTCATTGCCCGCGCCAGCGGTAACCCGCTTTTTGAAATTTTAATTGAACCTCTGACAGAAGCGCTTTTTGAACTCATCTGGACCGGCACATCCGCACCGGGTGCCGCTGAAGAAGCCTGTGATTTTCACCGTGTGATCCTCAATTCGTTGGAAGCTAAGGACGCAGAAAAAGCTGCTGAAGCCATGCGGCTGCATCTGGATCAATCCCAACGCGTAACCGCCGAGGGCATCAAACATCGTAAGGAGGATTAAATAACCAATGAGCACAAAACTGATTTTTTTTGGGTACGCGGGGTACAAAATTATTACCCCAGATAATAAACACATTGTTATAGACCCTTTTTTAACAGGTAATCCTGTCGCGCCGTTCACACCGGAATCGCTCGGCAAGGTGGATCTGCTACTCATCACCCACAACGCCTATGACCATTTCGGCGACGCGCCTGAGATTCTCAAACGTTACAATTGCCCGGTTGTGTGCGCCAAAGATGTTGCCCACCGGCTGACCGAGATATTTAAAATAGACCCCGATCTTATCCGAGTGACCATCTGGGGTATGGCAATGGAAGTGCTGGGCATTCCCGTCCGACCGGTGGCAAGCGTTCACTGGTCCTTTGGCGTCACCCCTGACGGGCAGTTACTCTCCGGCCCAGCGATGGGTTTTATTGTTGAGCCTGAACCCGGGCTGCGCATCTACCATCCCGGCGATACTGCCATTACCCAGGACATGAAACTGTGGGGTGAGCTTTATAAACCTACCGTGGGTTTGATGCATGTCATGCTGCCGGAAAACTCACTCCCGCATATGGAATGTTACAAGTGCGGAGAACTGACCGAATATGAAGCCATTCTGGCCAGTCAGTGGTTGGGGATTGACCACATCGTTGCCAGCCACTATGTCTCTGCCGATTCTGAAGGAATTAAATCGTTCCTGAAGGAAGTGGATAAAGCCAAATCAAAGGGCGAACTGAAAGCCAAAGTAACCGTGGTCAATCCCGGTGAAATTCTGGAATTATAAAATTCAAAACTGGAGGTAAGGATATGCCAATCAGCGCAATCAGCATGGATGAATCCCTGGCCAAGCTTGAAGAATTCAAACGGGATGTAATGCAGGAGCTTAAAGCGCCGCCGGAATTAGCGGTTGAAGACCAGCTTGAAATCTACCGAAAAATGGCGCTCATTCGGGAATTTGACACCAACGTCAAAGACCTGTGGAAGCAAAATTTTATCTACGGGCTGGCGCATGCTTATCTGGGCGCTGAAGCAGTAGCGGTAGGCGCCTGCACTGCCTTAAAGAAAGGTGACTATATCACCAGCACCCACCGCGGTCACGGGCATGTCATCGCTATGGGCGGTGACGTCAAAAAAATGATGTCTGAGTTGATGGGTAAAGCGGATGGATATTGCAAAGGCAAAGGCGGATCTATGCATATCGCCTCGGTGGATGACGGAATGCTGGGCGCGACAGGAATCGTCGGCAGCGGTATGCCCATCGCGGTTGGTTCTGCTTTGAGCGCGCAGGTGTTGAAGAAGGATTATGTAACCATCTGCTTCCACGGCGATGGCGGCACCAACCAGGGCATCTGGCATGAATCCCTGAATATGGCTTCTGTCTGGAACCTGCCTGTTATTTTCCTGTGTGAAAACAACCAGTGGGCAATTTCCCTGCCCTATGAAAAAGCATCCAAAAACCCGATTGTTGCAGACCGGGCGATCGGCTATGGCATACCTGGCGTAACGGTAGACGGTTTTAATCCCTTCGCTGTGTATTCAGCAGTTCGTGATGCGGCTGCCAGAGCGCGCAAGGGTGAAGGCCCTACCTTGATTGAAGCACGGTATTATCGTTACATCGGCCATTTTGTGGCGGATGATGAACGCTACCGCGACACAACGACCAACAATCCTTGGGCCGAACAGATGGACCCACTCAAACGCATGCGCGAGTACCTGGTGAAATCCGGTATCGCTGACGAATCCAAAGTGGATGCGGTATATTCCTCAGCGGCAAAAGAAGTACAAGAGGCGATTGAACACGCCAAAGCCGCTCCGGAACCTTCGCCCGATACTTTATACAACGACATTTATTCTCCTGAATTTACCCAGAAGTTTGGCGGTGACTTATGAGCAGGACAATCACTATCAAGCAAGCATTAAATGAAGCGCATCTGGAAGAATTCGAACGCGACCCAAGTGTGATTATCATGGGCTGCGATGTGGGTATCCGCGGCAATCCTTTCGGCTTGACCAACGGCTTATACGAGAGGTTTGGCAGCGAACGCGTTCGTGATACCCCCATCTCTGAAGCGGCTATTGTAGGAGCTTGCCTGGGAGCAGCCGCCACCGGCCTGCGACCGATTGGCGAGATCCTCTTCTCGGACTGGATCACGATACCTATGGACCAGATTGTCAACCAGATCGCCAAGATCCGCTATATGTTCGGCGGCAAGATCAATGTACCGCTGGTCATCCGCGCCCCAGTCGGCGCGGGCGGCGGACAAGCCGCGCAGCATTCCCAATCCTTTGAATCCTGGTTCAGCCATATACCTGGCCTGCAGGTGGTGATGCCTATCACGCCTTATGACGCAAAAGGCCTTTTCAAAACCGCCATTCGCGGCAATGACCCGGTGCTCTTTTTTGAACACAAACGCGGTTATGAAATTCAGGGTGAAGTGCCGGATGCTGGCGTAGATTACACCGTTCCGTTTGGTGAAGCTGTAGTCAGGCGCGAAGGGAAAGATGTCACGATTGTGGCTATATCCATTATGGTTCACAAAGCTCTGGCCGCGGCTGAAGTGCTCAGCCAGTTAGGCATAGAGTGCGAAGTGATTGACCCGCGCACCATTTATCCATTTGATTACAACACTGTGATCAAGTCAGTGAGTAAAACCCACCGCCTGATCGTGACCCACGAATCCACGCGGCGCTCAGGCATCGGCTCAGAAATTGTCTCACAGGTGGTAGAAAGAGCTTTTGAGGAGCTGGATGAAAAGCCGGTGATTGTGGCCGGATTAAATGTGCCCATGCCCTACAATCGCACTCTGGAAGGTATGGTCATCCCTAATGAAGAAAAAATCAAGCATGCAGTCCTGCAGATGATGGACAGGGTATAGAGGAGATTATGGCAACGTTTTTCGCAATGCCGAAACTCGGTCTTAATATGACCGAGGGACATATTGTAGGCTGGCTGGCAAAGGAAGGTGCGCAGGTGAAAGCTGGCCAACCAATTATCGAAATCGAGACTGATAAAGCCACCAATGAAGTGGAAGCGCCCGCAACCGGGATCATCGGAAAAATCCTTCATAAAGAAGGCGAAGATGTCCCTTGTAACGGTATTCTGGCGGTAATTCTTGCAGAAGGTGAAGGGTTACCTGCGTCTATCCCTGCGATGATCGGTGAGGATGTGGCGCCCAAAGCTGAAGTGAAAATTAAAAAAGAGGAACAACAAACTCAAACCCCTACCGGGGAACCTCAGTCAACTTTTGGCGGGCGTATCAGCATCTCTCCTTCCGCCAGAAAATTGGCTGAGGATTTGGGTGTTGATCTTTCAAAAGTTGTTCCCAGTGGGAACCAGGTTAAGCGCGAAGATGTTGAACGCGCTTATCAGGAGATGAAGGGCAAAACTGTGCCAACCCCAGTGTTGGATGTTGTGAAGAAACCATTCACTGGAATTCGTAAATTGGCCGGAGAACATTTGGCGCAATCGGTTCACACCACCGCCCGTGTCGCCCTGAACCTGGAAGTCAGCGCGGAAAAACTAATCGCACGCAGAAAAGCGATTGAAACAACCCTGGGAAAGGTCAGCTATAACGTTCTTCTTACGGAAATGGTTGGCAAAGCACTGAAAGAATTTCCGTATATGAATTCCAGATTATCAGGTGACGAAATCTGGGAAATGAAAAACGTAAATATCGGTATCGCGGTGGATACAGACCGCGGTCTTTTAGTCCCGGTGCTGAAAGATGTGGACAAGAAAGCCATTGAAGTCTTGCACCAGGAATTTTCCGGGTTGGCTGAAAGAGCTTTGGCCGGAAAATCCACACCCCAGGATTTGGAAGGCGGGACATTCACCATCACCAACCTTGGAGCGCAGGAGATTGAATCTTTCATGCCGGTTATCAATCTGCCAGAATGTGCCATCCTGGCTGTCGGCGCGATCATGCCCAAGGCAGTAGTAGTAAACGAAGCGGTTGCCGTCAGGAAAATGATGGCATTAACCCTGGTGTTCGACCACCGCATTGTGGATGGAGCTGCAGCGGCAAAATTCCTGCAGCGGATAAAACACTTGTTAGAAGATAATTAGTCAGGAGAATTAAACACAATATGAAACTGAAGATCGGATTTATCGGATTGGGGATCATGGGCCACCACATGTCAGGGCATCTACTGGAAGCCGGATTTGAAGTTGCGGTTTACGACATTGTAAAGCCAGCCGTTGAAGAAATGGTATCCAAAGGCGCCAAAGCTTGCGCTTCCTGCAAAGAGATTGCCCAGGTAAGTGATGTGGTTATTTCCATGGTGCCTGATTCACCTGACGTGGAAAAGGTCGCGCTGGGTGAAGGCGGTCTCATTGAAGCAGCTCGCAAAGGGTTGATATATATCGACATGAGCACCATCGCACCCAAGACCTCGATCAAAGTAGCTGAGGAATTGGGTAAAAAAGGTATTTCATGCCTTGACGCCCCAGTCAGCGGCGGAGAAACGGGTGCCAAGAATGCCGCCCTCTCCATTATGGTCGGCGGTTCCAAAGAACTGTTCGACCAAATGCTACCCATTTTTGAAGTGATGGGTAAGACTGTCACCTTATGCGGTGCTAATGGTGCCGGGCAAACAGTCAAGGCCTGCAACCAAATCCAGGTCGCAATGAATTTCATCGGTATGGCCGAAGCACTGGTGCTAGGTACCAAAGCAGGCGTTGACCCCGCTATTATCATTAAAGTTCTCAGCGGGGGTTATGCCCAGACACGCGTGATGGAAGTGCGCGGACCTAAGATTATCAAAGGTGAATTTGAGCCCGGGTTTAAGAGCCGCTTCCATTACAAAGACCTCAACATCATTATGGATACAGCCAGAGCCCTGAATGTGCCTTTACCCGCCACGGCTGTTGCACATGAGCTTTTCAGCGCGATGATGGCTTCCGGCCGCGGTGAACTGGACCATTCAGCTGTGATCAATATTATTGAAGACTTGGCAAAGATCCAGGCGCGCACCAAGGAATAGCCATTTATGGAAAAACAATTAGATCCCAAAACGCTGGCTGAGCGTTACAGGCTCATGCTGCGTATCCGGTTTCATGAAGAAGCCATCAAAACCCTGTTCACACAGGGAAAGATTGGTGGCACAACCCATTTATACATCGGACAGGAAGCCATCGCGGCAGGGTTGGTCGCTCAGCTGCGCAAAGATGATTTCATCTCCAGCACTCACCGCGGGCATGGCCATATGTTGGCTAAAGGCGGGGAATTAAAGCCCATGCTGGCCGAGATCCTTGGCCGCGCGGACGGCTATTGTAAAGGCAAGGGCGGCTCCATGCATATCGCCTGCATCACGCTCGGAAACCTGGGAGCCAACGGCATCGTCAGCGGCGGGCTGCCCATAGCAGTCGGTTCGGGGATATCCGCCAAAATGCGCGGCACCGACCAGATCACTGTAGTTTCGTTTGGCGACGGTGCGGCCAATGAAGGCAACACGCATGAATCCATGAACCTGGCTTCACTATGGAAACTGCCGGTTCTCTTTCTTTTTGAAAACAACCGCTACGCGGTATCCACCGAAACCAGCCGCTCAATGGCTGGCAATATGGAAAAAAGAGCCGCAGGATATGACCTGCCCTTTGCCAGGGTTGATGGCAATGACCTGGAAGCTGTACACTTTGCCGCGCAGGACGCGATAGCCTACGTCCGTTCAGGAAAAGGTCCGTTTGTGATGCAAGGTGATACCTATCGCATCGAAGGCCATTATTATGGAGACGCGATGGTTTACCGCAGCACGGAAGAAGTAGATGGATGGCGCAAGAAAGACCCCATTTTGCGCGTTGAAAAACTGCTGGCGGAACGCGGGATCATGTCTGAAGCGGAGTACCAGCAGGTCCGCGCGGAAATTCAGCAAGAGGTGAATGAAGCGGTCGCGTTTGCGGAGGCAAGCCCCCAACCTGCCCTGGAATCTATTTTTGAAGATGTATACACGGAGTGGCAGGCATGAGCGGACGAATTCTAACTTACCGGCAGGCGGTCGTTGAAGCGATGGCTGAAGAAATGGCACGCGACGAACGCGTTTTCCTGATGGGTGAAGACGTGGGCAAGCACGGCGGCGCTTTTGCAGCATCCAAAGGATTATTTGATGAATTTGGACCTGAAAGGGTGAAGGATACACCCATCAGCGAATCCATCATTGTCGGGGCGGGCGTCGGCGCGGCGCTCACCGGCATGCGCCCGATTGTTGAAATAATGTATATTGATTTTATTGGCATGGCGTTGGACTCTGTTGTGAACCAGGCGGCCAAAGTGAAATATATGTTTGGCGGACACGCGCGCGTTCCCCTCACCATCCGCACTGCCTTTGGCGCCGGGCGCGGTAACGCAGCGCAGCATTCGCAAAGCCTGGAAACCTGGCTGACTTTAATACCGGGATTAATTGTGGTTATGCCCTCAACGCCTTATGACGCAAAGGGATTACTAAAATCTGCTATACGCAATGACAATCCGGTAGTGGTGATTGAAAATAAACTGCTTTACGGTGAATCTGGCGAAGTTCCCGAGGATGATTACCTGGTTCCGATCGGAAGAGCGGCCGTACGCCGGGAGGGCAAGAATGTAACAATGATTGCCACCAGCCGCATGTGCAAATTCGCCGAAAGTGCAGCCTCCAAATTGGCGGATGAAGGAATTCAGGTTGAACTGATCGACCCGCGCACCTTAAAGCCGCTGGATATGGAAACCATCTCGGTTTCAATCGCTAAGACCCACCGTGTGGTCGTGGTCAATGAAGGCCACAATACCGGCGGATACAGCAATGAAATATCTTCCAAGATCATGGACAAGTGCTTTTATGACCTGGATGCCCCGGTGGTGCGCGTGGCGGCTGAAGATGTACCTATTCCTTATAATTCCATCCTTGAAAATGAAGTTATTCCCGCAGAAAAAGATATTCTGGCGGCAGTCCATAAAGTATTGGAGAGCTAAACAAGGGAGAGGATTCAATGAAAGCGATCGTTTATCATGCCATTAATGACCTGCGTTACGAACCGGAATGGGCTGAACCGCGTCCATTAAAGCCAGGTGAAGTCCGCATCGCCACTGCCTGGTGCGGCATTTGCGGCACCGATCTGGAAGACCTGCGCCAGGGCGCTATCATTCCGATTGGCAAGCCCCACCCCGAATCCGGGCGCATGGCGCCGATGGTGATTGGCCATGAATATTCCGGTGTGGTAGTAGAAGTCGCGCCGGATGTGACCAATGTCAAACCCGGTGACCGGGTGGCGATGGAATGCATTCGCCATTGCGGGCGCTGCATTTGGTGCAAGCGCGGCGAATACGCTTCGTGTCTGAATCAGGTTTCCGTTGGCCAGCATGACGACGGAGGGATGGCCGAGTTTTTCAATATTCCTGCCTATGACTGCATAAAGGTTCCAGATTCACTACCCCTGGATATTGCCAGCATGGCGGAACCGCTGGCAGTAATGGTTCGCGCAGTCCGAAAAGGCCGCGTTACGCCAGGTGAAGTAGTCACTGTGGTCGGCGCCGGCGCGATTGGTTTGTTTGGCGTGGCAATGGCGCGCGTGGCTGGCGCCAGCAGGATCATCTCTGTCACCCACGGCGGCCATCGCGCTGAAATAGCCAAACAAATGGGCGCTACGCACGTGCTTAATTCAAAGGTTGAGGGCTGGCGTGAAGAGTTTCTGGATATCACTGACGGATTGGGGTCCGAAGTAGTTCTGGATTGCGGTGGAAATATTCCCGCCATCCGCCTGGCAGTTGAATTGGCCAGCCGGCATGGACGCATTGTGCTCACCACCGTCATTGATGAGGATGTACCTCTGAACGCTTTGGATATTATGTATAACGAAAAAGAGATCATTGGTACCGTTGCCCACCAGCAGGACCGAGAATATAAGTGGGCTGTCCAGTATCTGGCGGACGGGCGCGTAGACCCGGAACCGATGATCACCAGCCGCGTGTATATCGAGGATGCAGTTAGCGACGGTTTTGAAAAAGCAATAAAGGACCGCAACCAGATCAAGATCCTCGTAACACCTGATAAGAAATATTTGAATTCATAAGGAGGAAAAATGAAACCGGAACATGTTGTCGCGTCCCAGAATATCGTTGGGGAAGGCCCGCTGTGGAACGCCAAAGAGCAGGCCATCTATTGGGTGGACATTGATGGAAAGAAGATCCAGCGTTATTACCCTGAGACCAGGAAGTATGAAGTTTTTGACACACCGATAAAGATTTGTCTGATGGCATTTCGCAGTAAAGGCGGAATGATTCTAGGCGCTGAGGACGGATTTTATTTTTGGGATCCTTCGACAAAAAAACTGGATTTTATTTCCCATCCTGAAAAGGGAAAAACCGAGGCTCGTTTTAACGATGGCAAGGTGGACCGTAAAGGCAGGCTATGGGCGGGCACCATGACCTATCAGGGCGCGAGCAGTTCCCTGTATCGCATGGATGCTGATTTGAGCGTCCGCCAAATGGAATCAGGCATCACCATTTCCAATGGCGTCGGTTGGAGCCCAGATAATAAAACCATGTACTTTGTAGATTCCATCCGTTACGTCATTTATGCGTATGATTTTGATTTCGTAAAAGGCTGTATCAGCAACCGGCGTGTGTTTGTGCAGCTGACCGAGAGCTTTGGAATTCCCGATGGGCTGACTGTGGATAGTGAAGGGTATGTTTGGGTCGCGATTTACGGCGGATGGAAAGTTATGCGTTACGATCCCTCAGGTAAAGTAGCGGTTGAAATTACATTCCCTGTGTCAAAACCCTCCTCCTGTATGTTTGGCGGAAAAAATTACGATGAGTTATACGTTACAACCATTTCAGAAAACCTTACCGCGGAAGACAAGCTGAAACAGCCCATGGCTGGTGACCTGTTTGTCATTAAGACGGATGTCAAGGGATTACCTGAACCCGACTTCGCTGGATAATGGAAGGGATTACTATGAGCATCGGTGATATTAAGAACCTTTTCAGTTTGGAAGGCAAGACTGCCCTGGTTACCGGGGGTGGACAGGGATTGGGCGGCGCCATTGCTGAAGGATTTGCGCAATTTGGCGCGGATGTGGCGGTGGTGGACATTAACGCTCAAACCGCAGAATCAGTATCAGAAGAAATCCGCTCACATGGCAGAAAATCAATCGGCTTGGCGTGCGATGTTTCAAAAGAAGACCAGGCAAAAGCGACCATTGACAAAGCAATCAAGGAATTAGGAAAGATTGATATTCTTGCCGCGGTCGCTGGCATCGGTGACCGGGCCATGGCTGAAGATATGACCATGGAACAGTGGGACCGGGTGCTTAATATCAACCTGCGCGGTCTATGGTTGTTTGACCAGGGTATTGGCAAGCATTTGATCTCCCGGAAAGCCGAAGGCAGCATCATTAATATGGCTTCCATCGCCGGTCAGGTAGGCATAAAAACCGGCAATGCCAATTATGCGGCCAGCAAGGGTGGTGTAATCGCCCTGACCCGACTGCTGGCAGTGGAATGGGCGAAATACAACATCCGAGTGAATGCCATCGCGCCAGTTCAGTTTAAAACTCCGCTTATCGCAGGACTTTTACAAAATCCCGCGACAGTGGAATATTTTCTCACAAGTATTCCTCTTGGCAGATTCGGCGAGGTGCAGGAAATTGTTGGTCCGGCAGTTTTTCTTGCTTCAGAAGCTTCGTCCATGGTCACCGGAATTGTATTAAATGTTGATGGTGGTATGACCGCCATGTAACGACCATGATCAATGGCCTCACGCACTCGGGCTTCGCGGTCAGCAACCTGGAGTCCACATTAGATTTCTTCAAAGAAAAACTCAGTATTGAAGAAATCCGCAGCCAGCTCAGCGACCAGGAATATCTGTCGAAAGTCACCGGTTTTCCCGGAGCCAGCATGAAGATCGGTTTTGTGCGAAAAAAAGGGGATAACTTTCCCCTGGAGGTCATTGAATACATTCATCCCAAAGGGGAACCAACCCACAGCGGATTTGGCATTATTGGTACACAACACCGCTGTTATGAGGTCAGCAATCTAGATTCACTGTATTCTTCTTTGAGGAATCAAGGGGTCAAGTTCTTAAGTGAACCGCGTCCATTAATTGATGGATTTTTGACGGATTCCAGAGGTGTTTTCTTTTATGGTCCGGACGATACAATTTTTGAGTTTCTGGAACTTCCGCAAAACAACCACGGAAATCCTGAAATCAAACGAATTCACCATATCGGAATGACGGTCAGCGATATCCCGAACGCTCTCTATTTACTTTGCGGAATTCTTGGCCTGAAGAAAATTGAGGATAAGGAATTGGATTGGGGATATATAAAATTTCCCAACAAAATTGTTAACACTCAGCTAAGCACCACCCTCTTAAATATCACCGGCACTCAGGTTTTCTTGGAACTTTGGCAATTTCAAACACCATCAGGTCCACCCGCGTTAACCGCTCACAACAATTTCGGGAGCGGACATCTGTGTTTTCAGGTAGATGATATTTTCAATGACCATGCATCTCTGGTAAAAGCAGGCGTCAAATTTATGGGGCCACCCGCTGAAGTAACTGCCGGTATAAATAAGGGTGCTTATGCAATATATTTCTCGGGTTTTGACGATTACCGATTCGAACTTTTTCAAAAACCTGTCTGAAATTATCCCATCACCTGTGAAATTCAATTAAGGTTATAGGTTTGAATATTTCACAGATCTAATTTGCTACACTTAATAATCTTTGTTTAATAAGGAGAATTGTATGAGCAAGGAAAATACGCGATTAGAGGGTAAGAAGGCTTTAATCACCGGAGCGGGCACGGGCATCGGCCAGGAAATCGCACTGGAGTATGCGCGCCAGGGAGCGGAAGTTGTGCTGCATTATTTTCACAGCGGTGACGGCGCCAGGCACGCTGTTTCAAAGATATCTTCAGCCGGCGGTAAAGCAACCGCGTTGAAGGCTGATTTTGATAAAGTTCAGCCGTGTTTTGACCTGATTGACCAGTCAATTAATTTTTTGGGCGGGCTGGATATTTTAGTTAATAACGCGGGGTATTCATTGGATAAGAATTTTCTGGATACTACGCCTGAAGAATTTGATTTTGTATTTAACGTCAACGTCCGCGCGCAGTTCTTCTGCGCACAGCAGGCTGTCAAATATTGGTTAAAAGAAAATCAGAAGGGGAACATCATCAACCTGTCATCGATTGACGGGCTGCGCGGGAACGTGAACAAATCCGCTTATTCTGGCACCAAAGGGGCTGTCATCGCCTGGACGCGCGAATTGGGTGTAGAGATGGCTGCCAAAGGCATCCGCGGGAACGCCATCGCACCCGGATGGATCGAGGTTGACCGAAATCACCGTGATATCAAAGGTTTTGATGGAAAAATCGCCGGCGCCATCATTCCGGTTCAGCGTATTGGTCATGTCAGTGATATTGCCAAAGCCGCTGTGTATTTGGGATCAGATGAAAGTGAGTTCATGATCGGCCAAACAATGGTTGTTGACGGCGGTACCACAGCCAAAATGGCCTTGGATTTTGAGAAACTGAATTTCGGATAATTTTCAAATTAGATTTAATCAGGCGGCCGAATAAGGTAAAATGCTGCGTTCAAATTTATTCTGAGGTGAGTACTATAAAGAAATCATTGCTATACGCAGGTATTGCCGCTCCGATTATTTATACTGCCACGGTCATTATCGGTGGGGTTTTGTGGCCGGGATACAATCATATCCGCCAGGCTGTCAGCGAGCTGACCGGCGCCGGAGCGCCTAACCAGGACATCCTGCAACCCCTTTTTAATGCTTATAACTTGCTTCTCCTGGTTTTTGGGATCGGATTGTTTACTTATTTCAAAGGTAGAGCCCCAAAAGCTGTTATTACCGCGTCCATCGTGGTAATCGTAACCCAGTTGCTTTCCCTATCCTGGGTTTTCTTCTCAATGGATGTTCCCGGCACACCCGCCACATTTCAAGGGACAATGCATCTGGTGGTTGCCGGTCTGGTCGCACCCCTTACGGTAGCTATTCCGCTGGTCTTTGGTCTGGGATTTAATAAGCTGACAGCTTTTAAGAATTTTTCAGTTCTTTCCTTAGTTTTTTCAGGGGTCATACTGATAACGGGACTCACTTCAGCATTAAGCATCAATTTCTTGCCGGCGTTTATGGGTCTTTTTGAACGGTTGACCATCTTCGGTTATCTACTTTATGTGTTTCTGCTAGCCTCAAAAACCCTAAAAAGCTATCCTTCCGAATTCTAGTCTCAAGTTTTCAACAATAAAAAAGGTGATTCCTGAAAAGAATCTCCTTTTTATATGTCATATATAAAATCCTATGAATAATCCGCAAGCACCACACCAAGGTCCTTCGCCCAGGTGCTGATGGCAGTCCAATCGCGGAAATCCCCTTCAGCCAGAATCCCTTCCTTATCTGCCTGGGCAAACATGCGGTAAAGCGGAGGGAGAGTTGCATAATCAATTCTTCCGGCAAATGCTACTGTTTTAATGGGGGATACACGGTCTGAAATCGGTTTCAGGTAGTCCAACGCCGCTTTTTCATTTTCAGGAGTAACTTCTTTCATTGTCAGGCAAACATCAAAGAGAGCAAAAGGAATGCCAGCCATTTGGCTGCCAAACTCTTCCACAAATTTAATAGCTTCTTTCAGAGGGTTTCCCATATAAATGGCAGTTCCAAGCACAACCCCCTGATATCCTTCAAGACTGGTAACGTGGGCGGCTCTTTTTAGCTCTGCACTAAGACCGCTCGCGCAAAGGGCTTCTGTGATCGCGCCTGATATTTCAGCCGTTGCGCCACATTTGCTCGCATAAGCGACCAGTATCCTTTTACTTTGGCCTTCACAAAATGATTCCTCAAGGAAATGTACAGAGGATGGGGTCCGCAATCCAAAAAAGGTTGCTCCTCCACATGCCACTACCCCGGCGCCAAGCGCACCGCCAGCTATTTTAAGGAATTTTCTTCGGGAAACCAATCTTGGATTTGCCAAGCTATTCTCCACCGATTTATTATAAGGAATTTGCTGGGCAATTATACATCTGTGTAATCTCTTATCGTTTCTCTACTAAGCCAGAAGTAATTTCGTTTTCCTATGCCCCACCCCACGCATATGATGCTCTAGGCTATAGCGCTTCGCTCTGGACATGTCTCCGCCCATCGCCCTTGCGATGGGCTCCGAAAAAGGGGAGGGAATTTATAGGTCGATTAATATAAAAAGACTGGATAACTAATATCCAGTCTTTTTATATTTACTCTACTGAATTTTAATATTCTTCTTCCTCGGTATCGTCCGACTCTTCTTCGTCGATTTCATCCTCATCGATCGGCCAGTCCAACTCAAGCGGATCCAGCCACACGACCTCGAGTTCAGCTCCACATTCCTTGCACACTACCAGCTTTCCCAGCTTGGGCTGGGAGCCTACTGACACCTCAACTCCACACTGCGGGCATTCGGCACTTTGCATTTATTGACTCCTGTTTATGTTTTCTTCCAAAATTTACCGGCGGCGACACCATTCAGGGTTATTAATTCATTTTAAATAATGAACACCCCACCAGTGACTTGAATGCATCTTCGACTGTTAATTTGGCGCAAATGTTACTCGATATTCTTATTTTTGCAAGGGGCAAAATGGATATTTCATACTGCCCTTTAGCATTAAAATTCAAGGGATTAATCCCGAATCCTATGACATTACACATTTCAGGCCTTGTTCAATCTACCCAACAATTTCAGCATGAAATGGCCGGGGTTTGTTCAAGCCGCCAACAGGGCGAAGAAATCAGCTTTTCTAATCCAAAAGTTCTTCGGCTGCATGAACGAATTTCTCAAACCATTCAGCAGGTTGAAAGACTTTGCCAAAGCCATAAAGGAACACCCGCTGACCTGCCCAACCCTTCCTACCTCGCCTATCAATGGCTGCGCTTTCTTTCCAAAAAGAAATGGCTTTTAAGCCATTTGCACGGATTGGCAGAATTTCAGGGAGTTCTTAAGGATTTGGGAAATAAACCCTTCTCCAGGATCAATCCCTCAAAGGTTCATTTAGAAATTAAAAATTTCAACTACCTCTTTCGCTGCAAACAAAAATATCAAATCGTTACGCTTGAGATCAATGAAAGTTTTATCTGCGCTCCGAAGGAAGCCAAAGAATTATTGGTGCAATCCGCGCTCGGTGGGAAAAGCAGGAAAAGAAACCAATCCTTAAAAGAATTTTCCAAAGGTCCCGAATTCAAAAAGATCAGCAAAGTACTGCAGACAGATAAGCACATTAATTTAATTACCCATCAAGGGCATTATTACAATCTGGAAGAGGTTTATGAGAAACTCAATCTCCGTTATTTTGAAGGGAAATTGGACCGTCCGCGCCTGATATGGAGCCCACGGCACTCCAAGCGGCGGCTGGGGTATTATCACCCCGAATCAGACGCGATAACCATCAGCCGCAGCCTTGATAATAAAACCGTTCAACCTCTGCTTGTGGAATATATCCTTTATCATGAAATGCTGCACAAAGCGTTGGGGATCAGAGAAACAAACGGCAGGCGGTATGCACATACCGGTGAATTTAAGAAAGCGGAGAAGAAATGCAACAATTACAACGAGGCGATTGAAATGATGCGAAAGTTCTGCCAGTAGATTTTGTATCCACTTTCTTATACAATAAGCATCAAATATCATCACTATGACCATGGAACCTTTTGAGGTGAAAAATGAAAACAACTAATAAAGTAATGGGGATGTTATGGGTTTCCCTTTACTCCTTTCTGGTTCTTACTCCATTAATTATTCTTATCGCAGGTCCCAAATTCATCGGCCGCCCGGCACTATTAGATCTTTCGGTCAGCCTGGCGTTTGTCGGTTTGGCGATAATGGCGCTGCAATTTATCCTTACCGCGCGCATCAAGGAAATTAATAGCCCTTTTGGCACGGACATCGTTTATTATTTTCACAGGCAGATTGGCATTGCTGCATTCTTACTGGTTTTTTCTCATCCCATCCTGCTTTTTATTCTTGACAGCCGCTACCTTCGGTTTTTGAACGTGTTTTCTTCCTCATTGCGTTATCAACTGGGCGTGGGGGCGGTTTTACTTCTTATTGGGATTGTCTGGATGGCAGAATACCGACAGAAGCTAAAAATCCCTTATTGGTTCTGGAAGCTTTGGCACGGTATTTTCGCATCGGTTATGATCCCCTTAGCGCTATACCATATTTTCACCGGCGGAAATTATATTGATCTACCCTGGAAAAAAGGCCTTTGGATAGTTTATAGTATTTTGTTTATCTTGACAGTGCTTTACACGCGGGTCATCTATCCCTTGCGATTGATCAAAAATCCTTACCGGATCAAACAGGTCAAACAAGAGCGCGGAGGAGTATGGACAATAACAATGGAACCGGTCAATCATAAAGGTTTTCAGTTCATGCCCGGACAGTTCGCGTGGATAACCGCCTGGAAAACCCCTTTTTCAGATTCAGAACATCCATTTACGATTGCCTCAAGTTCTGAGGAAAAGAATTCATATCAGATGTCCATTAAGAACCTGGGGAAATTCACCGCGAAAATACAAACTCTGAAACCTGGCGATAAAGTATTTGTGGACGGGCCTTATGGCTATTTCAGCATGGACCGATATCCTGAAACAGTCCGTTTATGCTTAATAGCAGGCGGGATAGGCATCACTCCCATTATGAGCATCCTCCGCAGTATGGCAGACCGGAACGATCAGCGCCCTGTGATGTTTTTTTGCTGCAATCAGGAATGGGAACCACTGACTTTCAGGGAAGAGGTGGAGGATCTGCAAAAACGATTAAATATGAAGGTCATCTTTACCATCGAACGCCCGCCACAGGATTGGAAGGGAGAAAAAGGTTTCCTTAACTCCTCAATTCTAAATAAATACCTGACCCCAGAGTGGAAATCTGGAAAGACCGAGGTCTTCCTGTGCGGGCCTACGCCGATGATGAATGCGGTTGAAAAAGCATTATTGGCTTCCGGCTTACCTGAAAGCCAAATTCATACTGAGCGATTCGCGTTAGCGTAAGAGGTGATGTAATGAGACAACGCTATTCAAAAATCTTAGTTTACGCCATTATTATCACAGCGATAATTCTTGCGATGGTTTTCGCGTTTGTGAAACCCGGCATAATTTAGAATTCCAGGAATAACAGCCGCAGGAAGAGCGCCGCGATTAAGGCTACCAGAATTGACAAACCGCTGATCAACGCCATATTCTTCCAACCCAATTCATTTTTAATGGTGATCATGGTTGCCAGGCATGGGATGTAGAAAACCACAAATACCGTGAAAGTGATCATCTGCTCCGGAGTCAGCACACTGGCAAAATTGGTCGTGCCAAAAGCCTGTGCCAACATTATGAGAGATAGTTCTTTTCTAAGGATCCCAAAAATCAAAGGAGTACCTACTTCGGCAGGGATTCCAAGCACCCAGGTAAAGGGTCTGAAAATCTGGTCGAGCCAGGGTGTGATCGAAAAGAAATTCATTCCCGCCAGAACGACACTGCCAATGATCAACACCGGCCATGCTTCAAAAACAAATTCTCGCACACGGAACCAGGCTTTGGAGGTCACTGTCCTTAATGTCGGGATACGATAAACCGGCATTTCGATGATCAACCCGGGTGAATCTTTCGGTAAGAATGAAGAAATGATCCTGCCAGTTATTGAAATGACCAGCAGGTTATAGAAATAAATCCCAACCGCCACCCATGGACCGAGATAAAAAGCTGCCAGACCAAAGATCACTGCCAATCTGGCCGCGCAGGGTATCATGGTGGCCAGCGCCGCGCTCAGGAAGCGGTCGCGTTTATCTTCCATAATACGCGTGGACATCACTGCCGGAACGTTGCAGCCATAACCGAGAATGAAAGGCACAATCGCTTTTCCGTGCAATCCCATGCGGTGCATGAGCGCGTCCATCAGGAAAGCAATGCGTGTTAGATAACCAATATCTTCCAAGAATCCTAACCCAATAAGGAAAGGCACCAGATAAGGTAATACGATGGCTACGCCACCTGAAATACCCTGGATCGCACCAGCAAGAAGCTGCACCAGAAAACCTGAAGATCCGAGCTTTGAGAGAATCAGAGCCGTCAGGCTGTCAAAGAGGCGCAGCAGCGGCCCTTCAATCAGATTACCAAAACCATAGACAGCCCCAAAAAATACAGAGATGATAACCAGCAAAAACAGATATCCCCAAAGCGGATGAAGCAAATAGTCATCCAGGCGGTCGCGGATAGAAAGGTAAGCCTTTCCCTGGGTAGTTACTTTCTCTGCCAGCTCACGCGCGATTCGCTGCCGCTCTATTGCGATCAGCCATACTGCCTGGCGGGAGGACTGGTGACAGAGCTGATCAAGATGTTTCTGAACTTCTTCAAGCAAATTTTTGTATTCACCCCCAAGTCGGGCTGACAATTCCGGATCGCCTTCCAGAAGTTTAATAGCCATAGCCCGGCGGCTGACAGGAAATTCACCCCATGCCATTTTCCCCTTAATCTCCGTAATCGCCTTTTCAATATCAGGCTTGAAGGGAAGGATTGAGGCAATTATTTTTTCACGCGCTGCCTTCCAAATTTCGGTAAACGCTTCACGTATACCCAGTCCGCGGGAAGCGATCATGGGCAATACTGGAATCCCAAGTAATTTACCAAGCGCTTCCCCGTCTATTTTCAAACCCTGCCGGGAGGCTTCATCCATCATGTTGATAGCCAGCACCATCGGCCGGCCGAGTTCCATTAATTCCAAGGTAAGCGCCAGACCCTGAACAAGATGTGTCGCGTCAATAACGTTCAGAATCGCATCCACAGGTTTGGTGATTAAGTAATCCAGAACCACCCTCTCGGCAGGATTAGTACCAAGAAGTGTGTAAGTGCCAGGTAAATCCACAAGTTCAACCACATCCCCCAGAACTCGCACTTTGGTTTCAGTAAAAGTAACTGTGGTACCGGCAAAATTACCTGTTTCAGCGCGATACCCCGCTACCTGATTAAATAATGTGCTTTTCCCGCAATTGGGCTGCCCAACCAAAGTAAATCGCATTACAGATACTCCACAAGGATATTTCTCGCTACGCCGCGCCCCAGGACGATTTCACGCCCTTCCACTTCAATTAATAATGGTCCTTTAAAAGGCGCAGACCGAATAACGCGGATCTTGTTTCCCGGCAGGAAACCCATCTGTGAAAGACGCGCTTCTATCCCCCGCCCAGCACGGAAATCCACAACCTTTACCCAGCGGCCATTTTCAATTTCCAGAATATCCATTGGTATTAGTATATACTAATAAGATAAAAGGGATTATAACCCATAAAAGAAATTACTTTGTGAAAAACCAATTTTTCAATAACAAACGGTATTGCCGGGTAAAGAATAGCGCTGCAAATTGAATGTTAGTAAAAAAGATTGCGGAAAATTGGTCAAAAAAGAAAACGAGCAGGTTGACGAGAACAATTAAACCCAATAAAGAAATAGAAGCTACTGTAGCACCTAATTTTGTGGCGCCAAAAAAACCCGCTCCCGCAGAAAAAACCAGCAATCCTCCAATAACTGCTTCACCGGCAAGACGCAGGCGTTCGACCGAACCTATCCCCTGAATCGGGTTGAAATTAACTTTAATTAACTCATTCCAGAATCCTGGCAAAGCAAAATCGGATTTGGCTGCAAAAAGTGACGCAATTGGGTGAAGAATTGAAATCAACCCTAAAATCAACAAAACAGAAAACAGCCAGATCGGTTTCTTGTTTTCATGGAAAACCTTTGTTCGTGTTTGTAGCCACCATTGGTCGGTTTTATCGAAAATATTTGGCCATTGTATTACAAGCCGTTGTTGCTTGTCCGCAATAATTCTCTTAAAAGACTTGGCCAGACGTTGTAATTCGGGTGAATCATTTTGTTGAGAGGAGCCTGACAATTCTTTAATCATGAGGTCTCTTTCTTGTTCAGAAAGATCGCTCTCCAAGACTTCCTAAATTTTTTCAAGTACTTGATAAAGCCTTTCGCGGAGACCCAAATTTCTTTGTTTTCTTATTAGTGAGAATATAAAAAGGATTATCAGAAAAAAGGAATAAATGAAAGGAGCAGCTGCGGGGAAAAAGTAATCGTTGGTTTGGGTAATAAATTTCCCGACCTCATCAATAAAAAGCCCCACGCCAATACCGGTAAATACTGCGCTGATATCCAATGCCCTATGGTTGGCAAAGATAAGCGGAAAAAGGCTGCCTGCAAACCAGATGTGGCCACCTCAAAGCACATGCGCGAAGTGCAATTCACTGCCGCCCAATTGAGGGTAGCCCATAATCTCAAGAAAAAGTCGGGTAAGCGAAACGGATAAAGCAAAACTCAACAGTGTGAGTAAAAGATACCGTTCCGAGTAATAGCGTCGCACCAGCCGCCGCGGGCTGCGCTTAATTTTTTCAGGCAATTTTAAAGCCGTGGCAGCATAATATCACTCTGCTTCTGATATTTTCCTTTTCTATCAGCGTAGGAGATTTCACAGGGCTGGTCACTCTCAAAGAACAACACCTGGGCGATTCCTTCATTAGCGTAAATACGGGCGGGCAAGGGAGTGGTGTTGGAAATTTCTAGCGTTACAAATCCCTCCCACTCCGGTTCAAAGGGAGTCACATTCACGATAATACCGCAGCGAGCATAGGTGCTTTTACCGACACAGATCGTCAGAATATTGCGTGGGATGCGAAAGTACTCAATCGTCTTGGCCAGGGCAAATGAATTGGGCGGAATGACACAGATATCCCCTTTGAAATCCACCATCGAGCGCGGATCAAACTGCTTGGGGTCCACAATGGCGGAATTCACATTTGTAAAGATCTTGAATTCATCTGCCACGCGGATATCGTATCCGTATGATGACAATCCATAAGAAATTACGCCATTCCTTACCTGTTTGTCAATGAAAGGGTCAATCATTTTTTGGTTGATCGCGTACTCGCGAATACGAAAATCAGGTACTATTGCCATGCTAATCCTCCGAAAATATTATTTACCATTTACTGGCAGAAAACACCTTTTCCAGCAGCCTTTCGCGTTCTTTAATAGTCGAAAGGCGCGGACGCGCATTATCAATGAATTGGGTAGTGATTAATTCAGTACTGATAAAGCGCCCATCATAGAAGATATGTTCATCTATAAATGCCTGCCTCTGCGCGGCGCTTTCCTTGAACTGATCAAAGAAAAGGTTGCCCAGCCCATAATGCAACAGAGCGCCTTTATAGAATTCAAAAGCATGCGGCTGGTGCGCCTGGCTACCGCTAACCACCACCGCTCCGGCTTCAGCCGCTTTATGAAAATCACTTATCAAATTCTTATTGGCATTATAAGCATAGTATTCAAGGTGCTGAAAGGTAAAGATGGGTTGATAGCCTTTATCAACCACATCAACAATCTCTTCAGCCATTGTTTCCATATCGCAATGCAGGGCTCCGGGATAATTGGCTTTGGCTGTTGCGTAACCGGGCGGTTTGGCATTGCATCCAAGAAACGCAATCTTGTTCCCGTTAATTTCGAACAAGGCGGGCGACATGGCGTCTTCCAAATTTTTGCCGCCACCATAATATTGCCAGTTACGTTCATCATACATGGCGATAGTATTAAGCATAGCCTCAGGACCCCAATCGCGAAAATGGTCGCCTGTCAGTTCAACCACATCCGTACCCACTGCTTCAAGCAGCTGGATGTATTCAGGTTTGCTACAAAAAACCAGGTTGGAGTCATTGGTCTTGTTGGAAAGAGGATTGGGGCATGTATCCGTAAACGGGATTTCATTGCTGATATGCAAAATATCCGCGCTGCGTAATAGATCACCGATATCGATTGCCGGATAAGTCATTCCGTTCTTTTCCATCAGGTAAGCAGTTGCCCTGACCAGAGCTGTAACGCCTGTCAGCATTACCGTGGTCAGTTTTTGCTCATCCCGATTTGTTAACGGCAATATCGGGTTTGCAGAAGATTTATTTATTTTAAGGAAATGTGAAACATCTGAAGCATTACCAATCGCGGAAAACGGGATTGTCAAAGGGTATTTGAGCGGGTCAAATCCCTTCCTAATCGGCGATTGATCATCTACCCGAATGACTTTCCAGCGCGGTTCAAGAGATTCAAAAGGAATGATAGCCCAGGTGTTTTTAGCATCCCAGGCGGTTGCAAGTAATTCTTCCTCGGCAGTTACAGTCACATTCGAAACTGAAGCAACTCCCCAAAGTTTTTCAAAAAGCGCTTTAGTCTCGCCATCTACAAGCAATTTCTCTACCGGAAAACTTTTCACTTTGCTGCCTTGCCAAAAAGCTTTCAGGTCGTTGGAAGAGTTTTCATCGGTTACGGTCGAAAAAGGGGCAACAAGCGCGTATACCCATATGGAAACCAAAGCATCTGACCCGACGTCAATTCTTATGGAAGCAATTTGTTCACCCGTTGAATGGATAATACCTTCCGGTAAAACGAGATCCTTAGTTAATTGTTCGGGCAAGTAGGGCGGAAGCCAAAGGGAAAGCGGATCAGGAATTTCTGTCGCGACGGGTTCAATGACCTGTTTTGGCTGGCCTTCGATAGCCTGTGTGGGCGCACAGGCTGAAACAATCAGAACTATTGCCAATAATCCTACCAAAAATCCACGATGTTTCATAACGCCAAATTTTATCAGAGCAGAGTAATTTTGGCGCGGTCTTTTAGAGCTTTTTTAATATCTAAATAAAGTGAAGACATTTCCTTTTCAACAGCAACTAACCTGGCCAATATACTTTGCGCGTGACTATCCTCTGCATAAGGTAAAAGGTTTATGCGCACGTTAGCCCCCGCGCCTGCCAGAGCAGCCATCGCCAAAGCGCCGCCTGTTCCCGCGTCGGTAATTGCGTTCACGTTGCCCTTCTCTCCGGCTACCTTTAGGAGTTCTAGAACTTCTAAAGTAAATTCAGCGGTCTTTAAAGGCGTCTCCGCCGCAATCTTGTAAGATGACTGTATAGCACTGTTACGGTTTTCAATATCTTCAGGTGTTGTCTTCGGCAATTTCATGGCGGCCATAACCGCTTCAAATGCCTGGGCGTCTTCTGTAATTGCCAGAGTCAGCTTTTTTCGCAAGCTTTCCGCTTTTTCCAAAACCTGGCGCATATCCGCTTCTACTTCCGCATATTTCTTTTTACCGATAGTCAGCCGCGCGACCATTGCCGCCAGCGCCGCTGCTTGCGCGGCGGTGAAAGCTGCTGCCGAACCGCCGCCCGGAGTTGGCGCTTCACTGGCCAATTCATCCAGGAAGGAATACTTGTTATCCTCATTTTGAGGTTGTCCCAGGTGGTTTTCAAGCACCTGGCTGGGTTCAAACTGATCGAGTTGGGTATACCAAACCGCCGCGTCAACCAGCGCTTCCTGCGGGACCAGCCCAACCAGTTCACTGTGATGAATGGCAACCCCGTTGCGCTTTGCCTCTCGCCGGATGGTTTCGACAACCATGGCAATCGGGGTTTTTCGATAATTGGTCAGGTTCATTGAAACCTGGGCGCGCCCATCCACAAGTACCCCCATGGCTTTAACAAATCGCAGCCCACCCGAAGAATAGCGAATGATTTTGGCGATTTTCTTCGCTATGGATTCATCTTCAGTGGTCAGGTAGACATTGAAAGCTATCAGGGCTTCCCGCGCACCGATGACTACCGCGCCGGCTTTGCCTAATTTGGCAGGTCCGTAGTCTGGCTTACGGTTTGGGTTGGTTATTATTTCTTCTTTTAGCCCTTCATACTGCCCTTTGCGAATATTTTCCAGGTTGACTCGCTCAGGTGAGGTGGCTGCATCTTCATATAAATACACAGGAATGCCAAGTTCGGTACCCACTCGATTTCCCAACTGGCGGGCTAATTCGACGCAATCAGCCATGCTGATATCTCGTATGGGAACAAAAGGCACCACATCCGTCGCACCAATGCGCGGGTGTTCGCCCTGATGCTGATCCATATCAATTAATTCCGCAGCCTTGGCGATACTGCGGAAAACGGATTCTTTTACTGCCTCAGGCACACCCAATAAGGTAAGCACTGTACGATTATGGTCAGCATCTGAATGGCGGTCAAGGATTTGGACTTCGGGGACTGAGAGGATTGCGGCAATTATTTGATCAACGACTTCAGAACGCCGTCCTTCGGAATAATTGGGGATACATTCAACTAAAGGCATTGGCATTGAACACCCTCATTCATAAAGTTGAAGCAATTATAGCTGAACGGGATACTTCCCATTCAATATTTGATATCCGCTAATCGTCTTCTGGTTTTTCCTTGGACTTCTTCACAAGTTTGCCGCGTTCTTCCGAATTCAGGATACGTTTGCGGATACGCAATGAAGAAGGTGTGACCTCCAGAAGATCATCGTCCACCAGATATTCAATTTTTTCATCCAGGCTCATATCTTTGGGGGTATTCAGCCGGACTTCGATATCCTTGTTGGATTGACGCATATTGGTCAGATTCTTTTTCTTGCAAATGTTGATAGTCAGGTCGCCGCTCTTGGCATACTCACCCACCACCATACCCTCATAAACTTCGACACCAGGACCGATAAACAAAGTTCCACGGTCCTCTGCATTTTTCAATCCATAGTTAGTGGAGGTACCAGTTTCCCAGGTTACCAACGACCCTGTCTGGCGTGTGGTCATAGGACCTGCCATCGGGTGGTAACCATGAAAAAGAGAGTTCATAATCCCAAGTCCACGGGTAGCTGTCAGGAACTGATAACGAAAACCCAACAATCCGCGTGTGGGGACTATATACACCATTTTGACCATATTACCTTTCAGGTCATGCATATCGATCATCTTGCCGCGCCTTACGCCAAGCATTTCAACGACAGTGCCCGTGGTTTCGGGGCTGGTTTCAATATGCAGTTCTTCGTAAGGTTCCAGTGTATTTCCTTCTTCGTCCTGTTTAAAAATGACCTCGGGGCGTGAAACCTGAAATTCATAACCTTCGCGGCGCATAGTTTCTATCAGAATGGCCAAGTGCAGTTCGCCGCGGCCCGAAACCAGAAAAGTATCCTTGCTTTCGGTTTCTTCCACGCGCAGTGAAACGTTATGACGCAATTCCTCAAACAATCGTTCGCGGATCTTCCTGGAAGTTCCCCAGCGGCCTTCTTTACCAGAAAAAGGTGATGTGTTCACTCCGAAGGTCATGCGGACGGTGGGTTCTTCAATATGGATAATGGGTAACGCGATAGGGTTTTCAGGATCCGCCAAGGTTTCGCCAATGGCGATATTCTCAAGCCCCGCCAGCGAAACTATCTCGCCAGCCTGGGCTTCTTCAATTTCAATCTGATCGAGCCCGCGGTGAGTGTATAGATAACGCGCCTGCTCGGGCAAAATTTGCCCATCCAGGGTGATGCGCGCCACGGGTTGGCCAACCTTAATTACCCCGGAATGTATCCTGCCCAGAGCGGTAACGCCGCGGTACTCATTATAACCAAGAGAGGTCACCAGCAATTGCAAAGGACCTTCCAAATCAACCTCAGGCGCGGGAATGTTCTTCAGAATGGATTGAAAAAGGGGTTTCAGGTCTGGTCCAAGGATTGGTGTGGTCCCAGCCTTGGCTTTGGTGGCCTGGGAATAAATCACCGGGAAATCCGCCTGTTCATCATTCGCGCCCAGCTCGATAAACAGATCAAAGGTCTCGTTGAGCACCCGTTCAGGTTCTGCGTCTCGGCGGTCTACCTTATTTATAACCACAATGGCTTTATGACCCATTTCCAGGGCTTTTTTCAGCACAAAGCGAGTCTGAGGCATCGGGCCTTCTGCTGCGTCCACCAGCAGAAGCACGCCGTCCACCATGTTCATCACGCGTTCCACTTCGCCACCGAAATCGGCATGCCCGGGGGTATCCACGATGTTGATCTTTACATTCTGGTCTGTTTCTTCATCCCAAATCGAGATGGCCGTGTTCTTGGCCAGAATGGTAATACCGCGCTCGCGTTCCAGGTCGTTGGAATCCATCACGCGCTCAACAACCGGCTGGTTATCACGGAAAATGTGCGCCTGGCGCAGCATGCCATCGACCAGGGTGGTTTTTCCATGGTCAACATGCGCGATTATGGCAATATTTCTTAAATCCGTACGTTTTTGTTTCATTCTTTATAAAATTTCTCTAAACAAGTAAAAAAAACCTCGACCAGATCAGGCCGAGGTAATGATTGGCTGACAACCTTATATTATAAGGCCAAACCGTAAGTAATACTGAAGAAACTAGGATATTCCATCAAATATTGAATTTAGGGCAAATCCAACACCAATCATACTGGGGCCGGTGTGTGCGCCAAGCACAAAGGAGAGTTGCCCGGTGTGCAGCCATTCACATTTAAATGTCTGGGTAATCTTTTCTTTGAGTTGGGCTGCTCCTTCAGGGTTGGCGGCATGGATAATCTGCACCCTGAGAGGCTCCATTAAAGGGATGGTTTTCTTCATCAGATCAACAAGACCGGTCAACGCGTTATTGAATGATCTGGCCTGACCTTCCTGGGTATAGTTGCCTAATTCTTTATGCACACCGATCAAAGGCTTGATTTGTAAAACCGAAGCGATCAATCCCTTAATATGGCTGATACGGCCGCCGTGAATGAGATACTTTAATTCTTTAAGCGTATAGAGGCTGTAAGTCGCTGCAGCAATAGCTTTCAGTTTTTCAAGGATGCGCTCCAATGGCCAACCGGCTTTGATTGCCTGTACCGCGGCCTGCACCTGCCAGCCAGCAGCTCCTGAAAGTGTTTTGGTATCTACGACAGTGACATTTGCTTCAGAAACCAAAGCAACGGCTGCCCGCGCTGAGTTCACAGTGCCGCTTAAGCCGGATGACATGTGTATAGACAGGATATCAGGATCATTTTTCGCAAGATTGCGGTAGACTTCCGCGAATTCTCCTGCGGATGGTTGTGATGTAACCGGCAGCCCCCCACTGTTTTCCAAAATCTTATAAAATTCATCCGCCGAAATATCAATTTTGTCTCTATATGTTTTATCATCCAGAGTGACCTTCAGCGGGACAATATGGACATCCAAACCCTTATCTTCCAGCAAATGTGTATCAGTGGCGCTATCAGTTACAACCTGCATATCTTCTCCATTTTATCCAATAATAAAGGATTATAGCCGCAATTTATGGTCATTTCATTAAATCTGTATAAGAAATATTCAGTGTTTTTTATAGTCCGCGCTGAAAAACCAGGTGAATTACATCCTCTGGATAGTTATCCGCGCATTGTGCGCACAGGATGCTATTGATAATACAACTTTATGTGATGGTTAAGCAATTTCATTGCTTTTTCAAGGATTGCTGTATCTGAAAGGTTGCCGGTTTTTTTTACCAAATCAATTTGGCTTAAAGGTTTGGCAAATGTCACCTTTGGGTGAAGCTCCACCGGTTTACCTATCACCATCTGTTTGATCACCTGCAAAAACTCCATCATCCTTCTCTGTTCATGGTCATTCCTAAAGAGTTTTATTATTGGGTGATTTACAAATTCTCGTGAAAGAACCCCGCTCGTGATGGTTAACACCAGCCGCGCTTCAGGAACCTTGTTAAGAAAGACTTCAATACTTCGCGACCATCTTTTCAGTCCTTCACCCGCGTTAGGATAAATGGAAGGGTCGGGGTCCAGCCTTCCACTGGGGAAAATGAGCAACGCACCCCCGCTCTGCAGATGCCGGACCGATTTCCGGATGACATCCATCCGGTCGGAGGTATCATGCGTCGCGAAAAAGAGATTCTTGCTTGCATTCGGCAGGTTTTGAAAAAACGGGATTCCACTGACAATCAGGCGAAAGTCATTTCTCGGAAGCTGTGAAATTATCGCCAATCCGTCGTAAGTCCCGGGATGATTGGAAGCAATAATCAATGGACCTTCTGATGGGATATATTCCTGTCCAGTCGCAACTACTTCACCGGTTAATTTTTGCAAAATTTGTCTGGAAGCAATAACAAATCCATTTCCCATCACCGAAGTATCAAAATTTGCGATGAGTCTGGAAAATCGGCTCGTGGGCGCGCTAACCATAGGGCTGATCGCTTTCCTCAGCCATTTAATATCAGGAACCTTGGCAGCCCGGAAAATTTCAGCGGTGATATCCCGGCGGATTTTTTCTACAAGATTAGTGTAATGGCTTTCAGATTCAATTGATGACATTTTTAGTTAGTGTGAATTCAACTCTTAAGTGCAACTTGAATATTTTAACATTACTGTAGAGGGTGAATCAAACCCCAGGCATTTTCTCGGTCGTTGGTTAAGGCGATGGATCGCAAAAGAGATGTCTTGTTCAGATATCAGTGAGAAATCA
>JAUYCC010000073.1 GCA_030692365.1 Pelolinea sp. | reverse complement strand
GATGACTATCAGCAGGCCAGGAAAGGATCACGTCAGAAGCGAAAGATTGATGCAATCTTGAAACGCCGTATCTGGGCTATACGGGAAAAGCATCATCAATGTTGTGGGCAAAAGATTCAATACTTTTTAGAAAAAGAGTATTGCATACAAGAGAGCGTCTGTCAAGGTTTTTAGTATAAATTCACTCCTTTTTTAGGTTGTCATTGGGCAATCTTTAATCGATGCATCTAACCATGCTCAGCAGAGGTATCGCATCCCCAGGCAGGTCATGTTATGACCAGGCACACTATAAGATCCGGCCTATCCCGGGTCCTCATCACCTGGTCGGTCTCTATTCACCAGCAATTGAGTCAGGCTTCCGGGACTTCAGGTTGGTTTTGCGCAACATCTCACACGCATTAAATGCATGAGTTTTTACAGCGCGGTTAACGCGCTTAAATAATTTCTACTTCGCGAATGGTGAAATCCTTACCAAACGGCGCGTGCGGTTCGTTTTGATACCAAAAAACGGTAGAGGCGATATCATCTTTTAATGGGAGATAGTGCCTTTCATCCCATGCCTGATTTGCCCACCCTAGCGCCTGGATGGCGACTCGCAGGTCCCGCTTGAAACGGATCGGGTCCATCACATGCCATCGGTACATGCCAAAACGCTGCTGGCTGCGGTATAGTCCATCAGGTTTGAGCACCTGCGGAAGCCCTAAAAAGGGTGTGGAGAAACTGCCATATTCCCCTTTAGGGTGTTCAAAGTTCCATGCGCCGCCAAAATAATCCTCAGTGCCGGTGCCACAGATGGTTGGCCATTCCTTGTCGCCATCCATGTAAAATTTAATTTCACCCTCGCCCCACCATCCACTGTTGTTGACCCCCCAGGCGATGTAGGTGCCGGTGTAATGCCCCATCCCGCGAACGCCATCCAGCAAGGTATGGACTTTGCCATAGGGCAAAGGGTTGCTGCGCCGCCATTGGGCGTGGAAATATGCCAGGTCATCTGGCACTTCTGTCAGCACATAATCGATCTGGTAATAAAGCGAGCGCACCTCAAGCGGAATCAGGTTTTCTAGCGTGATAAGAGCGGATTTCCGGAACGGCATTTCCCAGAAGCAATTAAAGCCGCCTGCGGGATTGACCGCAACCGGTAGAGAATTGATATTGCAGCGTTCCCCCCATCCGTTGCAGAAAAAGTCGCCCAAAGGAACTTCAATGGATGGACTCTCCTCACCGTCCCAATACACACGCAGGATAAGGCAACGCCAGAAATCCGGTCTGACTGTCAGCCAGATATGCTTGATGGCGCCAGGTCCTTCTATTTCCGCCAGAGTGACCACCTGTTTGGGCTGGATATGGATGCTGGGGGAAATTTTCCATCCCTGCCCAAGCTCCCGCGCATATACAGCCCCTGTTCCGTCCACTGCCATACCGCCTTTACTATTTTCCCCTGTAAAATTTTCAGCGCTGATCGAGCGGGATTCCGCGTTGGATAAGCGCGCCAAATTACCTAACCCCATGTCCAGTCCATTGAAATTGATTTGCATTGTAATTACCTCCAGGGATTATGAATAATCTGAAAAGGACAGAGTTGTCAGATTACTCTCGTTTAAAGCATTTTAGAGGAATAAAATTTGAATGTCAACAACTTTTTTATATTAGGCAATTCATTCAGCCGAAAAAAACCTGCCAGGTGGAATTCAAACCGAAGGGATTAGACTTTCCCTTCACTGTGTGGATATCTGGAAAACAAAGCAAGGTCCTGTACTGGAATTCGTATGATTCTGATTGAGAAGACTCTTCTGGGGAACTCCAGATACATAAAAATAACCAAGCAGAGTTGAAAATAACAAGGGTAGGCAATAAGCTGGAGCACGGCTTGATTTTTGCGAGAAATAACGGGACTCCTTGTAATTATTTTTTAAACCTAATGATTTTTTACATTCCTAATGTGGGAAAAGTCAAATCATTTTTATTTATGATCCATCTGACATTTCTCCCAAAATATTGCATCTTCAATAAATAAGGTCCACTCTACCCTTCCATTTCATTTTTATAGGGTGGATCAGCCCCCTCCCGTGTGCAGTTGATTGCTGCTGCCTTCGCCGCGAACGTCAAGCAGGCCTCTAATTCTTCGGCGCGCATCTCGGAGATCAGGGAGCGGTGGAAAATTTTCCCATGATCGTACAGGTAGGCGAGCACCGTGGAGAAAAACGTGTCTCCCGCCCCGACAGTGTCCCTAACTGCTACTTTTTGGGCACGGACAGATACCCGCGTCCCATTTGGTAAATAACCGCTTGATCCTTCCGCTCCTTTCGTGAGGATGATCAAACCTACCCCCGCTCCAAACCATTCCGGTAGTAATTCATCGATACTCTTGCCAGGATACAGGTATTCCAAATCCACCTGGCTTAATCGCAGGATATCGACCAATGAAACCCATTCAGAAAATCTTTGCCGGTATATTTCTTTGTTGGAAACCACAGCAGGGCGTACATTAGGATCCAGTGTCAGCACCCTGCGCCGGCTTTCCCGTTTCATCAACGCTTCCAAAGCAGTAGCTCCCGGCTCAAGAACCAGGGAAATGGAACCAAAATGCATGGCAATTACGTCATCCCCAAATTGCACAGGAAGGTCATCAGTTGTCATACTGCGGTCAATCGCGCCATTTGCATAGAATGCAAATTGAGGTTCTTGTGCTGTTTCTTCTGGCAAACTAACAAAAGCCAGTGTTGTCTGTCCTTTAACACGGGGACAAAAATCAAGGTTGACATTGTTATTTCTTAAGTAATTATCCAACAGGTCGCCAAACATATCTGTTGATAACCGAGATAATAACCCTACAGGTACTTCCATACGCCCCAAACCTACCGCAATATTTAATATTGAACCTCCAGGACATGGACGGTAGGAAAGTCCATCCGGCATGGCAATAAAGTCTATTAATGCTTCACCACAGCAAATTATCATCTTTATCTATCCTCTCCTGTTTCCGAACGATAAACGAAATTGAATAGATAGGTAAATATAGTTAAACTACCCCGATTTAGCATTAGCTGGATAACAGGTTTTATTCATCGGGATATTCTATAATAGTTCATTCAACAAATTTTTATCGGTTTAATTCCATGAAAAAGATGTCCAATAAGCGAATATTAATACTGATTTACATTTATGATAAACAATAGCTTATATCACGAGAGGCTGCCCGTATTTTTTTGGATAGCCTCTCTCATCGTTATGTTAGTTGGTAAATTCGATCAAATGTACGGTCTCTATTTGTAGAGCAGCGCTGCAATCACCGGATCATCAATGTTGGTTTTGTCAAACCAGTGGAAACCGGTGTCAATGAACTTGGGCAGTGTTTCGCCATTGACGGCTTTCACCGCAGCCTCAACACATTTGTAGCCAATACCGATGGGGTCCTGCGTGATGGCACCGGCTTCAAGGCCGGAGCGGATAGCTGCTATTTGCTGCTGTCCGGAGTCATAGCCAATAATCACAAGCTTGCCTTCCATCTTTAATTCAGTTGCCGCATTCAGGACGCCAATGATCGAGCCCTCGTTAGCACCGAAGAAACCTTTCATATTCGGGTGGGCTTGAATTATCGCTTTGGCCAGGTCTGTTGACTTCAGTTGATCCCCCCCTCCATACTGAGTATCAACAATCGTTATGTCCGGATATTTTTCCTTAACCCTGTCGGTGAAGCCCGTAACGCGATCGATACCGGTACGGCTGGTTTGGTCATGAGCGATGATCGCCACTTCACCGGCGCCGCCGATCAGCTCAGCCATTTTATCTGCTGCCAATGCGGCCGCGGCAATATTGTCTGTGGCAGCAGTACTCAGCGGAATGTCACTATCAACGCCAGAGTCAAAACCTATCACGGGGATGCCCTTAGCCTTTGCCTTTTCAAGCAGAGGAATGGCGGCTTTTGAGTCAACGGCAGCGAAGCAGATTGCGGCAGGATTCTTATCAATAGCGGCCTGCAGCATCTCCATCTGCTTATCAACCATTGCCTCGGTCTCAGGTCCTTCGAATGTAATGGTCACGCCTAAATCAACAGCAGCTTTCTCGGCACCGGCCTTAACAGCCAGCCAGAATTGGTGCTGGAAGCCCTTTGAGATAACAGGGATGTATAGTTTTTCAGCCGGTTTAGCCACAGGTGCGCAGGCAGCTAACATTGCGCTAATTGTCAGCAGACCTAAAATGGTAATCAATAGTTTTCTGGATTTCATTTTTATTCTCCTCTAAATTTTTAATCTAACCTTTGAATCTGACATTTTTCTTTCTTTTTCTACAACCACATTTCTTCTTTCCCTCTTGACATTAACCTCCTCTCATCAACTTTTATCAAATTTCTTATATTTCAATCTCAGTAGATTATGATTAAATAGATTTTCCATGCTTTTTCATTATTGCTTTCCTCGGCGGAGAATATCCAAATATACGGCTGAAATAATGATGAAGCCAGTAATAACGATCTGCCATTCTTGTGGTACAGACATGATGCGCAGGCCATTTGTGAGGGTGCTGATGATAAACGCACCAATAATCGTACCAAGTATCGTGCCTTCTCCGCCGCTCATTGAAGTACCACCGATGACTGCCGCTGCAATTGCATCAAGTTCGTAGCCAAGTCCCAGTGCGGGTTGGGCGGAATTCAGACGGGCTGCGATCACAATACCGGCTATGCCGACAAAAATCCCTCCCAGTGTATAGATGGCTGTTTTCCAGACAACGATATTGACACCGGATAACCGGGCTGCTTCTTCATTGCTGCCGATTGCATAACAGTAACGTCCTATTATCGTCTTTGAAAGGATCAGTCCAGCGATAATCGCGGACCCGAACATGATCAGTACGGCATTGGGAATTTCAAACCCGGGAATGATTGAGCCCAGAATTGAACCCATTGCAATACTGCTGAATGACGTTTCCAAGCCAAAATAAATGGGGCTGAGATTAGAAATTACCAGCGAAAACCCTCTAGCTACGTTCAACATGCCAAGCGTGGCAATAAATGGCGGTAATTTTAATTTAGAGATCAAAATGCCATTAATAAAACCAGCCATACCCCCTGTCAATATTCCTGCCATTACTCCTAACGGAACTGGCAATTTCCAATAAGTGATAAATACTCCGCTCATTACGGCCGACAGTGTCATCACCGTACCAACTGATAAATCAATTCCACCGCTGATTATGATGAATGTAACGCCTATTGCGAGCAGCCCATTAACGGCTGTGGCAATGAGGATTCCAATCACATTGTTGAAAGTAAAAAAGTATGGGGATGCGAATGAGAAACCAACAAAAATGATGATTAGAGCACCAAAAGCCAGTAATCTCTGTATGGTATCCGACCGTGTTCTTTTCTCTGTTGTGCTAATTCCATTTTTCATAGAAATTTTCACCCTATCTTAAGAGTTTTTTGATAAATTTCCACCGTTACGCTGGGTCGCCAACTGCATGACGCCCTCTTGTGTAACCTCTTCATTGTCTAATTCACCGGTAACCCGGCCTTCGCACATCACAACTACCCGGTGACTCATACGAAGAATTTCCGGCAGTTCGGAAGAAATCATGATGATTGATTTCCCTTGATGAGCCAAATCATTTAATAATGAATAAATCTCCTGTTTAGCCCCTACGTCAATCCCACGGGTAGGTTCATCGAATATCAGAATACCGGTATCCTTGGCGAGCCATT
The DNA here is from genome assembly GCA_030692365.1 of Pelolinea sp. Lineage (GTDB taxonomy): Bacteria > Chloroflexota > Anaerolineae > Anaerolineales > Anaerolineaceae > Pelolinea. Next base: position 1,718 of record JAUYCC010000073.1, on the reverse strand, counting down.
TACCGACCACCAGTTTCTGCTGGTTGCCGCCCGAAAGATACTTGACCTTCTGGGTCAAGCTGGGGGTTCTGATTGATAGCTTATCAACAATGTTTTTGGCAATCGAGCGTATTTTCGCGTTTTTTATCCACCCGAGAAAACCCGTTAATTTGCTAAATATAGTAAGCGCGATATTTGTCTCCACGTCCAGTCCCAGACACAATCCATATCGCTTGCGATCCTCGGACAGGTATCCAATGTCATAGGCAACCGCATCACTCGGCCTTTTGATGTTGACCTTCTTGTCTTTGACAATAACATCACCCGAATCGAAAGGGTCAGCTCCAAATACAGCGCGCGCTACCTCTGTTCGCCCGGCGCCCACCAGTCCGGCAAAACCGAGGATCTCACCCTTTTTTAATTTGAAACTGACGTTTTTCAGCTCTTTCCCCCGGGTCAGGTTCTTCACTTCCAGCACGACTTCCTCGCTTGGATGTTCCGGAATTTCAGGTGAAGATTCATAGATAACGCGGCCTACCATCATTTTGATGATTTGATCGATGGTCGCTTTCTCTGTCCGGACAGTATCCATGTACAAGCCGTCACGCAGGACTGTAATCCGGTCGGAAATCTCTTTGAGTTCTTCCAGTCTGTGAGTGATGTAAATAATTCCAACACCCTCATCGCGGAGCTGTCGGATGATCCGGAACAGCTCAGTAATTTCCACGTCAGTCAGCGCTGCAGTTGGTTCATCAAAGATCAGCACGTTAGAATTGAATGAAAGAGCTTTGGCAATTTCAACCATCTGCTGTTTGGCGACGCTCATGTCTGCCACCTTGGCGCGCGGATTTAGGTTCAGGTGCATCATGTCAAAAAGCGCCTGGGCTTTTTCGTTTAAGACGTTCTCATCCAGCAGGAGTCCGAATCCCCGCAATGGTTCGCGTCCTATAAATATATTTTGGGCCGCTGTGAGGTGCGACATGAGATTGAGTTCCTGGTGAACCATGCTGATGCCCATCTGCTGGGCGGCATGCGGGGTGGGAATATTCACTTCCTTGCCCTTATACATGATCCGGCCGCCGTCTTTTGAATAAATCCCCGCGAATATTTTCATTAAAGTGGACTTACCGGCGCCGTTTTCCCCTACCAGGGCATGCACTTCTCCAGCCTTCAACTCAAAACGGCATTTCTTGAGCGCATCTACCCCGGGGAAAGATTTGTCAATTCCCTCCATACAGAGCAACACATCATCCATAAGTAATCCTCACATCGTCAATTTATTTCCTTTGAAGACAGGAAATTGCAAGGAAATAATGGTACCGTTATCATGTTATCGTTACCAGAATAGCACATTTAAATCTAAATGTCAACAACCTCATTTAATTTTTAAGATTTAGCCGGATTTATAGCGTTTTGCGGATTGGATGATTGAGTGTATTGCCCTGAATTTTAATAGGTCCGATTTCAATATATGACTGTCTTTAACATTGTATATCATTTTTTTTATCGGTATATGCTGATCCTTCAACGTGATTCCTTAGTCCAAAAGATTTCTGGTTCCTTTCCGGATGAATGCCGCCAAACGTAATGAAATTCGCCGAATTTAGGGTTACCTATGAATTAGTTCAGACACATATGAGACGATAGCACTGGACAAAAAGGAGCATCGGGGTCATCCTTAAGGGTTGACAACCAAAACAAAAGGAGACCCCGATGCATGTGAGATACCACTTACCCAA
>JAUYCC010000018.1 GCA_030692365.1 Pelolinea sp. | reverse complement strand
AAACGCGCGGAAATCCGCCATGCCACGCAGGTGGCTGAATTTGGTGATGGCCGCGGTCAGCGTGGTCTTGCCATGGTCAATGTGTCCCATGGTGCCCACGTTCATGTGCGACTTGTTTCGTTCAAATACTACCTTTGCCATAATTAGTCTCCTTATAATAACTGGTGGTAATTATAAATACTTCTCCATCACTTCCTTGGAAGCAGGAGCATAATGGGAGAATTCCATAGTGAAAACTCCTCTTCCCTGAGACGCGGACCTGATATCGGTCGCGTAACCAAACATTTCTGAGAGCGGTACATGGGCATTAACCGCGTGCGCATTACCTGGCCTTGATTCCATGCCGGTAATTTCTGCATGGCGGCTGTTGAGCTGTCCCAGAATATCACCCAGATACTCATCCGGGATTAACGCTTCTACCTTCATGATGGGTTCAAGCAGGATAGGCTTGCCTTTAGCGACACCTTCACGAAACGCGAAGGTTGCAGCCATTTTAAATGCCATTTCGCTGGAATCAACTTCATGAAATGAACCATCATAAAAAGTTACCTTAATATCCGTCACAGGAAAACCAGCTACAATACCCGATTCCGCAGCTTCTCTTACACCGCTTTCAACTGCTTTGAAATATTCGCGCGGTACCTTCCCACTGACAATCTTATTAATAAATGAAAGTCCGGTTCCACGAGCAACAGGCTCAAGCGAGAATACCACATGTCCATATTGTCCGTGCCCGCCGGATTGTTTAACATATTTATAATCAACCTTGGGTACTGGATTGGAAATCGTTTCCCTATACGAAACTAAAGGTTTGCCAACATTTGCCTGCACATTGAATTCACGTAGCATTCGGTCCACCAGAATTTCAAGATGCAGTTCACCCATTCCGGAGATCAGGGTTTGCCCGGTATTCTCATCCAATTTTACTTTAAAGGTCGGATCTTCTTCTGACAAACTTTTCAGTGCTTTATCCAGTTTATCCTGGTCAACCACTGTTTTTGGTTCGATAGCAATAGATATTACAGGTTCAGGGAATTTAATGCGTTCCAGAAGGATTTGATGAGTGGGTCCGCATATAGTATCGCCTGTCGATGCTTCCCTTAGTCCAAGAACTGCGCCAATGTCACCGGTGCCTACTTCCTGAACGTCTTCGCGATGGTCAGCAAATACTCTTAATAATCGGCCGATACGTTCCTTTTTGCCGTTAGAGACGTTATAAGCCATAACGCCCTGGACCATTTTGCCGGAATATACGCGGAAATATGCCATTCTGCCAGCATAAGGATCTGAAACAATTTTGAAGATCAGGGCACAAAGCGGCTCTTCATCTGAGGTTTTGCGGAAAACTTCTTCTTGTGTTTTCAGGTCGATGCCTTTGATCGAAGGGATATCCTGTGGTGAGGGTAAATAATCCACAACCGCGTCCAGGAGTAATTGGACACCTTTATTCTTAAGTGAAGAACCACAAAAGACAGGAGATGCCAGATTATTAATTACTGCTTTTCTAAGCGCTTTCTTTAATTCCTCTTCGCTGATTTCTTCATTCTCAAGGAATTTTATAGTTAGTTCATCGTCCAGCTCAGCGATTTTTTCAACCATTTCAGCGCGTCTGCTTCTCGCCTTTTCTATCAGGTCATCCGGGATTTTTTCGATATTGGTTTCTGAGTCTTTATCGTCATCCCAATACACTGCGGTCATGGTCATCAGGTCAACAACACCCCTGAAATTAGCCTCGGCTCCTATTGGAACTTGCATTTGAATGGAATTTGCACCCAGTTTTTCTCGAATGGTTTTGATGGAGTAACTGAGCGATGCGCCCATGCGGTCAAGTTTATTGACAAAGCAAATGCGCGGCACATTGTATTTATCAGCTTGGCGCCAGACGGTTTCGCTTTGCGGCTCAACACCTTGAACGCCGTCAAATACCATTACCCCACCATCCAAAACGCGTAATGATCGTTGAACCTCCGCGGTAAAGTCAATATGTCCGGGAGTATCAATCAGGTTGATTTGGTAGTCTTTCCAAATGGTGGTGATTGCCGCGGAAACGATGGTAATTCCGCGTTCGCGTTCCTGTTCCATCCAATCGGTAACAGTGGTTCCATCGTCAACAGAACCCATCTTATAAGTTTTACCGGTATAGAAAAGTATACGCTCGGTGGTGGTTGTTTTACCGGCATCGATATGGGCGATAATCCCGATATTTCGCAATCTTTCAAGTGGATAGTCGCGCGTCATATCGATGCCTGATAAATTAAATGATTTGTAAAAGGACGATTAAAAACGGAAATGTGAGAAGGCTCGATTGGCTTCCGCCATCTTGTGAGTTTCTTCTTTCTTCCGGATAGCAGAACCCTGATTTTCGGCTGCTTCCATTAATTCTGCTGCGAGTTTTTCTGCAAACGATCTGCCACTGCGGCTGCGGGTTGCGGACATTAACCAACGAATAGCCAGGGTTAACCGGCGCCGCGGATCAACTTCTATAGGCACCTGGTAGGTCGCGCCGCCGACTCTGCGCGGGCGGACTTCCATAACCGGGCCTACGTTTTTCAAAGCCAATTCCATGACTTCGACCGGATTCTTTTTAAGTTTGTCTTCAATGATATCCATTGCGTCGTAAACGATGCGGGTGGCGGTGCTTTTCTTACCCTTCTTTAGAACATGATGGATAAGTACCTGGATGTTCAGGTTATTGAAGCGAACATCAGGTTCGATGGTTCTTTTTTCTGGTTTTGTCCTTCGCATTAACTACTCCGTAATTTACTTAACTTACTGCTATTTTGGTCGTTTTGACCCATATTTTGAACGGCTGGAATTTCTGTCAGCCACGCCGGTCGAATCGAGAGTACCGCGAACGATATGATAGCGGACACCCGGAAGGTCTTTCACACGGCCGCCGCGCACCATAACCACTGAGTGCTCCTGCAATTGGTGGCCTTCACCGGGGATATACGCGGTGACTTCGATCTGATTGGTTAATCTTACACGGGCGATTTTCCGCAAAGCCGAATTCGGTTTTTTGGGGGTCATGGTTCGGACTACGGTGCACACGCCGCGTTTCTGCGGAGCGCCTTTAGCCTGGCGAACCCTTCGCTGTTTTTTGGAATTAAATGTATAAAGCAACGCAGGCGCTTTGCTTTTTGTTCTTTTACCTTGACGACCTTTTTTAATCAGTTGGTTAATCGTTGGCACCTTTCAGCCTCCAAATTTAATAATTACTTGTTACAGACACGGGGGTTGAGTATATCATACAGATTTTTCACCGTCAACATTAGTTGAAGAGATTATCTATATTTTTCCCAAGCCCCAACAAACCTGTTTCCAATTTGGGTGGTTTAATCTTGGCTTCGTCTTTGCCAAATTTAATCACATCACCACTTTCCATCTCGGCTTCCACAGACAGGCCAAGACTCTGCAATTCTTTCACTAAAACCCTGAATGAGGCAGGCAGGCTGGGTTCTTCGATTGCTTCACCTTTTACAATAGCTTCATAAGCAGATACTCTACCCTGCACATCATCAGATTTTACGGTCAGCATTTCCTGCAATGTATATGCTGCACCATAAGCTTCAAGCGCCCATACTTCCATTTCGCCAAAGCGCTGGCCGCCAAATTGAGCCTTGCCGCCCAAAGGTTGCTGGGTGACCAGACTATAAGGGCCTGTGGAACGAGCATGTACTTTATCTTCAACCAGGTGATGAAGTTTAAGAATGGTCATAACCCCAACAGCGACAGGCTGGTCAAAGGCCATACCAGTCTTGCCATCACGAAGGGTCATTTTACCAAGAATGGGCATTGGAATCTGTTCTTCCGCCATGAATTCATCGGCCTTCATCCGGACGTTCTCGTCTTTCACAGTGGTAATTTTGTGACCATGCTTTTCCATCCAGATCCTTAAGCAGGCAAGGACCGCTTTTTCATCACGAGCGAGCGAATCCGCTTTTTTACCACCCATGCTTTCAAAGGCCAAGATTTCATCCGGGTCGAATCCTCTTTCTCTCAGCCATTCCGTCAATGTTGACCGACGTGTGTAATTACGGTCGGAATTAAACCGGAGGACGTCATAACCTTTTTCGCCCAGCCAACTCTCCAGATAGAGTAGGCGTACTTCTTCGTCATCCCGAATCATCTCGGGGTCAAATTCCTGGTCTTTAAGCCATGCCCAGGCTCGCTCACCAATTTCACTCCAGGCCTCATCGATCAGCCATGCGCGCCCCAACTCAGCTTCAATTTCATTTTCATCAGCGCCATCGAACACAGGGGTTACTGCCCTGAAGCCCAAGCGTGATGCAGCCCAACCCAGGTGAGTCTCAAGCATTTGGCCGATATTCATACGGCCAGGAACGCCCAACGGATTCAGGATAATATCAATCGGTGTGCCGTCTTCAAGTATCGGCATATCTTCAACCGGCACCACGCGCGAGACAACGCCCTTGTTGCCATGGCGTCCGGCCATCTTGTCGCCTTCGGTCAACTTGCGAAGTTGCGCAACCGACACGCGTACCATTTTTTCAACACCGGCCGACAGGTCAGTGTTTTCTTCGCGTGTGAAAACCTTGACATCCACTACCTTGCCTCTGTCGCCATGCGGCATGCGCAGGGAGGTATCTTTCACATCGCGTGATTTTTCGCCAAAAATAGCCCGCAGTAAACGCTCTTCCGGGGTTAGTTCTTTCTCGCCTTTGGGAGTGATCTTGCCTACCAAAATATCATTGGGGTTGACCTCAGCGCCAATGCGGATAATGCCATATTCATCCAAATCCTTGATGGCTTCTTCGCCGACATTAGGGATATCACGAGTGATCTCTTCCGGGCCAAGTTTGGTATCGCGAGCTTCGAGTTCATATTTTTCAATGTGAATTGAGGTGAAGTGGTCCTTCTGGACCAACCGCTCAGAAATCAAAATCGCGTCTTCAAAGTTCCCGCCTTCCCACGAGAGGAAAGCGATGGTTGCGTTTTGGCCGATGGCAAGTTCACCATTTACAGTTGAGGACGAATCAGCGATGACCATCCCTTTATGAACTCTTTGACCTTTGGTAACCGTGGGGCGCTGGTCAATACAGGTGCTCTGGTTCGAGCGCTGGTATTTTCTGAGTTTATAGGTCTTAATGCCGTTTTCGGTTCTGACCGTGATCTGCTTGCCAGTAACGGAAAGCACTTCACCGTCTTCATCCGCAGCTACCACCTGCCCCGAGTCCTTCGCGGCGTAAGATTCCATACCGGTTGATACTATCGGCAATTCAGGCGAAATCAAAGGAACCGCCTGCGCCTGCATATTCGAACCCATCAACGCGCGGTTGGCGTCATCATGCTCAAGGAAAGGGATCAAGGATGCGCTGATGCCCACAATTTGATGCGGCGCTACATCCATGTAGTCAATCCTGTCCGCAGTGCTCATGATGAAATCGGAGTGGAAACGCGATGAAATGCGGTTAGTTTCAAATTCGTCGTTCTCATTCACTGGCGTATTGGCCTGGGCGATATTGAACTTATCTTCCGCGTCCGCTGAAAGGAATTCAACTTCTTCGGTAATAAAAGGAACAACCGCGATGAATTCTTTTTCCTTGCGTAGTTTCTTTATTTCTTTAAATATTTCGGCTGTTATACGCTCGCCTTCTTTTGCGATTTCAGTTCCGGATGAAGTAACCAAGGTTTCACGCAAAGCCTTGCTGATCAATCGTTCATCATCAGCCGGTAACTGCCTGTAAACCTTACGGTAGGGTGTTTCCAGAAAACCATAATCGTTTACTTTGGCAAATGACGCCAGGCGACCGATCAAACCGATGTTCGGACCTTCAGGTGTCTCAATTGGGCAGATACGGCCGTAGTGAGAGTTATGCACATCGCGTACATCAAAACCCGCGCGATCACGGCGCAAACCACCAGGACCGAGTGCGGAAAGTGTGCGTTTATGGCGCAGCTCAGCCAAAGGGTTGGTCTGGTCCATGAATTGGGAAAGCTGTGAAGAACCAAAGAATTCTCTCAATGAAGCGACTAAAGGACGGATATTAATCAATGAAATTGGAGAGACTTGATCCTGGTCGCGGATGGACATACGTTCCTTAATCACGCGTTCCATGCGGCGCATGCCGATGCGCAGTTTATTCTGGATCAACTCACCGACAGTTTTTATTCTACGGTTGCCAAGGTGGTCAATATCATCTTTTTCTTCCATCTCGTTGTTGATCATGATCATGCGACGGACAAGGTGGACAATATCCCATTTAGTTAATGTACGATGGTCCACCGGCACTTTGGCTGTGAGATCGAATTTCTGGTTCAGTTTATAACGACCAACTTTTCTCAGGTCATAATGGCGCTGGTCAAATACCTGCTCTTGCAAGAACTCGCGTGCGTTTTCCAGAGTCGCGGGGTCGCCCGGGCGCATCTTCTTGAAGAATTCAAGCAAAGCTGCTTCAGCGATGGTAATCCCTGAAGAGAGATTCCATTCCGGTTCCTGCCGCATGGTATTCAGAATAAACAGGCGATCCGGATCTTTATCAATATCCCGGAAGAGTTCAATCAGTTCTTCATCTGTACCTGTCTTCAAAGGAGCGTCAGCATAACCATCATCCAGACTCGCTAATGCACGCATAAAAACAGTAATAGGAATAGAACGCTTGCGGTTGAATTTTAAAATCAGGTGATCATTCTTCCTGGTTTCAAATTCCATCCAAGCGCCGCGGTCAGGGATTAGTTTGGCCTTCGCTAGTTTTTTGCCGGTTGCACGGTTCACCTCTTCGTCAAAATACACTCCAGGTGAACGGATAAGCTGTGATACTACTACGCGCTCAGTGCCATTGATAATGAACGTCCCGTTTTCGGTCATTTCAGGGAAATCGCCCATGAAGATATCCTGTTTGATGGGTTCGGGGATTTCGGGACCGGCTAACAAAACGGAAACATAAAGCGGTGAGGAATAGGTCAGGTCGCGCTCAACACACTCTTCTATAGAATACTTGGGTTTATCAAACCAATACTTTAAATCGAAATCTTTTACCTCGGATATAGTGCTGGGGAAATATAACTTGATTCCTTTGTTGTAAGATTCTATGGGTGAAATCTCTGTAAAAAGGTCGGGAAGAATTTCTTTTTTCAACCTTTGAAATGATTTTTTCTGGATTTCTATTAAATTGGGAATTTCTAAAACAGATTTAATCTGCGCGTATGATTTCACCGGCATTTCAGAGTTCATTTAAATCTCCTGAATTTCTATCGTACTCGATTAATTAATTCGTGCATTTGGCAAACAGTTATTGTAACAATCAAGCCAATATTGGTCAAGATTATTTAGTTTATTAATTAAGTTGGATTTCATCAAAAATCAAACCCCTGCTAAAATAATTACATTCAATAAACAGAGCCAAATTTTACCATCACTTTTATGAGTGCAACTTATTTATAAGGAAAAGAATGCGCATTGACCTTGAAAAACCACTGAGTGATTACGTAAAAAAGATCAGCCTTTACCAGATTCTGGTTGTTCTCATCATAATTCTGACCATCCTTTCCCGCCTGACCAACCTGGGCATTCGGGTGATGAGCCATGATGAAGTGAATCATGTTATCCCCGCCTTTGATCTGTACTCCGGCAGAGGGTACCGCCATGATCCTGTTACCCATGGTCCCTTTCAGTTTCACTTGATGGCGCTTTCTTATTTCCTTTTTGGCGATAATGATTTCACCTCCCGCCTGCCCCACGCGCTCATCAGCATCGCCACAGTTGCTTTTATTCTGACTTTCTACAAACGGTATCTTGGAAAATATGGCGCGCTTGCCGCAGGATTGTTTTTCATGATCTCACCATTTATGCTTTTCTACGGCCGTTATGCGCGCAATGATGCCATCTGCGCTTTCTGGGGTGTTGCGACCTTTTATGTGCTATTAAGGTATTTTGAAACAGGATTCACCAAATACTTATATTTGCTTACCATTTTTCTAAGCCTAAATTTCTCTACCAAAGAAACCGCATATATATTTACCGCTCAATTGCTAGCCTTTGTTTTCATCCTGGCTGTTATGGATATTTTCAAGGCAAAATGGGAAGGCAAACAGCGTCAGAAATTTATTCTGACAAACTTGTTATTCATTGGCGTGATCGCGGTTAGCGTCGCTGTTTCAGTTTTCTTCGTCAAACACGCCGGGCAGCAAATTCAAAGCGGGCAGGTTGCGCTAACCCTGGTTAACACTGACCTCACTTACGATTTCAGTGCGTTGCTCGAATTAGCGGTCACTCTTATTAAAATAACCTTTCCAATTCTTCTTCCCTTAATGTTCTCTATGGGATTTCTCATCTATATCAAGCCGGGATTGAATTGGGATTCTTTAAAAGATTCCAGGGCATTTTCGGTTTTGATTTTGACAGGGACTTTTGTGTTGCCCTTATTGGTGCCTTTTTTAGTCATCTTCGCTGGCCAAAACCCAATCGCATATAACGAACCCTTTCCCATCCTGATTGACTACATCTATATCGCGTATTTTTTTGGTTTATCAGTCATTCTTGGCACCATCTGGGATGAAAAAAATTGGTGGAAATACGCTCTAGTGTTTTTTGGCATTTACATCACGCTGTATTCAACTTTTTTCACTAATACCGTTGGCATATTAACCGGTATGATCGGTTCACTCGGCCACTGGTTATCCCAACAGGATGTTGGCCGCGGCGGCCAACCGTCCTATTATTTCGCGTTCATCCTTATTCCTATCTATGAATTTCTGGGGGCGTTTGGGACAATATTAGCCTTTTATCTGGGTTTCAAGCAGCGTTCTTTCTGGGGTAAAGCAGTGGATAAGTCGCTGGAAGATAATTCATTATCCTCTGAATTCGTCGCTCAACCAATTTTACCTATTCCCGCTATATTCATTTTCTGGACTATCACCAGCCTGATTGCTTACACGTTGGCTGGCGAGAAAATGCCCTGGCTGACTGTCCACATTGCTTTTCCTATGCTCTTGACTGCAGGCTGGTCATTTGAAAAAACCTTGCAAAATTACCTTTCTCTGGAAAAAGACAAAGCGAGGCGAATTTTGAGATTTGCAGGTATGGTCTCATTCATTATTATAGCGACTCTAATGGTTGCCCAATTATGGGGAAACCATGCCCCCTTACAGGGCAAGACCCAGGCTCAATTGCAGGATACCAATCATTTTATTTTCCTGATTATTTTGGAAGCAGTTTTAGGATATTTCCTTTTTAAGGAATATAAACCTATCAGCTTTGTGAAGGTATTTTCGTGCGCCATGCTTGCCCTATTTCTTCTGCTAAGTATTCTTACAGGTCGTGCCGCATACCGGGCATCCTTTATCAATTATGACTATCCTTATGAATTTCTTGTCTATGCGCATGCCGCTGATGGACCGAAAATCGTTTTAAAGCAAATTGAGGAAATCTCCAGAAGGACGACCAAAGGTTTGGATATAAAGGTGGCTTATGACAATCACGGGCTTTATCCTTACTGGTGGTATTTAAGAAATTATCCCAACAAGATCGTATATCTGGAGAACCCCACCCGCGCGCTTGAAGACGCGCCGCTTATTATCGCCGGCGCGGATAAATACGCAAAAATTGACGCCATCGTGCGCGACAATTATTACGCCTTTGAATACATGCGCCTGTGGTGGCCGATGCAGGATTACTGGAATCTCACCTTCGACCGTGTAAAAAGCGCGCTTGTCAATCCGGATATACGTCAGGCTTTATTGAATATCTGGCTCAATCGGGATTACACACTGTATGCCCAAGTCACAGATAATCAATTCCTTACATTGGAAAACTGGTTACCAAGTGAGCGAATGCGTTTTTATGTGCGCAAGGATATCGCTGCCCAGATGTGGCAGCTTAATTCCGGCGCCTCTCTCGAAACTGTGACAAGCACTGATCCATATGCTGACAAAATGATTTCGAGGCAGCCGGATTATTTCATAAGCAAGGGCGGATCAGCTGCAGGTGATCTAAACGAACCGAGGGGCATCCATATCGCCCCAGATGCGACAATCTTTGTAGCAGATACGAATAACAACCGCATCCAGCAATTCTCACAGACAGGTGAATTATTGAATGTCTGGGGTGTTTATGCCAATATTTTGGAAGGCGAAGCACCCGGCGGCACCCTAAATCAACCCTGGGATGTTGCTGTCGGAAAAGATGGTTCTGTTTATGTCGTGGATACCTTCAATCACCGTATCCAGAAATTCACGGCTGATGGCCAGTTCGTCAAAGCCCTGGGCGTATTCGCCCAAGGTACCAGCCCGGATACCCTCTGGGGACCAAGAGGGATCGCGGTTGGTCCGGATGGTAATGTGTATATAACGGATACCGGTAACAAACGTGTGGTGGTATACGACAAGGATTTAAATTACATCACCCAGTTCGGCGGAGCAGGCCTCGAAGCCGGGCAGTTTGACGAACCCGTGGGTATCGATGTATCTGATACCGGAGTGGTCGCTGTGGCAGACACCTGGAACAGAAGGGTGCAGTTCTTTAGCCCAGACAATAGTGGATTGATTTACACTCAAATTGGCGAATTTGAGGTGGATGCCTGGTACGGCCAAAGCCTTGATAACAAACCCTTCCTCACTTTCAGCCCCAAAGGTACTATTGTTGTTTCTGATCCTGAAGGAGGGCGCATTCTTGAATTCAGCCTGACAGGTGATTTCATTCAAGGCTGGCAGGACCTTTCCATCTCATCAGACCTGATCAGCAGGCCATACGGGCTTGATTTTGACACGCAAGGAAATTTGTGGGTTAGCGACGAATCCATGAACGTGGTCATGGTATTTAACGCGGATTAGCATATGTAGTGTAATTGATACTCATTTCAAACAGATTTTTTACAATAAATTAATATGCTGCTAATCAATTAATAAACCGCGGATGATAAAATCAATAAAACAACTGGAAAAACTATCATGATGCGATTTGACCGATTTACCGAACGCGCCCAGGAAGCGGCGCAGAGAGCCGCTGAAATCATTCAGCGCTATAGTCACAACCAGATCGATACCGAACATATCCTTCTCGCTCTGATCGAGCAGCAGGAAGGCATGGTCACGCAAATCTTTGATCTTCTTGCAGTGGAACGTGACACTATCATCAATAAACTGGATGATATTCTGAAGAGCAGCCCCAAAGCAAGCATCTTTGGCGGCGGCGCTGGCCAAATCTTTATCACTCCGCGTGTGAAACGAATTATGGAACTGGCCAATGATGAGGCGTCTAAAATAAAGGATGAGTTCATTTCAACAGAACATATATTTCTGGCCATCCTCGGTGAACGAAACACGCCCGCGTCCCGCCTGCTTCAGGAAAGCGGCATTGACCGAAAGCGCGTGCTTGAAGCTATCATGCAAATCAGAGGCGGTAAGAATGTCACCAACCGCAAACCCGATTCCCGCTACAAGACGCTTGAAAAATTCTCGCGCGACCTTACCCAGCAAGCGCATGAATCCAAACTGGACCCCGTCATCGGGCGGGATGAGGAGATCCTGCGTGTCATCCAGGTTCTTTCCCGCAGAACCAAAAATAACCCGGTTCTGATCGGCGACGCGGGTGTAGGTAAAACAGCCATCGTGGAAGGACTGGCCCAAAAGATCGCCAATAACGATGTCCCTGAAATTCTGATGGGGCGAAAGGTCATCTCTCTTGACCTAGGCGCAATGATCGCTGGTTCAAAATTCAGAGGTGAGTTTGAAGAACGTCTGAAATCGGCCATCGAAGAAGTACAGAAATCCAGCGGCGAGATCATCCTGTTCATTGATGAGCTGCATACTGTGGTGGGGGCTGGCGCGGCACAGGGCGCCATGGACGCATCCAATTTACTTAAACCGGCTCTCTCCCGAGGTGAACTGCAGTGCATCGGTGCGACCACTCTTAATGAATATCAAAAATATATTGAAAAAGACGCCGCACTGGAGCGAAGGTTCTCGCCGGTTTTCGTGGATGAACCTTCAGTTGATGAGACCATTCAAATGTTGCAAGGATTGCGCGACCGTTATGAAGCGCACCACAAAGTCCATTTCACTGACAAAGCGCTTATCGCAGCTGCCAAGCTTTCTGCAAGATACGTCACAGATCGATTTTTACCTGACAAAGCTATCGACCTGATGGATGAAGCCGCGGCAAAATTGCGCGTAGCGCTTTATTCAATGCCTGCGGATCTAAAGGCAATGAAAAGTGAAATTGACCGCCATATGGCTGAAGAAGAACAAGCCGGCATCGAACGAGATTATGAGCGCGCTGCCCGCAAGAAAGCCGAGCGGCTGCGCCTTGAATCCGAATTTACTCAAAAGAGAGACGCGTGGGAATCCGAACACAAACTCGATGAAGTTGTTGATGAAGAAGATATTGCCCAGGTCGTATCACAATGGACAGGTATTCCCATGAATCAAATGATGCAATCGGAAGCGGATCGGTTGCTTAAAATGGAAGAAAACCTGCATGAGCGCATCATCGGCCAGGATGAAGCCATTATAGCTGTGGCTGATGCAATCCGCCGGGCACGCTCAGGGCTTAAAGATCCGCGCCGGCCAATTGGCTCGTTTATTTTCATCGGCCCGTCAGGCGTAGGTAAAACCGAGTTAGCCAAAGCATTAGCCAGATTTCTGTTTGATGACGAGGATGCGCTGGTGCGGTTGGATATGAGCGAATTTCACGAACAACATACCGCTTCACGCCTGTTCGGCGCACCCCCCGGATATGTGGGCTATGAAGAAGGCGGCCAGCTTACCGAAGCCGTACGCCGCCGCCCTTACCGCGTGATCCTATTTGATGAGATTGAAAAAGCCCATCCGGAGGTCTGGAATTCGCTGCTGCAAATTCTGGATGACGGTCGCCTTACCGATGGTCAGGGGAGGGTAGTTGATTTCCGCAACACAGTGCTGATCATGACCAGTAACCTGGGCACCGAATTCATACGCCGCGGTGGAACATTGGGCTTCCTGCAGCATGAAGGTACAACCGAAGACAAAGAAGCCAACCAGAAAATTGAGAAAGCGCTGAAAGATACCTTCAGACCAGAATTCCTCAACCGCATAGACGAGGTAATCATTTTCTCGCCTCTCACCCTCGAACAGATGTATGAGATTGTTGACCTCCAAATGGATGAGATCCGCCAGCGCCTGGCAGAGCATGGGTTGAAAGTGGAATTAACCAAAAAAGCCAGGGAATGGTTGGCGAAGGAAGGGTTTGATCCGTCCTTTGGCGCCCGCCCGTTGAAACGGACGCTTCAGAAATATGTGGAAAGTCCCTTGTCTATCAGCCTGCTCTCAGGAGATTTTAAGGAAGGTGACAAGGTGGTGGTGGAATTGAACGAAGCAGATGCCAAACTTGTATTCACCAAAAAATAAAACAACACTTTAAATTAAAGGCTGAGCTAAAAACTCAGCCTTTTTTAATTTTGAAGTTTGACATGCATTTTATCCATGGTTATACTAACTTGCACAGTAGTAAACTAAGTCTGGAGGATTTAATTGAAAAAAGCGCTTATTACCGGTATTACTGGCCAGGATGGATCATATTTAGCGGAGCTGCTGTTACACAAAGGCTATGAAGTTCATGGGATTATCCGCCGCGCGAGCACTTTCAATACCCAACGCATCGATCATATCTACCACGACCCACATAACGACAATAAAGTTCATCTTTATCTTCATTATGGGGATATCGCCGTGGGTGAAACCCTCCAGCATATGGTTTATAACATAAAACCGGATGAAATCTACCATCTGGCCGCGCAAAGCCATGTGCGCGTTTCATTTGATATGCCCGAATATACCGGCGATGTGACTGGGCTGGGCACGACGCGCATCCTTGAAGCGGTCAGAAAAAGTGGTGTGGACGCCCGCTTCTACCAGGCTTCTTCAAGCGAGATGTTCGGTAGTGCCAAACCGCCCCAGAATGAAGCGACTGTCTTTGAACCCCGCAGCCCATACGCGGCCGCCAAGGTATACGCTTATTGGATCACACGGAACTATCGCGAAGCGTATAACATTTTTGCCAGTAATGGCATCCTTTTCAACCATGAGTCACCTCGACGCGGCGAAACCTTTGTGACACGTAAAATCACCAGAGCAGTTGCCTTTATCAAAGCTGGAAGGCAGAAAGACCTTTTCCTTGGAAACCTGGAAGCCAAACGCGATTGGGGTTATGCGCCTGAATATGTTGAAGCCATGTGGATAATGCTGCAGCAGGATAAATCTGATGATTACGTCATTGGTACCGGCGAAACTCATTCTGTTCGTGAATTTCTTGAAGAAGCTTTTGGATATGCCGGTATAAACTATAAAGATTACGTTCAGATTGACGAACGCTATTTCCGCCCTACTGAAGTGGACCTGCTTCTTTCTGATCCAAGTAAAGCAAACCAGCATTTGAAATGGCAGCCAAAAGTAAAATTCCATGAGTTGGTGCGCATCATGATTGATGCCGACTTCGAACTGATGGGGTTGGAATGCCCCGGCGAAGGCCAAAAAATCGTCGAAGAGAAATTCGGCGGCTGGCACCGCTGGGATCACCAGGTTGTCAGTATGGGCAAATAGTGGTTAAAAAAGATACTGAGAAAAAAAGGTGCGTTCTCTTTGTTTGCGCCGCCAACCAGTGCCGCTCACCCATGGTGATGGTTCTGTTCAGGAATCTCGTAGCCAGGTGGAAGGCACAGCCTGAAAATTGGAGGATTGAATCAGCCGGTGTCTGGGCAATAAACGGTTATCCGGCAACCGATTTTGCGATCCGCGCAATGATGGATACTGGCTTGGACCTGAACGACCACCATTCCCAGCCAGTGACCGAATCGCTTCTTGGTGAATTTGATCTGATTCTTTGCATGGAACATGAGCAATCATCCTTCCTGAAGCGTAATTTTCCTAATACAAAAGAGAAGATTTTTCTTTTAAGTGAGATGACTGGGGAAACAAAGGATATTTGGGATCCAGTCGGGCATTCTTTGGGTACCTACAGAGAAAAAGCTAAAGAAATGCTTGCTCTTATGAAAAAGGGATTTTACAAAATTCTGGAATTAACAAATTAGTTCATAATTAGAACTTATGTGCTATAATTGGACTGATGACGCTCAATCCACGAAATCTGATTATTCCCGCGGTGCTGGTGAGCAGTATTTGTTTGACATTTTTGTCAATGACTGTCAATTCCGGTTACGCTCAGTCTGCCTCCCCCTCAAGCATCAATTCACAATCAGAGGCACAAACCCCTTCCACGCAATTAAGTTCACAATTTCCTGAAAGCATTCAGCAATGGAAAACAATAATTGAGGCATCAGCTGCAGATTCAGGGTTGGATCCCAACCTGATTGCGGCTGTCATGCTGCAGGAAAGCGGTGGTGACCCGCGGGCTTACTCCATCAGCGGCGCAGTGGGTTTGATGCAGGTCATGCCAAAAGATGGCATCGCATCCGAATTTATATGCGGCAACCATCCCTGCTTTATCAGCCGGCCGACCATTAATGAATTGCTTGACCCTCAATTTAATATTCAGTATGGCAGCAGTTATCTTGCCGAATTGATCCATCAAAAAGATTCAGAGCACGAAGCGCTTAAGGCTTATGGTCCGATGGATGTTGGCTATGATTACGCGGATATCGTTCTGGCGATTTACGAAAATCATCGCTAGACCTTACTGGCCGTAAATGTTTTGTTGCCGGTAATAAAGTGCCTGGATATCCTTTTCGGAGAGTGGCGCGGCGGGATTTAGATGAAAGCTTAGCCAGGCAACAAAGGCAGAATTTTCAGCCAAAATTGCCAGATCGACAGCTTTTTCAGGTGTTGATCCGATTGTGAAAATTCCGTGTTTCCTGAGGACCACAGCTTTTATTTTCGAGCCATACTTCACAACTTGTTCACCAATGGCTTCACCACCGACCAGGACAAACTCGGATAGAGGGATTTCACCTCCAAATTCCTCAGCTGTTTCAGAAAATACAACGGGGATTGGTCTTTCTGCAACTGCGAAAGCGGTTGCATAAGGGGAATGGGTGTGAACAATGCCGTTTATTTCAGGCATTTTTTGATAGATATAGAGGTGACTGGCAGTATCAGATGAAGGTTTGAATTTTCCTTCTACTCTGTTGCCTTGCGCATCAACCACAACGAGTGCCTCTGGAGACAAATCCTCATAAGGAACGCCGCTTGGTTTTATTACCATATAGCCGCTTTCGGGATCTCTCGCGCTGACATTGCCGCCAGTTGAACAAACCAGATGGTTTTCAGGTAGTTTGGCTAATAATCGGCTTACCCTAATTTTTAAATTTTCCAGCATTATTCACCTACACTATTTTCGGATGAAGTGATTATACAAATTATTATTTATTTAATAATTTATTCTTTGAATATTACATTAATCACGATCACCAGGTTTTTCTTGACAATGGTAAATCGAAATGCTATACTTTTCATAACAAGGCATTATTTAACAAATATTTTGTAGCTTTTTGCAATAAAAGAAAAGCAGGACTATGTTAGCTGAAGAACGAAGGGCCATACTCCACAATAAGCTTCGCGAAGACGGTTATGTTCAGGTAACAGAACTTGCGGATGAGATTGGCATTTCATCCGCAACGATCAGGCGCGATCTGATCATGTTAGAGAAAGAGGGGGTATGCATCCGCAAGCGCGGCGGCGCGGTACGCACCGCCCATGGCGTTACGATGGAAATTCCGTATGAAATTAAAAGGCGCCGTAATACTGAAGAAAAAACCCGCATTGCCCTGGCGGCTATGAATTTTGTGGAAAACGGCGATACCATCCTGTTGGACGCTGGCTCAACAATTTACGCTCTTGCCCTACTTTTACACAACCGGGAACGTCTTACAGTGGTCACGCACGATCTCAATATCGCTGTCAAGCTGGCAACAAACCCAAATATCAAATTGATTTGCACAGGCGGGATTGCCCGTGAAAACGTATTCACACTGGAAGGCGCACAGGTCACTGACTTTATACGTACCCTTCGAGTAGATAAGACTTTCCTGGGCGCTGACGCTATTCACTCTGATGGCGTGATTTCCAATGTCAACATCGAAGAAGTACCAATTAAACAAGCCATGGTGAATGCTGCGGACATGGTCATTTTGCTTACCGATTCTTCCAAGTTTGATGTTACCGGTTTTGCTAAAGTCTGCGACATTACCGAAGTAGATCACGTCATCACCGATCAGGGAATTTCGAAAGAACAGCTTGAAATGATTACGAAAAGAAACGTCGACGTTATTCTAACGTAGCCTTTTTAGTTTTTTGCGGTTAATTAAATAAGATTAAAAAAGGAGGTGCACATAACAAATAACTAATCAGTGGTTTCAAGAATCATTCGTTTTCAACTAAATAAAGGAGAGTTAAAATGGATTTTGTAACTGTTGTAAAGAATGTTTGGGGTGCGGTTAGCGGTTTAGGCGCTTCCCTGCTGCTGCCTATCATCATTACTATTCTAGGCCTGATCTTCGGCCAGAAACTTCGCACAGCATTGCGCGCAGGTCTTACCCTCGGCGCGGGCTTCATTGCCCTTAACTTAGTCATCGGCCTTTTGATTGGCCAAATGGTGCCAGTTGTGGATGTCATGGTGAAATCCACAGGCTCTAACCTAGATATCTTAGATGTAGGCTGGGGTGTTGCCGGCGCCATCGCTTGGGGCACTTCGGCTGGCTCACTGGTAATCCTGGTCTGCCTTGCGACCAACATCATTATGTTGCTCTTCAAGCTCACCAAGACCTTGAATGTTGACATCTGGAACTTTTGGAATCAGGCGTTCACCGCTTCCGTTTCCTACATCGCCTCCGGCAGCATGGCCTGGGCAATGGTTGCCGCAGCCATCCACACCGTTTATGAACTGTGGATCGCTGATATGACCGCGAAAGATGTTCAGGACTTCTACAACCTTCCCGGTATTAGCATCCCCCATGGTTGGGCTGTCAGCAGTGTTCCGATCATCGCGGGCGTCAACTGGGTTTTGGATCGCATCCCCGGCGTGAAAGATATCCACTGGGACGAGAGCGGTATCCGTGAAAAATGGGGTATCTTCGGCGAGCCCCTGTTCCTGGGTGTACTCCTAGGCGTGGGCGTTGGCCTGTTCGGCGGTCTCTGGAAAGAACCCGTCAAACTCCTGACCCTCGGTATGACCATCGGCACCGCCATGATCCTGATCCCCAAGATCATCGGTTTCTTCATGGAAGCCCTGACCCCCATCGCAGAGTCAGCCAGGACCTTTATGACCAAGAATTTTGGTGGCCGCGAATTTTACATCGGGCTGGACTCTGCGATTTTAATCGGCCACCCGATTACCGTTGCGGCTGGCATCATCATGATCCCGATCGTTCTCGGCTTGGCGTTGATCCTGCCCGGAAACCGCGTGCTGCCCTTTGGCGACCTGGCTGCGACATTCTATTTCGTCGCGATGGTCCCCTTTATGTCCAAGGGTAACCTCTTCCGCTCCATCATCTGCGGTACCGTGATCTTCATTGTTGTGCTGTATGCCTGCACATCCTTCGGTTCATCACTGACCGAGATGGCCAAGAGCATCGGTTATGCTATCCCTGCAGGTGCTGTGGATATCACTGGCCTCTCGGCTGGCAACTGGCTCTCAGCTGTTTTGTTCCAGATTGGTCGCTTGTTCCACGGCTAATCGTCCTTTATAATCTGGCTGGATGCGGAAGTTTATTCCGCATCCAAAATTTACTCAAGAAAGCCGCCGTGTTGCGAAAAGCGCGGCGGCTTTTTACGAATAAGGTGAAGAATGAAAGTTGCTGTCTACTATAACAATCATGATGTGCGGGTGGAAGAACGTCCCATCCCACAGCCAAAATCCGGAGAGATCCTTGTACAAACAAAAGCCTGCGGCGTGTGTGTAGCGGATACTATGGAATGGTATCTCACGCCGCGCGCTCCACTTACGTTGGGGCATGAACCTTCCGGATTAATTGAAGCGGTTGGCTCTGGTGTAACCAATTTTAAAGTTGGCGACCGTGTTGTAGTACATCATCATGTCCCCTGCCTCGTCTGTGAACACTGCCGGCGCGGAAACTTCACCATGTGCACAACCTTCAGAACAACCCACATTCACCCAGGTGGTTTTTCTGAATTTTTCACCGCTTCAGCATTGCATGTAGAAAGGGATACGCTCATCCTGCCCGACCATGTCAGTTTTGAAGCAGGCACCCTGGTTGAACCACTGGCGTGTGTTATCCATGCGATTCGGAAGGCGGGCATCAAAGCCGGAGATTCAGTCGCTCTTATTGGTACAGGCACTATGGGCCTGATGTTTATTGAATGTTTACGATATTGGGGCGTTCGCGACCTTGTGGTGTATGAAGTGTTGGACTGGCGTATCAAGAAAGCCAAAGAGTTTGGCGCCAAAGAAGTCCTTATTCCGGATAACAATCCCGAAAAAGAAGCTGAACGTTTGTGTGCGATTTTAAAATCCAATGGGGCGGATAAAGTAATTATCGCGGCCAAAGATATCAGGGCGATGAAATTGGGGCTGAGATTAGCCAACAAAGGTGGCACAGTAACCTTCTTCGCCACCCCCCAGCCTGATGAATTTGTGGAACTTTATCCAAGTTTTATTTTCTTTAACGAGATAACGATTACATCTACATATTCGGCAGACCATCTGGATACTCGCATGGCATTAAAGTTGATTGCCAGCGGGGATGTTTCGGCTGACAAGATCATCAGCCACAAGTATCCACTTGAAAAATTATCAGATGCGATCCTGCAAACTGCTTCAAGGCATGAAAGCCTGAAGTGTGTAATTGAATTTGAATAACTTATCAGGAGAAGGTAATGGCTTATACCATTGATTTAAAGGGTAAGGTAGCCATCATCACAGGCGCTGCCAAAGGCATCGGTCTTGCTACGGCCAGGTTGCTCGCCGAAGCAGGCGCGCAGGTTGTGATTGACGACATCGTTAATCCTGAAATTGTTGAACCAGTCCTTACAGAAATTGCTTCTATTGGACAAAAGCCTTATTACATCCAGAAAGACATTTCAATTGAACAAAATACCATAGAAATGGTTAAGGAAATCCTGGATAAATTTTCCAGAATAGATATCCTGGTTAATAACGCCGGAGTAGTCGCAGATTGGGATAAAAGCTACGCAATCCATGTAAAAGGACTGTTCTTCTGTTCAGAAAGCGTCAAGGACCACATGATAAGCCGTGGAAACGGTCGCATTATTAATATCACCTCAACTTGTGTCCATACCGGTGGTACCGGAATTCCCCAATATATCGCCACCAAAGCGGGCGCTTACTCTCTCACCCGGTATATGGCCAAGACCTATGCCCCGCAGGGCATTCTGGTTAATGCCGTAATGCCTTCAGTAATTCTCAGTGATATGATTATGACCCGCTACAAAAGCGAAGAGGAAATGATCAATCACTATGTACCCCAGATGCCAATCCGCAGGATTGGTTATCCAGCTGATGTAGCAAATGTCGTCTTATTCCTGTGTTCTGACCTGTCAAGTTTTATCAACGGCGAAATCATCGTCGCCGATGGCGGTAGAATGTATGTTGGTTAAAAAGGAGCAAAAATGAAAAGCATCGTTGAAGAATTAAGCCAATTAACTTCCATTCCGGCTCTTTCCGGGTTGGAAGACAAGATGATCAAAGAGATGTACAACCGCCTCAAACCTCTGGCGGATGAAATTGTAATAGACCGGTTAGGTAACGTTACCGCCACATTCAAAGGCCGGGATGAAAAAGAACCCAAAATGCTGGTATTTGCTCATGTGGATGAGCTTGGGCTCATGGTCCGCAAGGTCGAGAAAAATGGTTATTTACGTTTTGACCGCATCGGCGGTGTCCCCGAAAGAACCTTAATGGGGCAATTTATGGATGTGCATACTATTGACGGTACCGATTCTGTGACCGGTTTTATTGGCACATACGCGCATCATTTCACACCACCTGAAGCCAAATCTACTGTGCCATCTTTTAAGCAGATGTATATTGACATCGGCGCCTATTCTTATGATGAGGTCATTGCCAAAGGAATAAGGATCGGGAGCCCGGTTACTTACAAACACAAGTTCATGCGCATTGGCGAACACATGGTCAGCGGTAAAACGCTCGATAACCGCATCGGTTGTCTGATGTTGATCGCACTGGCTGAACACCTAAAAGCCAACCGGCCCGCTGGCACAGTATATATCGTGGCTTCGGTTCAGGAAGAGTTTAATATCCGTGGTGTTTTACCTGTATTTTACAAACTGGAACCCGATGCGTCCATCTGTGTGGATATCACTCCCGCCTGTGATACGCCGGACCTAAACTTCACCTATGAAATGTCACTTGGCAAAGGCCCCGCTGTGACCCAAATGAACTTCCACGGCCGCGGCACCCTGGCAGGAATCATCCCCAATCCTCCATTACGGCATTTTATGGAAAAAACTCTGGATGAGATGGGCATGCCCTGGCAACAGGATATGTCGCTGGGTGTCATCACTGATGACGCGTTTACCGTGGTAGCCGGCACCGAAGGTGTGGCGATGGCCCATATCGCGATCCCCATGCGCTATTCGCACGCACCTGCAGAGATGGCTGACTTGCGCGATATCGAAGCCGGTATTAAAGCACTTAATACCATGGTCAGCAAATTTGACCACACTCTTGATCTGCGAAGAGGCGTTTAGCTTCAATTTTCGGAGAAGATAATTTTTATCAGAATTGCACCGTCATTGGCTGCCAGTTCGCAGCTCAATCTCAAGCAAACTATTGAGGATCTTGAAAAAGCTGGCGCGGACATCATCCATTTCGATATTGAAGATGGCAATTTTCTGCCTGTGATGACCCTCGGTGTTCGTATGGTCAAGGACTTGCGTCCGCTGACCAATTTGCCGTTCGACGTCCATTTAATGATGAATTCGCCCGAATGGCTGATTCCGGACCTCAAAGAAATGGGTGCTGATATGGTTTCAGTTCATTATGAAGCTTGTCCCTATCCACGCAGGACGCTGGGATTAATACATCAGGCGGGTATGCTTGCAGGATTAGCGTTCAATCCTGCCACTCCTCTCCCGCCATTAAGGCATTACTTGCCCTTCCTGTCCTTTGTCCTAATCCTTACAACTGAGCCTGAAGCACGGGCTTGTACCTATTTACCTTCTATTCTTGATAAAGTAGTAGAAGGAAAGAAGCAGCCCGGTCTTGAAAAAGTGAAATGGGAGGTAGATGGCGGATTTGTGCTGGATAACATTCTCGACGCCAAACGTGCCGGGGCAGATATTATTGTCTCGGGAAGAGGTGTCTTTGCAGATAACCAGATCCATCTCAACCTGAAACAATTGCGTGATGCTTTAAAACCATAGAAGGAATTTGCCACATGGGAAAACCTAAAGACACAAATAAGCTAACGATTGATGAAAAACTGATCCTGGTCAAGGAACCGGTCAAGGACAAAGAAGACATAATCCGTAGACTTGGCGGTTTGCTATTCAGTAATGGTTTTGTCAAAGACACTTATACTCAGGCGGTATATGACCGCGAACTTGTGTACCCCACTGGCTTAAAAGCCAGGGTGACAGGCGTGGCTGTGCCGCACACGGATACACAGCATGTCAATAAACCCGCCGTCGCAATCGCCACACTCCAAGATCCTATTATTTTCAATGGTATGGGGGCGCCAGACACGGAAATATCAGTGGATATCGTGCTAATGTTGGCTATCAACGATCCCAAACAGGTGGTCAATGTGCTGCGAAAAGTGATTTTTGTGATTGAGGATGACGAAGCATTGAAAAAGATGCTGGCAGCAACCTCCAAAATGGAGATTAAAGACATCATGCATGCGCATATCCTTGCCCTAACCAAAAAATTCGGGTAAAGCTATTGCATTTGGTTTAGTAATCAATATAATTATTAAAAGCGATTTTAAATATTTGTAAGAGGTGAAGAAAAATGAAAAAGGTTAATATTGTTGTAGTATGCGGTTCAGGTGTTGCCATGGCTATGCACGCCGCGTATAAATTGCGCGAGTATTTTGATAAAGAAAAATTATATGACGTTCATATTGACGGCAGCGGTAACAACGAACTCCCTGGCAGAATTGAAGCGTATGACATAGTTGTCAGCAACGCCCAGGTGACAGTGAAAACCGACAAGCCTGTATTCAGCGCCATCCCGCTTATTACCGGTGTTGGCGAAGAGGAATTGGTAAAGCAAATAATTTCCAAAGTCCGCGAAATCCTGGCCTCAAAGAACAGCTAATCAAACAGAACCGGTTGGCAGATTACGCCAACCGGTTTTTATGTTTTCAGCGTAAGAATTTTATTCAATAAACAGAACTTCTCTTTCACCGATCAGTTCCTTCCAATTCTTTTCATTTAATAAATATTTCTTAACCGCTGCTGTTGAGGTTTTTTTGGGAAAAAGACTGATCTGCCCTGCAACAAACGGGAACATCTTTTTTTCTTCAATTGCCTTCAGGATGTTAATTTCAATTGTCTTTTTCTTTGAATTCTTCGAACCTATGGTAGGGATCTGACTATATATATGTTCGCTTATCTTTTTATAATTCAAGTGCGCGACTACCAGAAATACTCCATAAATAAAAACTATTGAATTAATAATTGCGGTATGTTCGAGATAAAAAAAGAGAACCTTTAACCCCCAGGGGCCTAACATAAATGAAACAAGTATTTTCAGCATATAAGTTCCTTATTGTATATTCATAAACAGGAGTTGTGGCATTTCTGCCACAACTCCATATAATCCACCAGCATTTACTTTATTTTAAAACTACTTCTCTTCAGGTTCTTTTGCTTCGCCGAACAGTTTTACGCCCAGCGGGAATTTCTTCGCGAGGAAGTAATGCACGACCATAAACACCAGGCTTAAGACCATGGCAATCATGACCGGGCTCTTGAAGAATGTGTACATGATGTATGAATGTGGAATAGCCGCATCGCTCATCACAGTGTAGTTGGAGTAACCAGCCGGGATATTAATTGAGCCTGCATTGGCAACCATACTAGTAACCGCGGGAGCCAGCATTGTTGCGCCAAGCATTCCAATACCCATAACAATCGCGCCCAGAATAACGGTCAAGAGCACATCACCTGCCACTAACGGGACAAGCATGGCTGTCACGAAGACGCCGTCGGCCAGGTCAATGAAAGGCAGGGTGCGGTTGCCAAGCGGAGCCAACAGCAGTGCCAGACCAATCTCAACGGGGATCATGAGTAAGCCGGAGGCAATTACTGCAGGGCTGCCAATCAGGACCGCTGAATCAAGACCGATGTAAATTTCACGGCCTTTGGCATTCTTCTGCATAAATTTGCGGGCGGCGTCAGCCACAGGGGCGAGACCTTCCATAAGGATGCCGACCATTCTGGGGATGAGGAGCATAACTGCGCCGACGTTGATACCAGTAAGGATGACATCGGTCAATGCTTCACCAGCCAAAGCCGCCAGAATGATACCGATAAAGAGACCCAGGAAAATGGGTTCGCCAAGGATGCCAAGGCGCTTGCGGATGGTATCGGGATCCAGTTTCAGGTTTCTCAGAAAGGGAACCTTGTTCAACAGCAAGGCAAAGGGAACAGCCAGCATCATGTAACCTGCTGACTGCAAATGCGGGAAGGAAATGCCGGGTAGTTTGAAGTATCTCTGGATCAAGGGTTGTGACCAGTCAGCCAGCCAGAGCGCCATAAGCAAGGTTACCGCGGCGGCGAACAGACCAAGCGCAAAGCTGCCGGTCAGGAAGGTGACTACTGCGCCGATGAATGCCTGGTGCCAGAAGTTCCAGACATCCACATCCAGGGTCTTGGTGAGGCCGAGGAAGATCAGGAGGATATTGATAACGATACCTAAGGGGATGATGGCGTTACCAACCGGGGTGCCGAAAGCTAACGCTGAAGCTGCCGGCCAACCGATATCAATGATATCCAGACCCGTTCCGGTCTTCTCCGCAAAAGCGGTACCAATTGTGGACATTTTTTCGCCCAGCAGCCCGACGGTGAGGAAAATACCGACAAATGCGATTGCGAGGGTAAGGCCACTGCGCAGCGCCTGAGCGAGTTTCATGCCCAGGATCAAACCAAGAATTGTAATAACAATAGGCAGAACAATTAATGGACCAAGACTGCTAAGCAGTCCGCCAATCGTTCCAAGAATAGCTTCCATTTTTTCTCCTTTTTAGATTATTTTTTATCAGTTAACGCATTTGCAATAGCTTCGAGAGTTTCTTCTTCTCCGATGCCAGTTAGCAAAGGCAGTCCACTGATAACAGTGAATTTTTCAGTTACTTCGGGTGGCATGCTGGTGGTAGCCACTATCACATCAGCTTTGATACGTTCAGGGAACATCTCGGCCACTCGGTATTGAAATACCTCAACCTCAATGCCCCTTTCTTCCAAGAAATCCAGAACTTTTACGCGCAGCATCGAAGAAGTCGCGATGCCAGTTGCACAAACTAAATATACTGTTTTCATTGCTTTTCCTTATGGGTAAATTTCTAACCTGATAAATACGATATCCTCCTTTGAACCTCCTTCTTAAGGATTAACACCTTAATTACATTATATATTCGCTTTCTGAATTAACAATATGTATTACGACATTGGCTGCTTTTAATGCCATTAATAACTCATCTGACGGCTCTTTTTCACAAACCAAATGGTCAATCTGTGAAAAATCAGCAAAGTAAGCAAAGGCTATCTGCTGAAATTTGGATGAATCTGTAAGTAAAACAACTTCTTTCGCGCAGCGGATCATTTCTTTTCTCACCTGTGCGTCCTGCATATCATGCTCGGTAAGGCCAGCTTTGGAGTCAATCCCGCCGGTGCCAAGAAATAATTTATCCACATTTACTTCCCTAAAGGTGTAATAAGCCAAATCACCTATAAGTGATTTTTCACCTCGGCGAACGATCCCACCTGCGACAATCACTCGAATCTGGCTTTCATCACCCAACAGATTGGCAATATGCAAATTTGGGGTTACGATGGTCAGATTTTGACGGCCGATTAAATTCATGGCCATTTCCATTGTTGTCGATCCGACATCCATGGCAATACTGTCGCCATCAACTACCATCTTGGCCGCATAACGGCCAATCAGTTGTTTTATCGAGATATTCTTATTTGATCGAGAAATGAGAGGTGGTTCAAAACTTCTTCCATAAAACGCAACCGCACCCCCATGGACGCGGCGGATAATACTCATCTTTTCCAGCTTGATTAGATCTCTGCGGATGGTCATATCGGAGACTTTAAAGTTAACAGCCAGCTCAGAAATGCTGACAGACCCCTTTTTTTCGATCCGATCATTAATTTCCGACCTGCGGATATCTGAATTAACCATGTTAATAAGTTAACAAAGTATACATTTATTACGTTGTATTTTCAAGATTTTTTACATATTTTAATAATTACTAATTGTCTTTTAAGGTAAGTTGACCAATACCCCAGAATTTTTTTGTCTGTCAGGTTGACAAGATTTCAAAAACACATATAATAAATTTCGCTTGCGGGCGTAGTTCAATTGGTAGAACGCTTCCTTGCCAAGGAAGAGGTTTATGGGTTCGAGACCCATCGCCCGCTCTCAAATGCCGAAAGGCATTTTTTGTTTCAATGGTGGATTGGTTGACAAAGGAATAAGCGCCCACTATAATTCGTTTTGCTCAAGGCGACGTGGCCAAGTGGGAAGGCAAGGGTCTGCAAAACCCTCATCACGGGTTCAAATCCCGTCGTCGCCTCAAAAAAGACAGGTACTATCTGTCTTTTTTATTTTCCTTTAGTTGCTCGCACCTGCTGGGCAATACGATCCGCTTGTTCATTGTAAGGAGTACCCGCGTGGCCTTTTATCCAACGCCAGGTGATCTTTCGATGCGTTATTTCCTCTGAAATCTCTTTCCACAGGTCTATGTTAGCTAACACCCCACCCTTTCGCTTCCAGTTACGCTCTTTCCAGTTGGCCAACCACTGCTCCACACCCTTTTGTAAATACTGCGAGTCGGTATATATTTTTATCGGCTTGGAGGCGTCAATCTGTTTCAAAGCCTCCAACGCAGCGGTTAGTTCCATGCGGTTGTTGGTAGATTCGGCGGCATACCCTTTAAGGATTTTTTTAACTTTCCCGTCCAGGATAATCGCCGCCCACCCACCCGGACCCGGGTTTGGGTCACAGCCCCCATCGGTATAGATCTCAATTTTATGATCAGATGACTTAAGAACTCTCATTTATTGGGTTAGCTCCGAAAGCAGATTTTGCGCGTCCATAAAAATCACAGGAATATCTTCACTTTTAGTTGTATATTGGATAAGTTTCCATGAGATATCCGCAAGCACTTCTTTGGTCAAGCCCCAATTTGAATCGTCAGGTGCGTTCTGAGCCAACGGCAAATACTGCAGTGTTGCTGCCCAGGCAGGATGCTTGATTTTAAAATCATTAAGCATATCCATGGCTGTTTTAGACAGAGGAAAAGTTCCGGATGCTTCAATAACTTTCACCTGATTTTCTGGTTTAAGCATCCAGCGGATAAAAATCCAGGCGGCTAACGATTTTTCTTTATCTTTTGTTGTAATTGCATAAGAGTCACCATCAATCAGCATCACCGGTTTGGATGAATTTGATGGATAAGGTAGAACTGACCATTGATCACTGGAATTATTTAATTCGTTTACCCGTTCCTGGGTCAGAATATCTTCCATTTTTCCGCTGTAAGCCAAAGCCTGACGGTTTGCAAAATATTCATAGGGTTGCTGCTGCCGGCCAATCCAGGCGCAATTATCCAAAAAAAGGTCATATAAATAGGTTCCGCTTTCCACATTCTCGTTGCGCCCCAAAGTATTAATTTTATTTCCAACGGCTTTGCTGCCTCCACCGAAAGCTTTAAGCCAGGAATAAAATGCGTAAGGGTTATAGGAATATACCCACCCGCCAGTGCCGTTATTATTTAAATCACTGTCGTTAAGGTAAGTTGAACCCGCCCTACAAGTCTGATTTTTGAAATCTTCAAGATCAGAGGGGGATTGAGTAAAACCAAGTTCCCTGGCCCAGGTCAGGTTATAAAAGATCAAGTATCCGCTCCGGTATGCTGGGATGCCCAGTCGTTTACTTAATGAAATATCTGCAATCCAAAATACAGGCAGAAAAGACGCAATTTCATCCTTCGTATAACCCCATGTCGGTGATTCAATTAAATTCCCTAAGTCTTGAAGCGCGAATCCGTTCTCCTCAAGAATACGCAAATAATAAATGGGCGCAGCGATTAATTCAGGGGATTCTCCCTCTTTAATTACCTGGTTCATATCATCAATGAAAACTGTTTCATCAGAATGAAATTCAGCATTAACCGTTATGCCCCATTCGTTGGTTTTGTTAAATTCTCCAACCATTTCCTCAATCAAATTTGCCATCTCACCTGACCACGGATGCCAGAAGTCAAGTGTGATTCCCGCAGGAATTTTCTCTGGAAGCGAATCTTCGCTCATTTCCGTCGTTATCGGCGAAATGGTTGGCGTTGAAATTGCTGTGGGTATTTCAGCCGGAGTAGTTGAGCCCTGGTTGGTATCATTATTTGGTTGCGCGCACGCTGAAATACTCAATCCAATAATCGCAATAAAAATTATGAGTCTATAAAAAGCTATTTTCATCGTGCTAATCATACCAATAATTGAAATACAACTGAATATCTATTTTTTCGCAATATTTGACACACCTTCCCTTCACCTGTATAATCTCAACCAGTTCTAACCAGGAGCAGTAAACCCGGCTAACCGTTGATAGAGAAGGCTGGTTAATGGCTGAAAACCGCCGCAGCGCCACCGGATTGAAGTCGCCTGATCCGTTTGCCGAAGAAATCTTTACGAGAGTAGAACGGCACGGGAAAGCCCGTTACAGCTTCGAAGAGAGCGCCGGATTTCCCGGCGAAGCGAGGTGGTACCGCGCAAGGTGAAAACCTTTCGTCCTCAAAACGAGACGGTTTTTTTATTTTAATTTGGAGGTAGCATGCCAGAGAATTCATTGACCAAAGCTTACGATTTCAAAGCCACTGAGGAAAGGGTTTATTCGTGGTGGGAACGCGCCGGGTATTTTCAACCTGCTAATGATCCCAGGAAGCCAGATTTTGATCCCACCAAAAAGCCTTTTGTTATCTCCATTCCCCCTCCCAACATCACCGGGGGATTGCATCTGGGGCATGCTATGTTTGTCGCCATCGAAGACCTGATGATCCGTTATCATCGCATGCTGGGTGAATCCGCGTTGTGGGTGCCGGGCAGCGACCACGCCGGCATCGCAACTCAATTGCAGATTGAAAAAGCGCTCAAGGAAGAAGGCTTAACCCGTGAAGATATTGGCCGTGAAGCCTTTATAGAACGAGCCTGGGCTTGGAAAGAAAAATACGGCGGCATCATCACCCAACAAATACGCCGCCTCGGTTCTTCTTGCGACTGGACGCGCGAACGGTTTACGCTGGATGAAGGTCTCAGCCGGGCAGTTCGGGAAGCCTTTGTCACCTTATATGAAAAAGGCTTGATTTACCGCGGTCCGCGCCTGATAAATTGGTCACCCAACTTGCGTACAGCTGTCTCCGATCTGGAAGTGGAACATTCCCAGGAACCCGGCAAACTATATTTCTTCAAATACCGCCTGGCGGAAAATCCTGAAGAGTACCTGGCGGTTGCCACCACCCGCCCGGAAACCATTCTGGGTGACAGCGCGGTGGCGGTCCATCCGGAAGATGAGCGTTATAAGAAATACGTGGGCAAGAAAGTTCTGGTACCCATCCTTGACCGTGAAATTCCGGTCATTGCTGACGAGAATGTTGACCGCACTTTCGGCGGCGGTGCGTTGAAGGTTACCCCCGCGCATGATCCCACCGACTATGAAATTGCCCAGCGCCACAACCTGGAGATGATCAGCATACTGAATCG
The DNA here is from genome assembly GCA_030692365.1 of Pelolinea sp. GTDB lineage: Bacteria > Chloroflexota > Anaerolineae > Anaerolineales > Anaerolineaceae > Pelolinea. Next base: position 3,856 of record JAUYCC010000018.1, on the reverse strand, counting down.
GGATATCACCATCAACGAGAACGGCGGACCTTACAAAGGGCTGCACCGCGATGAATGCCGCAAGCGCATCTGGCAAGATATGAAAGACAAGGGGTTGGTCTTGAAGGAGGAACCATACACCATCAACGTCCCTCGCTCACAGCGCGGTGGCGAGATCATTGAACCGATGGTGAGCGAGCAATGGTTCGTAGCAATTCAAAGCCAGGCTCAAAAAGCGATCGAAGCGGTTCGCGACGGACGCATCCGAATCATCCCTGAATATTTCACCAAAGTGTATTTCAACTGGATGGAAAACATCCAGGATTGGTGTATCAGCCGCCAGTTATGGTGGGGCCACCGCATTCCTGTCTGGTATTGCGACGATTGCGGAAAGATGACCGTAAAGCGGGAGGATCCAACCGAATGTGAATTTTGCCATAGCAAGCATATCCATCAGGATGATGACGTGCTCGATACATGGTTCTCCTCCGGTTTATGGCCGTTTTCCACCCTTGGCTGGCCTGATATCACCCCTGACCTGAAGTATTTCTACCCAACCTCGGTGATGGAAACCGGCTATGACATCCTTTTCTTCTGGGTCGCGCGCATGATCATGAGCGGTCTTGAATTCACCGGTGAAGCGCCTTTCCACACCGTTTATTTACACGGCCTGATCCGTGACGAAAACGGCCAAAAAATGAGCAAGACCAAAAGCAACGTTATTGATCCCCTTATTGTGATGGACGAATTTGGCACCGACGCACTGCGATTTACACTGTTGGTCGGTTCAACTCCCGGAAAGGACATGAATCTCAGCGTGAAAAAGGTGGAGGCAAACCGCAACTTCGCTAACAAGATCTGGAATGCTGGGCGATTTGTCTTCAATGCTCTTGAAAAAACGCCCGCTAAAGCTGAAAAAGCCCCGGTTTGGACACCCGCGGATGAATATATCCATGCCCGCATGCGCCAGACCGTTCGTGATGTCAACCGTTTGTTTGACGGGTATCAGTTCGGCGAAGCCGGCCGACAAATTTATGAATTCTTCTGGAGCGAATTCGCGGACTGGTATATTGAGACCGCTAAACTGCAATTAAACGAAGGCGGCGACAGGGCTTATTACACCGCCTGGACACTGGTGAGAGTTCTGGATAAATGCCTCAGGATGCTGCACCCATTCACACCTTTTGTGACCGAGGAGCTTTGGGGGCATTTAAAGAAAGCCTGCCTATCTAAGTCTGACTCTTTCATCCCAGACGAAGGTTGGTCAGATGCACTAATCATTGCCAGATGGCCTGCTTCCAAAGAAGTTGAACTTTGGGAGCAACCCGCGATTGACCAGTTTACCAAAGCCACCATTGACCATACCAAAGCATTTAGGGCGCTGAAAACTCTAAAAAGTCTGCCTGTCAGACAAAAGGTTGGAGGCGTGGTCATTGTTAGCGGTGAGAATAAGCGACTAGTTATAGAACAACAAAAATATATCGCTCTGCTTGGCAATATCAATAATCTACAGATCCTGGATGATATTCCTGACCCCGTTGAGTTTAAACGCTACGCTTCAGTTAGCATCCCTTCCACTGGCAGTCTGGTTTTTTTGATTACCGAAGACGTTGGTTCTGATAAGGATTCAGCAGAAAAACTGCAAAAGGAACTCACTGAAACAAATTCTCAAATCGAACGGCTTGAAAAATTACTCGCGTCTGATTTTGCCGCCAAAGCGCCTGCCCAGGTGGTGAAAAAAGAAAGAGAGAAACTGGAAACTTTCAGGCAAGCCGCCCAAAAATTAAAAGACCAATTGGGATAAAACTCCTTAAATAAAAAAAAGCCGGAATTTCCTTATAGAGCTCCGGCTTTATTGATCCTTAATTAAATCTAATAAGACACTCCGCGCGGTAATTTCTTTGCCTGGGCTACCCAATCAGCCACCTGCTTGGGGCTTGGCAGGCGACGAACCAGCTTCTTGACCATATTGACTTCCCCCATTTTTTTATAAAGATTTTCGGGTTTGCGCTGGGTAAGCTCAACAACTGTATCCACACCCGCTTCTTCCAAAAGGTCTGAATATTCCTCGCTGACGCCTTTAATCCGCCACAGGTCGCCGTGGTTTACCCATTCAAGAATCAGTGTTTTGGAAATGCCCGTTCCTGTGGCAATTTTTTCCCTTCCCCCAGAAGTTGCGCCCTGCTTGAGCAAGGCTTCCACAGTTTTAATACCGTAAGCGACCAGTTTCTTTTGATATGCTGCTCCAATACCTTCAATTTTCTCAATACTTGACATTTCTTCCTCCTCCATCTATTGGGATTGATAAAATTATTGTAGCATTAAGCAAAAGTTGTCAACCCTAATTTACATATGAGGTTTGTAAATTTTATTCTTGAAGGGAATATTTTTGCTTAGCCCCATAGATTTTCACCACCTCGCCCATAATCATCCGGTGGTAATCTTTTTTGGCATAGTTCTTCTCAATTTCCGGGTAAAGAAAATGCTGCGGATTTAAATCTTCCCAATACATTTTTCGGCACTCAAGTGACAGTTCAGCTTCCTTATAAACCGGAGCTGCGATAGAAGAGGAAGCAATGGGTGTTAAACTAGAAGCCTTGATTTTGTCCCCATCCCGGCCTGATTTGGAACCCAAAAGGTTTAATGCAGAACGGCATTGTTCCGGAAATACGCAAAGACTGAAGGTATCATACGAATTGATGAACTTGAAAGTATAGCGGGTAGGTCTCACCACAACCATTGCCATGGGTTTGTTCCACATGATCCCTAACCCGCCCCAGGCTACAGTCATGGAATTGAAATCGCCCTTACCAAAATCACCGCTGGTCAATAGCAGCCAGGTTTTATCCCAAAGCTCAAAGCTATTAGAAAGGAAATTTAAATAGGAAATTTCTGAGAAGTTAGTATCCATGCATATCATCCTTTATTTTTTCTCGAAGGATACCACGCAATTACCGCGTCCATGTTCAATGGGCCATAAATATGTGGAAACTTTTCTTCACCACCTTCAAGATTCTCAAAAACCAGTTGCGCATCGAGTTTCTCGGTGTCAATATCCAAAAGGAGCATATCTTCTCTGCCGGGAAACCATTTATTGAGTACAAAATCTATCTGTTCCGGCAGGCAGCAGTGGATAAATCCCTGGCCTATCAATGAATCCCCGAAATACTGCGGTTGGCTTCTCACCTTTTGCCAGGTGCTTTCTTGAATAATATGGATAATTTTCATTATTTTCCAGATACCTCAATTCTCAGGATATCCAGGCTGGATGTTTTGGTCAATATTTCTTTCATATCAGGTTCTCCTTCTTCAGACAAGGGAATGTTCAACTGAGTGACCAATTCAAGCTTGGTTTTTATCAGGGCGCGCCATTCTTTTTGGGCTTCCTCAGGATTATCAATGATTTCCGCCCAACCTTGATAATGTATGCCCCGTATTGTTATCCTAAGCGGAGAACCAAAAGTAAATTTCTTCCAGTATTTGTCCCCTTTTGGGCAGATCACTCTAATAATACGGTGCTCCTTTTGATAAGGGACAGAAAAAGATAATCGCTTGCCAGTCAGGTGATCGGTGAAGGATACCAGCGCATGGTCTTCACTTAACAGCCCGTGAAGCGGGCTTTCAAGGATGATCTTTCTCAAAGGCAGTTTCAGGTCATCCAAAATCGACATTTTGATGCTCCTCTTTTAGTATATATTTTATATACGAGATTATTCGTATTTGGTTTTTTTTATTATGAGGTGTCAGATATTTAGTGCAACGGATGAGGAGATAGAATCATTCGTATGCTAAGGAGAGAATATCAAAGGATCACAAACAGTGAACGGGAGGAGCTCAGTCGGTATCTGGCAATAGGGAGAAGTCTTACCTGGATTTC
>JAUYCC010000020.1 GCA_030692365.1 Pelolinea sp. | reverse complement strand
GTCAGCCTCTTTTTTTCTCCCACTTTTGGTGAAATTTCAGGTAATTTTTTTAAAAATTAAGAAGAAATTTGCGCTAATCTTATGGTTTGCCCCCACTTTAACTTCTTAATATTCTTACAATTTGACTTTTGAGACAACCTCAAATATGATTGAAAAATCTTGTCAGGCTGAATCGAGGATCGAAAGTGAGCCTGACCTACAAGACAAATCCTTCTGATTGTCTTTGCAAGCCCCTGAATAAGGGGCGAAGCAATCTGTATCTAAAAAATGTCAGGCGGGAACGCTACTTTAAAATCCGCCCGCGCATCTCGCCCCACTTAAGCGCGTCAGAGATACCCTGTTCGATGGAAAGCTCCGCCTGCCAGCCGAGCATCCTTTTGGCTGTGTCAGCGCTGCAGAACGAACCGGCGGTGTCGCCCGGGCGGCGGGGGCCGTCGGATTTATGGATGGGCTGTCCGGTGACCTTTTCAAAAGCGGTCACCAGCTCGCGCACGGTCACACCGCGCCCGGTGCCCAGGTTGATGACCAGGTAATTATCCGCTGGGTTACCTGCCTTTTGGAAGGCGTCGTCAAAGCCTTCGACGGCACGTACATGCGCCTGCGCCAGATCCCAGACGTGGATGTAATCACGGATGCCGGTGCCGTCGCGTGTGGGGTAATCGGTGCCGGTGATGGTGAACTCGGGGATCTTTCCCAGTTGAACATCCACCAGCCGCCCGAGCGCGTGAGTGGAGGTTTCCAACTGCAAGCCGGAACGCATCTGTGGGTCTGCGCCGATGGGATTGAAGTAGCGCAGCGCGATGCCGCGCGAACCATAGGCGGCGCAGAAGTCGCGCAGGATCATTTCCATCATAAACTTGGTGCGGGCGTAAGGGCTGGTGGGTTTGAGCGGCGCGTCTTCAGTGACCATGAAGCCCGGCACCACATCGTAAATAGACGCGGACGAACTGAACACCAGGCGTTTGGAGCCAACCTCTTTGAGGGAATTGAACAATTCAAGTGACTTGCCCACGTTCTCGCGGTAATACTCATAGGGCTTTTCAGTGGACTCCGGAACAACGATCAGCGCAGCGCAGTGAATGACCGCGAAGATATCAGGATGCTCAGCAAAAACCTTTTTGACCAGCGCACGGTCGGCGATATCGCCCTTGTAAAACGCGCGCCCGCGGGTGAACTCTGCCCGCCCGGTGACCAGCGAATCCAGGATGACTGGCGTGTGGCCGGCATCCTCCAGCGCTGAAGCGATGGTGGAGCCGATATACCCCGCCCCGCCTGTGATGAGTATCTTCATGCTGACTCCTTGTGTGGGCTATCCAGAAGACCGATAACGGTCTGGTTAAAATTACGCAGCGCGGCCTGGCGTGCTTCTTCAATAATGGCGGAATCCAGTAAAAGCTGCATATCACGCTCCATGGTGTGGTTGGCTGTATTATACCCACTTGGCTGACCCTATAAAAAAATGCCATTCCCTTGACAAGGAAGAGGTCTGGTTATACAATAACATTCAATAGAGTGAATATGAAAACGGAAACAAACACCCAATTACAACCGTATGACCTGCAGGTAGAAATTTTCAAAGTCCTAGCCCATCCTGCCAGGTTAGCCATTCTGGATATACTCCGCAATGGCGAACACTGTGTCTGTCACATGGAAGCCTGGCTGGGCTTTCGACAGGCTTATATTTCTCAGCAATTAGCTGTACTGCGCCAGGCGGGCTTGATCCGTGACCGCCGCGACGGCTGGAACATATATTATCAGATTGCCGATACACGCATCTATGAAGTGCTCGACCTGGTCCGCCGCATGACAGGGCTGGAAGTTTCAGAAAAGAGACGACCTGTTGCCGCCTGTAATTGCCCAAAATGCAGCTCGGCGGCGAGTATATTGCCAGGGGATAAATTTTCCTTACCAATCAATAAAATTTAGCAAAAAATAATTAAGGAGTTACTAAATGGTTAATATCAAAGTGCTTGGACCAGGTTGCGCCAACTGCAAACGCCTGGAAGCAATTACCCGCAAGGCGGTGGAAGGCCTTGGGATTGAAGCGGAAATAGAGAAAGTGACCAATTACAACGAGATCATGAAATATCCGATCCTTTCCACACCTGGACTGGTGATCAACGAGAAACTAGTCTCAACAGGACGCATCCCCAGCGAAGCCGAAATCACAGACTGGTTAAAAGCCTAATTCATCGGGCGGAAGTTGCGCGTTTCCGCCCATTATTTCGCCATAATCTCATTCAAACCATTGAATATTATTTAAGGAAAAAACATGAATATTGGCAGCTTCTTATTACAGCTCCTTTACGGCGGATTTGGCAACCTGGCATCTTACCTGGCAGCCCATGTGCTACTATGCCTGGTACCCGCCTTCTATATTGCCGGAGCGATGACCGCGCTGATCCCCAAGGAATCAGTGACACGTTTCCTGGGGCGCAATACTCCCAAATATATTTCCTATTCAGCTGCAGCTTTGGCAGGTTCCCTTTTGGCAGTATGCTCCTGTACCATTGTGCCGTTGTTTGCCGGAATCTATAAGAAAGGGGCCGGGCTGGGACCGGCGATTACCTTCCTGTTCTTTGCCCCAGCAGCCAATATCCTGGCTCTGGTTTACACCGGCGGCGTTATAGGGGCTGATTTGGCTTTCGCCCGCCTGTTTCTCTCACTGGCTTTTGGTATTGGCATCGGCCTGATAATGGCTTTAATCTTCAGCCGCGCTGATCAGGAGCATGATCAGGCCACCGACGCTCTCTTCGCAGGCCAGAGTAAACAGGGAATGCGCCGCGCTGCTTTGATCTTCCTGTTGGTCCTGGTGGCACTGCTTCTAGCCGGGACATTTAAAATCGGGCTGCTCACCAATTCCTACGGCCAAGTGACACTGCCGTTCCAGGGTGTTGACCGCTTCCAGGATTTTCTGTACCGGCTGGTTCCTTATGACCCGGCGAGAGGAGAAGAGGGCGTTACCGCCCAGGGTGCCATTTTGATCGGCCTGTTGGCGCTGGTTGGAATATCCTCCTGGAAAGGAATTGACCGTATCCACGAAGGGCTCAACCGCTGGACCTGGATCGCGATGGGAATTGTGGGGGTAACCCTGTTGACCGCGTCGGTGGGTATGCGGCCGCATGCCGGTGGACTGGATATCCTATTCACAGGCAAGTTCTTTAGTGTACTGCTGGCGTTGATCGTTCTAGGCAGGATGCTGCGCAAAAGCCTGACGGAAAATGAGCAGCGCGATTTCCTTTGGGAATCATGGCATTTTGTGAAACAGATCTTTCCCCTTCTGGTGGTGGGCGTTTTTACCGTAGGCGTTATGCGCGTGATTATCCGCCCGGAGTGGATTGAAGCCCTTGCTGGAAAAAATACCCTGCTGGGTAACCTGGCGGGCGTATTATTTGGCGTCTTTATGTACTTCCCCACCCTGGTCGAAGTGCCTATCGCGAAAATGTTCCTCAGCCTGGGGATGCATCGCGGGCCGCTTCTGGCCTACCTGATGGCCGATCCCGAATTGAGCCTGCAAAGCATTTTGATCACAGCTACGATCATTGGGCGCTTGAAAGCCTGGGTATATGTGGGCTGGGTGGCGCTGTTCAGCACGTTGGCCGGCTTGATCTACGGCGCTTGGGTGGACGGGACCAGCCTGGGAATGATCCTGTTGTTCCTGGCCCTGTTCCTGGCCATATTGGCGGCAGGCTTGTGGTGGATCAACCGCCAAAACCAGGCGCGCGCTAAGTCCCAGGCAGCTTTGTAATCACGGATACCGGCACTGTCGCATGTGGGATAATCGTCGCCTGTAATTGTCAATTCAGAAATTTGAACCCCACCAGCCACACGAGCGCGGCGGTGGGGGTTTCTAATTGCAGGCCGGAACGCAGATAAGTTTCAGAGTCGATGCGATTGAAGTAATGCAGCACCATGCCGTGCGAGCCATAGACAATTCAGAATTCGCTGCGGTAATATTATGGATATGCTGTACGTTACCTATTCCATACAAATCCCTGAAGAGGAACTTCAGGAATCTTTTATTCGCTCGTCAGGTCCCGGCGGCCAGAATGTTAACAAGGTTGCCACGGCCGTGCAGCTGCGCTTTGATGCCGGAAAATCACCTGCTTTGGATGAGGAGGTCAAAACGCGCCTTAAGCGGCTGGCAGGCAGGCGCATGACCGCCGACGGGGTGATCGTGATCGTCGCGAGGCGCTACCGTGAGCAGGAGAAAAACCGCACGGACGCGCGCGAGCGGCTGGCCGGGCTGATCCGACGGGCAACTGAAAAACCCAGGGCGCGCCGGCAGACGCGGCCGACCAGAGCTTCAGTTCAGCGCAGGGTGGGTGAGAAAAAGAAACGGGGAAATGTGAAGCAAATGAGGAATAAACCTGAACATGATGAATAATTATTTTTAGAAAACAGTGGAGTAATGACATACAAGCTGAATTTGATCTTTTTCTAAAAAACTATCCGGAATCAATCCAATTAATCGTAAAGCAGCTTAGGGAAATCATCCTTACCGAATTGCCCGGGATGAAAGAGATGGTTGACGCGCCGTCGAAAATAGTCACCTACGGCGCCAGCGCGAAATACGCCGACCTGGTGTGCGCCATCGCGCCTTACCCAATATATGTCAACCTGATGTTCAGCCGCGGGGCGAGCATGCCGGACCCTGACGGAATTCTGAAGGGCACAGGCAAGAAAGCACGGCATATCCGGGTGGAGGAATTAAACGACAGGTTACGGGGGAAAATAAAGGCATATTTACGCCTGGCGGTTCAATAAATCTTTCGATTGTTGGTAACAGCGATAAAAAAAAGATAACCTTGGTAGAGTCGAAGCATCCCGCGCTACGCTCTGGACATGTGCATCGCACCTACAAAATAATTTAATTTGACCTCTTAGTTATTCCCTTACCAATACCTGATAACCTTCTTCTTGGCGCAGCGGGTCAATATCCGTATCCTTTTTGGACCATTCTTTCAGGTTATGGCGTTCCTTAAAAGCCAGTTCCAGGTTGCTTAGCGCCTTATCTTTCCTGCCATTCAGGGAATAGAAACACGCCAGGTTGTAATAAGCATTGGCTTTCCAGGTGGGGAAGGCCAGCAATTTGGTTGTGTATCCTTCCTGAAGTTGGGCGGCTTTGTCATATTGGCCTTCTTTCAGGTAATAATCGGAGATATGCGCGGCCACATGATAACACTCAATGCCCAGGGCTCGGTCAAGCAGGGTGCGCTCGTCCATATAAGCGTACTTTTTGGGGTCCAGTAAATCGTCCGGGCTCTCGGCTTCAAGCAGGGAAATGGTCTTGTCAAAGACCGCTTCCTCATCCCTGCGCGCGTCCTCAAAGGGTTTATCCATATTGCGCAGCAGCACGCCGTCGTTGAGGATTTCATAATACTCACCCGCTTCAGGCACTTTCTTGTCTTCGCGCGCCGCTTCAAGCTGGCGGTTGAAATGGTCTCCCCAAAATGCCAGATGCACCAGCGTATCCTTGACGCCCCACTTTTGCATAGAGCCGCGTTCCTGCATCTGGGCTTCTGTCAACCCGTCCACGATCCCTGCCAGCTCGCTTCGCATGGATTTGAATAAATCGAGCATTTCTTTCTTGGTCTGCGCGTTTTCCATAATTCCCTCCGCTTAATTATCAGTGGTTAAATTGTAACAAAAATCCGAAATGGTTTTTCGGGATTTTGGAATTTTCACATGAGAACAGAGCAATATTTTGGATTAATCCGGCAACCGGCGCGGCACGCGGTTAACCTGCCACACGCCAAACAGGATCAGCGCTCCGCCGGCCAGCGTAACCAGAAAGATTTGCTCGGAAAGTACCACGGCCGCCACCAGGGTAGCAACCAGCGGCTCAAGGTACAAAAACGCGCCCACCTGTGAAGCAGGCAGCGCCTTCAGGCCGTCATTGTAAAAGATGTAAGCCAGCGCGGAACAGAAAATGCCCAGAAACGCGATGCAAATCCAACCGGTGGTTGAGAACTGGCTGTATTCCACCCAATGCCTGCCGGCCAGAAACTGGAGGCTGGTCAGCAGCCAGCCGAACAGCAGCACATAAAACGTGACCTTGATGGCGGAGTGCTTTTGCAGCGCTGGGCGTGACAGCACCGAAAAGATAGCCCAGTTGGGCGCGCTGATGAGGATGAGGATATCGCCAGGGCGGCCAAAGCTGCCGTTGAACATGCCGCCAAAGCTGCCCTTGCTGACCACTAGCAGCACTCCCAGAGCTGCCAGCGCGATGCCGGCTGTCCTGGCAAGCCCAAGGTGTTCCTTAAGAAAGAGCCAGCCAAGCACAGCCATGAAAACCGGTGTGGTTGAGACGATCCAGGCGGTGGTTGCGGCTTCGGAGGTCACCAGGCCGCTGGACTGCAGCCACTGGTGCAGGGTGATGCCCATGAAACCCAGAAACGCGAATTCCAGCCCGTCTTTCCTGGTCGGAATGGCTAACTCACCGTGCCGCCAGGCAAACCAGCCCAGGATAATAAGGCCAATGAGAAAGCGCGACCATACGACTGTCACGGGCGATACCTCGCCCACCACGATCTTGGTGGCGATAAACGAGCCGCCCCATACAGCAATGGCGACAACCAGTTTTATCTGGGCGGAGAGGGTTTTAGATGAGTTCAATGGTCAGATGATTCCTGTGGGATAGATTTAAACCCCGCAAGTATAACTGAAGAATGAGAGTCAGTAATTGGACTTTGCAAGTTTTTGTATTTCTCGATGACAACTGGGAGAAATTGCCTGATCCCTTCAGGGAGGCATAATGTTATTTCTGTAAAATTGAAAATCCGAAAACAAAGAATTTACCAACGGCCGCCGATGTAGTCCTCAAGTTGACGGATGAATGATTTTTGGTCGGTGATGATTAGCTTTACCGCGTCACCAATGGACACAATCCCGATCATTTTGCCGCTATCCACCACTGGCAGATGTCGGATATGCTGTTCGGTCATCAGCTTCATGCAGCGTTCCACGTTATCGGAAGGCGATACGGTAAGCACTTCTTTGGTCATTAATTCGGAAACCAGAGTTTCAAGCGGCAGCGACGGGTTAATTGAAATAGCACGGACGAAATCACGTTCGGAGAAAATGCCAACCAGCTTGCCATTGCGGAGGACGGGCAGCGCGCCAATGTCCTTTTCTGAAAGCAGGTTCAGGGCGTCCTGTAAGGTAGCGGATGCATCAATGGACCATACCTGGCTTCCCTTGCCCTTCAATAGATCAGATACCTGAATCATTCCGACCTCCTATATATTCTATTTATTAATTTTATGGATCAAAGTGTAGGTAATGTGATAAGGTTGCGTGCGGGAGTGATTAAATTATCTTACCATAGGATAGCAAAATTAAATTAACCGTCTCTATTGAGCAATGTAAACACCAAAATTGGTTAATAGCAAAGGATTTTACTGACTATTAAGCTTGATTGCTAAATAATTCCCCGTATATTAAATAGATTAACTGACTTTCAGGAAACGGACATATACCTGCCGCAGCAATGGATGGGAGCGGTGCTCAAACAGGTAAATACCCTGCCAGATACCCAAAGTGAGACGCCCGTTGTCGATCGGAATAGAAAGGCTTGGCTGGGTGAGCGTTGAACGGATGTGGGAAGGCGAATCATCATCCCCTTCGATGGTGTGCTGATACCACGGTTGGCTTTCGGGAACCAGGCGCTCATAAAAATTTTCCACATCCGCCCGGGCAGGAGGATCAAACCCCTCGCTGATGGTCAGTGAAGCGCTGACATGCGGGATGTACAGAAAGCACATACCTTCGGTCACATTCCACTTGCTGACGAGCGCCTCAACACCCGCGTTGATTTTTATCATGCCCTTGCCTTTGGTGCGGTATTCCAGTATGTCTTTAAGCCATTCCATGCTCAGCTCCGCGAATGTTTTTATGATTTTACCAATCATTACGGCAAAATTCCTCTTATTCTCTAATAATCGCCCAAATTGAGGGATGATAAAATTGCAAATGCAATTTAAGATGTTTGTTCAGACATCGTCAAGGAGAACTTATTGGCTGAACCCTCCAGCGTGCGCCTGGAACTGCTGTACCGCATTTCGCAGACCATCAACTCATCCCTTGACCTGGATGTGGTCATGGAATCGCTGATGGATGAAGTGATTTTTGCCACGCACGCAGAACGCGGATTCCTGATGCTCTACGATGAAAACAAACAGCTTTCTTTTCGCACCGCGCGCGGCATAGACCAGCAAGATATTGAAGAGTCTGAATTCAAGATTTCACGCGGGATTGTAGAACGGGTTGCCAAAGAAGCAACACCGCTCCTGACCAGCAACGCGCAGATTGACCAGCGCTTCCATACCCGTGCTAGCGTCAAGCTCTACGGCCTGCGCTCGGTATTGTGCGTTCCCATTATCCAAAAAGAAAAGACGCTGGGCGTTATTTATGTGGATAACCGCTTCCAGAACGGCATTTTCACCCAAGGCGACCTCGAATTACTCACCTCTATCGCTTCCAGCGCGGGAATTGCCATTGATAACGCCCGCCTTTACCGCATCGCGGTGGAGAAAGGGCGCATGGAACGCGAGCTGCAGATGGCGCGCGAGGTGCAGATCAGCCTCATTCCGCCCAACACCCCCAACATCCCCGGCTGGGATTTCGCGGCCTGCTGGAAACCGGCGCATGAGGTGAGCGGCGATTTTTATGATTTCATCCCCATTTCAGATGGCAGGCTGGGGATCGTTGTGGCGGATGTTTCCGACAAAGGCATGCCGGCGGCGCTGTTTATGACCCTGTCGCGCAGCGTTATCCGTTCTGTGGCTGGCCAAACCTCACAATTGGATGAGGAAATCACGAAAATAAACCACCTTATCTGGCGCGACGCACGCGAAGGGATGTTTATTACTCTTTTTTATGCGCTTGTGAAATCTAACAGCGGTGAAGTGGGCTATGTCAACGCAGGCCACAACCCGCCTCTGGTTTTACGTTCCGCAGGTAAGGTTTTTGAATCTCTCAACCGCACCGGTATGGCGGCTGGCGTTGAGGGTGACAGCCGGTATGAGCAAGGCACGCTGACGCTTGCAGAGGGTGATTATCTGGTGATGTTCACCGACGGCGTGACTGACGCGCAGATCGGGGATGAGCCTTTTGGGGAAGAACGGCTAAAAGCAACCATCCGCAAACATGCCGGGATCAACGCCCAAGGGATGATCGAGGCGCTAGAAAAAGAATTGTGTGACTTTTCGGGCAACGGCGTGCCTGTGGATGATGTTACCTTGCTGATCGCCAGAAAAACAGCCTGAAATATCAAGGGAGTGGAATGATCGGAACCGTTCTGAATAACCGCTACCGCTTGGACAAGGAACTGGGCCAGGGCGGTATGGGCACGGTTTATGAAGCCTATGATCTTCTACTTGACCGCGTGGTGGCGGCAAAACAGCTGGTTTCAAAATCGCTCGGCACAGAAGGTAAAAACCGCCTGCTCACTGAAGCGCGCGCGGTCGCGCAACTCAACCACCCCAACATTGTGTCGGTTTTTGACGCGGGTGAGACCAATGATCTGCCTTACGTGATAATGGAATACATTCACGGTGAATCTTTGCATACCCAACCACCAAAAAATACTGATGAGATTATCAAAGTGGCACTGCAGATTTGCGACGCGCTGGAAGAAGCACATAACCACGGTATTGTGCACCGCGATCTGAAACCGGAAAATGTCATCATGGCTGATAATGGCATGGCCAAGCTGACGGACTTTGGTCTTGCTCGGTCGCTGGCTACGCGTATGTCGCAGGAAGGGTCGCTAACCGGTACGGTATTTTATATTTCCCCCGAACAGGCGCTGGGCAAGCCGCTTGATGGCCGCACGGACCTTTACGCGTTGGGGGTAATGCTTTACGAATTTTCCACCGGGCGTCTCCCTTTCCAGGCGGATAACCCACTGGCAGTCATTGCCCAGCATATTCACGAAGACCCTGTCCGTCCAAGCCAGCACAAGCCGGAAATTTCCTCGATCTTTGAAGAAATAATCCTCAAGCTGCTGGCCAAGGATCCTGATGACCGCTTCAGCAGCGCCGCGGAAACCCGCTCCGCTCTGGAGGACCTGCTTGAAAACCGCGGCGGCTGGACAACCAAAAAACAGCGACATAACATCCCGCTTGATCTGACCAGTTTTATCGGGCGTGAAAAAGAGGTCGCGGATGTCCAGCGTATTATCAGTGAAAACCGCATGCTGACGCTGAACGGTGTAGGCGGCACAGGCAAAACCCGCCTTGCGCTGACCGCTGCCCGGGAGTTGGTTGATTCCTTCGCGGACGGAATCTGGCTGGTTGAGCTTTCCACCATTTTTGAACCTGGACAAGTACTGCGCGCTATCGCCGCGACTCTGGATGTGCGTGAAAAGGCAAACAAACCACTGCTCGAAACGCTGATTGAAACCATCCATGCCCGCTCCATACTCCTGATTATGGATACTTGTGAGCATCTCCTTACCGCATGCGCGTCCTTCGCTGAAAAATTGCTGACTGCCTGCCCCAACTTAAAATTGCTGGCCACCAGCCGTGAAGCGTTGGGCTTGCCGGGGGAAATGACCTACCATGTGCCTTCACTACGCCTTCCTGATCCAAAAAATCATCCTGACGTCGATGAACTCTGGGCTGTGGAATCCATGCGCCTTTTTCATGACCGGGCGGTGAGCGTCAAACCGGATTTCAAACCGGACGCCGCCCAAACAGAGGCGGTTGCCAAAATCTGCAGCCGGCTGGATGGCATCCCTCTGGCCATTGAACTGGCAGCCGCGCGCGTGCGTGCTCTGCCAGTGGAGGAGATTGCCAGGCGGCTTTCAGACCGATTCCGCCTGCTGACCGGCGGCAACCGCTCAGCCATGCCGCGCCAGCAAACCCTGCAGGCGCTGGTTGACTGGAGTTATGACCTGTTAACTGAGGATGAGAAAATCCTGCTCAGGCGTCTTTCGATGTTCACCGGCGGCTGCACTTTGGTTGCGGCGGAATCCGTTTGCTCCGATGGCGGGTTAAAGAAGGACGAGATCCTCAACCTGATCGCCCGACTGGTGGATAAATCGCTGCTCAATTATTCTGAGGAGAGCGGAAGTGCACGTTACGATATGCTGGAAACCATCCGGCAGTACGCGCGTGAAAAACTGATCCAGTCCGGGGAAATTGAATTTTCACGCAGGAAACACCTTGCCTATTACGCGGAATTCACGGCAGAGGTAGCCCCGCAACTCTGGCATGCCAACCAAAGAGAGTGGATGGACCGGCTGGAAGAGGAGCACGATAACCTGCGCGCGGCTCTGGAATGGAGCCTGTGCGAAGATTGCGGCGAGGATTTGCTGCCTATGGGAATGCGCATCGCCGCAGCGATAGCGTATTTCTGGTTGGTGCGCGGTCATTGGAGCGAAGCCTGGGATTGGATGAAAGAACTGCTGGAAGCCCCCGGGGCTGCGGAAATGAAGAACGAGGTTAAAACCCAACTGCTCTATTCAGCCGGATCTTTGGTAAAAGACCTGGGTGACGTGAATATGGCAAAGGACCTGTTCAGCCAGACGCTTAAAGATTCCCGCGCGATGAAGGATCAACGCTCCCAGGCATTCGCGCTGCTTGGATTGGGCGAAATAGCCCTAAATGCGCATGCCATCCCGGAAGCGGAAACCCATATTGACCATGCCCTGACCATTTTTAGGACGATGGATGACAAAATCGGCATCTTGCTGGCGCTTGCGGACAAGGGCGGTATCGCAGCAGACACGCAGGGATATGACAAGGCTAAAGAGTACTACCGCGAAAACATTAAGATATGCCGGGAAATTGGCCATGAACTGGGCGTGGCCGGCTCACTGGTAGCGCTGGGATGCATTGAAACCTATTTTGGTGATCGAGAACAAGGGCGCAATTACCTGCAGGAAGGCTTGGCGATTTTCCGCAAGTCAGGGGATAAATCCGGTATCGCCGGCGGTTTAGCCGCCATGGGGCTTTCGGAACTGTATTCCGAGGATATGGACCGCTCAAAGGAACACTACGAAGAAGCGCTTAAAATAACCCGTGAGCTGCGCAGCGGACCAGGTATCGGCACCGCGTTAATTGCCCTGGGTGAGATCGCGCGGGCGCAAAGTGATTACGCTGCTGCCCGCGATTTTTACGAAGAAGCGCTGCATATCAATGAACACCTTGGCCAGATGGGCATCGTCAGTATTGTTGCCCACAATCTGGGCTATGTGGCGAGGCATCAGGGAGAATTTGAAAAAGCGATTGAATTTTTCCGCCATAGCCTTTCAATTTCAATCACGCGGGATCAGCGCCGCTTTATCTATTGCTGTCTTAGTGGAATCGCCTGTGTGCTGGTGGATATGGGGCAATCAGAGACCGCCGCGCGAATTTTTGGATTCACGGAAGATATGGCATTGAAAGGCCATTTTGACTTTGACCCTGTAGATAGATGGGAAGTGAAACAGAGCCTAAAAAAACTGGACCAGACTATAAGCGATAAGGAAAAGGCTATTCTTTGGGTTGAGGGGAAAGCCATGCGGCTTGAAGGAATACTCCATATTGCGATGGGTGATTCAGCATAAAACTGAAATAAAGGATAAGACCGGAGCACATATTTTGCGCCGGTCTTATTTTTGTTCCTGATTATTTGAAAATTGCGCTGATTTTCGTCAGCAGCGGAGCAATCAGCAATGAGGTCATACCGATCAGTTTCATAAAAATTAGCAAAGAAGGGCCAGCTACATCTTTCAAGGGATCGCCGTAGGTATCACCCACAACGGCTGAAGCGTGCGCGAAAGAATTTTCCAAAGCGGGATCTTCTTCAATGGTCTTTTTGGCGTTGTCAAAAGCGGTTCCGGTGTTGTTGAAGAACGCTCCCAGCAATGCCGAGGAGGACACGGCGCCGATCAGCAGCGCACCCAGCGCCGCGCTGCCAAACAGAAATCCTGTGGCTAACGGCAAAGCGAAGGCAATCGCACCGGGCAATATCATTTCACGCAGGGCATTTCTGGTGGCAATATCTACACAATAGGAATAATTGGGTTTGACTTTGCCTTCGAGGATGAGAGGATTGCTGCTGAACTGTCCGCGTACTTCATCCACCATTAGCCCGGCTGTTTTGGCAGTGGCGCCGATTACGATGGATGCCATCAGGTAAGGTAATGAAATACCCACGAAAATGAAACCGATAGCATACGGGGTAATGAGATCTAGAACGGTATTGCCGGTGATGGTAAAAAATGTGGCAAACAGCACAAAGGCCGTGATGGTGCCGGAGGCCATTGCGTAGGATTTGGTGGTGGCTTTGAGCGTGTTGCCGACCGCGTCGAGGTGCGACAGCGATTCAAACACTTTTTTGGCGGCCTTGCCGATCTTGGCAATACCGGCCGCGTTATCCACGATCGGACCGAAGCCGTCAGAAGCCATGATGATACAGATCAGCAGGTCGGTGCCGATGTTGACCGCCAGAATTGCAAGGATATTCCCTCCGGCGATTCTGTAGGCCAGGATGATAGCGCCGATGATGGTAAACATACTGATAATTGGGCTGCGCAAACCGTAGGCGGTGCCAGTCATCAGGGTCAGCGCGGCGCCGCGGTGGGAGGCTTCGGCGATCTTTTTAACAGGTGTATGATTCATCCCGGCGTAATGCCTGGTGGTTGAAGCAGTGATGAGCGTGGTTGCAATGCCCAAAATCGCCGCGATACCGATGATCATGTCATGGATCAGCCAGTAAGACAAAGCTATGGCACCTGCCGCACTGAGGATGGAGCTGACCCATAAGCCAACATTGAAAATGCTGGTGGGTTTCTGTTCGGGCGACCACTGGCGGGTGACCAGGATGCCCACAGCCGAAGAAAGCACGCCGATGGTCTGAAGCAGAATGGGGAAATAAATCACATTCAGGCCATAGCGTGAAACCAGCGTGACCACCACCACACTGGCGGTGATGATGTCATCGCTGAACGTCTGAAAGAGGTCCGAACCCCGCCCGGCGCAGTCGCCCACATTATCGCCCACCAGGTCGGCAATCACCGCGGCGTTACGCGGATCGTCCTCAGGGATGCGTTCTTCCACCTTACCCACCAGGTCCGCGCCGACATCAGCGGATTTGGTGAAGATACCGCCTCCGATCTGGCCAAAGAGGGCAGCCAGCGAGCCGCCCACGCCAAAGCCGATCATCACATTGGGATCCTTGAAAATAATAAAAAGGATGGTCAGCACTATCAGGCTGAGGCCGGTTATAAGCAGACCCATCACCCCACCGCCCAACACAGCGATACGGAAGGATTTAGCAAAAGATTCCTCCGCCAGGTCGGCGGTCTGGATGTTGGTGCGCACACTGATGAACATGCCCAGGTAGCCGGAGGTAATGGAGGTGGCTACACCGATTACAAAAGCCAGCGCTTCACGCCAACCCATAAACGCCCACACCACAGCGGCCATCACCGGGATGGCCAGCAGAATGGTCTTCACCTGACGGCGCATATAAACACCGGCAGCCGAACGGATATCGTCGCTGACTTCCAGCATGGAAGCGGATTTGGGTTTGCGGGTGATAATGCGGCTGGCAAAGATGCCCGCCAGATAAATGGCAAACACGCCGCCGATGAGCGGAATGACCCACAGGCTGAACCTGGAGAGCACAGTGCCGGCGGCTAGCCCGCCAAAAATCAGGAATCCGATCAGATACAGCCAGCGATTAAGTTTCATACCATTTACTCCTTAAGAAAACAAATCCACCTTAAAAGAATTCAGATTATAACCACGATTTATAAAATATTACTGAGAATATGCCCAATCAAATTGGATAAGCGTCACTCTTGATTGGGAAAGGTTGGTTTGGATATTCCATATATCCGGTTGATGGTGGCGAATATCATGATAATCAACACTATTCCGCAAGCTATCCAAGAGCTATATTCAGGCAGCTTGATCTCGGCAAATCGGACCTTGCCAAAATGCAAGGCTACCTGATTGCAGATGCGAGCCAGCGGCCAGGCCAGCCTGGCCAGCAGCGTACCCAACTGGGGGAGGATAAAACCCGCAAGAACTGCCGCACCGCCAAACATCATTAATGGCGGCTGGAGGGGCAATATGATCAGATTAGCTGCGAGGGAATAAAGCTGCAAGCTGGAATGCATGGCCAGCACAACCGGTGACACAGCGAATTGCGCACACAGGGTGGAGATAATTAAAACAACCGCGGGCATGGCAGACTGGGTTGTCCTTTCGGAAAAACGGTTTTCCAGCCAATCCTGAAACCATTTAACCACAGGATCTGCCAGGACCATCAATCCCAGGGTGGCCAAAAAAGACATTTGAAATCCCACATCCCACAAGAGCAAGGGGTTTAACAGCGCCATAGCTGCAGCTGCAACGGTAAGGCTGTAAAGCCCAATGATCCGCCGGCCGATATAGTAAGCGGGAATTGAGAGGCTGCCCATAATTGCTGCGCGAACTACCGATGGCTCAGCCCCAACCATCAGGGTGTAAAAAAGAATGGCAATAATTGCCAGTATCCCTGCCCAAACAGGCGTGAAGATCCGCCGAAACAGACGGATGACCAGCCCGGTGATCAGCGCGATGTTGAAACCAGAGATGGCAATGATATGCACCGTGCCTGTAGCGCGGTATGCGTCTTCCAGGTAACGGGGGATGTGCCAGTCAATTCCCAGCAGAATACCCGAAAGCAGCGATGACTCCTGAACGGGCATCTGGCTTTCAATAAAGGCATACGCTTCTTCCCTCGCGCGATAAATAAATGCCATCAATGGATTACCAAATCCATAGCCTAATGTTTCTATTTGCGGATATGCCATACGGGTGAGAATTCCCCTGCGGGCAAGATATGAAGTATTTGGGAGTTCATCTTTACCCAGGGTTGATTTTAAAGATCCCTCTAACCTCAGCCTGTAACCATAAGCAAGGTGAAAACCCCCTGGCAGGCGTAATTCCAGCTTACCGTTGACCGTTCTTTCCTGTCCCTGAAACGAAAGTATTTCCGCCTTGATAATTGCCGAGGATGAATTAGATGAAAGTTCCGGAAAAGAGATGACCGTACCTGTAACCACGGCATTCTCAACCGGCTGGTAATTTGCCAGGTCATCAGGTGTGGGGTTCGGAAGCGCTGACTGAAAACGCCATCCGCCCAGCGCGAAGGCCGCCAGAAGCAGGCTGAACGGGACACTGAACAGTTTTTTGGATAATAACGGGTGTTGGTAATTCCTTAAAAAAAGATATTCCGGAATTGAAATCAGAAGACCTGAAAAGAAAGGGATTGCCCAGAGATACCACGCTGCCTGGACATTGGCAGAAATAAAAATGCCGGCGATGACGCACAAACCCAGCCAAAGTAAAGGCATGGGTTAAGTATATATGAATGAAATCAGGAATAAACCCCGCGGTACTCTTCGGGGAGCATCACGGCAATCTTGCGCATCAGAATTTCGGTCCAGCGATGTAATTCCTCGGAGCGGTGATGCGGGTGGAATTCGGGCAGGGTGAAGGGCTCGCCGAAGGTGACGGTAATGTGCGGGCGGCGGAAGTGTGCCAATTTTTTCAGGGCATCCTCAGTGCCGGTGAGGGCCACAGGCACGATGGGCGTACCGGTCTTGAGCGCTAGCATGATGGTGCCGGGTTTGCCATCCTGCATTTGGCCGGTCATGCTGCGTGTGCCTTCAGGGGCAATACCCAGCGCCCGGCCTTTGGCCAGCTCTTCCGAAGCTTTACGGATGGCGGAAAAATCGGCGATGTCGCGGTTGATCCAGATACCTTCAGCGACATTGGTGAACCATTTGATTAACGGCTTTTCCTGGTACTTGGTGGTCACCAGGGCGGTGATATCCGGGCGGCGCGGGTTGACAAACAGCACCGGCGGATCTATATGGCTCAGGTGGTTAATCGCCAAAATAACCGCCCCTTCAGCCGGTATATTTTCCAGGTTGATAAATTCTGTATGGGTCAGGTATTTTATTAGAAAGCGCACCACGCGCTGCAGGGTTTCTCGTTTCATGAATAATTACCGTTTCTTAGGATTATATGACTGATTAACCCCGTTGAAACGCTTTTGGTTATTCCACTGAAGATGGTGACGCCGGGGATGCCGGGTTGTGGGGAAGGTTTTCCAGGGGCTGGCGCAGCTTTTTATTGATGCGCAGGACGATGAACAACAGTGCCCCAAACACCACGACCATACCCACCACCGAAAGAATGCTTCCGGGTGTCGGCTGGAATTCTGCCGCGCTGGCAGCGGGTATGCTGGAAGCGGAAAAGCCGATGAGCAGCGCCAGTGAGTTCCAGGCGCCGTGCAGCCCGGCTGCGCCAAGGAGGTAAAGCAGCGCGTGGCCAAATTGTTTCTGGTTCCAAGATGACACCAGCCCATACCCCACCAGCCCGCTCAGCCCGATGTGCAGCAGGCCTGTGCCTGCGCGCAGGGCGACCGCCTGCACCCAGGTTCCAGGTCCTATCTGGCTGACCAGACCCGCGCTTTCGAGCAGGGCAAACGCGCCGCCGCTGATGAGGCCTAATGAATACCCTTCATATTCCTTTAATGGGCGCTTGAGCAGGAACCAGAGCGCCATGGGTTTAAAGAGTTCCTCCACGAAAGGCGCGAGCACCCCGACCATCAGGAAAAGCGCGGAGGCAACCACCGGATTGCGCGCCATTTCCATCATCAATTGCTCAAGCTGGTCAATCCCACCCTGAAAAAGGTCAAAGTTCTGCGTTACCTGGGAAAGCTGTTCCATGATATCTGGCTGGCCGCTGAGCACTACTAAAACCCCCAGGGCAATAACCACGACCAGGAATATTTCAATGAGCATGATGAGCAGCGGCGCGGCGGACAAGCCGATGGTCAGTGTGCCCCACTCGCGCAAGGCGGTGGAGCGCGGCAACCCGCGCCGGCTGAACTCCACCAGCCACCAGACCGGAATAGCAACCGCCAGCAGGGTGAGCGGCACAAATATATACCAGGCAGCCTGCGCGCGGATTGCAAAAACCCCGGCAACCATAATGATCAGCCAGCCAAGGCCGGCCAGTGAAGCTGCCTTGAACAAGGCGGGCTGGTTGATCGGTGTGGCTTTACCGCGCAATGACTTAAGCGTAATAACCAGGGCTGGCAGATGCAGCATTCCAGTGAGAAGCGCCAGCGCACCAGCGGAAGCAACCGGCAACAGGTCAGCGGGTGAAGACGCGGAATCCGGAAGTCTGACCAGGCTGAAGATAACACCCGCGGCAGCCAGCATGCCAATTAAAAAGCCCAGCGCGCTGAGCACAAGCAGCAGAGCACCGGGCAGTTTTTTACTTTCAGAAGGCATTATTTTTCAGTGATGGTGACGCTGAGCACCGTATCCAACGCGGGATTAAAAATGTTGTCACGCAATTCCAGTTTATTGAGCACATCCAGACCAGAGGTCACCTTGCCAAAAATGGTGCGCCCTTCCTGGCCGGTCAGCGCGATCTTGTTGATGAAGAAGGTACTGCCGTTCAAACCGGCACCAACCCCAAAGATGGCCAACGTCCCCGGTTCATTAAAATTGAGGGTGCTGTCAATTTCATCTTTGTAGGCATATCCAGGTCCGCCGTAACCGGTATCGGTTGGATCGCCGGAAAGCACGAACTGGTCAGTGCTGATGATGGGCAGGTTGTTATACCAGCCTTCGCGGGCGAGGAAAATGAAGCTGTTCACTGCGTTGGGGGCTTTATCTGCAAACAGGTCCACCACGATATCACCCTTGGTGGTAGTGATGGTGGCGGAATAAGATTTGGAATTGTCAACCGTAATCGCCGGGCAGGCCGCGTATTCTTTATCCCGGTTGAGAAGCAGTTTGGTGTAAATGGAGAAAATCTCGTTGCCGCGCTGGTTTTCAGACCACTGGTAGCCATTGATGAACAGGGTGGGTGTACCGCTGATGCCAATGGCATCCGCGCTGGCTTTAGCATCCTGAACTTCTTTAACCACTGCATCGCTGAACATATCTTTCAGGAATTGATCAGGTTCAATGCCTAATTCCGGAATACGCTCCTTCAGCCATTCATCCAGGTCAGCAGGTGCTAGGCCAGCCCAAAATTCGGTATCGGGCAGGTCGGCTACAGCCGGATTATTGGGATTCTTGTTTTGATGTAAGAAGATCCAAATTCTGAATTCATCAAACTTGCCCTGCAAGCCTGCCGCGACCATGGCCTGGGAAGCAAGGATGGATTTATCGTGGAAGGATTCAGGGAACGGGCGCAGGCGGAAGACAAAGCGCACATCGTTCGGGTAAAGGGCTGTAAAACTTTCGATAAGGGGATCAAATTGGGCGCAGTATGGGCACTGCGGTTCGCTGTAAACCATAAAGGTGATGGAGGCATCTTTGGGTCCAACAATGTAATCCGCATCGGTCACTTCAGGCAGCCCCGGAAAGGGAGTTGTCAAGGATTGGCTGAGCAGGTTGTAGGGAACACAAGGATTAGCGTCGCTGGTGATTGCAGCGCCGCTGGCAGTTTGATCGCCGCCGCTGGTTGCCACTTCGGTCGGAGTGGTTGTCGGTACTGCCGTGGCTTCTGCAGGTTTACTCGCGGCATTGCAGGCCGAGAGGAGGATCGCGAGGATCAGCACAGCGGGTAGAAGTATTTTTTTCATGGAATTTACCTTTCCGGTTCTTATTAGGATAAATTAGATAAATATAATAATAATACCCCTTGGATTCTGGATTGTACCATATCCGGCGGCTGACTGGCATCAACCACGCGCCAGCGAGCGGGCTCGGCGGCAGCCATTTGCAGATATCCATGGCGCACCCGTTGGTGGTACTGGAGCTGGTAAGCGTCCAGGCGGTTCCATTCATCGCCCCCAACCTGGCGGCGACGCAGGCCGACTTCAGGGTCCAAATCCAGCAGCAAAGTCAGGTCGGGTTTTAGCCCGCCGGTGGCAAAGTCCAGCAGGTTTCTAATGAGCGTCAGGTCGTTCTGGTGGCCGTATCCCTGGTAAGCCATGGTGGAATCCGCGTAACGGTCGAGCAGCACCACTTCGCCACGGTCAAGGTGCGGACGGATAACTTCTTCAACCAATTGCGCGCGAGCCGCGCAAAAAAGCAGAGTTTCGGTTCGTTGGCGCATGCTGGTATTTTCCAGGTTCATCAGGATGGTGCGTACCTGGTCGCCAATGGATGTACCGCCCGGTTCGCGGGCTGTAAAAACGGTAAATCCATTTTCCTTTAGAAAATTAGCCAGGGGTTGTATCTGTTTCGTCTTGCCGCTGCCGTCAGGACCTTCAAGCGTTATGAACATGCGTTACTCCCTGAACACTCTGACACGCCGGCCGGGTTCTTTGCCGTAGGAATGTGAGACCAGCTCCGCTTCGCGGATAATTTCATGCTGCATACGGCGCACGCGCGGTGACGTTGGCGGCAGATCCACCCAGCGCTGACCGTTGCGCACAGCCTCAATGGCGGCCTGAGTTTGGGCGCTGGCCTCTTCCATGTCCGCGTTCTTGCCGGGCGCCTCGGACAAGTTGTAGATTTCAGCCAACGACTGTTCAATCTGGATGACTGAATTTGAGCGCAGTACGATAATTGGGATGCCGCGTTCTTCAGCGTTCAGAATAGGCTGCTGGCGTTTGCGGTAATATGACTTTAAAGTAATAAGCATATCTGCCTGGTTCAGGTCGCGTGCTATTTTGGTGGGCACGCCCAGCCTGCGGGCGGCCTGTTCAAGGCGGTTGCGGGCAACGCCATAGGCGTAAATGGTCACGGGCTTGAGAGACAAAGGCGGCTCGGATGATGTCTCTTCGAGGGGGAAAGGATTGCTTTCAGCATTCTTGCGCCCGGTTTCTTTGCTGTTGGCAAAGCCGTTGGGGAAGGATCGCCGCAGTCCCTGAGAGCCAACCGGACTTGCCACATTGCGGCGTTCGGGCTTTTCGATGCGAATTTCGTCATTCTCATCGCGGTAGCGGAGCTCGGGTTGCAGCGCGAAACCACGCAGCATGTTGTCAACAGAAGCAGCCACATCTTCATGCACTGCCAGCCGGTCGCGTTCCTGGAGTTCGATCAGCACGTCAAAGGTCGGCGGTGCACGGCGTTCAAGCACCGTTTTCTGGGTGCCGCGCCGGCGGGCTTCTTCATCGGAAAGAGTGACCGATTCAATACCGCCCACCAGATCGGACAGGGTGGGATTAAGCAACAGGTTTTCCAGCGTGCGCCCGTGGGCGGTAGCCACCAGCTGCACACCGCGTTCCGCGATGGTGCGGGCTGCGGCGGCTTCCAGTTCTCGCCCGATCTCGTCAATCACGATCACCTCGGGGTTGTGGTTCTCAACCGCCTCGATCATCACCTCATGCTGCAGGGAAGGCTGCGATACCTGCATGCGGCGGGCGCGCCCAACCGCGGGGTGTGGCACGTCGCCATCGCCGCCGATTTCGTTGGAAGTATCCACAATCACCACGCGCGTCTTTTCTGCCAGAATGCGGGCGGCTTCGCGCAGCATGGTGGTTTTGCCGATGCCCGGCCTGCCGAGCAGCAGGATACTCTTACCTGAAAGCACCAGGTCCTCGATGATATCTATAGTGCCGTAAACCGCTCGCCCTACCCGGCAGGTGAGGCCGATCTCGGCGCCATGTTTATTGCGTATAGCAGAAATACGATGCAAGGTTCGTTCAATGCCCGCACGGTTGTCAGCATCAAAATCGCCGATATGGGCGACCACCTCATCTATCTCTTCACGCGTTACTTCCTGGTCACAAATCTCAATCTCACGGTCCACAAAGCGCGCCATAGGCAGTCGGCCGAGGTCCATGATAATCTCGAGCAGGTCATCCACGTTGTTGTTATCACGGATGGCAGATATATATTTTGTGGGTAAAACCGCAAACAGAGCGGATAAATCATCTGTAATTCGACGTTGCGTCATTCTCTAAAAAAACCTCTTCGGCCGATCCGGCCTGAAATTTCTATTATATATTATCCTCACGCTTGACGGACGGCATCATGGGAGTTGCGGTATCTGCGCGATGCCCGTTGGTGCTGTGGTTCAATTCCGCTGCAGGCAATTTCTGCATGGCCGCAAAATGCTTAACCAGGAGTTCTTCCCTGGGTGTCAGGCGCGATGCAATTTTTTCCAAATCACCGGTTAACCAGCCCGAGTCGGCTGTTTGAAGAAGATAAATTACCTCCGCAGTGGAAAAATATTCAACTGCCAACGCAGCCAGAATATATTCAAGATTGTCTGATGTTTTCATAAAAACCGGAGAGATCAGAACCTTATTATTGAAACAACTCACCCTGGCATATCCTTTCAAAGCGCCGTCAATTCTCAGGGCAAAATCAGGCAAAACCTGGGTAGCAAAAGCGGTTACCGATTGAGTGGCAGGTGAAAGGAGTTTGCGTTGAAGCAAGGTAAGTTCAATTGCGTCCACTGGATCAGGTTTAACCCAGGAAGTTTGCGTAGATTCGGTGGAATTATGGATGAAACGAGGAAGTTCCCAGATGGACTGCCAACCGAACAGGCAGTAGCCGGCGCGCCGCAGGGTCTCAAACAGGCAGTCATCCACCCGCGCGGATGCGGTGATAAATTTGGCGCCGCGCAGCCCGGCTTCCATGGCCAGGTTGTCCAGCAGCTCCGGCAGGGGGTCGCTTTCGGTAAAGCCCAGCGGAAGCAGCCAGTTCAGCCGCGCGCCCTGGTTTTCAAGCACAACCTGCCCAAACGCGGACACCTGTAAATTATTGGGCGCCAACGCCTGGCTGAACCACTCCCTGCTGCCTACCATCGACTCTATACCCACGCTGGTGATGATTTGTTGAAAGCCGCGCATGAGAAAAAGCTCTGTGTTAGTCCACAGAACTTCGTTGCGATGGCGGTACAGTGTCAGTAAATGGAGGGGAGTAACAGTGGTGGTAATTATTGGACCATCTCCAGAAAATAGCGGTGCAGGCGGTCATCATCGGTCAATTCGGGGTGGAAAGCGGTTGCCAGCCAATGCCCCTGCCTGGCAGCCACAACGCGGCCGTCGGGCAAGGCGGATAGAATTTCAACACCGCTCCCCACCGACTCAATCAGGGGTGCGCGGATAAAAATGGCATGGAAGGGCGGGTTTTCACCCGTTGGTGTTCTTAAAACCGGGATATCCAAATCGATCTCAAAGCTGTCCACCTGGCGGCCAAACGCGTTACGCTCTACCGTGATATCCATCATCCCCAGCAAGGGCTGTTCGCGGCGCACGTCTTTTGAAAGAAAAATGCTGCCGGCGCAGGTGCCCCACACCGCGTGTTGTTTTGCGAACGTCCGTAAGGGTTCAAGCAGCGCGAAATCCTGCGCCAGTTTGCCAATAACTGTGGACTCGCCGCCGGGAATGATCAGCCCGTTCAGGCCGGCCAGTTCAGCTGCATTCCGCACCTGGCAAGATTCAACTACCAGGCGGTCGAGAGCCTGCTGATGCTCGAGGAAATCGCCCTGAAGGGCAAGCACCCCTATTTTCAAATTTACCAGCCTCTGCCGGCGATCAGTTCCCCTTCGGGGATACTGTTCACCGAACGTCCGAGCATGGGCTCGCCCAGGTTGCGGCTGATCTCAGCCAGGATCTTGGGGTCGTTGTAGTGCGTGACAGCTTTCACTATCGCATCCGCGCGTTTAGCGGGATCACTGGATTTAAAAATGCCAGAACCCACGAAAACGCCGTCCACTCCAAGCTGCATCATCAAAGCGGCATCCGCGGGGGTGGCCACACCACCGGCAGCGAAATTGACCACCTGTAGTTTACCGAGCTGCCTGGTTTCCAACAGCAGTTCATACGGGGCGCCGAGTTCTTTGGCATAAGCCATCAATTCCTCTTCAGGAAGATTCATCAGATGACGGATCTGACCCAGCACACACCGAGCGTGGCGCACAGCCTCAACGACATCACCTGTGCCGGCCTCACCCTTAGTGCGGATCATGGCCGCGCCTTCGCCCACACGTCGCAGCGCTTCGCCCAGGTTACGGGCGCCGCATATAAATGGCACCTTGAAAGCGTGTTTGTTGATATGGTGCTCTTCATCCGCGGGGGTCAGAACTTCGGATTCATCAATATAATCCACGCCCAATGATTCCAGGATCTGCGCTTCGACAAAATGCCCGATGCGCGCCTTGGCCATTACCGGAATGGAGACCGTTTCCATGATTTTGAGGATCAGTTCGGGGTCGCTCATGCGCGCCACACCGCCCTGCGAGCGGATATCCGCGGGCACCCGTTCCAGCGCCATGACCGCCGCCGCGCCCGCGTCTTCCGCGATACGCGCGTGCTCGGGGGTGACCACATCCATAATCACGCCGCCTTTAAGCATCTGAGCTAATCCTTTTTTAACAGTAAAAGAACCTGTTTCACCTGCCATTAAACACCTCCAGAAATTTCTCGTAATGCGTTTCAATTCTACCACCAAGGAATTTTACAAGTTTATTAAAGTTGTCATAGAATCAGGCATGAAAATGTTTCACATGAAACATTGAATTGACCTTGTTAGATTGTTTCACGTGAAACCTTTGGCTTTACTGTGCGTATGTCAGTAGGTTATGATTGACGGAATTCATCTTTCAATCCCACCAAGGAGTTCTCATATGTCTGAAGTGATCGGTTGTAAGCATGTGTCATTTAAATATAACAGCGTTCACGCGCTGAAAGATTTCAGCCTGAACGTCAACCGCGGGGAGGTTGTGGCGTTGCTGGGTCCTAACGGTGCGGGAAAAACCACCTCTATCCGTGTCTTAAACGGACTTTTGACCCCGGAAAGCGGCGCAATAAACGTTTTAGGGTTTGATCCGCGCCAGGACGGCGCGCAGATCCGCGCCCGCACTGGTGTGCTGACCGAGACGCCCGCGCTTTACGAGCGCCTGACAGCCCGCCAGAATCTTACCTTTTTTGGCTCATTATCAGATTTATCCAGGTCTGAAGTTGAAGAACGAAGCAACCGGCTGCTTGAGGTTTTCAATTTACAGCAGCGGTCCCAGGATCGCGTGGAAACTTTTAGCAAAGGCATGAAACAGCGCCTGGCGCTGGCCCGCGCATTGCTGCATGACCCCGAGCTGCTGTTCCTGGATGAGCCCACCTCTGACCTGGACCCGGAAGCAGCCAAACAGGTGCAGGACCTGATCCTGGAGATCAGCGGGCACGACAACCGCACAGTGATTCTGTGCACTCACCGCCTGCTTGAAGCCGAAAAATTGTGCGACCGGGTGGCAATTATGAAGAACGGCCGCGTGGCGGCTGCCGGCACACTGGATGAGCTGCGTTCACAGGTGTTCCCTATGCTTCAGGTGTATTTCCACCTGGTCGGGAAAGCGGATGAAACTCTGGTGAAGCTATTATCCCAATTGCCGGGCGCGAATGAGGTTAAAGCCTTATCCGATGGGGAAGTGACCCTGAGCGTGGACAGCGAAGATCGCATCCCGGCCATGGTGAGTGCGCTCGTAAATGCCGGAGCGGCAATCAAGGCTGTTGAGCCGCGCCGTGCCACATTGGAAGATATTTATCTGCGCCTGCAGCACGCTGGCGAGGAGATGTAGCCATGAAATGGAAAAATGTTCTTACTATCGCAAAGAAAGACTGGATTGAGGTACGCCAGAACAAATATGCCTGGGTGCCAATGATAATCATTCCGATAATTTTTGTGGTCATCATGCCCCTGGTGTTTACATTGCTCATCCCCAATCTCAATGTAACCCCTCAGGATGTGATGAATTCGGATGCGGACATTCAATTCTTCGTTGAGCGCATGCCCGAAACCCTGGCGCGTTATATTGATTTCAATAAACCGATGGAATCCATGATCGTCATTATGCTTGGGTTTATGCTGGCGCCCATGTTCCTTATTTTGCCCCTGATGTATGCAACCACCATCGCGGCGGAGTCTTTCGCGGGGGAAAGGGAGCGCAAGACAATTGAATCGCTGCTCTATACCCCCGCGTCTGACGCGGACCTGCTTTTGGGCAAGGGGGCTGCCGCGGCAGTGCCTTCCATCCTGGTAACCTGGATAGGATTTGCGGTGTACACCCTTATCCTGAACCTCGCGCCTTACCGCTTTTTCCAGCGCATCTGGTTCCCGCTGCCTACCTGGTGGCCTTTGATCTTCTGGATAACACCTGCGCTGGTGGTTATGAGCATCGCGTTGACGGTCATTATCTCGGCACGCGTGCACAACTTCCTGGGAGCTTACCAGACCAGCTCGTCAGTGGTGCTGCTAGTTGTGTTGCTTTTCGCTAGCCAAATGAGCGGGGTGCTCTACCTGAGCGTAGGTGTTGAAATGATCATGGGCGCGGTTTTCTGGCTCATCGCGCTGGTACTTGGGTACTTTGCCGTCAAAACTTTCAACCGTGGCGCGCTGCTGACAGGCAAGAGTTAGAGAAGAAAAAACCGCTTTTCAGCGGTTTTTTATTGGTCTAAGTTGGTTTTGGTGTTAAATAACCGACTGCCATGCTGTGTTCCTCGTCCATTACCAGACGCAGGCTGTGGTCTTTGCGGTAATTATTGATGCGGATGACCCTCAGGCGCTCTTTGGTGGTTTCATCGGCGGGAATAAATTCCTCCAGGCTGTTAGGCGCGTGGTAGAAAAAGGAAGGCAGCAGCACACTCTGTGGATCATCCAGCATGATCGCCAGGGGATAAATCTGCGCTTCGAGAAGGTCCTGGAAGAAATGGGTTCCCAGCGAAGGTTCCGGGGCAGGACCGATCGATTTACCAGAAAGTTCTACCAAAGCGCGAGCATTAAAAATGTCACTGTAACCGATCGGGATGCCGAGGTCCGCGTTGGTGCTGCCCCAGCGGCCTGGACCGACGAAAATGAATTGGCTGCCTTTCAGCGCGCCGTTCAGTTTTCCAATGGCGCGCGACAGTTCAAAGCGTTCAGCCATCTGCAAACTAAAGTACGCGGCTGGCGGCACAAACACCACCGTGTCAATATCGTCAATTACACCCTGCGGCACCATAAAGCGCGTCTGCAGCAGAACATCTCTCTCGAGCAGATGGCCGGGGATATCCACCTCTTTGCCTTCCGCCAGGCGGCTCTGCGGACGGCACTGCAACAGCGTGAAGCGCAAGCCCGGTTTACCTTCTGATCCATCCTGGATGTTCAGGGTAAATTCCACATCCACCGGGCACTGGTAACAGCGCTCCAGTGTGGTCAGGATCTGGCGCATGCGCCCTGCAAAATCAGAACTGCGCAGCAGGTCCTCAAAGGTGAGGACCAGTTTCTCACGGTCTTTTTCCATCAAACGAGATCGCAGCGAGGAGAAATAACCTTCATCGCTGATCTGAGCAATATAGCGCAGGGCGGGATAATCGGCGTCCAGCACGTCGTGCACCGGAAGAGTCATAAAAGCGTTTTCTTCAAGGTCAATGACATCCACAAATTGCTGCGAGCAGCGTTCCATGGTGCGCTGGTCAGGTGTAGGGCGCAGCAACGGATGGCTGAGTGCAACCAGGCGCGGGTAATCATTTCCCACGCGATCCACCGCGCGAGTACCCAACCCCCATACCAGGCGCACGAATCCGTCCTCGCGGCGAATCTGAGGCGCCCAACGGTACAGATTACGGCTGAAAGCAACACCGGCTGCATCCGGCAGGTAATAGTTCTTGAACTGTTCGCCCTCCACAACCATAATCAGAATGGCCATTCTTTCGTCATAGTCCTGCAATCCCTTGGTACGGCGATAGAGCAGCGCGTCAGGATTTATGGTGGACGCGTAAACGCGCGCGATGGCATTTAACAGCGTTTTCAGGTTCTCTTTTTCAGTGCCCTGGTTGGGCACAAAAATGCTTTCATACTTTCCCGCAAATGATGTACCAAAACTGTCTTCCAGAAGGCTGGAGGAACGCACGATGAGCGGTTTTTTACCCACGTCGCGAAGAATATTTTCAAGTTTTTCACGGATGTCGCTCGGGAACTCGCCCGCCAGAAATTCTCGGAGAATTCGCGGGTAATCCGCCCGCATCTCGTCCTCGCTCTTGTACTTTTGGTCGTTCCAGCTCTCAAGATCGTTCATGGCAAAGAAGGAGTACATCTCGTTAGAACCGATGAAGTAATACTCTGGTTTCTTAAGGCTGGCCTGAAGCTCTTCGGGCAATTCATTACTTAGGATGCGGTAAGCCAGCAGCATGCCCGCGGCTTTACCGCCAATGCGCCCGGCGCCGATCTTATGCTTGCGGATTTCCGCCAGGTCGGGGATGGTGAACCAGCGCTTGGCGATATTCACGTAGGGCAGCTGGTCGCTGATCATGGTGCGGATGAGCACTACCAGCGATTCTTCCAGGTGATGTTCATATTTGGCGCGCTCCTTTGGAGGCAAGCGCAGAATGGACCAGGCATGCTCAAAAATAAGTTCCTGCGGCGCCTGTTCCGGATTGAAGGTCAGGTTGGGATCAGTGCGATCCACGCCGCGTTCGTTCAGGATTTCTGTGACCAGGTTCTGGAACAGGTCAAAGGACAAGTGCTGGCTGAAGGTCAGATCGGTGAGTTGGTCGCGTACACGCGCGTGGCGTTCTTCCCATATTTCTGTGGGCTCTTCGCCCACCGGGTTACGCAACCCTTCTCGCTCCTGTGACTGGATGGCATGTTTGCGCACCTGGGCTTCAAATTCCTGCCTGTCCGCCACCCCGCGTTTGTAAAGCTCATCACGCATACGGCTACGGATGCGACCGCACAGAATGGGGTATTGCCCCAGCGCGAGCGAGATGCTCATCAGGCGGTCAGCAGAATTTGAGAATGACTGCATCGGTCATAGCCTTTTTATTAATAAATATGCGGCGCGTAGAATGCGCTTCAATGAAGCCTGGATGCAAAAGATTCAGCGCGCCGGTAAAAATTAATTATCCTAACTTATTCTTATTAATTGTATATACAATTATCCCAAATGCATCGGCATGATCACATGCTTGTAGGTTTCATCTCCCACAGGCGAGATAAGGCCGGGGGTGTTATTCTGGTTAGTCTCCAGAATTGTGTTGGGTGAACCGATCACCTCCAGCACTTCGCTCAGGAAGCGTACATTAAAAGCGATCAACAGCTCGGGACCTTCAATATTGGCGTCCACCACCACTTCGCCGGAACCCGTCTCTTCGGACTGCGTGGTGAATTCCAAAGCGCCGGGACCGCCTTCCTGCGGCTGCATCTTGAGGCGGATGACGTAATTACCTTCGCGCGCGATGATCTCGGCCTGTCGGCAGGCTTTTAGGAATTCCGCGGTGGAAATAACCGTGCGAGTTTTGAAACTGCGCGGGATGATGGCGCGATAATCCGGGAAATTACCTTCAATTAATTGGGTAACCAATTCAGCATCCTTGAGGTGGAAAATCGCTTGGCCGCGGTCGGGCGGGACAACCATGGTGACGGTTTCGCTGCCGTTGACCGCGATACGCGCCAGTTCGCTCAGCGAGTGGGCGGGGATGATGACCTTAACGGGGTTCGCAACCGCGCTGGAAAGCTCAGCGCTGCGCACGGAAATGCGGAAGCCGTCGGTGGCGGCCAGCGAGATCTGGTTTTCATTGATCTCGAGCTGCACACCCTGCAGCACCGGTCGCGCTTCATCCGTCGAGGCGGCGAAACTGACCTGTTGGATCATCTCCTTAAAATCGGCCACATTCAGTTCTACACCAGTGGAGAGGTCGGGGACAGGCATGGGCGGAAATTCGCTGGCCTCGATGCCTTTGATATCGAAGTTGGAGGTACCGCTGCGGATGTTGAGCGTCTGAGTGCGTGTGGTTAACGCCAGGTTGACCTTGTCGCCCGGAAGCGTGGTGATCAGGTCGCCGAAAATGCGGGCAGGGATGGTGACGCTGCCCTCTTCCTCGATCTGCGCGCCAATCCAGCAGGTGATGCCGAGCTCCAGATTAGTCGCTGAAAGCCGCAGGCGGCCTTCGTCGGTGGCGATGAGGATATTGCCAAGCACGGGCAGTGTGCTGCGCGGCGACACAGCTCTGGATACTAGCCCCAGTCCGTGGGCGAGTTGGGCTTGAGAAACGGTAAGCTTCATGGTCGGGTCCCTCCCTTGTTACATTAATAATGATTCATAAGGTATTCTATATGAGATTAGAACATCTTTAAAGTATATTGTAAAACAAAAAAAGCGGAACTGATTAAACAATCAGTTCCGCTTTAACGTAAGTCGGTCTATTTATATCCAGCCGCGCAGCTGCATGGCTTTTACCACCCGGTTGATAGCCACCATATAGGCCGCGTCGCGCATGAATACGCCTTCTTTCTCATGCAGGTCATACACACTCTGGAATGCGTTGGTCATCTTCTCATCCAACCGGCTCAGCACCTCATCGCGCCCCCAGTAGTAATTCATATCATTCTGGACGCTTTCAAAGTATGAGACGGTTACCCCGCCGGAGTTGCACAGAAAATCGGGGATCAGGAAAATGCCGCGCTTTTTGAGCTGCTCATCCGCTTCCAGCGTGGTGGGGCCGTTGGCGCCTTCGGCCACAATACGCACCTTGGGCGAGATCATTTCCACTGTCTCGGCGTTGATCTGCCCTTCGATGGCGGCCGGGATAAGCACATCCACGTCCTTGCCAAGCCATGCCCCGCCGTCTTCAATGGCATAGCCGGCTTCTTTGGCTTTATCTTTGTCAATCGCGCCGTACTGGTCAGTGATGCCCTGCAGGTAGCACGGGTCAATGCCTTTGTCTTGGCTGATGGTGTAGCTCTTGCGGTCGTTTCGATCCCAGTAAGAGACAGCCAGCACTTTACCGCCGAGGATTTCTTTGAAACCGATGGCCGCGTATTGGGATACGTTGCCGTAACCCTGCAGCGCGGCGGTGCATTTGGTCGGGTCAATCCCCAGTTTTTTCATGGCTTTGCGCAGTGATAAACTACGCCATAGCCGGTGGCTTCGGTGCGGCCGAGCGAACCACCGCCTCCGACAGGTTTGCCGGTGATCACGCCGGGGGTATATTGGCCGGCCAGTTTGGAATACTCATCCATCATCCAGCCCATCATCTGTGGGGTGGTACCCACATCCGGGGCGGGCACATCCTGCCGCGGGCCGATATCGCGCCAAACCGCCTGAATGTAGCCGCGGCACAGGCGCTCTTTTTCGCTAACAGTCAGGGTGGCCGGGTCAACGATAACGCCGCCCTTTCCGCCACCCAGCGGAATATCCGCCACGGCGCATTTCCAGGTCCTCCAGGTTGCCAGCGCGCGCACGGTATCCACCGTTTCGGCCGGGTGGAAGCGGATGCCGCCCTTGCACGGGCCGATGGCGTCGTTGTGCTGCACCCGAAAGCCGTTAAACACCCTGATTTGGCCATTATCCATGCGCACCGGGATACGGAAATGGAATTCGCGCAGCGGCCAGCGCAGGTATTCACGCACTTGCTCATCCAACTTAAGCTGGTAGGCTACCTGGTCAAATTGCTGCTGCGCCGTCTGAAAGGCGTTGGTTGTTGCTGCGTTCATGGATCACTCTCCTGATGGATAATTTTCTTGTACGAAAGCCCCTGAATGAATAATGAAAGAAAAATGCTTCCAACCGTACAAAAATATTAATGTAATTCATAGTTTAAGGAGAACAGGGGCGGCGTCAATATGATAAATGTCCTTAACTTGGCAAATTTACTCAAGTGTTGCCTGAATTTCATACCAAAATTTGCAATAGTGATACTGTTGGTGGTTATACAAGACGGTCGAGGAGAGATGCAGGAGGAAGCACGATTCGGCCCGCTGCGCGATACGAGCGTCAAGTACGCCGCCTAGATCCGGTAGATGATCTTACCGGCGGGGATACTGCCCGGATTTTATCTTCACGATCCCGTGGGCGAGAAAGCCGGCGGTTTATGGCTTGAGAAATATTGCTATTTCTTTAAGTTTTCGAGCTGTCTTTTCAGCTCTTCCTTAACCACCTGCGGGTTGGCCTTGCCCTGAGCGGCGCGCATCACCTGACCGAAGAGCCAGTTGGCCACCGTTTCCTTGCCGGCCAAATAAGACTGCACCTCAACCAGGTTATTCTCGAGGGATTTGGCTACAAGTGTGATGATCAAATTCCCGTCGGATACCTGTTTCAGCCCTTTTTCCTCGATGATGGCGTCCGCGGTTTTACCTGTTGCCAGCATCTCCGCCAACACCTCTTTACCGGTGTTCTGATTGATGGTGCTGTTGTCAACCACAGCCACAAGTCGTACGAACGCTTCAGGTGAAAGCCCCATATCAGAAAACGCTTTACCATTCTGGTTGAGCCACGCGAACAGGTCTGTCAGAAGCCAGTTGGCAATGCGTTTGGGCGCGAGCTTTGGCGCGGCGGCCAGGCAGGCTTCAAAAAAATCGCTGACGGGTTTATCTTCCAACAGACGTTCAATATCTTCGCCATTCAAACCATAGGAATCCCGATAGCGCACCCGGCGGGCATCCGGCAGTTCAGGCATTGAAGCCTTTACTGCTTCCAGCCAGGAACTCTCCACCACAAGGGGCGGCAGGTCGGGTTCAGGAAAATAACGGTAGTCGTTGGCGTCTTCCTTGCTGCGCTGTGCAACTGTTTTCCCCTGGTTCTCGCTCCAGCCTAAAGTCTGTTGTTTGACCTTCTCGCCTTTATCCAGTTTTTCTCGTTGAATATCCATCTGGTAAAGGATAGCCTGCTCCATCGCCTTGAAACTGTTCAGGTTCTTGATTTCCACGCGCGTGCCCAGCTCTTCGCAGCCCTCCGGCCGCATGGAAAGGTTGGCTTCAAAGCGCATGGCGCCTTTTTCCATGTCACCGCTGGAAACACCCAACCAACAGAGAAGTGAGCGCAGGTTGCGGCTGTAGGAGCGCACGTCTTCAACCGAGTGCATATCCGGTTCGCTGACAATTTCCAGCAGCGGCACGCCTGCGCGGTTGAGGTCCACCAGTGAATAGGATTCACCGTCCTTGCTGACATGCGTCAGTTTGCCGGTATCTTCCTCCAGGTGGGCGCGGCGCACGTGGATAGATTTTTCACCCTCGGAGGTGTTGATCAGAATAAATCCATTGACTGCCAGCGGATATTCATACTGTGAAATCTGGTAACCCTTGGGCAGGTCGGGATAAAAGTAGTTCTTGCGTGCGAAGATGCTGGTTTCGACCACAGTGCAGTTCAGCGACAGGGCGGCCTTCATGGCCAATTCCACGGCGTTGCGGTTGATGACCGGCAGAACGCCCGGCATACCGCAGCACACTTCACAGACGGATGAGTTGGGCGAGGCGGTGGTGGTATCTACCACTGCACACGAACAGAACATCTTGGAGCGAGTCGCCAACTCCACATGCACTTCCAGTCCAATGTCGGCTTTGTATGAATTTTTATCCACAGATGCACACTGATAAAAGATAGATAAACACGGATTTATTGATTAATAATTCTTTTGATTTGAACTTTGATCGTCCCAAATTTCAATAGCAAACATATTTTCAAGCCGGTTGCCTTGAGGTAATTCATGCATTGTGCAAGGTGGATACCTTCTAAATTGCTGGCGGTTTTCAATTCTACCAGAATACATTTTTCGACCAGCAAATCAGCGGCATAATCCCCTACGATAACCCCGTCATAATGAACCTTTAATGGGATTTGCCTTTCAACTTTTAGGCCTGCAATTGTGAGTTCATGAATAAGAGCGTTTTCATAAACCCTTTCAAGAAACCCTACACCTAATTTATTGCTAACCTGAAAAGCACAACCAATAATTTTTTCGGTTATGGAATTTATTTGTTCAATAGAAAGGTTTAAATTATCAGACATAAATATTTAAAACATCTGTGTTCATCTCTTTTAAATATCCGTATTTATCTGTGGTTAAAACTAACCTACAAGGACTTTACAAACTTATCAATTCTATCCAGAGCCTCCTCGAGCTGGTCGAAGGCAGTGGCATATGAGCAGCGCACAAAGCCCTCGCCGCCAGGGCCAAAGGCTGAACCCGGCACAACCGCCACATGCTTCTCATGCAGCAACCGGTCGGCAAAGATAGTGTCATCCAGGCCGGTCACGCTGACCTTGGGGAAGGCATAAAAAGCGCCCTTGGGCTCAAAGGTGGGCAGGCCGATATAATTTAATCCTTCGACAATCAATACCCGCCGCCGGTTGTATTCCTTTTGCATCTTCTGCACAAAATCCTCGCAGCAGGTCAGCCCTTCCAGCGCACCGAACTGCGCCATGGTAGGCGCGGTCATGATCATGTACTGATGCACGCGTGCCATGCCTTCCAGCAGGTCACTCGGCGCGCAGGCAAACCCGATACGCCAGCCGGTCATGGCGTAATCTTTTGAGAATCCGCTGACCAGAATAGTGCGTTCGCGCATGCCTGGCAGGGAGGAAAAGCAGATATGTTCAACGCCGTAAACCAGCCTGTCATAAATCTCATCTGAAATAACTATTAGGTCATATTTCTCGGCAATTTTTCCGATGGCAACCAGAGTATCCCTGTCTGCTACCGCGCCAGTCGGGTTGCAGGGAAAGTTGATCAGGATAGCTTTGGTTTTGGGCGTGACCGCCTTTTCCAATTCAGCAGGATTCGGCATAAAGTCGTTTTCCATACGGCTGGGCACTTCCACGCACACGCCGCCCGCCAGGTTAATTACGCCCTGGTAAGAGACAAAACACGGGGTGGGCAAAATGACCTCATCGCCCGGGTCGAGCACGGCCGTGCAGGCCATCACCAGCGCTTCGGAACCACCCACGGTCATCACTATCTCATCTTCGGGGTTGTAGGAAACACCGTATAATTTTTCCAGATGCTCACCTAATGCGAGACGCAGGGGCAGGATGCCGCGGTTGGCGGTGTAGTGCGTCTGGCTTTCGCGCAGCGACCGGATGCCCGCGTCTATAATGGGCTGCGGGGAATCAAAATCCGGTTCACCGATGCCCAGCGAGATAACCCCTTTCATGGTAGCCGCGATATCGAAGAACTTGCGGATTCCGGAGGGTTTCAGTTCTGCCACACGCCTGGATAAGTATGATTTAGCCATGTAATGCTCCTTAAGGGTTGAGTGAGCTTGAAACCTCAAGGATACTCCAACTACCTGAGGTTTCGAAGAAAACCAGTTTGAAATAGTCACCGTTATCGGTTGTCACCAAATAATTCTTGGTGCCCGGCTCACGCCACTCTTTGGTAATCTGTTGAACGGCCAGGTGGTTACCATGCCATAAAAAGGCTTTGGGATAGTCGCACCCGGAGTAGCCAGCATTGCAAGTTACCTGCATCCTATATCTCGATCCAGGAATTATCGCCGATATTGATCGCTTCGGCGCGCCCTTTAATGCCTGCTTGGCGGCCGATAAGCGAGTTTTCTAGCACCATCTGGTCAATTTCGGCTTCCTGCTCCACGATGGAGTTCTGGATGACCGAACGCGACAGGATTGCTTTGCGGCCGATGGATACATGCGGCCCGATCACGCAATCCCGCAGTTCTGCCTCAGGATGAATATACACCGGCGGGATGACGGTGATGCCCTTTCTTTTGGCGGCTTCCGTACTGTTGGCGGCGCCGTGTTCGAGCAGATGGCGGTTAGTCTCAAGAAGTGCTTCAGGCTTGCCCGCGTCCAGCCATACGTCCACTTCCTGTATGCGCAGTTTGGCGCCGGAGCGGATCATCTGGTTGATGGCGTCCACCAGAAAAAACTCACCATTCAGTGAAATGTCCTTTTCCATCTGAATCCGGATGGCGTCCATCAGCGCTTCACCGCTGCGAAAATAGTAAAACCCGACAACTGCCAGGTTGTTGGTAATGTCTTTCGGTTTTTCGATCAGGCGTGTAATCAGGTTATCCTTCCCGACCTCAGCCACGCCAAAGCGGCGCGGATCCGGCACTGGTTTGACCCAGGCCACGCCGTCAAGCGATTCATTGTCCAATGTCGAAAGGTCAGTCTCAATAAGAGTATCCGAGAAAGCCATCAGCATGGGTCCTTTGAGCGCTTCGCGTGCGAGATACAGCGCGTCCGATTGGCCTTTCATGCAGGTCTGGGTGAAGTAATGGACCTTTTTATCCGGGTGGTTAGCCTGCATGTGGGGTGCGACCAGATCTTCCTGGTTGGGACCCATGATGAGCACAAATTCCGCGTCCTTGAAACGAGGCAGGGATTTGAACTGGTCGAGCACGTAATCCAGCACCGTGCGCCCGGCCAGGTGAATGAGCGGTTTAGGTTTGCTCCATGTGTGCGGGCGCATGCGTGTTCCCAGCCCCGCCATCGGGATGGCAATTTTCCAGGGGTCTTTCAAGAGCCCTCCTTGTGATATTTTTTATTGATTGTACAACAGGATAAGAGGGGAGGGAAATGAAGAATATTCCGGTTTTGAAAACCGATTATGTAACTTTTTTTCTGTAAAATTGATCACAGATCCTTCCAAATTATTTGGTCAGCTATTATCCTGACTCCATCTGCAAATACAATTTACCATATTCCCATTCTTCTCCAATCTCCATCAAAATAGCCGAGATCAAC
>JAUYCC010000002.1 GCA_030692365.1 Pelolinea sp. | reverse complement strand
AAACGCGCGGAAATCCGCCATGCCACGCAGGTGGCTGAATTTGGTGATGGCCGCGGTCAGCGTGGTCTTGCCATGGTCAATGTGTCCCATGGTGCCCACGTTCATGTGCGACTTGTTTCGTTCAAATACTACCTTTGCCATTTTTTTGGTCTCCTAAATATGTTAAGATGATTTCATTTGACAGCCTGAGCCCTCAATGGGACTCGAACCCATGACCCCGTTCTTACCAAGAACGTGCTCTACCAACTGAGCTATGAGGGCTTGCTTGCCCGTTTTTTCCGGTTTCCCGGATTTTCGGCTTTACAGCCAGTGGGCGGTGAAGGATTCGAACCTCCGAAGGCTTCTGCCAACTGATTTACAGTCAGTCCCCTTTGGCCACTTGGGTAACCGCCCAAAAATACCAGTTGCAGGCATGCAAGTGAGTGGTACTCTGTCGAGTGACCGAACCCACTTGCTCGGTTGCAACTGAGCCGACGATGGGAATCGAACCCATAACCTACCAATTACAAGTCGGTTGCTCTGACGTTTGAGCTACGTCGGCAAGTTAAATACACAATTTAAGGTACAGCTATACGATTATACCAAATGCCCTAACGAAGGGCAAGATTAGCATTTTACCATAATGCCTTTAAAAGACAAGGTAAGGGGAATTTAATTAGTTGACGCCTTACTAAATGCCGCGTGTTATAATTTTTAGCCAATAAAACACTGAATTTTACCCTCGGAGGTTGAAATGGATGTAATTGCTTCGAAATTAAAAAGATGCGTGCTGCTGGCAGCCAGCGGCAGAATTGACAGCTCCACAGCGCCAAAGCTTCAAAGCGTGGTCAATGAGGTTACCGACGAGGGAAATTACAAGCTGGTGCTTGATATGACCAATGTGGAGTTCATTTCCAGCGCGGGGCTATGGGTGCTGGTCAATGCCCAAAAAAAATGCAAGCGCTTTAACCGCGGCGAAGTGGTTCTGACGGGCCTGAATAAACGCCTTCATGACGCGTTCGACCTGGCCGGGTTTATCCCCTATTTCAAAATCTTTGACGATTCCACACAGGCCGTCGGCAGCTATTAGACAGGCTTGCGATGATCACCATGGCTTTCCCCGGGCGGTTTTCCAGCCTCAACGCGATAAGGAAATTCTTCGCCCGCGCGGCTGAACAAGCCGGCCTGGACCAGAAATCCATCGCGGATGTTGAACTGGCAGTGGATGAAGCCGCGTCCAATATAATTGACCACGCTTACGGTGGCGAAGGCAAGGGCGAGATTGAATGCTCCTATCGCGTGATCCCGGAAGGGCTTGAGGTCATCCTGCGCGACCACGGAAAGCCATTTGATCCCGAAGCGGTTGCACAGCCCGACCTGACCTCCGATGTTTGCTGCCGTGAACCCGGCGGGCTGGGATTGCATTTCATGAAATCGCTTATGGATTCAGTGGAATTTTCGTTTAATGGCTACGGCGGCAATCTGCTGACAATGACCAAGCTTCAGAAAAAGGCTGTCAAGCCTTAGATCGATCAGAAAGCGGGGTAACCTTAAGCGCTCTTCGAGCATACCCGGTCATTTGTCATTAGTATGATTCTGAGCGCGCAGCGCGACTGTGCAGCGGTGCGAAGCCTCCTGCTTGCCCAGAGCGTTTTCTGCGTGGGGTAAGGATACCCGAAGGGTAAGAATCTCGTATTATTTTGGCAACCTTGTCAATTTGACGAGATCCTTCGGGCTTTGCCCTCAGGATGACAGTTATCCTTTTACCCTTTTAAGAATGCGCAAGGCGCACAGCGTTACCCAGCGTGAAGGATCTTTTTTCTGGCAGAAATCCCAGCCCTTCCATTTGGTCCAGATGGATTCGCTTGTAAAGAGCCCATCCGGGTCGGCTTTGCTTCGCAAGACTTCCAGCATTGAGAGAAACCTTTTGTCGTTGTGAATTTGCGGGAATTGTGACAGTATCTCCGCGACATGCAGGATGTCATACCAGATGAACGGTGCCTTCAGTTTTCGGAAATCGGTGCCCATTTTGAAGAGGTAGGGGTGTTCCGCATGGCAGTTTTCCCACAACGATAACAGCGTGTTGATGCCGGTCTGAACCGCGGGATCGTTTTTTCGGCTTTCATCCGATGACAGGGCTTTGAGCATGATCAGGGTGGCATAGGGGCAGGGATCGCTCTTCTTGCCGGGTCCTCTGAATTTCCCCAGTGAGGAGGAAACCGCGCATGGCCAGCCGTTTTCGCGAACCAAGGAGGCTAGATAATCAAAGGAGTGTTTCACGCGCGGATCATCAGCAAGCCCCATTTTCGTCAGCGCGTACATCAGCAGCGGCGCGTCGCACAGCGCCCACAGCCACTCATCTGTTCCGCTGCCGCCAAAGTGAGTCGGGTAATTGGACAAGGTGAGAAAAGGACCATCCGTGTCCTGAAGCTTCAGGATCAGCGCGGTTATTTCTTCAATACCCGGGTCCTTAATGGTGAACCCTATATCCGCCAGAAAACAGAGCTTGTGGATGGGGTGCTCCGCGTCGTTGTGCCTTTGGAGCAATGTGGTTTCCCAGGCTTTGATGTCACCGACCAACTGGCTGATCTGCGGGTCATGCATCATCCCGTCCCGCGCTTCAGTTGCCCGGCCGTCCGATTCAGGAACGTCCAGCAGGTCGGTCAGGTAGCGGTACCTGACCCAGGCGGGGCCTTCAAGCAGACATTCGATTACCTTACCCATCGGCACCTTCCATTTCTAGTAGGTTGATTCATTATTGATTTAATAGTGTTCCCCACTTTCTAATTTTAAGGTATTGCTTTTAGCTGATTGGATATAATTTCCTTACTGATAGATTCTGTAAACCCCATAAAAAAAGAACCTTCCGGAGGAAACCAATGACAAACTTCGATCTCGGCCATGCTGAAGTTACCCCCAATACACCAGTTGTAGCTGGTACATT
The DNA here is from genome assembly GCA_030692365.1 of Pelolinea sp. GTDB lineage: Bacteria > Chloroflexota > Anaerolineae > Anaerolineales > Anaerolineaceae > Pelolinea. The sequence goes on along the minus strand of JAUYCC010000002.1, from coordinate 2,290 downwards.
TACAACCATCACATTCACCTATTCTGCCGGTCATCCGATGGATTACGCGGGCTATGTGAAGATCGCCTTCCGCCATATGAATGACTTCGGAACGCCGCAATTTGATAACCCCTCCGCGCCCAATTACTGCACGGTCTCAACCACCGGAAAAAGCCGCATCGAACCGCGCTGGGATCCGAAAGGCCACATCCGGCCGTTCAACAAGGCGCTGTATCTTCAAATCCGCGACCAGTATCTGGACCGGGGAGAAAAGATCATGGTGGTGTTCGGTGATACCTCCAAGGGCTCGCCGGGCTGGCAGATGCCGACCTTCCCGGTCAGGTGCCTTGAATTCAAAACTTTGGTTGACCCGATTGCCACTTACATGTTCAAAGAACTGCCCGAATCTCCCGCGTTGCGCATCCTCCCCGGAGAGCCCGCACGCGCTGTTTGCGTGGCGCGTTCAGAGGTGCTTGCCAACCAACCCTTTAGTTATCATCTCAGGCTGGAAGATAAGTGGGGTAACGCCGCCGGAAAGCCGCTGAAAATTGACCATCCCGGTTTTAAGGAAACCGGCTGCTTTACTGTCACCGCCAAAGATAATTTAACCGGCCTTTCGGCGGTGAGCAACCCGATTGACGTTTTGGCCACTCAGCCTGCGTTGCGCAAGTTCTGGGCGGATTTTCACGGCCAGTCCGGCGAGACCATCGGCAGCAACACCATTGAAGATTATTTCACCTTCGGCAGGGATTACGGCCTGTTGGATATCCTCGGCCATCAAGGCAACGACTTTCAGGTGACGGATGAATTCTGGGAAAAAATTAATGCCGTTACGAAAGAGTATTACGAACCGGGAAAGTTTGTCACCTTCCCGGGCTATGAGTGGAGCGGCAACACGCCGATGGGGGGCGACCGCAATGTGTACTTCGCCTCCGAAGGCGGAAAGATATCGCGCAGCAGCACTGAATTATTGCCCGGCCAAACGTCAAAATATGAAGACTCCATCACCGCGGATGAACTGTTTAAAACCCTGCGGAAACAAACCAGCCCGCGGGCGTTCGCCTTCGCGCATGTGGGCGGTCGTTACGCTGACCTGGGCATGCACGACCCGGAAATTGAGCTGGCGGTGGAAGTCCATTCTGACTGGGGGACGTTTGAATGGCTCATGCGGGACGCTCTCAAGCAGGGATACCGCGTGGGGTTTGTGGCAAATTCCGACGGGCATAAAGCCGATCCCGGAGCTTCCTACCCGGGCAACAGCAAATTCGGCTCTTGCGGCGGGCTGACCTGCGTGCTGGCGGAGAAGCTTGACCGCGAGAGCGTGGTTGAAGCGCTGAACGCCCGCCATTTCTACGCCACCACGGGCGCCCGCTGCCTGGTGGATGTGACGCTGGAAACACCCGATGGGCATTTATTCATGATGGGCGGTTTTGTGGAAGTTGGCGCCGGTACTCCCACCCTTCATGTACGTCTTTCAGGATCGGCACCGATAGAACGCGTAGATGTGTTTAACGGATTGGAGCTCGTGAAAACCTTGCGGCCATTTAGCCAGGAAGACCTCGGCCGGCGGATCAAGGTGGCCTGGAACGGCGCAAAAGTGCGCGGGCAGGACCGGGTGGCCAAGTGGGACGGGTCGCTGGCGGTGCGCAACAACACAATTTTGGACGCGATCCCCATTAATTTCTGGAACCCCGACCAGCCACTGGAAAACAAGGGCGATAACCGGCTTACATGGAAATCATTCACCACCGGCTCAGCCAAGGGCTTGATCCTGACGCTTGAAAAGCCATCAGGCGGTACGCTTGAAATTGACACCGTCCAGGTCAAGGCAGTCTGTGAGATAGATAAGCTTGGACTTGAGCCGCTGGTGTGGGAGTGCGGCGGGTTGGAAAAAGCGCTGAAGGTCTACCGGCTGCCCGACCGGCAAGAAAGTAATGAATTTTCCTTCACCCTGCCGCTGGCTGATCTCAAAAAGGGCGATAACCCCATTTTTATCCGCATGACGCAGGAGGACGGCCACCTGGCCTGGTCAAGCCCGGTATATGTTGTAATGAAATAAGGGGTTTCATAATATGGGTTAGTTGACAAAACTTGACAGTTTTTGACACTTTTTAATAATTATCGGGATTCGTTTCAGAGGAACGAGTCCTTTTTAATAATATTTAATGTAGAGGTTGTCTCAAAAGTCAAATTGTAAGAATATTAAGTAGTTAAAGTGGGGGCAAACCATAAGATTAGCGCAAATTTCTTCTTAATTTTTAAAAAAATTACCTGAAATTTCACCAAAAGTGGGAGAAAAAAAGAGGCTGAC
>JAUYCC010000055.1 GCA_030692365.1 Pelolinea sp. | reverse complement strand
GATATAATACCCGCACGCTTGGCGCACTAGCTCAATTGGCAGAGCAACTGACTCTTAATCAGTAGGTTCAGGGTTCGATTCCCTGGTGCGTCATATTTTGTTTTAAATCGCAGGGTATTAAAGTCATACAGCATGTTGGTTAAGAAAATACTACCTACCCAGCCTTCTGGTGACCTGAAGTCACCGATGGCTGGGTACCTGCGCCTTTTGCTCCCGCAAAAGGCTTCGGTGGTGCGTCACTCAAAATACCGTAACTGTACGGTATTTTTGTTTAATTACCCCTATATATGGTGGGTTAATTTTTAGCTTTTTTTAGGATTTTTTCGATCGGGTGCAAGTGGGTGCAATTGGGTGCAATTGCATTTCCAGAATTATGTGGAAATCTCTTGTTTTTGCTCTTTTACCAAAGAAAAGGGGATAGGAGTTACCAAGTTTTCCATCAATCTTGCAGCTTCGAATTGCATTTCAACTGATGCATGGGCATAAATGTTCATGGTTACGCTGGGCGTTGAATGTCCCAGGATTTTTGACACAATCAAAACCGGAATGCCATTGGAAATCATCAGTGTTGCTGCTGTATGCCTTAAATCATGGAAGCGCATATCAGGCAATCCGGCATTGCGGAGTACCCGCTTGAAATCTTTGTGGAAACGCTTGAAATAAATAATCGTGCCGATGCCATTGATGAACACCAAATTCTCTCCGGTTTTATCCAAGTGAGCATATTTCTTATGGTGTTCTCTCAGAATCTTCAATGTTGTCTCACCAAGCATGATCGTACGGATACCACTCCGTGTTTTTGGTTCACTGAATTGAAATCCCTTATGAGGAGCATATTGAAGTTGGCGCTGGACCTTGATTGTACTTTTTTCCCAATCGATGTCGCTCCATCTTAAACCGACCAGCTCGCTATAACGCATGCCAGTAGTGATGGCAAGATGGTACAGTGCTTTATACCGTGAGCATTCGGCTGTGATGAGGAATTGGGTGACCTGGCTTTCCGTGAGCACCTGCATTTCCTTTTGATTTCTCCTAGGAAGTAATGCGCCAACACTTGGATTCCTCCCGATGATACCGCTTCTGACTGCGTCCTGAAGTGCGGATCGTAACACGCTGTGTGCGAAATGAACGGTCGGTGATCCTTTTTCCATCTCGATCAGTTTTGTATAAAAGCGCGTGACCTGGTAGGTGGTAAGGTCTATTAATTTAATATTGCCGAGCTGAGGGTTGATGTACTTATTTAGCATGCGCTCATAGTCATAGGCTGTTTTGGGTTTAACCGATGTTTTCTTGACCTGAAACCAACCCTGCAGATATTCTTGCAAAGTTAGATTTCTGGTTTGGAAGGTCATGCCCTGATCAACCAGATCCATCGTGCGGCGCAGCCATTCATTGCATTCTGCCCTGGTTTCTGCAGTGAAGCTTAGCCGTTCACCATCAACGGAGACTTGCGCTCTCCATGAACTGTTATTTCGTTTGTAAATTGACCCTTCGTTATTTCCTCTTCTCGCCATTTCCTTTACTCCTCTCTTTCTTTGAGTTTTAGGAAAGGCGACTCTTTTCGCTCTGCCAAATTGTTAAAGTCCCGATTCCCCCATAGCAACCGTGCACCTTGTATGGGACTTCTTATACTGCAAGAGAGAAAAACACGCAAGAGTTTCATGACTATTTTGCCTGTAAAAAACCTCAGGAAGTCACTCGCTGCTGTTCAATAAATGAACGCAGATCACCTGGCTTGACCCGTACTGCGCGATTGATACGCACCACCGGGATCTGGCCGCTTTGCATCAGATGGTATGACATAGCCCGGCTGACATTCAGCAGTTCTGCCACTTCGTTGGCTTTTAGAAGTTTTTCATTTTGAAAAATTGCTGCATTCGATTCTTCCATTTTATTTCTCCTATTCTTCTAACAACGAGACCTTTGAATCCATATCGCATTTGCTCCAGATTCTTTCCTGGAGGGCATTCCCCGAAAAGAAGTCCTGGAATGTGGTGAAGAGAAACAGATCGGCATCCTTGTGAATCATTTTCTCCGTCTGTTTCATCAGGTTCTTCATGCGGATATCACTGGTAGTAATAACCAGCCATCGCCCGGAATTATTTCCAAAGCGTTCCCGATATGCTTTACTCTTGATATATGCAGAACCAGCCAGAGATTTTTCCCAGCCAAAGCTGGGAGTATCATGCGTGGCCATATCCACCTCCAGCAGGAAACGCGCGCGGAATGGCTGGTTCAACCGACGGCGTCTTTCATCCACCAGCACCAGCATCCCGTCCGGGCAAATGCCTTTTTTCCTGGTGATCACTTTTTCCTGTCTGGTAGTGAATTTGACATCCACCACATCCATCCGGCAGCGAAATTCACTTTCGTTGACCCATTCCTCAAGCTGGATCAAACCGGATTGCGCGCAGTAATGCTGAAAAGTCAGGTGCACATCAATTACCGTCAGGTCGTGGTAAAGCTGGCTCCAGCGCGGTTCTCTCAGCCAGGAAAAACCACCCATCCTTAAATTCTTCTGGAGGGTCCGTTTCTGGTTTTCATTATTCTTTTCTGGTAGATCCACCTTAATTCCTGAAAGACCTGCCAGATAACACGCGCCTTTCCAACCCAGCCAGACGACCGGCTCCGGGTTGGGATTCACCCGGCGCTGCTCCAGGGATGCCCAATCGATATAGGCACAGCTTTTCAATTTGGCCAAGCGTTTCTCCATAGCACGCTTGGTCTTGTCACACCAGAACAATGCCTTCAGCTGGCGTTTAGCGATCACTCCGTCCATGTCCTGAATGGTCTGCAGGACATTCGCATCCCTGGCCTGAAAGTGCAAGCCCGTTTGGTTGATGATTGAGGTAGTTGATACGTTTTTCATCATTCCCTTTTCTATGGTTCCCATAATGGATTCTGTTCAGATTCCGGATTGTGTTCTGATTGAAATTCTCCCCTGGTAAATCCACTGTTTTCTTCCCCCTGCCGGATTTCTTTTTTCAACCTAGCATAGCGAATTCCGGAGGTATCCACAAGATCTGAAATTCGGGTACGCATTTCATTGCTCGTCGGAGGGTCGGGCATATCCAGTGATTTAAATCGGGATGGCGTCTGGTTTGCGCGGCAGCGAATCCAGAAGCAGCGTTTCTGCAGTCCCGCCAGTGCTTGTGCGCATACCTCCCAGCCTTCATCCGTGCTTTCTTCACGGATGCGCAAGCGTGGCAGCAACCCTGACCCATTGAGGTTGAAAGTGACTTTTCTCGAACCCAGGAAGTCAGGGGAGGGGAAGATGTGCCTGGCCAACTTACCCGCATCGTTGTACCCGATACGGAATGAGGCAAGCGTTCCGGCGGTATTCAGCACTGCTTCACGGATTTCCGGGGAAAGCTGAGTGAGGTACTGGTTGGCAATGATCAATGAGAGGGCATATTTCCTGGCTTCAGAGAGGATGTCCGTGATGTTGTCGGTGGTGTAATTCTGGAATTCGTCCAGATAGAGATAGAAGGATTTGCGGCGGGACGTACTGGCTCGGGCTAAAGCAGCCTTCTGCATCTGCGAAACGATAAAGGCGCCCAGCAATGCGCTGGCATTTTCTCCTAGAATA
>JAUYCC010000038.1 GCA_030692365.1 Pelolinea sp. | reverse complement strand
GGATATTCCTCCTCATAATAAGTGAACATCAATCCATTATTCAATGGGCAATCTTATACCGATGCATCTAACCGTGCTCAGCTTGGAAAGCATCATCCAAGTAGGTCATTTCATGACCAGGCACACCATAAGATCCGGTCTGCCCTGGGGCCTCATCACCCGAGCGGTCTCACTCCACCAGCAATACCGTCAGGCTCCCAGGGCTTCAGATTGGTTTTGCCCGTAGTTCTCTTGATAAGGTTGATCCCGTTTCCACATATAGTAGATCACTGTCAATAACCGTCTTGCCACAGCAACCCTGGCCGCTCGACGCCCGCAGTGTAATGCCAGGTGTGAATGAATCGCATACCATTTGGGGCTGACACGGCAGGCGACTGTTGCAGTTTGAACCATGGCTGTGCGCAGATAGCGCGAGCCCTCTTTGGTGATATGTCCGTGCTGCACCACCGCGTCACTGCTGTGCACTTTGGGTGTCAGCCCGGCCCAGCTGCACAGGGATTTGGGAGAAGTAAAGCGCCCAATATCCCCGATCTCGGCCAGGATGGTCAGCGCGATCAACTTGCCCACACCCGGCATGCTCATCGAAAGCTTCACGACATGCTCCTCTTGCTCATCCAGGGAAATGCTCTTGAAAAGAGCATGTATACGCTCTTCCAAGTGGTCAATCAGGGCTAGATGATCTGTCACCACCTGTTGGGCTGCCGAACGCAGCTCTTTTTCCAGCACCGCTGCCAGGTATTCCCGCCCGGCCACGCCAAACAGGTCCGTGACTGGAGATACCAGATTGTATCCAGCCAGCACTGCATGCACACGGTTTTTGGCTCTTGTGCGCTGGTTGACCATCCATTCTCTATGACGCAACAGCTGGCGCAGGTCGCGCATCTCCTTGGTCGCCGCATAAGCCTTGGGGATATAGTTCAAACGCGCCAGATGTGCCAGGGTAGAGGCGTCAATCTGATCGGTCTTCACCGCCGCGTTGGCAATGGTTCTCACGGCTTTGGCATGCACCAGATCCACTTGCTGGACATGTTCTTGCAGCAGATCATACATGAATGGCCAGTTGCGGGTGGCTTCCAGCACCGCATAGGTCTCTTGGGGCACTTTTTCTTGAAGATATCTGGATATGTCATCATTGGAAATGCGTTGTTTGTCGACCACTTCTCCTTTGGCATTCATCAATACCATGAATGTGCGCTTGAGATGCAGGTCAATTCCAAGGTAGTATGGGACCATAAGCGTTCCTCCTTCTCTAAACTTGTTAGTGGCTTACTTCACGTTTAGCAAAATGGCAGGGACGCTTTCATAGTATCACCCGAAATTGGAAAGGCGACTCAAAAAAATTTTTTTATCTAATAAAAGTACGCTTGAGATGTAGGTCAATTGGAAGGAATAATGGGTACAATAGCGTACCTGCTTCTCTAAATTTATAAATCAGTTACTTCAAGTTTAGCAATTTGGCAGGAATGCTTTCATAGAATTACCCATTGAAAAAGTGACTCAAAACATCCCTTTAATTTTTAGATATAATTGAAGAAGATGGGTTGTGTGTTACTCGTAAAAGTAACAACCACTAACAACTAATTACATAACAAAATTGGAATATGAAGTCCAAATAGTATTTTGGACATGAACATTGTATATAATTTTTCATAGTCCTTCCTTAAACACGTTTTCTCTAAATCTGAACTTTTATTTTGTATTCTGTTCACACTTCATTCTTCCAAGAAGTATGAAATTCTGCAAAAAAAGGAAGACCCTTAAAAAATCCAAAAAATATTTCTAAGAGGAGATAGATTATGCAAAAAATGAAAGCTGCTGTTATGTACGGCCTTAATGACATCAGGGTTGAGCAGGTCGATAAGGCCAAATGTGATGAAGACGGTATTCTTGTAAAGATCGAAGCAGTGGGTCTTTGCGGATCTGACATTCGCAATTTTTCCAGCGGGGTGCGTTATGGCAACTATCCTTGTATTCTTGGTCATGAGCAGGCCGGTACAATTGCAGAGATCGGTCCAAAGGTAAAAAGAGATTTCAAAGTTGGCGACCGCGTCTATATCAGTCCATTAAGTAAAAAGGATTCAGGCGGTGATTGGGATCCTGCCTCTGGCGGTTTTGCGGAGTATTTAGCTCTATCAGAGTGGAACATTGAGAACAGCAATATTTTATCGATACCCGAGGGCTTAAAATTTGAGGCTGCGACACTGGCCGAGCCGCTTTCTGCTGTGTATGCTTGCCAGGATGCGATAGACGTGAAAATAGGCCAGACAGTTGTAATTTTGGGTGCTGGCCCAATTGGTTGTATGCATTCTGAATTGGCAAAAATGCGTGGCGCCAGCAAAGTCATAATGATTGACCTCGCCGAAGAACGTCTTAAAATGGCTTTAAATTTCGGGGTTGACAACATCATTAATGGAGCGGTATTAGATCCAGTGGAAGAAGTCAAAAACCTTACGGGCGGTTTGGGTGCAAATCATGTTATTTGCGCCAATTCAACCACAAAGGCACAACAGCAAGCTGTCTTTATGTGCGCTCGCAGAGGCATAGTCACGCTTTTTGGTGGTGTTCCAAAAGGCTCTTTGGTAGAAATTGATACTAACCGAATTCATTACGCGAGTATGTGGCTTTACGGACATGCTGGTTATTCGGGGCAAGAAAACAGGAAGGCTTTTGAGTTGATTTGCTCGGGCCAGTTCGATGCAGAGAAATATATCTCGCGCATCATGCCCCTGGACGATATTAATGAAGCCATTGAATTAGTTAAAACAAACAAGGTGATTAAAATCGTATTTAATCCTTAACGTGAATAAGATTCAGTGATTTAATGCGAAGTAGATCACACCCATAAAACTAAAAAAGATAAATATACAAAGGCATCCGTTTCAATAGCAGGCAAAATTCTTAAGCCTGCTATGATTTTTTTACGATGGGGTGGTGTAATCATAAGTTGTTAAGTTAAAGTAATGTCAAAGCTTTGATACTTGGGTTAAAATACCCTAAGGTTATTCTGAAGATCAAATTCACATATTTGTAAGGCTTAATTCCTTTATTCAGAATTCCAAAATTTATGAAATCATATTTAAATTCCCGCCAATTTGAAATACTATCTGCATTATTGAGGGAAGATAATCTCAAAACTATTTCAGAATTTTCTAGAATATTAAATTTAAAACCGCGCATAATTCAATACAATTTAAATGCGGTTGACTGCTGGTTAAGTAATAACGGCATCCCCTTTATCCGCCACAGCGGGGTTGGTATTTATATAGACCTGCCCATAAATAAAAAGAAATTGCTGCTGGACCAGCTTTCAGGCCTAGTAAACATAGAATTAATATTATCAAGTCAAGAGCGACGCAGGCTGTTGGCTATCAAGTTGCTGATATCTGTTGAACATCTCCCCTCTTCAAAATTAGCCGGCGAATTTTGTGTTACAAAAACAACCCTATTAAAAGATCTTATATTTCTTGAAGCGATATTCAGAAAAAACAACCTGTCCCTGGAACATATTCCAAAAAGAGGGTATGGGGTTGAAGGGCATCGATCGCATAGGCGTTTCTTCACCTGCATAACATTCTGTGAAGATCATTTTAATAACAAAATCCCGCTAAATAACCTGGAAGATATATTTCCAACCAGGCTGCCCTTTAGATACTTATGGAACCAGGAATCATTTCATGCTGATTATGAATTTATCAAGAAAACGATTAACAGAATAGAAGTTTTATTAAATGAAAAATTTTCCCAGGCAGGTTATACCTTTATTTTTTACTATCTGCTTATTTTATTAAACGATATCCGTTCAGATAGGCAGATCAGTGACATTAATATTGAGGGTTTTAGAGCACCCAAAGAATTATTACTCGTAAACCTGATTAGACCTTCCCTAGAAGAATACGCATTGAGAAGCATAACCGATTCGGAAATTCAATTATTGATCCTGCACTGCCACTGCCTCCCAAAGTTAATCCAGTTTAATAAGATAAAAGAATTATCCGAAGATGAAACGCTTTCAGTCCAGTTTTCAAACCAACTGAATAATCTCTGCCGAAAGTTAGTCAAAGAAATCTCACTTTATTTGAATCCTTATCTCTATATCGACGAGATTTTTCAAAAAGGCATATATAATTTTTTTAAAAAATCCACCCTATACAGGAAATATGGATTTACTTTGTTGTTTCCGATTGAAAATGAAATTCATTTATTGGAAATTGATACATTTAAAATTATTAAGAGAATAGTCCATAAAAACACCCGATTGATCAAACTGGATGATCATGAGATTTGCGCGTTAACTTCAATAGTAATTTCTAATTTAAATCGAATAAACCGAAATTTGCAGAAGAATTTAAAGGTCCTTTTGATCAATAATGGCAATGATTCAATTGCTTCAATAATGAGGGACCGGATCATAGATAATTTTCCCTGGTTTAATATTATTAATATCATTCGCCCGATTGACATTCAGCAAGAACAATTGAAAAAGGCAAATTTAGTAATTACCACTGATGAAATATCATTTGAGAAATTGCCCCCCACAATAATAGTCACGCCAATTATTACGGATTTTGACATTAGGCAGATCCAAAACTGGGTCACGGAAAATACAAGACTAATAAGCAAAACAAATACCGAGTCAGAGAATTTAGGGATCGTCGAATTATTAGAAAAAGGAAATATTAGATTTGTAGAAAAGGTCGATTCATGGGAGGATGCAGTTCGTTTAGCGGGGAAACCGTTGGTTAATAAAAGGGCGATTGATAAAAGTTATCTTGAAGCCATAATTCAAGCCAACATAGCACATGGGCCTTATTCGGTCGTGGCTCCCCACATTGCTCTTTTACACGCCATGCCAACAGCAGGAGTGAGCGAATTGTGTGTCGGCCTATTGATTATTAATCAGGGGATTCAATTTGGCACAGAAAAGTACGATCCCGTACATTTATTGTTCATCATTGGGTTACCGAGGGTGTTAAGCCATTTTAATATGCTGAACGATCTCGTGAAATTAATCCGAAAAAAAGGGATTTGTGAAAAGCTTTTAAAATGCAATTCAGTAAAAGATGTGCAAATTAGTATTCAAAGTGAGTTGATAAATTAGGTCAGAAAATTCATTTTTTTGAAAAAACGATATATTCTATATTCTTAAATACATTTGACATTTTCAAAACATCCGATTCTTAATACATTTTTTAACAAATATTTATATTACCGTCCAATTTTGTCGTAAGTCCTCAACAAAATATTTTCCTTTACTTTGTTTAGTTTTTTCTCTAATATATGCTTAAGTAAATTATTTCTGAAAACGATTATCTGAAAACTACGTTTCTGAATTTTATCCAAAATTTAAAGAAAGAAAGGAGCATAGCCGATAAAACCTCAATTAATTCTTTAGAACTATCAATCGTCAACAAAAAAAATTTAATAAAGGAGATTTGCGATGGATGTAATGGTAATTTTTGCCAAATTTACTGAGTTAATTAATACCTTCGGATCGCCAATCGTTATTGCGATCATCCTGTTCGTCATCTGCCTGGCTTTTAAAGTTAAAGCCAAGAATGCGTTCATGTCTGCTATGTTCGCTGGTATCGGGTTGATGGGTTTTATGTGGTTGATCAATGAGTATATCCCGATCGTTGTACCTGTAGTCATGAACATGATCGAGAACACAGGCCTCAACTTGCCGGGAATTGACACGGGTTGGGCGGCAGTTGCAATGGTCGCTTATTCAACCCAAGCAGGTATGATCTACCTGGTTTTGGGAACGATCTTCCAGTTAATTCTGTTCCTGACCAAATTCACCAATGTTTTCCAGCCCAGCGGCGTTTGGGATCAATATTCTTATGCCATCTGGGGTTCAATGGTCTATTTCATGACCAAAGACCTGTTTATGGCAGTCGCGTTCATGCTGATCCTGAACCTGTATGTTACTATCTGCTATGAAGCTCTTGCAAAACGCTGGTCCACGTATTATGGTTATCAGAACTGCACGATCGTACAGTTGCATCATGGTATGGGTGTACCCTTCGCGATCCTTTGGAGCTGGCTATTGAACAAAGTTGGCGCACATAAAATTAACTGGAAACCAACAAATATCCGTGAAAAATTCGGATTCTGGGGCGACCCGATCGTCATGGGTGTCATCATTGGCTTTGCGCTAGGTATTGCTGGAAACCTTAAGAACCTGGGGACGATGGCCGGTTGGGGTAGCGTCATAACAGTTGCTATTGGCACAGCCGCCACCATGGCCATTTTCCCGCGTGTGGCTGCAATTTTCGCCCAGGCATTCACCTACCTCGCAGCAGCTTCTCGCAGTTATGCAAAAGAGAAGAACCGTGAAGAAGTCTACATCGGTGTGGATGATGCCAGCGGTTATGGCGAAACAGCTACTTTGCTCGCCGGCACATTATTTATCCCGATCTTCCTCGTTCTTACCCTGGTCGTGCCCGGTAACCTTTTCCTGCCCTTGAGCACATTAGTAGGTTTTCCATTCACCTTCAATGTTCATACTTCGCTCAATAATGGGAATATTTTCAAGAGTTTGGTAAGCTGCACCCTGACTTACATTCCCGGCATGTTGTTAGCTTCCTCATTGTTTGCCCCCTGGACCCAAATATACAATGCCGTCCCCGGAATTGAACCGATTGGCCAGGGAGCTCTTGCAGGTAACGGCTTCTTTATGGGCGCAATACAGAACCTTATGATGCGCGGTGTCTTTAGTTGGGGTTGGATCGCAGTAGCAGTGCTATTTGTCGCATACTGGCCGATCTGGTTCTGGTTTAAAAAGAACAAGGTCAAAATTGTTGACTTTATCGAGACAAACGCCCTGATGGGAACAGAGTAAAACTAAGACTTTTATTAAATTGGAATTAGTTTGAGGATGGTCATTAACTGACAAGAAAGATCAAATTACTGGGAGGAAATTCTTTCAATGAATTTCCTCCCAATTATTAGTAAAAAAAGGAATTATCATTAGATGGCATTATTTATTGATGAACGGATAATCCTCACAAACTTGAACTTAAAAGATAATTATGATGTCTTTCAGGTTATGGGTAAGAAATTATTCGAAGAAGGTTTAGTCACCGACCGATTCATTGAAGAAATTATAAATCGCGAGGAAAAATACCCTACCGGATTACCCACAAAAATCCCGATTTCGCTGTGCCATACGGATTCAGAGCATGTAAAACAACCATTTCTGACCTTGGCGACCTTGACAAATCCAATTCCATTTCACGAGATGGGGAATTCAAAAAATATTCAGGATGTCAAAATCGCTTTCTTTTTAGGAATTATCGACAAAAAAGAACATATCGACTTTCTGAGAAAAATCATGACTCTTGTCCGGTCTGAGGATATCCTCACATCGATATATCGATCAAAATCTGCAAAACAGATTAAAAAAATCTTGTGCAAAAACTTACTCTAATATGTAAAAATATGGAGAAAATATGAAAAAAGTATGGTCAAAATACCGAATGAATGTTGTGGCTGTTTGTGGATCGGGAATCGTCACCTCTGGTATGCTGTTGGTGCGCCTTCAGGATGTCTTTGATGAAGAAGGTTTATTATGTTCGATTGATACAACCAGCCCGTCTGGATTAGAGAGAGTTCTCGAATCCAGGAAAGTAGATCTAATCATCACTGTTACTCCATTGACCGAAATGAAGGGTATCGCATGTCCTGTAATTCACGGGCATGCCTTATTAAGCGGTATCGGGGAAGAAGAAGTGATTGAAGAAATCCGAAGAGTGGGCCATCAGATCGCCGATAAAATGGACCAGGAAAAAGCCCAAAAGAATTAAATATATTTAAAGGAGAATCAAATGGAATATCAGGAAATTATTGACAGGAAAAAGGCGATTGTTAATTCACCAATTAAAAGGATTCCGGAAGATAAATTAAAAAATGTCGTTGATCAGTTTTATAAACGGAATCCTAAATCTCTTGAAAATTTTACTCAACTGAAAACCATCGTCCCGGGTGGGCTGCAGCATAATTTAGGCGCCGCTGATCCATTTGGGTTAGTTTTTAGAAAAGCAAAAGATGACAAGATGTATGACATTGATGGCAACGTTTACACTGATTATTTAATGGCTGGGGGGCCCATCATCCTCGGCCATCATTTTGAACCCTTGGATTCGAAAATCATTGAGTTGATATCTGAATGCGGTCCTGCGGTTGGTTTGACGCATGAATATGAGCTGCGCTATGCCCAAGAAATTGTAAAACATTTTCCCGGAATAGACATGGTTCGTTTTCTGGCTTCGGGCACTGAAGCGGATATGGTAGCTGTAAGGATTGCCCGAGTCTATACCGGCAAAGAAAAAATTATTAAAATTGGCGGAAATTATCACGGTTGGTCAGATCAGTTTGTCTTGTCCACCAATTTTCCCGGCACAGGCCCATCTGAAGCAGAGGGAATACCTGCGGGATGTTATGAAAATACCGTTGAGGTCATCCAAAATGATTTTGAGGGATTAACCAAAGCATTTGAAAAATACAAAAACAATATTGCCGCTGTTATCGCTGAAGCAACCGGTGGCCATGCGGGTACTTTCCTTGCCCATCCGGATTGGAATAAAACTTTAAGGGAATTATGCGATCAGAATGGCGCCTTACTCATTTTTGACGAGGTCATAACCGGATTCCGACTTGCGTTAGGTGGCGCCCAAGTTTATTATGGGATCACGCCTGATCTAACCGTTCTGGGTAAAATCATCAGCCATGGGTATGCCGGCGCAGGCGCTGTCGGCGGTAAGAAAGAAATTATGGCATGTTGCCATCCTAGCAGTATTAATGGCAAGAAGGCTTTTACCGGCGGTACTTTATCGGCCAATCCAATTATGGTCACAGCCGGATACTATGCCATGAAATATAGTGAGGAATTTCATGCAGTCGATAAAGCCGCCGATTACGCAACGAAATTAACCAACGCACTGAATGACCTCTTTTCCACTCGGAAAGATTTGCCGTTCTTTGTGTACAACATTCAATCCATCATGCATCTTGAAACCGCTTGTCACAGCGGCATAGCGTTAGTTGAAAATCCGGTATCCAGAGCCAAAGAAGTCATGGAGCGTTACAAAGTATTAAGAACTTATTGTTTGGCTTTGTTGACGCAGGGAGTTATACCTTTGGGCGATAGATTCTACTGCTGTATGATGCATGGTGAAGATGCTTTGCAGAAGACGCTTAAAGCCTGGGAATATGTACTTTCCTTAATCCCTGAAGTATAGGTTAATTTCACTAATGTCCGTACAGATTATTATAAGAATTCTGTTTTACCTGCTTATCGGGTGGTATTTTATGTTTTTAGCCGGGACAATTCAGTTCAGGTTAATTATAAGAAATTCCACCCGTATGGTCACTGAGTATGCAGTGTCTCTGGCTCAACCGCTCTCGGATTCACTTTCCGAAAAGGTATACCAAGATACCTATCAGGATTGGTGCGAAATGGTTAAGAAATCCGTCCTGTTCATCCTCAGCAAACATGAACTCAGGCCTATCCCGGCAAATATCGTAAACGTCACTAAACGCCTTGGTTATTCTCCCGCCTGGGTCAGAGACTGCTTATTAAAGGCAGAAGAACAAAAGTCGAAAAAAAATCCCAAAATATGAAAGGAATGAAGATGGAACAATACCTTCCAACTATTAAAGATCTTCTGGACATTAAGGATGAATTGTACGCAAAAGGTTTAATCACCCCCTTTGGCGGGAATATTTCAGTACGGTGTCCAGATGATCCAAAAAAAGTGCTCATTACCCCCGGAAGTGTTTACAAAAAGAATTTACGGCCGGATCAGTTTCTCTGCGTTGATCTTGAAGGAAACATCCTTAATGAATCGAAATATAAAACGACCTCTGAAACGCCTATCCACTTGACCATTCTGCGTGATCGTCCGGATATTAATGCAGTGATTCATACTCACCCTGTCTATACAACTATTGTTGGATTAACCGAGATTGAATTTCTTCCCATAACTTCAGATGCTGTTATCGTAGGCAAGTTACCCATAGTTGAATGGACGAGAACAGGGACAGCTGAATCAGGGCAAACTTTAAGCCAGGCCTTTTCCAAAGGTGGATTATTTGCAGTCATTAGGAATCACGGTTTGGTTGTAGGGGGACCTACGCTGCATTTTGCATCTGGAATAACCTCAATGATTGAAGATACATGTAAAGAGCTTGTTATATGTAAAAGCATGGGTATTACTCCAAAATTACTTTCAAAAGAAGATATTGATTATATTCACATGAGAAGGGGACAGGTTTAAGTTTCAGAACACTATCTAAGCAATATTGTTTGTTTTTTTTATAAACAGTTTTGAAAAGGTAGTAATGAAAAATAATGGATATTGACTCATTCGTTGTAAGTGCAGTACAGAAAGCATATGATTACAATGCGGATCTTTTCACAGATGCCTGGGAGAAAGACAACTCAATTATTCGCGCGATGGCTAATGAAATGCCATTTGCTCCGGACGATTCCATTCTGCAAGCAGTAATTGATAAACTCAATAAATCAAATCTATATCCGGAAGATCCTAACAGTGCCAAAGTACTGCGAGAAAAAATTGCCCAGTATAGCGGTGTTGAAGAAGACAATATCACGGCTGGTAATGGATCATTAGATATTTTGGATATCGTTTTTCGCCTTTTTCTGGAGCCGGGTAGAAATTTATTAACATCTAAACCAGATTATTCAGCATATTTTGGACGTCCTGTTTTATTTGGGGGTGGAGTTACCACAGCAACCTCAGCCGATAACCTGAGCATTCAAGTTGATTCATTGTTGGAAAAAATTAATCCAACAATCAAGCTAATTATCCTTTCCAGGCCGCATAACCCAAGCGGAACAATGCTTTCTGAAACCGATATCATCCGCTTGCTTGAGACTGATCTGCCTGTTTTAGTGGATGAGGCATATATTGAATTCAGTAACATCAATAGTTCTGTGGTTGGCCTTCTTTCAAAATACAATAATTTACTTATCTCTAGAACTTTCAGTAAAGCATTCGGTTTGGCAGGTTTTCGAATGGGCTATTTAATCTCCAATCCAAAAATAATTGAATATGCCAAAAGAGCAAAACCTGTAATGAATGTGAATTTGCTTGCGCAAACTGCTGTTATTGCAGCCCTTGATAATATTGGAAGTATTCAAGCAAATATTGAGAAGATAAAACTTATTCGTCATTGGTTATTTGATGAGTTGTGTAAAATACCAGGGTTAAAACCCATTCCATCTGAAACCAACTTTATAATGATTAATTGTTCAAATTCCGGGTTGACAAGTAAATTCATAGTAGATGCTTTATACAAGAAGAATATTTTTATCAGGGATTTTTCTAATAAACCAGGAATACCATTGAATTCTTATTTTAGAATTACTGTGGGGAAAAAAGAACAAATGCAGCAAATACTGCAAGCCCTGAAAGATATTATAGGTAATTAATAAAAATAAGAACTGCGAATCCATTTCTAAATTGTGGTGTAAATTTCTTTTTATGCATCATTTGGCATCATATAAAATAATAAATTAGTCAGGAGTAAAAAATGGCCAATGGATTTCATGGAAAAATTATTCATGTTAATTTAACCACAAGCGACATTCAAATTGAACAGCCTGAGGATCTTTTTTATCGAAAATATATGGGCGGCAGTGCGATGGGAACGTATTACTTATTGAAAAATACACCTGCTGGAGTAGATCCCTTAGGTCCTGAAAATACTTTCTGCCTATTTCCAAGTGTAATAACAGGCGCATCAATTTCTGGATTATCCAGGATCACCGCAACCGCAAAATCACCGATATCCGGATTAATTGGGGACTCCCAGGCAGGCGGATTCTTTCCAGCTGAGTTTAAGAAAACCGGGTTCGATGGGCTTGTTGTAACAGGTAAAGCAGAGAATTTTGTATATATCTGGATTCATGACGGTGAAATTGATATCAGGGATGCGCGCCATTTGGTCGGAAAATATACAGCAGACGTTGAGGACTTGATCCGTAGCGAATTAGGGGACGATCGGATCCAAATAGCCCAATGCGGAATAGCCGCAGAGAATGGCATCCTCTATAGTTCCATCATCAGCAATTCCAACCGTGCCCACGGTAGAACAGGTATGGGTGCAGTCATGGCTTCCAAGAATTTAAAAGCTGTAGTGGTGCGGGGAAAAACAAATATCAAACTATATAACGTTGGAAGATTCCGTGAAATTGCGAAAAGTGGGGCAATGGCGTTTCCTGATTCCGGTGTTTTTAATTTGGGAAAATATGGAACCGCAGCTACTGTTGAGGTAAAAAATACATCGGGCTATTTACCATCAAAAAATTGGTCAAGCGGTTTTATTGAAGGGATAGAACAAATCTCTGGAAAAGTCATGTATGATACGGTTTTAAAAGATCGGGATACTTGTTTTGCTTGTGTTGTGCGCTGTAAAAGAGTGGTTGAGATAACCGAAGGGAAATACCATGTTAATCCAAGATATGGCGGACCTGAATATGAAACCCTGTCTACATTAGGAAGTTATTGTGGTGTAAAAGATCTGGCTGCCATATGTTATGCAAACCAATTATGTAATATGTATGGGGTCGATACAATAGCATGCGGCGCGACTATTGCCTGGGCTATGGATTGCTATGAAAAAGGATACCTAAATTTAAGTGATACGAACAATATCGATCTGCATTTTGGTAATGCTGATGCAATGGTCGCAATGGTCGAAGCAATCTGCAAAAGGGAAGGACTGGGAATTACATTAGGTTTAGGTTCTGTCAGGGCGGCAGAAATATTAGGCGTTGGCCAAGAACTGGTCGTTGCAGTAAAGGGAAGCGAGGTTCCGGCACACATGCCACATGATCGGATAGGTCTAGGTTTGATATACTCAGTGAATCCTTTCGGCGCAGATCACGAATCATCTGAACATGATCCCTTTTATACATTTGCCTCTGATGATTATTCATCGCTGGGATTACTTAATCCCCAGCCTTATGATGCGATGAATTTTGAAAAAATTAAATTTTCACTCTACACGCAGTATCTTGTTAGTGTTAATGACACTTTATGTGTATGTAATTTCGTTTATGGTCCGGTTTGGCATCTTTACAAGTCAAATGACTTGGTTGAGATTATCAATGTAATAACAGGTTGGAATGTTTCTTTATGGGAATTAATGTTAATTGGAAAAAGAAGGTTAAACCTCATGCGGGCTTTTAATGCTCGCGAAGGTGTTGGGAGAGAAGCGGATACATTTCCAGAAAAAATGTCAAAACCTTTATCCGGCGGTCCCACGGATGGGATATTCATTCCAAGAGAAAAAATCCTCGATGCGCAAGACCAGTATTATGAAATGGCCGGGTGGGATAAAGAAGGAAAACCAACGCGATCTACGCTTGAAGAATTGGGCTTGGGATGGCTTGCGAATGAGCTAAATTTATGATTAGCTCAATCAAATTGGAAATATAAAAAGTCTTTGAGGATTTTTATTTGGAGAGAGTTCACTATCGTGGTGGTTTCCAAGATGCTGGGTCATTCAAAACCCAGCGTGACTTTGAATTATATATGCTCATTGTGTTTCGTAGTACCAATATGAAGCTGCCAAGGTAATGGAAGAAATTAATACCCCCATCGCGATTGATATGCATGAATTTCCCCTTAAAACAGATAAAAATCAGTAGCAAACACTAAGTATTTACACCCGGTTGCACCCGCAGAAATCAAGAGATCTCCCCAAAGATGAAAAATACCCCCAGATGTGGGGGGTAAGTTAAAGAAATTGGGCTAAATATGGTGCCCCCGGAGCGATTCGCCAGTGTCCTGACGTGAGTCACGGAAACGCTCAACCGACTGATTCGAAGTCAGTATGTAAGAGTGTCCACAGCGTGCATAGAGAGCATTGTGTCCATACAGTGCACAAAAACAGGCGAATTTTGTCCATGTAGAGCATAGTGTCCACACCAATTGCACACGAAGGGCACGTGGAATTTAATAAAATCAATAGGGAAAGGCGACTCTAATATAAATAAAGAACATACTTAGTAATGAATTATTCAACCTACTCAATTCACACTAGAAATAATTTACCTTAAACCAAGGTTTATGCACCCACCTGCACCCACCGCAGGCAGGGTGTGCCCGTGCGGTTCAGTATTACGGCGGATTGGAAATAACCAGGAAATGGTTACAGTACTATTGGTTTGAAATCAATGATAAGTTATTAAGCAATAACTCAAAAATCTATTGAGTTACAGTCAAGTTTCTAAGTTTTTTAATTATGCTTTTCTTGAAGACCACACTTTTCAATTATATATGTCTTTGTTTGAAACACCAAAATTGCTATAATGTATAAAGAGTTAGAAACCCGATTAAGGAAGTTAATAATTCGGGAATGGATTAAAGAAGGAGGATGATTATGGTAAAAGACTTGACTGTAATCCTGCAAGACCGTCCAGGAACTTTAGCGGACATGGGCGAGATATTGGGGAAAGCGGGTATCAACATTGAAGGCATTTGTGCCACTACATATAAAGGTGAGGGTGCTATTCACATATTGGTAGAGGATTCAACAGGTGCTCGTCATGCGCTTGAAGCAAAAGGGATAGAAGTAACCGCTGAGCGTGAAGTCCTGGTTAAAGAAATTGAAGACCGACCGGGTACCCTAGGAGAAGTTGCACGAAAATTAGCTAATGCTGGGGTAAATATTGAAGTGGTTTACCTTACAACAAAAACAAGATTAGTCATTGGCGTCGATAACCTTGAAAAGGCTCGATCAGCAATATAGCTTTACACTGATGGTATCGTAAAAAATAATCATCACTTAATGATATTAATAGTAGTAACAAGCAGGTCATTAAGTTGTGAAGTTATTTAGTATTCAAATCCAGCCGTTACTGTCAGTTGATCTTTTGTGGCAAAATACCGCTCGGGTTAGTTTATCCGCAACGGAATAGACAGCGAAGAGAAAATACTTGCCAGTTAATAGTGGTACCACTGAAAGCCTGCTGGTAAGAACTGTGATGGCTTACATTGTCTCTTCGATTATTTTATATATAACATCGCCTTCCTTGACAGGTTCATTGACCTTGAGCGCCACTTCATCCCCAGGACTAACAGAGGATACATTTTTATGCTCAATTTCCATAGAAGTGACTTCTTGAACAAAGTCTGTGGTGTGCCCTAAAACATGAACCTTATCTCCAACATTTAATTTGTCTGTTAGCGATAGAACTACCACTCTAATGTGATCATAATAGTGACTAATTCGACCAATTCGAGTTTCCATAATTATTCCTCCACTTTATACTTTATCACAAAGAGCCCATTCATTTCTACTGCCCTTGGTAATATTTATTATGGCTCTCCTAGTTGATAGAACATTTTGTACTATTCTTACAGGGATTCAAGATCGCAAATTTTCCTAACCGCTTTCGGGAGATGCGTAAGCAGTGGTGAATGAACAAGCGCTTGGGTCAATAAATATTGTTGGGCGCTTACATTATATTCATTGAATATTTACTTTGGTTTAGATCGGCTGTTCATTGGACCAGCAGATTTGAGTTTACCGCGCAATAGTGCCCAGCACATCAGGAACAAAATTCCCGGCAACATGAAGAGTAACGTCGGGGTTACAAGCCCCGGAAACCAGTAGCCTCTTATGATACGGAAAACTACTTCATGTCCTAAAACTCCGGCAATTGTAATCGCTCCACCTATGACTTCCCAGCGCCAGGCTAATAACAATCCCAGGGTAGTTACCCCATAAAAACCCAACTCGATCCAGTCAGTTAGCGGAATAGGTTTCACTAAATACGGGTCTGGAGTAACGACGATCAGTAGTACAAACACAAAGATTAGTATGCTCCAGATCCTAGCAACCCATCGAATAATGGTCTCAACTCGATTATTCCACGATTTATTTATCAAGTTAAATCCCTAAAATCGTCTTTTTAAGTATATTACTTTTACCTTGAAGTTCAATCTTCTGGTGCATTATAAAAATTAAAAAATGGTTTCAGCTCTAAATCTAGAAAAAAATCTGACACGATTTACACTTGCAAGGAAGACCGACATTAAACCTAGGTTTAAGCACCCAC
>JAUYCC010000006.1 GCA_030692365.1 Pelolinea sp. | reverse complement strand
CACGCCCCTGACAGATAAGGTTCGGAAAAGATGTCAGGGGCGTAAAGCGTCGGGCGCGTAGAGCCCGACCACCTACGGCGTCAGGGAGGAGCCAGTCTCGCGCAGCGAGTCTGGCGCCGAACGTGGCGCTGAGCACGTGTTTTTCGTGCGAGGGAACCTACGGTTAATGCGGAGCATTAATCGGAGGCGCAGGCGTAGGTGGTCGGGATCGAAACCGACCATGCACTTAGGTTGGTGAGTGCCCCGACGCTCTGGTTTTGGGAGCGGGGGTTTGAGGAAAGCTGATTTAAGCCCGAATTATGGGCGCAAATGAGCTGACGAAAGACCCGCCTGGACAAAACCAGTTCTTTTCCGACTCAAGCCCAGGGCTCGATGCCCGCAGGCTTGAGAGTCACCTGTTCGCAGCGACCGTACAGGTTTGCGAACAAGTTGTAGAACATATACAATCAGACATAAACCTTTGTTTAAGGGGGATTCACTCTCTAATAAGCAAACGCACAATTTGCGGATGGATTTACTGGTTGGTGATGAGTAGTTTGATTTTGTAAATTCAGGGCATACCCGTGCTTTTTCATCAATTCAAGAATGACTCTCTCAATCTCTTCTGGTGAGACATCATGCTTTCGAATCTTCTCACTCCAAATCACGGCTAAACGATCATCTGCAGTTTTTACAGTGGCCTGCCTGACAGATTGGGTTGTGAGATGCTGGATAAACCCTTCCCACTGTTCGTTTAATGGCGAATACAACGGATGCTGAACATCCATCTGTTTGTCGTGTTTAATTTGCTCAGGATCCACCTGCCCCAGCACCCGCGATAATACCTCCGCGTCCGCGCGTGATACCCGGAAAGTGATGATCGTCTGGGCATTACCCAATGCGGTTTGCAGTCTGGTGTTGAGCTGGGCGATACTCTGGTTGGCCAGGATCATATGCAGCCCGAATTTACGCACCTGGGAGAGCATCTGGCTGAAGGCTTCAGCTGAACCCGGATGACAGGCAAAATCCTGAAATTCATCAATATACAAATAATAGGGCTTTCTTTCTGCAGAAATGACTCTGGCTCTTGAAAGGGCCGCCTGCTCAAATCCGGTCACGATCAAGGTGCCAAAAAGGCGCTTGGTTTCGTCATCGCACTCGCCCAAATCCACCAGCAGCACTTTTCCGGTATCCATGATCTTCTGGATATTGATGTGGTTTTCCTTTTGGCCGAGCATATAAAACAGGTTGGGGTTATCGGTTAGTGCATTGACCTTGTTAGTCGTGCTGCTGATCATGCTGGATCGTTCTCTTCCCCAGCGGTCGAATTCATTAAGGAAAAAAGCTTGACAATCCTGCTTCACCTTGGGATCCTGAATCTGTTCGATCAAGGCGTTGCGATAGTCGTCATCTGTCAGAAGGTTGTACAGGTCACATAAGGTTTTTCCAGTTTCCACAAGCACGGCCAAACCAGCGCGCATAATCTGTTGAAAGCGCGGCGGTTCCAGTAATGTGCGTGACCAGGCACGCATGAACGCCGAGATCACACGCTGGCTGACCTCATAAGTTTCGATTTGTGAATCTGTCTTTTCAAGGACATTAAAGGGGATGACATAATCCCTTCTGCGCGGCGAGACATATATAAGCCTTTCGTAGTTTGCCTGCTGATCGAAGTATCTGGAAGCAATTAATGACTGCAGAATATCT
>JAUYCC010000024.1 GCA_030692365.1 Pelolinea sp. | reverse complement strand
AATCCATTTACCGATAACACCCTGGCGGTCAAGAACGCGGATGTGGTCATCCTCTCGGTCAAGCCGCAGAACCTGAAAAAAGTGCTTGAGGGGCTGCGCGGTGCGGTGAAACCTGACGCGCTGGTACTCTCTATTGTCGCGGGCGCGTCCATCGCCAAAATTTCGCGCATACTCGGCCACGATATCATCGTGCGCTCCATGCCCAACACCCCCGCTCAGATTGGCGAGGGCATCACGGTGTGGACCTGTTCGCCGACCGTCACCGAAAAACAAAAAGAATTCGCGCGTACCATCCTGGGCGCCTTCGGGCAGGAAATCTTTGAAGAGGAAGAAGATTACCTCGATAAAGCCACTGCCCTTTCCGGTACCGGTCCGATGTATGTGTACCTCTTTATGGAGGCCATGGTGGACGCGGGTGTGCATATGGGTTTTTCGCGACGCACCGCTGAACGGCTGGTGATCGAGACTATCCGCGGCTCGGTGAATTATTATGACACCGGCCCGGAAGAAACCCGCCATCTGGCACGGCTGCGCAATCAGGTCACTTCACCGGGCGGCACCTCCGCCGAAGCGCTCTATTATCTGGAAAAGGCTGGTTTCCGCACCGCGCTCTCGCGCGCCATTTGGGCTGCTTACCAGCGCTCCAAGGAACTGGGCCAGGATGCCGAAACCCACCCGCCGGAGTAAACCCGCAGGGGTATGACCGCTATCCATCAAGATTATCCGCTGGTTGAACTTCACCGCCATTTGGACGGAAACGTCCGGCTGGAAACCATCTTGGATCTCGGCCTGAAATACAATCTGCCCATCCCGGGGAAGACAGTCGAAGAACTCCGACCGCACATCCAGGTGACTGAAGCCAAGCCATCCATCCTGGATTTTTTTAAGAAATTTGAGTGGCTGACCGGCGTGCTGGTCAATTACGACGCCGTGCGCCGGGTGGCTTATGAGAATGTATTTGACGCCAGGAATGAGGGTATTGATTACATAGAACTGCGCTTCAGCCCCTGGTTCATGGCTGAGAGGAATCACCTCAACCCCGCGGGGGTTGTTGAAGCGGTGGTGGACGGCATTCAGGCGGGCGTCTGTGACGCGGGTATCAAGGCCAACCTGATCGGCATCATCAGCCGCACATATGGACCGGATATTTGCATGCAGGAACTTGACGCGCTCCTGGCTCAGAAAGATCACATTATCGCGCTCGACCTGGCCGGCGATGAGCTCCATTTTCCAGGGGAGATGTTTGTTAATCATTTCAAAAAAGCGCGCGACGCGGGCTGGTATGCCTGCCCGCACGCCGGCGAGGCTGCCGGACCGGAAAGCGTCTGGCAGGCGCTGCGCGAACTGTGCGCGGAACGCATCGGCCACGCTGTTTATGCGCTGAAAGATCCCGCGCTGCTGGATTATCTTGCTGACCACAAAATTGGCGTTGAATCCAGCCTTACCAGCAATGTGCAGACCAGCACCGTGCTTGATTACCGCAGCCATCCCATTTCCACTTTCCTGCGGCACGGAATTGCCGCTACCATAAATACCGATGATCCCGGCATCAGTGCTATCACGATTGGCCATGAGTATGACATTGCCGCTGTCAAAGCCGGTTTATCGGCCGATGAGATCTTCCAAGCGCAGCGCAACGCGTTGGAGCAGGCTTTCCTCAGCAGCGATGAAAAAGCGGCATTGCTGGTTGCCAAACATTCCAATCCCGCCGCCTAATCCTGCCTGCAAGTAGCCCATGCACTCCTGCTTCAACTCCTCTCCCGCAAGCGGGAGAGGCCGTGCGCATTGCGAAGCATCCTGTAAGTAGAGCGTTTTTTGCGCCTGCCCAGAGCGCCTTTTGCGTGGGGTGGTGAAAGGTGAGGGCGTTGTAGCCCAGGCATTCATTCCCGGGGAATTTTGCCTGGCGCAAATATAAAATATGAGGATAAAGAACAGGAGCCAAAATGACTGACAAGAAAATGCCTGTATTATTCGTCGGGCACGGCAGCCCGATGAACGCCATTGAAGACAACGAATTCTCCCAGGGCTGGTATGCAGTGGGCAAAGCTTTGCCCAAGCCCAAAGCCATCCTGTGCGTCTCCGCCCACTGGGAAACCTGGGGCACACTGGTCACTGCCATGGAAAAACCCAAGACCATCCACGATTTTGGCGGCTTTCCGCCCGAACTCTACGCGGCGCGCTACCCTGCCCCTGGCAGCCCCTGGCTGGCGAAAGAGGTGAAAAAGATGGTATGCTCGATTGAAGTGGGTCTGGACAAGGATTGGGGGCTGGATCATGGCTGCTGGAGCGTGCTGAAGCAAATGTACCCTGACGCGGATATCCCGGTAGCGCAGCTCAGCCTGGATTACACCCAACAGGGTCTGAATCACTACAATCTCGCCAAAGAGCTCGCGCCCCTGCGAGACCAGGGCGTGCTCATTTTAGGCAGCGGTAACATGGTACACAACCTGCGCCGCGTCGTCATCCCCAACAATGATTTCAGCAACTTCAACCAGCCTTTCGCGCTGGAATGGGCCAAACAAGCGGACGGTATTTTTAAGAAGCTTATCAACGCGGGGAGCTTTGAAGCATTGGCCGATTACCACTCGCTGGGCGAGGCTGTCCAGCTTGCGGTGCCCACGCCTGAACATTATTTTCCCATGCTTTACGCGCTGGCGCTGAAGACCGAAGAGGATACCATCACATACTTTAACAACAAACCACTGGCCGGCTCGCTGACCATGACATCGCTGCTAATTCAATAAAATATTTCTTTGCTTAATTATTTTCAGTTGGTTGTGTTTTCGCAATGTAACAAAATGAATAATATTGGGTTACGCTCAACCCACAAAATTTTTGTCATTGCGAGAGCCGCTGCGCGGCTCGACTGGGAACCGGTGCAAAGCCTCCTGCTTGCCCAGAGCGTTTTCTGCGTGGGGTAAGGATACCCGCAGGGTAAGCAATCTCCGGAACCCACTGCAGGAGCAGGGGGTGGAGGCACTCCTCCAAACGCGGTTTCCAATCGTAGTTGGAGGAGTGGTATTCAATTGAGCGAGATTGCTTCCCTTCTGGATGCTTCGCAATCGGTTTTCTACGAAAACCTCGCAATGACATATCAATAGGTTTGAAAGCATATCCCAATGGTCTTATATCTTGTTTCCTGTGATATAATATGCCGTCCGGAAGATCCACCCGGATAAGTTATCGTGCTTGGAGTCAAAACGCCTTGCCGGTTTCAGCAAGGCGTTTTATATTGAAATGGAGTAAATGTATGATTTCAGAATTTGAAAGTTTGGGACTGGACGAGAAGATCCTCCGGTCTATCGAGAAGCTCGGCTTTGAGACCCCCACCCCCATCCAGCAGCAGGCTATCCCTGCGCTGCTCGCGGGGCGTGATCTGATGGGACAGGCGCAGACCGGCACCGGCAAGACTGCCGCGTTCGTTCTGCCCCTGCTGCAGCGCCTTGAGCGCGGGACCTGCGTTCAGGCGCTCATCCTGGCGCCCACCCGCGAACTGGCCATCCAGGTGACCAAAGCCGCCGCGCAGATGGCGCAGGATAAAGCCATCCGCGTGATGACCGTCTATGGCGGCCAGGCCTATAACCTGCAGATCCGCCAGCTTAAACAGGGCGTGGACGTGGTGGTTGGCACTACTGGTCGCGTCATGGACCTTATCCGCAAGAATTTGCTGGATATCAGCCAGGTGCACTACCTGGTGCTTGATGAAGCCGACGAAATGCTGGAAATGGGCTTTCTCGAAGACGTGGAAAGTATCCTCAAGGGTATCCCCGCCGGGCGCCAGACCGCGCTCTTTTCCGCAACGCTTCCCAAAGAGATACGCCGGCTGG
Organism: Pelolinea sp.; assembly: GCA_030692365.1. Lineage (GTDB taxonomy): Bacteria > Chloroflexota > Anaerolineae > Anaerolineales > Anaerolineaceae > Pelolinea. Next base: position 1,765 of record JAUYCC010000024.1, on the reverse strand, counting down.
CCGACCAGTACCTGCGCGACCCGCTGGAGATCACCATTGAATCCAAACAGCGCACAGTCTCCGAGACCGACCAGCGCTATTGCCTGCTGCGCCAGGATAACAAACCCGCCGCGTTGGTCAACCTGCTCGAAATGGAAGACATTTCCGGCGCGCTGATCTTCACGCGCACGCGCGCCAGCGCCCAAAATCTGGCCGACGACCTGAAAAGCCGCGGTTACGCCGCTGAAGCCCTGCATGGCGATATGGACCAGACCAAGCGCGAGAAAGTGCTGGGTGCCTTCCGCAAGCACCTGATCAATATCGTGGTGGCCACTGATGTGGCCGCGCGCGGGCTGGATATTCAGGGGCTATCGCATGTATTCAATTATGACGCGCCCAATGACGCGGAAGATTACCTGCACCGCGTGGGCCGCACCGGCCGCGCCGGAGGGAAGGGCATCGCCATCACCTTCTTCACCCCGCGAGAACGCGGGCTGCTGAAGGACATTGAATCCTACACCCGCCAGGCGATGACCGCGCTGCCCATGCCGTCCAAAGAGAACGTCATTGACCGGCGCGAAGAGCGCTTTATGGAAAAACTGCTCGAAGCCCTCAACACTACAGCCACAAATCGCGACCGCGAACTGGTCGCCCGCCTGGCTGAATTCCCCTTCGCAGTTGAAGAGATCGCCGCTGCGGCCATCAAACTGGCGCGCGGCGCTGAAAAAGAGATCGCCCTGCCCGCGGCGCCTGAAGTGGCGCGCGTGGACTCCAGGGAGTTCTCGCCCAAGAAGAGGGGTTATCCCAAAGCCGGCATGACTGATACCCCGCACAGTTTCAAAAAGAAAGAGCACCGCAAGGGACAGAGGCGCGAAGAAGGTATGGTTCGTCTGCAGATGAACCTGGGCAGCGCCGACGGCATTCACCCCAACGACGTGGTGGGCGCCATCGCCGGCGAGACCGGCATCCCTTCGCGCTCCATTGGCAAGATTGATATCTTCGACCGGCACGCCTTTGTGGATGTCTCCGAGCAGCACAGCTCGCACATCCTGCATGCCAGCGACGGTAAGTACAAGCTGCGCGGCAAGGCGGTAAGGCTGAAACTGGCAGCCAAAAGCTAGCTTCCCCTGTTTTGTATTCTGATTCTTAAGCCCTGCCTTCGCGGGGCTTTTTTTTAAAGTCTCCTCTCCCCGCCGGAGCCCTTTGCCCACGCAAAGGGCGGAGGCAATTGCACTGAGCGCAGCGTAGTGTACGCCGATATCGGCGGCCTTCGTAGACCCCTGACTGGCAGGAAGGGGCAGCCGCCGAATGAGGGGTATAGGGGAGAGGTGGGGTCTATAACACTGAGCGGGGCGTAGTGTGAGGGGCCCAAATGGCAAATACAAGCTGCACGGCAAAGTGGTCGGGCTGATGTTGTCTGCGAAATAATAATATTTAATAAATAATTCTTTAATTCTATAAAAATCCTTACCTAGAGTAAGAATATTTTTAAACAACTAACCTGTTTGTTGCATTTATTTTCTTCAAATTGTTTCCATTTATTAAAGTAAAATATAAAAAGAGGTGGAAATTATGTTAAAAAACAATATTAATACAGCAGTAAAAAAGATAGGGGAATTTATAGAATTAATAGACTTGTCAAAAGGTGCGAAATCCGGTGAAATCGCACACCATAACCGGAGCAAGCCGCACAGTAGGAAGAGAGAAAAAGCTGGTCAAGATTATTGTACATCAAGTGTGCGGCATGGTCCGGAATCCGCGCAATTTTCTTTGAGAATCCCCGAGC
>JAUYCC010000021.1 GCA_030692365.1 Pelolinea sp. | reverse complement strand
GTTGATCTCGGCTATTTTGATGGAGATTGGAGAAGAATGGGAATATGGTAAATTGTATTTGCAGATGGAGTCAGGATAATAGCTGACCAAATAATTTGGAAGGATCTGTGATCAATTTTACAGAAAAAAAGTTACATAATCCTAAGAACTATTTTATCTATTGTTTATTGTCTCTAATAAAAACTTAAAACATATGGAAGAACTTATCACTTTATCAATTCAATCACTGGTTTACGAAGGCTACGGGCTCAGCCGGCTGCCGGATGGCAGAGCGGTGTTTGTACCGTTTGTGATGCCCGGTGAAACCGTCCAGGCGCGAATTATAGAAGAGAAAAAAGGCCATGCGCTGGCTGAACTTGTCACGGTAGTTGATCCACATCCCCAACGGATCACCCCTCGGTGCGGACATTTTGGGGTGTGCGGCGGTTGCCATTACCAGCACATCCCCTACAGCCTTCAACTGGAATTTAAGCAGGCGATTTTTGTTGAACAGCTTCAGAGAATCGCGGGCATTGATGCACCCGTTATTAAAAAGATAATTCCATCTTCGGAAGAATGGGGATACAGGAACACAGTGCAATTCAGCCTCTATGATAGCGGCAAATTGTGTTTCACTGACTTCTACCGCAACCAGCCTTTTGAAGTGCGGGAGTGTCATTTGCCCATGCCCGAAGTCGGTGCTTTTTGGCCTCAGATTGAGTTTGAACCCGGCGCCCTGCTTGAGCGGGTGGAAGTGCGCCAGAGCAATGACGGCGACCTGATGCTGGTGTTGCGCGGCAGCGAAAAAGAACTGCCCGAAATGGAAACAGAAGCGCCTGTCTCGATTGTCCATTTAAGCGGCGCGGACCAGGTGGTAATGGCGGGGAATGACTATTTGGTGATGCGTTTGCTGGAAAAGGATTTCAGACTATCAGCTGGCGCTTTTTTCCAGACGAACATGGCTGCCGCTGAAGCGCTGGTTGGTGAGGTGAGGGAAGCGGTTAAGCAGTCCGGCTGCCAATCTATCATGGATGTTTTTTGCGGTGTGGGGTTGTATTCCGCATTCCTGGCGGAAAAAGCTGACCAGATCATCGGGATTGAATCCTCGCCTGCTGCCTGCGATGACTTTGCAGTCAATCTGGACGTTTACGACAATGTCTCTCTTTATCAAGGCAAGGCTGAACAGGTTATACCTTTCATTAAGGAAAAGCCTGATTGTGTGATCGTTGACCCGCCGCGTTCGGGCCTTAAACGTGAAGCGGCTCAGGCTTTGATTGAAAAGTCGCCGCGGCTGCTTATTTATGTATCATGCAATCCATCCACCCTGGCGCGGGATGCGAAGCATCTGTCTGAAGCGGGCTACCAACTGGAGTCATCCACCCTGGTAGATATGTTCCCGCAGACCTTTCACATTGAATCGGTGAATATTTTTTCAAAAAAGAAATAAAAACCAGGTGGTGTTCTCACCTGGTTCAATATTCTAAAACAGCGCTGTTGCCAGTTCCGAGCGGTATTCCCTCGTCTGTGGGTCCTCGATGCCCATAAGTTCCAGAATTCCCACGATGACATCGCGCGCCAGTTTATCGCGGTAATGCTTGTCCTGCCTGAGGATATCCAGCATGCCGTCCAGCGCGAGCGGGAATTTGCCCTGCCCGGCCAGGCGCAGGCTGTTGCGGAAGACTGCGTCGAGGTTGGTATCTTCCGGGAGTTCGTCCTTATTCAGGCGCTGCAAAGCCAGAGCAAAGGGCTTTAATAGTTCGGCTGTATGCAGTTCGCGGCTGTCAGGGATCTCATCCAGATAGCCCAAAGCTTCATCCGGCTTACCCTGAGCGAGCAGGGCTTTGGCCAGGCCTAACCGCGCGGTTGGGGAGTCCGGTTTCTGGCTTAAGGTGTTACTCAGTATTTTTTCCGCTTCGCTCCACTGGTGCAAAAGTAGCATGCCCTGGCCTTTTTCGATATCCAGATCAACCGGGCTGGGCGGTGTGAGTTTGCTGATGAACTCACGTACACGCCCCTCTGGTTGTGCGCCAGCAAATTCACCGGCGACCTGCCCTTCGATGAAGGCTTTTACGGTTGGGATGCTGCGCACATTGAACTGACGGGCAAGATTGGGATTCTGGTCAATATTAACTTTCGCAAGGCGCAACCTGCCTTTGGCTTCAGCCACAAGCCTTTCCAAAATAGGGCTGAGTGACTTGCACGGCTGGCACCATTCCGCCCAAAAATCTACCAAGACGGGCACATTCTTTGAAAAGGTAATTACTTCATACTCAAAATCGACTTCATTTACGTCAATACTGTTTTCAAATGTCATCATTTTTCACTCGCAATCTTTTACTTGTCCGATGAAATTTATTCTTCCTCATCCACCTGGGCAGCCGGCTGGTCCACTCGCACCACCTCGCCATGATAATTTACCACAATTTTAAAACCGAGCATCCCCAGGTAAGAACGGCCGCTTTCGGGCATGCCCTGTTCCATCAAGTGGTCCAATTGGTCATCAATGTTTTCAAGCTGGTTGTTGATGATCGCGTGGGTAAAGATGTCATCCTGGCCGATCATTTTCGCAGTCTGCTCGCTGATCAGGTCCTTGTTTTCAATGATCTGTTCACGCATCACATCCAGCACCTGGGTATCCACCTGCTGTGCAGGGATGTGGCGCAAGAAACTTGCGTCATTAATCACATAGCAGGGTTCTCCACCGACATAAGTGATATTGAGAACGTTATCGTTCTCGTCAAAAACTAACCCTTCAAAAACAGCTTTGTTTGCCATTACTTCACCATAAAACCAATTTTAATGAAAAGCTGAAAATTTGGGTATTAATAATTTCTATGAAGTTCAGATGACTTCAACCTGCGTCCCATAGCGGGAAACATATTTTTGTTCGCGCGGCGGGACAATGGGTTGCGTCCAGCGGTATACCCAGTGGGCAGCGGAAATAGGCAGGTTAATGCAGCCGTGGCTGCGAGGGCGGGTGAAATTGTTGTGCCAGTAGGTGCCGTGGAAAGCGATGCCGGTATCGGTGAAATAAGAAACCCATGGCACCCCATAGAGTTCAGTTCCGTTGGTACCCATGCGGTCGGAATGGGCCATGTGGCGGGAAGGCCGCTTGTAGTTGATCGCGAAATTTCCTGGAGGGGTGGTCAAGTTAGTGCTGCCGGTGAGCTGCCCGGAAGCCAACGCAGACATGAACACCGGTTCGTTCTTTTCATAGGCGATCATCACTTGCTGCTGCAGACTGATGCGGATGCATTTGTCATCCAGGGGAACCAGTTCGGATATTGGGAGTAACTCTTCATCCTGAATGATACGCATATGTGTTGAGTTAACATAGTACGTATAATTCCAGCGGTCTTCTTTGACCAGATAGTAAAAATTCTTTTCTTTATCTTCACCCAGGCCATACACCCAATGGGTGCTGCCATAAAAGAAAATCTGGTTTGATTTTTTACCGTTGGTAGAACTGTTCCAGGCATCGGTGAAGGGCACGGTGACCTCTGCCAGCAGCCCGCTGGAGCTGATCTTGCTCTGTGGAGCGTTTAGTTGATTCTCCACGAGTTGAACATCATGGGAGTGAATAAAACTGTCGTCATCCAGACGGTACCAGACTTCATTAACCGCTTGGTCTGATTTCTTAATAATCGTATCCCGCAGGGTTAGGACGTCATTGTGGTTGTGGAGGGCAATCTGTTGAGCCACAACAGAAGGATCACTGTAAGATGCTGTACCATCTTTGAATACTCTTCCTAATAAGCCTGTTTCGGATTGTTCAAAGCGCTTAAATAACGTAGTCTCATTACCAGAGCGGAAATCAATCAGCGCGCCTGCGGAGGCGAGGGCTGAAAATTTAATAAAATCACGTCGCGAAAAATCTTTAGTTAACCTGGTTGCCATTTTCAATAATGTACCATAATGTAAGTTCCGACAGGTGCGTTCGCGTATATCCAGGCTGCGTCAACTGTATTCATATTAACACACCCATGGCTCATAGGGGTACCAAAATTATGATGCCAATATGTGCCATGGATGGAATACCCTTTGTAGAAGAACATGGAATAAGGCACATCAGGCAGGTTATAACCGGGTCCGCTCATGGTGATTGCCGGATATTTTGAAAATATTTTAAATGTACCTGTGACTGTTTTATGGCTGCTCGTACCGGTGGAGACTTTGAATCCGCTGATGAGCTGGTTATCCCGGTAGGCATAGAGCATCTGGTTGGTCAGGTCAATCTCCATCCAGAAATCGCTTCCGCCGGTCACTTCATCCGGGATATCCCAAGAATGATACCGGTATGAGACAAAGTCCAGATCAGATTCAACAGGGGGGAGCACTTCCAATATGGAGGATGATGATTGTAAGGAAGTTTTTGTGCCTACCGATGGGTCGTATGAAGTGGGGGTGGGTTTAACCTCTATGACTACCGGTGGCATATCTTTTTTGCTGAAAGGGATGTCTGCAAGCGGTGAAAAAGCTAACCCCGCGAATAAACTGAAGAGAATTGGAACAAAGACAGGAATGGTGTGCCATCTGGATGGGCTATCATCTTGAGATAACACCCCTGATTGGTTGAGATGCGCCTTGCCAAAAATTTTCCCGAATTTCATTTTTCCGTGTTGATCTGGCCGTTCAGATAGCACAGGATTCCAGCGACAATGCCGTCGGAAACGGTGCCTGCCTGGCCAACGACAATACTTCTGTCAGTTTTCAACGACCCTACTTCGATCATCACTGCCGGGGTTTCAGGGTACACATCCCGGAAGATATGATAGGAGGGATGATCGGGATTAAGAACCTCATAGGTAAACGGCAGCCTTGTGGCTTTCTGATATTGTTCGGAAAGGCAAACCGCCAACTGGTTGACCTTGTCCGGGTTCTGGGCGGTCAGGCTGCTGGCGACTTTAAACCCGCTAGGGGGTAAAGGACTTTCAGTGCAGGAGCCGGAATAAATGGCCACAAACGCGGCGCTGTGGTAATTCAACAAAGCCAGGTCATACTCGGGAAAGATATCCACTTTATACCCCATATCTGTCAAGGTTTGCCCCACACGGGCGGCAAGTGCCTGGTTGACATCCGCTTCGATCAATCCGTCCGCGCAAACCTCGCCTGCGCTATCCTGCCAGTGGCCGGCCAGAATGCCGATGTGGCTGGTGGTATCCTCCGTCGGAGAAGTGGATTGCTGTTCCTGGGCGGCTTCAGCCCGCAGCAGGGCGCTCAGGTTGGGAGTGCTGAGCAGCTTGCGCGGGTTCCACAGGGTGAGCAGGGTGGCCATCACCACCGCGATGCTTAACACTGTCTGAAAACCACTCATCACAGAATAAGCAGCAGGCTTTTTTTCAACCTCTTCCGATGGTGTTTCTTCAGGTTCCGGAATCTCGCCGGAAGGTTCAATGTTTGGTTCTTCCATATTTTAATAAGTCAAAAGTCGCCTGTGGCCAGCCAAAAAAAGTATAATCTCAATAAGCTGGTTTGACTATTTAAAGATTATAACTGTATCACCGAATTTCAAAATTAATTATCAGGCTATTTGGAGCGTAAGGGAAAGCAAAAATGACTGACATATTGTCAGATACCGATAAAAAGGAATTGTTAAAAATCGCGCGGGAAGCGATTATCGCTGCGGTCAATAGGCAGCCGCTCAATAAGATAGAGCTGAACGGGCTGTCAAAAAATCTGCAAGTAGATGGCGCTTGCTTTGTCACACTAATGATCAATGGAAGACTGCGCGGCTGCATCGGCGCATTGGAGGCTTACCAGCCGCTGGCGCTGGATGTTCAGGAGCACGTGGTTGCTGCCGCGCTTGACGATTATCGTTTTCCCCCGGTTTCTGCGGATGAAGTACATTTGTTAAACATTGAAATTTCATGGCTGACCCCAACCAGGTGGATGGACTACAGCGATAGTAAGGACCTGATGAGTAAGTTGCGTCCGGGGATTGACGGGGTTTTAATTAAAGATGGAACGCGCCGTGCGACCTTTCTCCCACAGGTTTGGGATCAAATTTCGAACCGCGAAGAATTTTTGTCACACCTGTGCACGAAAATGGGAGCCCGGTCTAACCTGTGGCGGCAAAAGCATCTGGAGGTTTTCACGTACCAGGTTGAGGAATTTAAAGAAGGATAGTAATTTTGGATAATAACCAACATGAACCTGGAAACAAATTCCAGGAAACCGCGAGCGAACGATTGCGGCGCATCCTGGCCGCAACCAAAACTGAACAGCAAGTTGAATCTCTGGGTGACTTGGAAAAATCAGAAGTAAAAACTAGTCCGAAAAACCTTGAAGACACCTCGCCCATCCAGATTTCGCGTGCTGATGGCGTCGATTCAGAAATAGTGGTTGATCATGATAATGGACATGTAGATACAGAAGAGACAGGTCAATCATTTTCTGAAATTGTCAAGGAACAATATCAATCGATCAAAGAAAACATTGGGCTGATATTTAAGAAAACCAGGAAAAAACGTACTTACAGGAATCAGGGAAGCCAGCCACCAGGTAACGGGAAAAAGCCAGGTCTATTCTCCCGTTTTGGAAAGAGCCCCAAATCCTGCATCCTTTATGGTTTACTTGGTTTAACAATTGCTGTCATTGTTATCGGCATCCTGACGGCTTCTTTCCTCATCTTCCAATACTTCCGCATAGCAGCCGGACTGCCAAGCGTTGATGATTTGCAGCAGTATGCTTCACAATTCGAGACAACCCGCATCTATGACCGCAACGGAAATCTCATCTATGAGATCCTGGATCCCAACGCAGGGCGGCGCACCTATACTTCGCTTGAAAATATTTCCCCTTATGTTATTGCGGCGACCATCGCCACAGAGGATAAGGATTTTTACACCAACCCGGGATTTGACCCTTGGGGTATCCTGCGCGCGTTGTGGCAGAACTACACCACCGGGAGGGTAGTCTCGGGCGCTTCCACTATCACCCAGCAGCTGGCGCGCAGCCTGTTGCTTTCGCCTGAAGAACGCAGCCAAGTGACCACCCAGCGCAAAGCACGCGAGATTGTTCTCGCGGCGGAAATCACCCGAAAATACAGCAAGGATGAGATCCTTGAGCTTTACTTAAATGAAATCTACTACGGCAATATCGCCTACGGTATCGAAGCGGCATCAGAAACCTACTTTAATACCAACGCTGACCAACTGAACCTTGCCCAGGCGTCATTTCTGGCGGGCTTGCCGCAAGCTCCGGCGGTATATGATGTGTTCACCAACCGTGAAGGCGCGCTGCTGCGCCATCAGGATGTGCTTAACCTGATGTACCAGTTAAGCAGTGACCGAAACTGCATCCGGGTGAATCAGTGGGAAGTGCCGGTATGTGTCAGGTTGGACGAAGCTGTGGCAGCCGTGCAGGAGATTGAAAATTATCCTTTCGCCCAGCGCCCGGTCAATATGCCCTTCCCACATTGGGTCAATTACATCCGCATGCAGCTCGAATCACAATTTGATCCGCAGACCATATACCGCTCGGGTTTTAAAGTTTATACAACGCTTGACCCCGATCTGCAGAATTACGCCCAGAGTGCGGTGAAAACTCAGGTGGATAAACTGGTGGAAAATGACGCCACCGATGGCGCTCTGGTAGCGATCCGCCCTGCCTCCGGTGAGATCCTGGCGATGGTAGGCAGCGCTGATTTCTTTAATGAAGCCATCTCTGGCCAAGTGAATATGGCCATTTCCCCGCGGCAGCCGGGCTCATCTATTAAGCCCTTGACTTATACAGCTGCTTTTGAAAAAGGTTGGACACCCGCCACACTCATCTGGGATGTGCCCAGCGAATTTCCGCCCTCCGGCAACCCGGATGACACCCGCGAGCCTTACAAACCGGTCAACTATGACGGTAAATTTCACGGACCGGTGCGCGCACGCAACGCGCTGGGTAGTTCTTACAATATGCCGGCAGTAAAAGTGCTGGATTTCGTGAGAATTTATGATAACCCCGAGACGTCCGAAAAAGATGGGTTTATCGCTTTTGCTGAACGCATGGGTATCACCACATTGACCCGGGAGGATTACGGCCTTTCATTGACGCTAGGTGGTGGAGATGTCTCTCTGCTGGAACTGACCGGTGCTTTCTCCATATTTGCCAATGGCGGCGTCAGGCAGGTGCCATTTGCCATTTCCAAAATTGAAGACCATTTCGGTAAAGTAGTTTATGAACACCCATCCCAGCCTGGGGAGCAAGTTATCCGTGCGGATCATGCTTATCTCATCAGCGATATCCTTTCGGATAACGGAGCGCGCTCTCCGGCGTTTGGCAGCAACTCTGTTCTCAATCTTCCCTTCAAAGCGGCGGTGAAAACCGGAACTACGAATAACTTTCACGACAACTGGACACTGGGTTACACACCGGATATCGCTGTTGGCGTTTGGATCGGCAACGCGGATTACACCCCTATGAAGAATGTCAGCGGTGTCACCGGTGCTGCCCCGCTTTGGTCGGATGTCATCCAATGGGAGATCAACCGCACAATGGGTGGCAACCCGACCAGCTTCAAACGACCAGACAGTATTGAAGACATAGTAATCTGTAAAGCTTCAGGTACGAAACCCTCGGATCGTTGCCCAGACCAGACCTCTGAAATCTTCGCGAAGGATCAGCCCCCGCTGGACAAAAAGGACGACCTGTGGTGGGAAATTGCCATTGATACCTGGACTAACTTGCGCGCTGGTCCGGCCTGCTCCGAATTTACGGAAGAAAAACTCACGTTGAATGTATCCGAAAAATGGGCAAGGAAGTGGATCAGGGATGAAGAAGCAGGCCGTTCATGGGCAGCCGAGCTGGGTTTTTCAGACCCGGTTATCTTCACGCCTTCGCGTGAATGCAAAGGAGACGACCCCAGGCCGACCATCGTATTTGTGGGATTGAATGACGGGATGACGGTAAGCGATTCGCCGTTGGATATTTACGTGGTGGTGAGCGCGACTGGCAATTTTGAAAGCTTCAAGCTTCAATATGGGATCGGAAATAATCCTTCCAAATGGCATACCTTGTTTAAGAGCGGCAGCCAAGTGAAAGAACCGGAAAAACTGGTTTCCTGGGATGTTTATCAAGCAGATTTAGCCAGGGTGACGCTGCGCATTGTGATAACCAGTACCAAAGGCACTTCAGCCGAGAAGCGCATCCATATCAATTTGAATGTGCCGACCTTAACACCTATGCCAGAGCCGACGATGACTGCCACACCTGAACCGACGTGGACGCCTGTACCGACTGATACCCCAATACCGGTCCTGCCAACCGATACGAGCATTCCATCGGACACCCCCATTCCATTGGACACCCTCATTCCAACCGACACGTTCACACCAGCCCCATAATTTGATAAATCAGGCAGCTCGTATTTCGGCACTTGCTGGTTCTATTGATGATAGAATTATCATCCGCAAACCATTGCGGAATTATTTTTAATTATCATTGAATTATTTAAGAGAAAATCCACCTATTTAAAATTTTGTTTTTAGGAGCATCTGCATGAAAGAAACAAAAATCATCGTCAATAACAAAGTAGGGCTGCATGCCCGTCCCGCCTCAGTCTTTGTCCAGGAAGCGGCCAAACACGTCTCGGATATCAAAGTGTCCTGCCAGGACCCGGATACCAAGGAAAACCGTGAAGTCAACGCGAAATCCATACTGGGGGTGCTGACTTTGGGAGTTTTCCAGGGTATGGAAATCACTATCCGCGCGGAAGGGGAAGACGAGGTTCCCGCTGTGGAAGCGCTGGTCGCCTTGGTGAAGAACAACTTCGGGGAGGAATAATGAAACACCTAACCGGCATACCCGCTTCGCGCGGCATATGCATCGGTCCAGTTTTCCCGTTCGTCAGGCAAGATCTAAGGGTTGAATCCTACTGTGTGGATGACGTGCAGGCTGAAATCAAGCGCTTGAACGGGGCAATTGATAAGGCCAAAGACCAGATTTCACAAATCTACCAGAAGGCGCTTACCGAAGCCAGTAAAGCTGATGCGGAAATCTTCCAGGCGCACCGCATGATCCTGGAAGACCCGGAACTGCTTAAAGAAGTGAAATCCAAAATAGAGAAAGATTCTATATGCGCGGAATTTGCCATGATGACCACCGCGCAGTCTTTTTCTGACAGGATGGCCGCCATGCAGGATGAATATTTTAAGGCGCGTGCCACTGATATTATGGATGTCGGCAGCCGTGTTCTACGCATCCTGCTGGGTGTGGCAGAAACGCCCACCGCGGATCTCAAAGAACCTTCGGTCATCATCGCCGATGACCTGACCCCTTCTGATACTGTCATGCTGGATAAGTCGATGGTGCTGGGTTTTTGCACAGCTCGCGGTTCAGCCACTTCACATACCGCCATCCTGGCACGCGGGCTGGCCATCCCTGCCGTATCCGGAATTGGTGCGGAAATTTTGAAAGTGAGCAAAGGTACGCGCGTCATCCTCGATGGTACAAACGCCGAAGTGTTGATCGACCCCGATGATGCCACTGTAAAGCAATACCAGCAGCGCATCGAAACCGCGCATACTATCAACGAGGCAGCCATGAAACACGCCCACGAACCGGCGATAACCAAAGACGGGGTCAGGCTTGAGGTAGTTTCGAACATAGGTAATGTGGAAGGCGCCCGGGCTTCAATAGAAAACGGTGCGGAAGGCGTTGGTCTTCTTCGTACCGAATTCCTTTACCTCGAACGTACCTCTGTACCCACTGAAGAAGAGCAGTATCAGGCTTACAAGGCAATCCTGGATGTGTTTGGTAAGTTGCCGGTCGTTCTGCGCACGCTGGACGTGGGCGGAGACAAGGAAATTTCTTACATGGGGCTGGCCGCCGAATCCAATTCCTTCCTCGGGCAGCGTGCTCTGCGCCTATGTCTGGTGCGGCCAGATATCTTCAAGCCGCAAATGCGCGCGGCACTGCGCGCGGGTGTGGGCAATAACCTGAAAATAATGTTCCCGATGGTAGCCATCGCCCAGGAAGTGCGCGATGCACGCAAGGTGCTGGAGGAATGCATACGTGAACTGAAAGCTGAAGGAAAACCCTTTGCCGAGAATATTGAGGTCGGCATCATGGTGGAGATCCCTTCCGCCGCACTGGTAGCAGACCAGCTCGCCAAGGAAGTGGACTTCTTCTCCATCGGAACCAATGACCTCAGCCAATATACAATGGCGGCAGACCGCACCAATCCGAAAGTAGCTGATCTTTCCAACGCATTTTACCCGGCAGTGCTGCGGCTGATCCGCGAAGTGATTAAGGCGGCGCATGCCGAAGGCAAATGGGTAGGTATGTGTGGCGAACTGGCCGGTGAACCGCTGGCTGCGCCCATACTGCTTGGCCTGGGGTTGGATGAGTTCAGCATGAACCCGCCCATGGTGCCGCTGATCAAACAGATCCTGCGCGGTCTGGACTCCAAAGAAATGAAAGCGGTTGCTGAACAGGTTCTACAGCTGGAATCTCCACAGCAGATCGAGGATTTTGTGAAAGAAAAAGTCCCGTTTATCGCTCAGTTGGTTGATTAACCGAAGACGCGGGCAAGCCCTGCGTCTTTTTTTTAGAATAATTGAAACTGCACCGGCGGATCCCACAAGGGCGGATCGCTGTCAAGCAGTTCATTCCACAGGTCAAGCGTCAGATGCTCATGTTGTTCCAACCTGCGCAGAGTTCGGAATTTAACAAAATGCCAGTTTTGTTCCGCGGCGGCTTCAAGGCGTGGGTCATGTTTAATGCGGTAATCCATCAGCCGCGAGCGGCTGCCGGGAAAGATAACCACATTTTTAACACCCTCATCAGTTGTAGAGCTTAGGACAATTTCAGTAATCGAGCTGGTGACAATCAAGAAATAGTGGTGCGAGATCTGGCCTTCCGGTGTTTTCCAAACCAGCGATTCATCGCTAGTTTCCTGGATAATCCCCAGTTTTTCCGCGCAGGCAGAGAGGATTGAACGCATTTCCTCTATTTTTGCCTCACGCTTGGGAAGACGTTCTTCAGGCTGTAATAAAAAGCAGTGAACGTCCTTTGAAGTCGGGTCCGCGTAAGACTCAAGGCATAGGCGGATAATCTCGGTGGGGGGAGTATGGCTGCCGCGGAACTGGTCGCAGAGTAATTTCTCCAGTTCCTGGTTGCGAATGGGTTCACCTTTTAATAACAGGTTACGGATAAATTTTTCAACCCGCTCCGAAAGCGGTGGCTGGCTTAAGTTGGTACCACATAGCCACCATTGGCTGCCACCTTGTAGATTACTTTTGTAAGATTGCGCGAATTGCTCATCCCGCAGAATGGCAGTGACTTCTTCCTGAATCTGGCTGAAAAGGGATTCGCTTAGCGTATTAACCTGCAGGGGAAGGCTGCCCGCCAAGGCTATTTCCGTCAGGCAATACAGAACTATTTCCATAAAGCTGGCGGGCTCTCCACGGTCATTAAGGAATTTAGAGATCAAAGACCGCAGGCTGAAGTCTCGCAAGTTGGCTTGATTTGGCGTCAATTTCCACTGGCATTGGATCAGATCATCTGCCGGGCGGTAAGCGGCACCAATGGTTTCAAATCCAGCGATGCGCATTCCTGCCTGCAGCCCGAGATAAAAATTGGCGGTTACCTGGGGAAAAAGTCCGAAGGCACGGGTCTCAGGAGCTAAAGCGGCAGCCAGAGGTTTAAATGAAGTGCTGATGGCTTGCGCGAACCAATACCAGTCGTAGCGCCGGCGTGAAAGCGCTCTGCGCATAGGTGTTACACCCTTGCGCCCCCACAGCCAGCCGGACCACAAGGCCGAAAGTGTCCAGAACGCCTGATTGGGACGCGGGAAAACAGACACAATTGCAGACGGTTTTTCAGCCTGCAGCAATGCTTTTTGGTCAGCCAATCGGCGCTGGTAAAGGCAGATGCCACCTTCGCGGGGTGGGATCTTTGGCCAGTAGGTGACCGGTACCGGGCGGCCGTCGGATGCCCAGGTTTTATGCGCGCTTTCCATGCTTAACCACAAGTTCTTTTCAATGAACCGTGAAGGCAAGGTCAATTGCAGATGGCGGTGGTCTTTTTCCGGCCAATGCCACAAGGAGGTGGCGTCATCAAAAACCGCCACAAGTATTGCCTGAAGCAGTTTGCGTTCCGCCATCTCCATAACAAGGCCGTCCATCCGGTTGACCAGCAGCATGGTCACATAAATGGCACGTGGAAGATAACAATTTAGGGCAGATTCTATACTTTCTTTTTCGTAATCCCCGCCCTGCATCACCCTCTGAAAGGCACGTGTGCGGTGCAGACCTATCTTTCCCAACCGCTCCAGGTTGCGAATATCCTGGTCTGAAATCGGCCTTTCCCCCGTATCGCCGCAATGCGGGCAGGTGTAAACCTTCGCGATGGGCAACTGGGCATTTTGCTCCCAAATAAACCCATGCGGTTGAATCCTGTTGCCGCATTCAGTGCAGGCGGTAGCGTAAACTGATTGCAGGTGGCTGTCGAGCGTTTCATCCATCTGCCGCGACAAAAGCAACTTACTGACCACGCCCCGGATTTGCTTTTCAGTTGGCGCGGATGCCAGCGCTTCCAGAATTAACCAAATGACAGGATTATTTCGCGCGAAGAGCATCCGGCGCGAATGGCGAGCTACTTCCACCGCGGCCATCGGGTTGGCGCCCAGCGGATCCAGAATCAGGTCACCGGGCTGGGTATTGACTTCAAGCCACTCTACCACCACACCTCGCGGCAAAGGCGGAAGAAAGCGCCCCAACGGCGGATCATAAAACCCTTTGAAAGCAGGTAAATAAGCTAATTCATTCCCGACCATCGTATATTCAGTATACAGGAGTTAAGAATAACTGCACAAGAGGGATGTTAAAATGACACTATGCGTGAAATTTCTCCCACATTTCTAAACCAGTTCACTGAAAGAAGGAAACCCCTGCTGATGGCACACCGCGGCAACCGCGCGCTTTTCCCTGAAAATACATTAGCTGCCTTCAGACAGGCATTCATTGACAAAGCCGATATTCTCGAAACTGATTTGCATCTCAGCGCGGATGGCGAATTTATCTGCATCCATGACGCGACTGTTGATCGCACAACCAATGGCATAGGTGAAGTGAAGGATTTGAGCCTGGTCGACCTGAAGTCTCTCAGGGCATTGAATGCGCAATCACAGCCAACCGAATACCAGATTCCCACCTTGGAAGAAACGGCTGGGATACTGCCCGAATCAGTGGCTTTGGCGATTGAATTGAAAACCGACCAGTTCCTTGAGCCAAGCACCTGCCAGCGACTGGGTGTCTTATTAAAGAAAAAGAATATTATTGATCGGACCATCGCACTGTCCTTCAGCCTGCCGCGGCTTCAAGCACTGAAAAACATGGTACCTGAAATCCCCATCGGATGGATCAGTACGATGCATCTTTTGCCTGATAAACCGGTGGATCTGATCGGCGCCTTTTGGCCGGTATTCTATCTCAATCCCTGGTATGTATGCACTGCGCACCACAAAGGCATGTTTGTGTGCCCGCTGGATCCCACCCCCGAACCAAGGCTGAGATACTATTTGAACAAAAAGGTGGATGCTGTCCTTTCGGATGACCCGGGCAAGACCAGGCACACTTTGGATCAATTAATAGGTCGCTGACATTTAAATCGGATTGATAAAATAGACACCAAATAAACCTTGTTTCTGGAGAAATCCTTTACCTTTGGCGAAGCGCTTTGAAATAACCGAAAAGATTCCAAATGCAACCATCATCCATCACGTTGATGATGAAAGCGGGGTATGGGCAACGCATGGCAGGAAGATTCTCCGCCGGTTGGGCGTTACCTGGCAGTCTGTAGCAACTTTTCCCTATTCATACCCGCGGGACCTGTTCGCATTTTCACGCCCGACTGCCCGGGCGATGCGTTCAGATAAATGCAATATTTATGTCAACCGGTTTGGCAAAATACTGGGTATCCGCGCCGGTTGGGTGTATGCAGTTGAAAGAGATAAAGCTAGCCCACTTTTTTCCATTCAGGGAGATTGCGTCCTGCACCGTTCCATCTGCGAGGATGGGGAGGGAAATATCTATTTCGGTGAGTATTTCATGAATCCCGAAAGGTGCCCGGTGCGTGTCTGGCGTGTATCATCTGACCTGACCCATTGGCAGGCGGCACATGAATTGGAGAATATCAGGCATGTGCACGGCGTTTACCGTGATCCTTATGACGAGCAAGTTTTTTGGGTTACAGTGGGAGATTTTAAAGGTGAATGTTACATCCTGAGGACTGACGACCGATTTAAATCATTTACCCGTTTTGGCGACGGTGGCCAGGTCTGGCGGGCGGTTAATCTTTTTTTTACAACAGAACATGTATGCTGGCTGACTGATAGCAATCTTGAACCCAACCATGTCTGCCGCATGGCGCGCAAAAATGGAGAATTGGAAATAGGCCAACCCCTGGACGCGTCAGCCTGGTATGGGTGCACAACCCGTGAGGGATATCACCTTGCCTTCACAACCATTGAGCGCGGACCGGCGATCCAGAGTAATGAGAGTTCGGTGCTGGTTAGCGATGACGCGTTTCATTGGGAAAAGGTCTTTACCTATAAAAAAGATTTCTGGAAGCCGGTTCAGGTTTTTAAATATGGCGTCATCTCCTGCCCTTCCGGGGTTATGACCATTGGCAGCCTTTATCTTAGCGGTGAAGGGTTGGTAGGGCTAGATGGTATCAGCATCAAGGCCAGGTTGGTTTAGAGATTCGGAAATGAAAACAGGCTCTTCCAAGCTTATTTCTTTTTTGACCAGACAGTTTGATGGCAATCTTACACCTGCTGAGATTAAGACATTTGTATTAAAAAAATATTACAGTATTAGACAGAAAGAGCCAAAAGCGGAGCTGATGCTGAGTGATTTGGAAAGAGTCAAAGACAACCTGATCATTCTAGGCTGGATTGAGGGAACAAAGGCCATACCCAATCAAAAACAAGGTGCGAACAAGAAAATTTCTCCAGAAGCTGTTGAATGGGTCAATTGCCTGGAAGATGGCAAAGTCATTAACAAGGGAATTATCGTGAACGGCGCCAGTGTCTACCTTGATATGCTGGACAAAAACAGCAGAGATTTGAAAGTTTTCACTTCTGATGCGATGGAATCCTTGCTAAAGCATGTGGAGGTCAAGCGAAAGAAAGCCTTGAATGCATTTTCTCAAGATTTATCTGCCGAGAATATGCTTTTGGAGGGATTGGCAATCTCCATCCTGTTCAGCCACGCTGCACGGCGGCATACGGATTTGCGGTTCTTAAATGCTGCCCTTAAAATGAATGACTGGTATTATCCGAAGTTAAGGATAGCGGTTGATGGAAAACCCTTAATTTATTACCTGTTGGCGTTGACAGAACAAGAAATATGCGCGGTGGAGTTGTTGCAGTGATCAAAGTAGTCCTGCTCGCGCCCATCAATAACAGCCTTTACGCCCGTTTGGTCGCATACGGGCTAACCAAAGAGAAGGATGTTGAACTGGCTGGGATAATTGTGCGTTCGCACTGGAATATTCAACGCTTCAGGTCTGAGTTCAGCCGCGATGGCGCTCGACTGATCAAGAAAATCTACCAAAAACTGGTGGTTGGTGACAAGCGGTTTTCGGGACAGGAAGCCAATAATTTGGCAGCATTGGCGCAGCAGTGGCGCTTGCCCTATAAGTCGCTTAAGGAAATTGCCCAGAGTTTAAACATTCCTTACCATGTTGTTCCTGACCATAACCACCCAAATAGCCTCCAAATGCTGCAAGGATTAAAATTGGACGTCATCCTGTTTACCGGCGGCGGACTGCTGCGCAAACCTTTGTTGGAAATCCCTCGGCTGGGTATTCTAAATTGCCATACTGGCATCCTCCCGCAATACCGCGGTATGGACGTGGTGGAATGGACAGCAGCAGAGGAAAGGATAAATTCAGTCGGTTTTGGGGCTACGCTTCACTTTATGGATCGCGGAGTAGATACCGGGCCTATTCTGATGAAGAAAACCATAGCTCCAAAAAAAGGAGCCACCTTTGAAATTATTCGGGCTGAACTGGAAACAGTCATGGTGGAGTTGATGATTGAGGGTGTCAGGGGCTTGCAAGCTGGAACCCTCACCCCTCAATTGCAAAACCCTGAAGAGGGGAGGCAGTTTTTTGTTATGCATCCGCGCGTCAAAGCCTCGGCTGAAGACAGGCTTGTAAAACAAAATTAATCAACCACCGTGTCTTTATTAAATAGATCGGGTATCAAATCATTTATTACCAAATTAATGAGAAAAGTTGTTCAGCTCTCGAATGATAGAAAATCGTATTTGAATAAATCCCTTACCGGCTGAAATTCAACCACGCCCAATTGCACCGCGCGCACATCCATGGGGATAGGCAGCGTCTTGCAGCGGTGGATTATTTCCACCAGGTTTTCCATTTTAAAGTCAAACGCCAGGGTACAATGCGGCACCCATTTGCCCGGTTGGTACAATTCCCAGGGTTTTTTAGCTTCCCTGGCGAGGCTGGAATGCAGGTTTTCATGAAAATCGAGAAATTCTTTGGTGGGCGCCGGCGCAGCAAAGACGACTGGCTCAGGATTGGTGAAGATTCCCAAATGTGCCAATTGAATAGCCATGGAAGCAGTTTTCGAGGTAATCTTCATCAGCTCATTTTCACACGGCCGACAGTCAAGTTCGTCATAGATTGCGAGGGTAATGTGCGGACGAATCCCTGCGTACAGAACACCCGTGGTCAGATTATCATCTGCCAAGGCTTGCCAAACCTTACTGATCGTCTTTTCGGTCTGGGTGTCGAAATAAAGCATTACAGCGTAAGGCATAATATTGCTTTGCTCCTGCTCAATGGTAACTCAGGGAGCTGCCACCGATAAACTCGCGAATGATTGAATTGCCCGGGACAAAGGAATCATCTATAAGCGGCTCAAACTCGGCCAGCATGGCGTGAATTCGTTTAGCCCTATAAAAAGCATCTTCCCGCAGTGCATCTCCCTTAAATTTTTCTTCCCATTTCTTAAAATGGTCAAACAGGCGTGACTTGTAAATTGAAATCTCATAGGGCATGGCGCTATTGATGATCAGATCGGCGTTGGCCGCATTGGGAATGATATGGCGCAGTTCACCGGTGCGTACGTAATGCCAGTGGGTGAGCGTTTTTTCCGGGTCATATGCGCGATATGCCGCGTCGCGTAGCATCCTGCGCATCAAGCGTATATCGGTCCAGCGGATGTATTGCCCGTCTGTGCTCTTCATTTGAAGCAGGGGTTCCAGGTAAAGTTTGAATTTCTTCTCCTCGCTGATGTCCTCAGTCATAGGCGGGTAAAGCCCGTGCAGGCTGTCGATTAGGATAATGATGTCCTTCCCAATCTTCATAGGCGTCTGGTTATCGTGCCGGCGACCGTTCTTGAAATCATAAAACGGAATGCGCACCTCATCACCGGCGATAAGGCGGGTGAGATGCTCATTGATTAGCGCCAGATCCAACGCTTGAGGAGTTTCAAAATCATAGTCGCCAAATTCATCCCTGGGGTGCTTGTCGAGGTTAAAGAAATAATTATCCACATTGAGCGCCACCATGCTGATGCCCATCAGTTTTAGCTGCTGGCCGATCTTTATAGTGGTGGTTGTTTTCCCGGAAGACGAAGGACCGGATATGAGCACAATTTTCAGGTCACTGCGCCGCTCGCAAATCTGGTATGCGGCGTTTTTGATATCCTCCTCATAAAACATTTCCGATTCAGATGTGATCTGCTGTAATTCTCCGTTTCTAACACGCTGGTTATAATTTTCAACAGTATTCAGGTTGTGGGTCGCTGCCCAGTCCAGCACCTGCCAGATTTTCTCCCATGGGATATTCTGTGATGCGCGAAAGGTGAGGTTTTCCCGCTGGCTGCGCAGGCGTGCGCTCTCATCGCGGTAAAGGATATAGGCTTTGGCTACTTTGGCATGGGCGTTTTCGATCAGGATTTTCTCAACAGCGTCCTGGATCTCTTCAACACGCGGAATATACCCTTCAGGCAATGTATTTTCAAGATAAGCGATAACCTGGTCGGTCAGTTTTTCCGCGGTATCCCGGTCTCGTCCGCCAACCGCGACTGCTGCGCGGTAAATGGCGTTGGTAATACGCTGGGGCGTGAATGGCACCTTTACCCCGCTGCGTTTGATCACAAATTCAAATCGGCTCATACCCATCCTTTTTTCATGGGTTTATTATAGCAATTCTGCTAGGCTTGGAAATTGGTTCAGAATAAGCGGCTAAATGACTGGGTAGAAATGGATTGCCAAGTTTCGTCACCCGCAGGTGAGAAATATCTGGCAAATAAAGGATATCTCAGGCGGATTTCCTCAGCCATTCTCAAGGCAACCCGGCGAATGGCAAAATGGGCATTGGACGCGGAACGAAGCTTGATAAAGTGCAGCGCGCTGCGTAAATTTATCTGAACCAAAACCCTACGATTAAAGGCGTTGGGAACAATATACGATGCAATCGGGGGGTTAAAAGCACAGAGCTTTTCATAAAATGCTTCGACATCAGCCATATCAGCAATGAAAATCGATAAAACTTCGGCTTCTTCCAGAAGGGATGGAATCGCGTAACCCTGCCGCGCTGTGAGCGCCTGAGTAGTCTGGGTCATCATACGGTGGCGTTTCAGCTCAAAATAGGCGCCCTGGTCAAGCAAAGCCTCGAAACTGATGGACGCGTATTCCAATTCGCGTAAGGGAATATCATGCTCGCCAAGACGGCCAAGTAAATTAAAAGCTATTTCTTTTTTCGCGTCTGGTGCCAAAGCCTCAACCATCCTAACAGCTTGATCGAAAGGTATTTCTCCAAAACGGAACAGCAAAGAAGCAAGAATTCGCGTTTCTCCTTCCGGGTCACAATTAACGTATTTAAACCAGTCGTTATCTTTTATCGAGGATGATTTTTCATAATTCGCTAATGGATGAAAGACACTTTCAGAACCTTTTAGGTAAGGATTTTCAATGGAGTACTTGACCAGGGTGGGGACAATTTTCTGTGATGCAGCTTTGATATCACGTCCGATAGTTTGAACTTCATTAAGTGGGTGGGAAAGAAGTTTTGTAATGGCATGCTCCAGCGCACGGGCGTTGATGGTCATGCCGACGTTCGCCAAGGCACTGGCTGGCAGATAATAACGGCATACATCAGCGCAGCAGGTCCTCAGGCGCTGGCTGTACGCCCGTTCCGATTCGCTTTCCTGTTGAGGTTGGCTGCATTTTAAATATCCCGCAACCTTTTCCAGCGCAATCTGATAATGGTCAAACAGGCGCTGGTTGAGAGAGATGTACTCATTTTCAAGCGGGTGGCTAGCCAGTTCAAGGGGGACGTAGAAATGGTCCCGGTCCCAGACCTGATAGCGAGAGGATTTTTCAGTATAGGATGCGAGCCGGTTGGATTCAATGCATTCTACCGATAAGCGCGACACATTTTCTAGCGCGATGTGCAGTACGGCATGTTCCGCGACGGATGAATGCCCGTACCCCACCACCCATTTTTCATGGAAGTCAGCCGATTTTTCGTCCGACAATTCATCGGCAATTTCCTGAAAGGTTTGCGGTGAACGAGATGTCTTGGCGAATGCGACCGCGATTGTTTCCGGGCTTAAATGCCGGGGGTCAAGCAGATAGATTTTTCTCGGTTGTGGCATGCTCCAGCACCTCCCTGGAATCAGTGATATCTTTCCTGATCTGCCGCATCAGTTCTTCGGCAGAATTGAATTTCACTTCATCACGGATGCGCTTTATAAAATTAAGGCAAAGGTGCGATCCATAGATGTCTCGATTAAAGTCCAGCAAATGCACTTCGATGGTTTGCTGGGCGGGTATACTGTAAAAGGTCGGCCGGCGGCCGATGTTGACCACAGCTTGATACAGCCTGCCGTTCAATTCGGCCAGAGTGGCATAAACTCCGATTTTCGGGATAAGCTTTTCGCTCCAGGGTTCAATATTGGCGGTGGGAATGCCGATATGCTTTCCACGCCCATCGCCGTGGACAATCTCACCGCTGGCTGCATGCCAGCGCCCGAGCATGGTGTTTGCGTTGGTTATATCACCATCGGAAATCAATTTCCGGATCAAACTGGATGAGACAACCTGGGAAGTGGATTGAAGCGGTTCGATCGCCCTGACACAATACCCCAATTCCTCGCCGATCTCTCGCAACCTGTGGATATCGCCTTCACGATTCGCCCCAAGCCTGAAATCATAACCGATTAAAAGGCATGAAAACTTAAGTTGGTTGTGAAGGATACTCATGAATTTGTGCGCCGTCAGACTCGCAAGCAGCCGGTTAAATTGGATTGTTAAAACGCTGGTCAGCCCCAGGCTAGCTAAAGCGTTATCTTTTTCTTCGGGGGTGGAAAGATAGAAGGGATCAGGAAAAGTTCTTAATACCTTGGCGGGGTGGGGGAAGAAAGTGACCACAACAGAAGAGGTTTTTTCTGTTTTTGCCCCTTCCACCAGTGTCTTGATGATCTGTTGATGGCCAATGTGGACACCATCAAATGAACCGATGGTGATCCAGGCTCCCTGTCGATTTGTTTTGTTACCTGCGGTGTCAGAACCCATCTATGCAAAAAATACCTTTTTCGGTTGGTATTCGCCGCTTTCCTGGTCGAATTCCATCAGCGCGACAAGTTCACCTTGGTCAGTGATGGCGCGGATCATTTTTTCATCTCCCTGATCGCGGGCAATGCGATGCCCATGCCTGACCAGGTCGACTTCTTCATTGGATAATATGACTGCCGGCCAATCGGAAAGTGCTTCTGCGGCGGGGATCAGGTATTGATACCAGGAATTGTTATCAAACGCTTCGGTGAGTTTGCGCAACGGGTTGGCATCTTTGAGCGTGAACCTGCCGCTTTTGGTCCTGCGCAGACCGATCAGGTTCGCGCCGCAGCCCAGCATCTCACCAAGATCATGCGCCAGAGAGCGGACATAAGTGCCTGAAGAGCAGTGAACATCAACAACTACTTCCGGTATATTCCATTCCACTAGTTCAAGGCTGTGAACATGGATAATCCGCGATTCC
The DNA here is from genome assembly GCA_030692365.1 of Pelolinea sp. GTDB lineage: Bacteria > Chloroflexota > Anaerolineae > Anaerolineales > Anaerolineaceae > Pelolinea. The sequence continues at coordinate 6,887 of JAUYCC010000021.1, read as the reverse complement.
ATCTCAAATTCTTCGCCATTGCGTGCCATATCATAAGCATGCCGGCCTTTTATCTTAATGGCTGAATAAATCGGTGGAACCTGTTTAATTTCACCCACAAAATGGATCAGGGCTTCTTCAAACTGTTCGCGGGTGACGTTTACATCCGCGGTGCGTGTCACAACACCGTCGCCGTCATAGGTATCGGTGCGTTCACCCAGTTTAATGGTCGCCTGATACCGTTTGTCTTCCGCGGAAACATACTCGCTCAGGCGCACAGCCGGGCCAACCAGTACTACCAGAACGCCTGATGCCCTCGGGTCCAGTGTTCCAGTGTGGCCGGCACGTTTGATGTTGGTACCGAGCCGTATGACCTGCACAACCTGGTGCGAGGTCATGCCAATCGGTTTATCGACCACCAAGACGCCAGAGGTCGTGTTGTTCGCAGGATATCGTTGATTATCCATTCTTTAGAACTCCCTTTGAAGATAAATCTTCCATATACTGTTTGGTTTTTGATAAAACTATTTTCTCCACCTCTTCAAGAATGCCCTCAATTTCAGCTCCTGAAGCTGGCGGATGCCCCCCACCTCCAAATTGCTGGGCGATCCGTGAAACATCATAAGGCTCATTGGACCGCCAGCTCACCTTTACTTTACCACTATTTTGTTCATTAAATAATATCGAAACATCGCTGCCTTCAATGGCTGATAATACATTGGTAAGGTCGGCGTCATCCTGGCCGGCATATCCCGCTTTTTTCCGGTCTTCCAATGTGATGACAGTCCAAATCAGCCCGTTCTCTCTTACCAACCGGTTTAAAGCCAAACCCCAAAGCAGGCTGGCCGGAAAAGATTGCGCCACCAGCGCCTGCGTGTAAATATCTGAAAGTACTGCGCCTGATTCCATAAGATGCGCAACCTGCCGTAGAAGGTTAGGTGTTACATTGGATGTCCGAAAGCCGATTGTGTCGGTCAATATGCCCATCAATAAGGCACTGGAAGAATCCTTATCCAGCGGGAAACCCCACAAGGGCAAAAATTCCGCCAGAATGGCCGATGTCGCCGGATATTTCGGCAATACGAGATTGATCTCACCAAATTGCTCATTAGTGATGTGGTGGTCGATGTTGATATGGATGGGCAAATCAGAAAGAGAGTCCCCTAAGCGGCGTATATCGGAGCAGTCCAAAGAAATTTTAAGGTCAGTGGCTTCTGCCGGTTTTTTGGTGACCAATTCGCTTCCCTCCAGGAAGCGATATTTGGCCGGCAGCCCGTCCTCCAGAACAAGGCATGGCGTTTTGCCAGCCTGACGCAAAACCAGGCCTATTCCTACTAGCGATCCGATCGCGTCGCCATCCGGACGGATGTGCGAAACAATCAACGGGCGCTGTGACTTCTGCAGCTTTTCCCGAATTTGTTTGTGAACTTTTTCTAACTTATTCATCCTGCTCTTCGGAGGTCTGATTATCCTCAGAAATACTGTCAATCAGGCGCTCAATCTGTTCAGCGCGCTCCGGGGTTGCGTCCCAAAAGAATCGCAGTCTTGGGAAAGAGCGCAGCTCGATCCGTTTTGCAAGTGTGCTTCGTAAAAATCCGCTGGCGTGTTCCAACCCTTCAAGGATCATTTCGGAGGTCGCTTCTCCGCCTATGGCTGAGACAAAAATATTGGCGAAACTCAATTCCCGGTCTACTTTAACGTCGGTGATAAAAACACCCAGTAATCTCGGATCACTGATCTGACCCATCACAAGCATTTCTGAAATCTCCTGCTTTATCCTGTCGGATATCCGCTGGAGGCGTAGTTTAGATGGCATTTCTTCTTACCTTTACCTTGCAATTTCCTCAACTGTGAAGCAAACAACCTTGTCGCCCACTTCAAAATCATTAAATCCTTTAACTCTCAAGCCGCATTCAAACCCGGTTTTCACTTCCTTTTCATTATCTTTTTCATGCTTGAGTGAGGCAAGCTCACCGGTGAAAAGGACTGTTTCCCCACGCATCACGCGCACATTGGCATTTCGACGGATCTCGCCTTCTGTAACTCGGCAGCCGGCGATGGCACCAACCTTGGAAATTCTAAAAGTTTGCAGCACATCCGCCTTGCCAACAACTACCTCTTTCTTTTCAGGCTCCAGCATACCCTTGAGGGCTTTTTCAACATCCTCGAGCAGGCGGTAGATGATTTCGTAGGTGCGGATGGAGATTTTCTCGGTTTCTGCCAACCGTTTGGCTGGGGTTTCTGCGACGACGTTGAAGCCCAAAACAATGGCCTGTGAAGCGGCTGCGAGCATAACATCATTTTCTGTGATGGCGCCCGTTTCGGCGTGCAGAATATTAACCCTTATTTCGCTCTGTTTAATATCATTCAAGGAATTGACAATCGGTTCCAATGACCCTTGCACATCCGCTTTTAGAATCAGCTTCAGTTCTCCCATTTCACCGGCTTTTACGCGGTCAAACAGGTCTTCCAGGGTTGTCATTGGTTTAGTGGCTTTGCTCTCTTCCAATTTGACTTTTCGTTTGTTGATAATAACACGCGCCTCCCTTTCGGAGTCACACACCTGGAAGGGGTCACCTGCCTTGGGCACACCGTTCAAACCTAAAATTTGCGCGGGTGTGGCTGGGCCAGCTTCTTTGATTTGGTTGCCTTTAAAGTCAAACATTGCGCGAATATTGCCGCTAGCCAAACCGACCGCGATTGCATCGCCGGTTCTTAATGTGCCATTCTGAACCAGCAAGGTTGCGACCACGCCGCGGCTTTTATCTACTTCAGCTTCAATCACTGTACCGGTTACTATTCCCTTGGGATTAGCAAGTATTTTTGTGTTATCAGCCACAAGCAGAATGGCTTCCAGCAAATCATCAATACCAGTATTCTTCTTAGCCGAAACCGGAACAATAATCGTATCGCCGTCCCATTCATCAGAAACAAGCCCGGCGTCAGCCAATTGCTGTTTGACAAAATCGGGATTGGCGTCATCCAGATCAATCTTATTCATTGCGACAATAATTGGCACCCTGGCTGCGCGGGCATGTGCAATGGCTTCGCGGGTTTGCGGCATAACGCCGTCATTGGCCGCGACAACCAGAACCACAATATCAGCGCCCTGAGCTCCTCGTGCGCGCATGGCAGTGAAGGCGGCATGGCCGGGGGTATCCAGGAAGGTGATAATTTTCTTCTTGTGAGTAATCTGGTATGCGCCGATATGCTGGGTAATGCCGCCAGATTCACCTGCGGCGACATTGGTATGGCGGATAGCGTCAAGAAGAGTAGTCTTCCCGTGGTCCACATGGCCAAGAATAGTGATCACGGGTGGCCGGGTAACCAAATTTTGAGGATCTTCTTTATCAATCAGGCGCCGCCACAATGGTACTTCGCCAACCTGTTCTTCTTCGACTTCGGGGACCTCAAGGGAGGCTTCGTAGCCTAATTCTGCTAAAACCACGGCGGCTGTATCAAAATCAATCTGCTGGTTAATGTTTGCCATCACCCCGTTGGCCATCAACACTTTGATGACCTGGATGGGGGTGGAATTTACCTTCTTCGCCAGATCACGAACCGTAGTAATGCTCGGAAGAGCTATGGTTTTTGTTTCATTCTCGCTCATAATAACCTCCAATGATGATTCCCCTTCAGTGACACATACTCGTTGTCGGCATCAAGGATATCCCCGCTTCAGAGCGAGCAAATTAGTTCAGGCGTTTACATCCAACCCCTTATAAAAATTGATTCGGGCCTTATTGAGAAAAGAATTGCCATACCTAATCTTGCAGGCCACTCATGAATTCTTCGAGCTGGCTTTTATCCTTTTGTGTCAATTCGGTCTTTAATGCATGCGCCAAACTTCCCTTTAATGCTTGCTCCCAACATGACCGTTTGTCATGCAGGTAAGCGCCTCTGCCATCCACCGTTCCAGTCGGGTCGCGCAGCACGCCATCTGGTGTGCGCACAATCCTCAGCAGCTCTCTTTTGGAGAGCACTTCCCGGCAGCCAACGCAGGTGCGCTGCGGGATATGTTTAAGCCGTTTCTGTTGCTTTACCACCGCCTTTAAATGTCTGCTATTAAATATCTTCCCATTCGCCGCTGTCGCCGCGTTTGTGTTTCTTCTTGGCTACAGTAACATCCTTGTCAGGATCATATTCCAACTCACGGAACTGCCCTGCCTTTTTGCTTTTCTTCTTTTTCGTGGTGGGCTTTTCACCAGAACCTTCCACTTCATCCTCTTCGTCCTCATCTGCCACAGCCGGTTCAAAAACCTCGGGTTTCAGGCTGAAGATTTCATCGAAGGACATTTCTTTTTCAACCGCAGGTTGTTCCTCTGCAGAATCAGACACAGGTTCATTGGCAGCTTCTTCGGTTGTGATTCCTTCGGTTTCTAAAGCGCTTTCAGCAATCTCAGGCGATTCGGTAATAGCCGCAGATTCTTCTGCCACAGGCATTTCTTCTGCTGCAGGTATTGTTGAAAAAGGTTCTTCGGGCAGGGCTTCTTCCACCTGCGGGATAAGGTTGGGAAGCTCCTCCGCAAACTCGGTAATCTTCTCCAGTGTTTTGGGGCCGATTCCAGAAATCTCAAGTAACGCATCCGGATTCACCTTGCTGGTCAGCACCAGTTTCCCCGCATTATCAAAACCAGCCTCCCTCAGGGCGTCCTGAATTTTCAATGGAAGACCTGTCCCCTCAATGCCCATTTCAAAAGCGCCTTGGGCAATCGAGTCAAAGGCTTCCTTGTGTATTTTCTGGTACTTCTCGTATTTTTCCTGCTGCTTGCGGACTGAACGCCTTTCCAGCCGGTCATTAAAAGCAGCCAGCGAGTCATACTCTTCCGTGGTGATTACCCGGCCTTCCGCCTTGCGAGCCATGATATCTTCAGCTTTGGTAATCGCTTCTTTTTCCTCAGCTACAATATCTTTTAACTCTTCATTGTTTTGCAAATTGAACAGCCAGTCCGAAATGGATTCTGGCAGGCTCTTGATATCAATGCGCCATCCGGTCAGTTTGGCGGCCAAACGGGCGTTTTGACCTTCGCGTCCGATGGCAAGGCTGAGTTGGTCTTCAGGCACCACCACCAAGGCATTCTTCTGTCCGTCTACGGTTTCCCGCAGGTAAACGCCATTTACTCGAGCGGGGCTAATGGCTTTGGAGATGAAAAGGGTTGGGTCGGAATTCCATTCGATCACGTCAATTTTTTCATCGTGTAGTTCGCGCACAATGGCCTGGATACGAACGCCGCGCATGCCTACACAGGCGCCAACCGGGTCAATACCCTGCTGGGTGGCGGAAACCGCCACCTTGGCACGTTGACCAGGCTCGCGAGCGATGGACCGGATCTCAACAACGCCGTGGAAAATCTCGGGGACTTCATTTTCAAGAAGCCTTCTCAGGAAGTCCCGGTGCGTGCGTGAAAGGATAATTTGCGGACCGCGGCCGGATTCTTTAATCTCAGCCACAACGGCGTGAACGCGGTCATGGATGCGGAAATGCTCCCTGGGGATCATTTCTTTACGAGGCATGCTGCCTTCAGCATTCAATTCTAGCGCGATGGTAAGCCCCTGTGCGTTAGTTGCCTGAACTACACCGCTGATAATCTCGCCCAGTTGTTTTTCGTAATAGCTCACTTGCGCCTGGTTTTCGGCATCGCGAATCTTTTGTTGAATAACCTGACGGGCTTGTTGAGCGGCAACACGGCCGAAATCTTCGGGTGTGCTATTGACCATGACAATATCGCCCAGTTGAGCATCCGGGCTAGCTTCTCTTGCCACTTCCAGGGTAACCTCGGTGAGATCGTTTTCTACGCTATCCACTACCTCTTTTTCCACAAGGATGGCAAATTCTCCCTGGTCTAAATTGATACTGGCTCTTATGTCTTGCGCGTTGGAAGCGTTGACCGATTTCCGGTAGGCGGAAACAAGGGCTTGCGCAAGCGCCTCGAGAATAGTCTCTTTGGGCAGCCCTTTTTCTTCCAATACTTCATTGAAAGCCAGCGCGAATTCGTTTTTCATGCCAGTGTTACTCCAATTTTTACTATTTGTGCTATATGCAGAAAAGTGGGGAGAACCCACTTTTCGACGTATACCATAAAGATGAAACTTACGATTAGAATTCTAACATGTTTTAAGATACGGTGCAAGAAAAATATGAGGATTAATAAAGCATTAATAAGAAATAAGGCTTGAACGATCTGAGAATGTGGCCAAACCGAATAAATTATTTCAGTCGGGAAAGATAATCAGAAATGACGCGTTCTTTATTGGCATCAGCGAATTTTATAAAATCAGACGCAATGTTTGATAGGGGCAGCATGCGGTTGTAATACAGCACCTGCGGCCGTGAAAAATCCAGGTCCTCGACAATTACTTCAACTAACCGCCCTGACTCCAGTTCCCCAACACCGCCCAGTTTGGAGATAACTGTTCCTCCAAAGCCTGCCATCACTGCGGATTTAGTAGAATCCTGAAGCCCCAATTCCAGGAAGATATTCAGGTCGCTGAAATTCACACCCTGCGCTTTTAAAGCCTCTATAAAGGTTTCTCTGACGCCTGCACCCTGCTGTTGGAGAATTAGCAGAATTGTCAGAAATTCCTCGAGGCTGATATGCCCTTTTTTGGCGAATGGATGGTTAGGTGAAAGGACAAGCGCCATTTCATCTTCAAAGAAGAGTTGGAAGATCAGATGACTGTCCCGCCGCTGGCTGCCGACAAAACCTATTTCCAGCGACTGGTTGAGAACCAGATCGGTGATTTCGTTTGTATCACCAACCTTAAGAGTGCGAAATCCGGTGAAATCGCACACCATAACCGGAGCAAGCCGCACAGTAGGAAGAGAGAAAAAGCTGGTCAAGATTATTGTACATCAAGTGTGCGGCATGGTCCGGAATCCGCGCAATTTTCTTTGAGAATCCCCGAGC
>JAUYCC010000083.1 GCA_030692365.1 Pelolinea sp. | reverse complement strand
AGAAGGATTACAGCAGACTGGTTGCATGATTACAATTCCATCCGCCCCCATGCTTCATTGGGAAACCAAACTCCTTACGAATACTCTACAGAAACTGTAGGTGTCTACTTATGAGTGGTACAACTTTTGGGGGCTTGACAGGCCTCCTGCCAAATATATCATCCAAGGGCTGGATGTTTACCATGATCGCTGCTGAAGTTTAATAGTAATCATAATGCCATAATACAGTATTATCTACTTTTGTCAATAGCACTATCTGCGAAAACCGCAGAAAATACATCCCGGCATAGTGTAACTTAATCCAACGCCAATTGGCTCTGACTCAAAAGGGATGCGTTTGGGTTATACCTCACAGAACATCTATCGTCTACCAATTAATCCTGTAATAAATATCCAGGGCGGGACTTGTTTTTTCGGTTGGGGTTGTGGCGAATGGGGCAGTGTACCGCTGAAGGAATTTATGATCCCATTTGGCGTTTTTGCGCTTGTCGCCTGAGCCCTCCAATAATATTATCCAGTGAAATGATTATGGAATAAATCAGGATCGACCAGAATAAAAAATCAGTAAAAGAAGCATGAACTGGTTGAATATGAAATTGGGATATTATTTTATTGACTGATTCTGGTGTATCCCAGTAAATTGTGTCAGGTGATAGATGAAAAAAGAATCCTGAAATCACACCAATACCCCATCGTCCAAAGAGCCAGATCAAAATCTGTCCAATCAATAGATACATCCCGAGAAATCCAAACCACGAGAATATAAATCCCACAACAAATCCAATTTCAATGGCTTCAATACCACCGGGTGGTAGGCTGCTGGTTATCCAGGCGCTGATCCCATAAATACCAAGTAATACAAAGCCGTAAAGTAAATGGACGACTCGTTGAATAAAAATTGGTCGCCCATTGAATCGCGGCACCTTTTTCTGCGCCATATCCATCTTGGCTTGCATTGGTTTTGTGCCGATAGTATCCACAATGCTTGAGGGGGAGATGACAGACTCGATTCGCTTCTGGATGCTGGCCATTTCTTCAATATAGGGAGGGTTATTTTTAAACCTTGGAAGATAAAAATGCCGCTCTTTGTCCTTTTTGAAATAATATAGAAATACAGCTGTTCTGGATCCATATGCAGCAAACAGGTTAATTCGATGGATTTGTTCCAGATTGATTCTCTTTTCAACCGGGATTACGGGGAATACCAGCCAGGGGAGGCGCACAGATACCCAGGTATCAGCGATCGTTACTTTTGTGTATATTCCTTCCATTAAAGAATAAACAAAAATCCACCCCACAAGATAGCCAGGGATGCCAAGATAAATGGATCCAAAAAAAGGGAACCAACCGGGAGCATTGTTAGTATTCATTAATCCAAATAACAACACAAATGGGATCGCCCAAGAGATTATCCCAAAAGGTAAAGATAGAACCCATACCCAAAAACCATCATTCCAGAAATTGAACTTATAGTTTCTAAGTTTTCCTGTAGTATCCATTAAATCCTCTATCTTTTTTATTGTATATGACCCGAAAAAATTGAAATCAGTCAGGAATTTTATCAAACAGCCTGAAGAGTATCAGAGGATAAGCGTTGTATATCAGGAGTGAAAAACAAATAATACTTTTACATGGCTTCCTCACGCCAAATTGTATACTGTTAATGAGAGCAAAATAAAAGACTAACAAGGAGTAAAAATGCAGAAGCAAGTCGGTTTGTGGATTGACCACCGAAAAACGGTTATAACCACTCTCATTGACGGTGCCGCAACAACACACAAAGTTCTTTCAAACCTGGCAAAGCGCACACGTTTTTCCAGCAGTTCACGGTTCAGCACCCCTGTTAAAAAACAACTGTCTGCGTCCGAAGATGGGCGTGACCGGCAGTTTGAGAACCAGCTGGACGCGTATTACGCGCAGATCACCTCGCTCATCAAAGATGCCAGCGCCATTTGGATCATCGGCCCCGGCGAGGCCAGGGTTGAGCTTGAAAAATTCTTGAAAAATCATAACCTGGCTGACTGCATCACCGGTGTTGAGCCGGCCGATAAACTGACAGATAAGCAGATTGCTAGCAAAGTGTGCCTATACTTTAAAGAAAAAAGAAGTTGATTCCCTCCCATGAATGATAACCATCAACCCCACCGAACCATTCTTAAAACTATCGCCTGGCGGGAAATGCTGAAGCGGGGGTTTCTCCCCGATTTCTCCGCCGGCGCGCTGGCCGAACTGGACAAGATCCAGGCGCCAGTAAAGATGCCCGGCGGCTCTGTCCGTGACCTGCGCGACCTGCTGTGGTGTTCTATCGATAATGATGACTCCCTCGACCTCGACCAACTCACCGCCGCGGAAGCGCTGCCCGACGGCCGGGTCAAGGTCCTGGTTGCCATAGCGGATGTGGATTCCCTGGTGCGGCGTGGCTCAGCGATCGACAATCACGGCCTGCACAACACCAGTTCAATTTATACAGCCGCCGCGATCTTTCCCATGCTGCCCGAAAAATTATCCACCAACCTCACCTCCTCAATTTTGGGGGTGACCGCCTGGCGAACGCTGTGGAAATGATCATCCAGGCGGACGGCTCTCTGCTCGAATATGACATCTGCCCGGCGCTGGTCCGCAACCATGCCAAGCTGGCCTATAACAGCATGGCTGCCTGGCTGGAAGGACAAGGGCCAATCCCTGAAGGCATTGCCGCTGTACCAGGTCTGGAGGAAAACCTGCGCCTGCAGGATAAGGCCGCCCAAAACATGCAAACCCTCCGCCATGTCCACGGCGCGCTCAGCCTGGAGACCATCGAAGCGCGGCCTGTCTTTGACGGTGATGTCATCACCGGCCTTGAACCGGAAGAAAAGAACCACGCCAAGGCTATCATCGAAGATTTCATGATAGCCGCCAACGGAGCCACTGTTCTGTTTCTTGCGTCTAAAAACTTCCCTTCCATCCGCCGCGTGGTTCGCACCCCCAGCCGTTGGGAGCGCATCGTTGAGATCGCCCGGGAACACGGCACTTCCCTCCCCGAGACTCCCGATTCCCCTGCGCTGGAAGCGTTCCTGACCCGGCAAAAAGCCGCAAACCCGCAGCGCTTTCCGGATCTTTCTCTGACAATTATCAAACTTTTAGGTCCAGGTGAATATGTTGCCGAGCTGCCCGAAACCACACCTCCTGGCCACTTTGGGCTGGCGGTGCGCGATTACACCCACTCCACCGCCCCCAACCGCCGCTACCCGGACCTGGTCACCCAGCGACTGTTAAAATCCGCGCTCAAGGGAGAGCAGACCCCTTATACAATAGATGAACTGGCAGCGCTGGCCGACCATTTCACCCTAAAAGAAAATGACGCCAACAAGGTGGAACGCCAGGTTGGCAAATCAGCTGCCGCGCTGCTGCTTTCACACCGTATCGGTGAAACTTTTGACGCTATCATCACCGGTGCAGCCGATAAAGGCACCTGGGTGCGCCTGCTCTCAATACCGGTGGAAGGCAAGCTGGTGAGAGGCTTTGAGGGTATGGACGTGGGCTATCGCCTGCGCGTGCAGCTCACGTCGGTGGATGTGGATCAGGGTTTCATTGATTTCAGGAAAGCAAATTAAGCCAGGGGTAAGTTAGAAATCCATAAGAGAACCTGATGTCAAAAATTACTATAAATACTCCCGCCCCCGATTTTGCTCTGGATAATTTTCTGGGTGAGAATATACATCTGTCGAGTTTTAACGGTAAATCGAATATTCTGCTGGTATTCAACCGCGGTTTTGCCTGACCCTTCTGCCAGCGGCACATGGCGCAGTTGCGCCAGGACTATCAAAAATTTGTTGAACGGCAGACACAGGTGATTATTGTTGGTCTGGAAGATGCCAAAGTTTTTAAATCGTATTGGCGCGAGCATGATCTGCCGTTTATTGGCCTGCCTGACCCCAAAGCCAGTGTGCTAAAACTGTACGGACAGGAAGTCAATTTGTTCAAGCTGGGGCGCATGCCTGCCCAGGTGATTGTGGACAAAACTGGCACGGCCCGCTTTATCCATTACGGTCATTCGATGTCCGATATACCGGAAAACGCCGTAGTCCTGGAATTATTGGATCAGTTGAACGCATAATTCATAGGAAAAAATGAACATGTGAGCCGGTCGACAACCTGACCAACCAGCAGATTGCCAGCAAAGTATGGCAATACTATCATGCTTAAATATTCTTATTCGCTCCCGTGTCGAAAATTCCATAATCGCACTTGTAATTATCGATTATATATAGGATAATAGACACTTTATGTCTATTATCCTATATGAAAACATCAATCCTCTCTTCTCTTGATGCGCTTCCTTATTTCACCATTGAAGGTGTTAAGCAGCTTTTTGGTAATGATTCAACCGCTGCCGGCACAATTCGTACCGCCCTTTACCGCTGGATGAAATCCGGGCACGTGATCCAGCTCAAAAAAGGCGTTTATATGACTCGCCGCTTTTATAAGCTGCATCGCGCCGATGCGGATTTTTCGATGGCTGTCAGCGCTATTCTGATCCCCCAGTCTTATGTTTCGCTGGAATTCATCCTGCAGAGGAACGCCGTGCTTACAGAGGTAACTTACCCGATCTCGTCAATTACCCTCAAAAATACACGGGTGATCGAAAATTCACTGGGAACTTTCACATATCATCATATCAAAGACGGGCTTTATCGCAGATTTTCAATATCGGATTTCTATGGTATTCCGTTTGCCAAGGCTTCTGTTGCCAAAGCTTTATATGACTTTCTCTACTTGCGCTCATCGATTGGAAGCCTACGATCCTCCACATATAATCTGGCGGAAGAGTTGCGGCTTAATCTGGAGGATTTTTCAAAGGTGGAGCAGAATGAATTCGCGAAGTATGTGGAATCCAGCCAAGGCTTGAAAATGGAATATATCCTGAAAAACCTGAGGAGAACCGTATGGCGACCTTAACCCAGACATTACAATACACACTCTCTCAAAAAGATCCTTTGCTGGCTAATGAAACCAAACGGATCATACTCAAGGAAGCCTTGCAGGCTTATGTTTTGGATTACCTTTATAACCACCCGTCTTACCGGCGGATGAATTTTTATGGCGGCACATGCCTTCATGTCGTTTACGGGCTGAACCGGCTATCCGAGGACCTTGACCTGGATAATAGTGTGGGCGTTCCTCTGACTGATCTGGAAAATGATCTCTTGAAGTATTTCCGCCAAACGGCAGGATATCCTGACGCGGTGGCAAAAACCCAGGTGGGTGAGGAAGGCATCCAGTGCACAACATTGAAATTCCCTATCCTTTATGCGCTTGGATTAACCTCCCATTCGAACGAAGCATTGCATCTCAAGGTAGAAGTTAGTCACCATATACAGATTTCAATCATTCGCAAAACTCCCGTTTTGGCCTACGGAAGAAGTTTTGTGGCTGCTCATTTTTCGCTTGAAACAATGATGGCCGGCAAAATGTTGGCTTGTCTGGAGCGAAATTTCCACCGGGGGAGAAATGGAGCAGCAATCAAAGGCAGAGATTTTTATGACCTGCTCTGGTTCATACAAAAGCAAATCCATCCCCTCGAAGAAAAGTTGGCGAAAGATGGAGCCCAGCCTTATACAGTGCGGTCTGCGATGCATGCGTTGAGCGAGAAGATAGATACCCTGAAGACCGCTGATTTAGCAGTGGATTTATTGCCCTTGTTTGAGCAAAGGACTTTTATTGAAACCTGGCTGGAGAGTTTCAAGGATAATTTTAAAGAGCTGGTAAAGAATTATTTATAGCAACAGTTCGTCATCTTGCACGGGTATCGGAAACAGGGCAAGAAGGCTCCTGAACGTGAAATTGCGATTGCTTTGCGGCGAATGGAAGAATTAATAAGCAAGGTAGTTACTGTTTTGTCCACAGTGCCATAGTTTCCACACAGTATCACTTCAATGAGATGTCGGGTAAGGGATACCAAACCCACGAATGACTTAAAAAGAAGAGGCGATTTTATTTATTACCTTTTACTCAGCGCTGGAGTATAATTTAAAAGAAGGATAGTAATTAATTTAAAACAAATTCCTTAAGGAGGAAAAAATGAAGTTTAAAAGCCCTATGAAAATTACGTGGATAATCGCAGTGATCCTGGGTGTACTTGGAACTCTCCCAGTGCTGGGGGTTGAACTCCCCGTGGTGGGCGAATATCAAACTATTTTACTTATTGCTGCCTGGGTCTTATTGGCATTAGCCACAGTGATAAAAGGTCTATAAATAGAAATACGCTAAAGTTGAAGGATAATAGCACGATCTGAAAATTACGAGGTCTACATGACAATAGGCCTCGTAATTGTAGGTTGATAAAGGTAGTGCTTGGTTAAGTGGATTTGAAGTCACCGTTGGAAAGGCCACTTACAGCAATTCCAGGCAGAGCCAGATCTTAGGGCTAATACAAAAATGCGAAGCGAGGGTTGGACCACGGCCTCCCGCAGGGGTACCACGGCCTCCCGCAGGGTGGGCTATAGTACCCCGCAGGGGTATGAGAGCCAACGACCAATAAAAAAACCACCCTTTTGGATGGTTTGAAGGTAGCGGGGGTTGGATTCGAACCAACGACCTCTGCCCCCTTCGAGGGTGCTTCGCGAGGTTATGAGTTCGAATCTTATTTCGCTGACTTTAGACCTTCAGGCTATACATTACGGGTATACCTGTTGATTCATGGTTCAAAAGAGCCTGGCGTAGTAAAGTTCTGGCGATAATATACCATAAATTAAGTTATTGATTCCTTAATAACCTTGTATTTGGATAAGCTGTGTGTATATTCGCATGAGTGCTCCTTTGATTTGGTAGTCAGAGAGGTGCTCATCTTACCGCAGCTTACCTCTCTTTGACTTTCAAAGTTGCACTTGCTAGTTGAATTGAAGACTTACATTTCTCTTCGTATTAACAGTAGGATTAGGCAGCATAACGATAAAGCTCACCTGCCCAAACGTGGTGAGGGTCAGGTGGAGCGCATTGTTAGCCATCTTTTCTATTTTCTCTTTTGTAAAGAGTATAAATATAAGGTCGGGGATCACCCCATGGATTTGTATAGTTATAGTCGTAATGGGTGATGAGCTCGAATTCAGGTCCTAACCTTTCGGAGAGTTCTTCTACGGAATACCTATGTAGAGTCAGCCCAGCACATTTGGGAGCACCTGTTTTTGAAAATTCGGAAAATATGGCGTAGCCACCTACTTCTAGTGTTGATTTTACATTCTCGAAGTATCCTTTTATATCATCTTCATCGGTTAGAAAATGTAAAACTGCCCTATCAATCCATATATCAACATCTGGTATTGCATCTTTGATTGGTTGGGCGATGTCTTGGCAAAGCCAAATGATGTCTTTGCGTTCGTCACCCAGCCTGCCTTTGACTCGGTTTAAAGCCTCAATGCTGATATCATTGAGAATCAATTTTGCGCCCTTAGACAGAAGTTCTTCTATCAAAACTGTAGTTCCCACTCCCGGCAGGAATATCGTAGAATTTTCCCATTTTGGAATATGATTCAATAATTCCAATGTTTGGGACGCATCCTTTTCATACCACCCTAATCTTGGATCTTCTGTGCCTGAAAAAATCGTATCCCAATGCTTACTACTTGATTTCATTGTCTCTCCTTTATCTTTTTTATGGCTAACACCTGAGTATCAATAATTCTCACCTCGATATCACCCCCTTGGGAGATTTTTATGCTGTTTCTGTTTACCTATCCCCCAATCTGTTGAACTATGAAGAAAGATCACATGCGAAATATGAAAAGCAGAGGGATATCAAGAGAAGTAGCCTTGCCTGAAACCCTGATAATAGGATAGCGCATTCTCAATACATTCACGACCAGAGGGAATAAAACAACTACACCGCCCAAGTCCCGTCCTAATCCGGGTTGTCAACGTGGACGTGCGTCCAGTTATTATATTGATCTTTCCGATTACTCTCTCCGATTTGGTGATAACAATCTGCCTTTGGTAAGGCTCCCCTAAAATAGTACCAATGATAAATAGACACAATAGGTAAAAAAGGAGCCGATCATGAAAAAGAGCAGGTACAGTGAAAGCCAGATCATCCAGATAATCAATGAAGGAGAATCCGGGGTACCAATCACG
>JAUYCC010000072.1 GCA_030692365.1 Pelolinea sp. | reverse complement strand
TTCCGCCATCGCCGTCCCCCTCGTGCTGCTGTTCCTCCGCCACGTCATTTGTCTACCTCTTGATCGCTATAGCTAAATTACATGCCAGCAACCAGGTCACCAATCTTGGCCACAATCGTGGTGCCCAGACTTGTGAAGGCTACGATCGCTACCAGGATCAGCACCGCCGCGATCACGGCATATTCTGCCATCGTCGCGCCCTTGCGGTCTCTCAATATGTGCATCAGGTTCATCTTCTATTCTCCTTTCTTTTTCGGTTCTGTTGTTTTTTTAACTTTTTTTGCAGCCGAAGGTTTCTTTGGTACAGTTGGTTCCGTTGAAAATTGTCTAACCGGCTGCTTTATCCAACCTCTAATTTTCGATATGCTCTTGTCAAGCCCATTTTTCAAATTCTTGAGGTCTATACTCACCAGTGGAGCGGTTTGCTTTTCTGGCTCCTGCGGAATGATGTAAAAAAAGAGCGTGTTCACATTGATCCAGTTTAGTTCCAGTTTTTGAATTGCGGTCTCAATCTCAACCTCAAACCATTCATGCACGGTTTTGTTAGATCTTTCAATCGTCTGGACCTTACCCGGGTGATAGCCCAGAAGCGGTTCAACCAGTTTCGCCACCTTGCGCCGCTTGCCTTCGGTGGCTTTCAAATCAGTGCTCAATTTTCGCCTGGCTAATGGACTCACCACCAGCCGCACACCTTCACTTGTCAGAAATTCAATCGCAGGAGGGTTAGCTAACCGTCTCCCCTGCTCCACAACCGTCAGGTTCGCCTGGCTGCCGATCCACTTTAGAACATCAGGCATGCTGATGCGGCCTTTGAAAGTGTCGCGCCGGTCGCGCATCTGCGCCTGATACCAGTCTTCCATTACCAGCCGCATCTGTTTGAGAATACGGGCTTGCTTTTGATTGGAAACAAAGATCACCAAAGTCATAATGATGATTAAGGCAATGGTTGTGCTGGCGAGAAAATCTATCATTTCAAATCCTTCTTTAGAATAATTGCGTTTTTCTCCATGTGCGCCACCTTGGCAAGCGTCAGGCCAAATTCCTGCCAAGCTTTTCGCCGTGGATCGTAGGAAGCTATAACGGCCAAACTGATAAGCACGCCCGAAAAAGCGAAAAACGGCCAGATATTGTTCAATACTATAGCGGTATAGTAAGCAAAAGACTGATTACCGGCGGTATCTACCACCTTGGCTTTGATCAGGTATTTGCCATCCTTCAGGTCATCTGTGGACCAATCAGCAGCCCAATTTCCCTCACTTGTGAATTTCACTGTCTGCCATCCGCTACCAGTATCCACATAAAGGTTCTTCACACCCGAGTCATAATCCAGAAGCGAGCCTTCCAGGCTGATTGCTCCGAAGAACTTTTTAGGTGAGTGAATTTCCACATCCGGCGGAACCAAATCAAGCATTGCCGTATGATCAATCAGTGTGCGATTGCCGGCAATGTCTTCCACATAGCCTGTTATATGGTAGATGCCGCTTTCAACCATGGATGCATGGGCAAAATCTACCGTAACATTTTCGCCTTTAATGATTTGTTGATAATCGCGGACCATCTCATCGTTAAAAGCCTCCTGTGCATCCCAGGGGCTGATATTGGTAGCCATTGAATTTCCCTCGATCAGAAAGTTTGTTTCAAAAACCCCTGAAAGAAGATCCGAACCTGTCAAAGTCACCGGTACAGATCCCACATACCAGCCTTTATAACCGTTTGGTTCTGGTATTGTCAATTTGGCTTCGGGAGGAGTCATATCAATATTGACCTTAACCCAGGTCACCGAAGCGTTTCCAGCCCGGTCAACCGCTTTTCCGTACACAATATATTTGCCGTCTTTTCGGATAGTCAGGGATTTCTTGTACCAGGTGCCACCGCCGATGGAAACTTCCTCACGTGCGACACCAGAACCTGAATCCCAGGATTTCACCAGGAATGAAACTGGCGTGTTATACCAGCCATGCTTACCGGTGGGGGCTATCACAGAAATGTACATATCTGGCGCTCGGTCATCCTTTGGCAGTTTTCCTAAAACCGCATCGTAAAGCTGCTTATCCTGCCGGGGAGCAGAATAACCTGTTCCTCCCACCAGGATGATCATGATCATGGCGACCAGCAACCCTTTTCTTAATATGCCAGCCATCACCACACTCCTGGCAGCAACCGGCTGCGAACCTGATAAGAATACGCCTGATATCCGCTGATTATCTTTTCTTCCCATCGGATGCGCAGGATCAAAGTAATGATGAGCGCAAGCGTGATCAACATATTCCTCAAGCTAAGATCCACAATGACCATTGCTAAAACTGAAAACAGTTCACTGGCATACATGGGATGCCTTACCAATTTATAAGGCCCTCGATTGACTAATCCCCGGTCTACTGGAGATACATCAAAGGATTTCCCTAGTACAACCAATGTCCAGATTGCCACGCCAACACCAGCCATGGAAACAAGGCGATTCGCCAACGGTATAACACCATTGATTTGTATTGCCATCGGCATCAGGGCGGAAGCCCAGGCGGTCACCCGCTGGAGGAACGGCGAAAGCCTGCCTGGTTTACGATGAATGACGAGCAGGAAAATTGAGAACATGGCATGCAGAAACAGCGGGAGAGCCCACCATTCACCCAAGAGGATTTGCTTCAACCTTGCTCCTCCAAGAAGTGCCAAAATAACGATTCCTGCCAAATCCAAAATCATTCCTTCTCCATTAAAACATTGTCTTAAAAGATACCAATACAGGCATTAATATCGAAACAATAAAGGGCAGAAAGAAAAATAGGGTCATCGGAATCAAAAGTTCTGTGTCCATATTTGCAGCGACGGTCTGCACCTGGGATTTGTATTCCCGGGCAAGCCCTTTGGCAATTTCCACCATAATCCGGGGCGCATCCACACCTTTAGCAGCAACACGATCGAGCTGCATGGCAAAACGGGATAACTCAGGCATGCCATGCCGGTTCAGTTCTTCCATCAGAATGCCCTTATTTGCTCCACGGCTAAACATGGCTTTTTCGCTTTGCCTCGCTTTGGAAACAGAAAGGTTGATTACCCTTCCTAATGGACCCGGGAGTTCACCGGCGCGTTCAACCGCCTGGCCGGCAGTCGCGCCCGCGTCCATCTCGGCCGCGATCACGGTTGCGGTTTCGGGCAACAGACGCTTTACCCTTTTCATTACTTCATCAGCTTTTCCTTTGACTAAAAGATAAGGAAAAAATGCTGCCATAATTACCAACAGCCAGGAAAAGTAAGGCAATCCGAACAAGATGATCATAGCCGAGATAAAGAGGGCCGCTACTAATCCGCGCACAAGCATTCCGCCAACCGTCCAGCTCTTAAAATTGTCATCGATCTGCGCCCAAAAGATGGCTTCTTTCCAGGAGTCGAGGAAATTGAGCTTCATTTTGCTAGCAAATTTTGTTCCACCGACATCAAAAAATGAAGTCGTGGAAGTACCAACCATCTCACGGACACGTTTGCCAGGGGATTTTTCAAGGCTTACCCGGCTGGCCAGGAAATACACCACCATCGCGATCAACCCCGCGGACCCTGCTAAAAGTATTCTGATAAAAAGTTGCTTGTCCATATTTCGCTCACAATTTACTATCGATCATATTGCCCATGAACCCATAGCCAAAGACCATCATCAGGATAGTCGCGGCGTAAACAGCCTGAACAACAGGGGATTCCATCGATCGTGAAAAAACAGGGTTGCGCGCCATGATTAAAATCACAAACATGGTCACAAAAATTATGACCATAACTGCATTCTTGGCGGCGGTGCCTGCCGCCAAACCCATCATGCGGGCTTCCATAACGCCTTCAAGGTTAGAGGCCGCCAACGCAAATGAGCGTTTCCATTCCATGCCGCCCGTCTTCCACAAACGCCCTACCAGGAAAATCATTATGCCCAGTGAATTGGAAATTTTGAAGGCTTCCTCGACCAAGTCCGGGAGTGCTGAAATACCTTTATCCTGGCCGAGGCGAACAAAGCGCTCCTGGAGCCATCTTTTTAAAGGGCTATTGATAGCCAATACGGTTGATTCTTCCTCAACCGCCTGGAGGACATTCGGATTAACCTGGATGGTCGAGGTAAAGCCTGACAAGAAGATTGGGATTTCCTTATCAATATCATTCTTCAATTTGCTCCATGCGTTAACCGAGAAGGAATTCGCGATGAGAAAACCCGCAATGCCGCCTGCCAGACTGGTCATAATGGGCAAACCAAAAACAAAATGCAACCCGACGACAAAGAGCAGCGCGAAGCCCAGCCGGGCGATATTCATAGCCAATTTTTCACGCTTATAAACATCAATCCCGTACCTTGAGAACGCAAGGCGAATTTTATAATCCTCCGAGCCGAAATCAGTGGGTTTGACCTTGCTTTTCTTGGTCTCTACACCCATCAAATCCTTGACGCGCTTTGAAGTTTTTTGTTTGAATGCTTTTTCTGAAAGTTTTTGCCCAAAGGTAAAAATCAGAAAAGCGACCATAACCGCGCCGAGTACAGGAAGAATTTTATAGACTATATCCATAATTAACCTCACCGCACCGTCATCGGTTTCATTTTTTCATCACCCGGGGTATACAACGGGTGGATGACAACATCATCATTTTTGAGCATTTTTTCCACTTCATAAACACCCAAAATCCTGCGGTCTTTGCCAGCCCAACCCACTTGCACAATGACATCAACTGCCATGGCAAACGTGCTTTTGGCATTTTTCATATCGGTTTCCTGTGTATCCGAAATGAGCAGGTTGCCAATACGGTAAATGGCATATTCAGGACTTTCCGCATGAAAAGTGGAAAGACCGGGATGGTCGCTCATCTGGGCGCGGAATAATGTGAGCGCCGCGTCACCCGTGCGCACCTCCCCTACAATCAGCCAATCGGGTGACATTCTCATTGCATCATCAACACCATCCTTGATGGTGTAAGGCGCGACAGATGATCCGGGCGGCGCTGGTCTGGCTTCGAGAGTGACCACATGGTCATGCTCCAGCCAAATCTCTTCAGGGTCTTCTATCTTTATAATGCGGGCGCCTTTATAGATTCCTCCGTTGCACAGCGCAGAAAGCAGCGTGGTTTTACCAGTATTGGTCCCGCCCACCACCAGCAAGCGGGCTTTTTTGGCTATTACCTCCAAAAGGTCTTCAATCACTTTAGCGGGAGCAACCTTCCAATTGATAAGATCTTCAGGATGAACAGGTGAGTTCTGGTACAGGCGAATACTGACCGAAGGCATATCAAATTTACCAGTTGCGATAACAGGGTGTATCAGTTTAACGCGCGCTCCGCCCATCAGGCCAGGCAAGGTTTCAATACGCGGCAGTTTACAGTCTACGGTTGGTGTTGCTTCAGTCAGCGCCCTGCCGGAAGTACGCAGAAGCGCCTCGCTGACACGGTCTACCTCAGAAGCTTTAATATTCTTTCTGACAATTTCAAATTCTTTTTGGCCCTTTTTCTGGATGCGCAGCGTTCCATCGGGATTGATAAAAATATTGGAAATATCATTGCGCTTGAACAGCGGCATGAGAAATTCCAGGCCGGAAACGCGCGCCACCAGTTTTTGGGCAAGCAACGCGATGGAATCCGCATCCGCGTCAACCCGGTTTTCATTCAATACCTTTTGAATAACACCTTTGGCAGTTACATTCAACCGGTCCAGGTCAACCAGGTCGCGGAAGGTGAGGCCGTCCGTCATGCGCGACGCGCCTTCTTCCAACACCTTGTTTACTTCATCATCATTAATGGTTTTATAAAAGGTGTCTAACATTTATCACACTCCCACAGTCCCCTTGCGAATACGGAATGGTCCAAATTTCAGGACCTTCTGATCATCGCGCGATGAAGTCCCGCCACCGCCATACAGCACATCGCCCAACCTGTGGATTGGACCGGCAAATTCGTCTCCAGCGGTTAATACTGACCTGCCTGAATTGGCTGCTAAAGCTACTTCAGGAACATCAGGTATGACTTCCGCAACAGGCGGGAAATGCCCGATACCCATGGTTTGGGTGTAAGCGTCCGCGGCTTCATGCCATTCGTTGGAGCTCAACAGACCGGAACGGAAGCGGTTGATGACGACAAATACATTACCCGCACCGATGCGGTGCTGGTCGCGCATGCGGTTGAATGCCATGCGGTAGGCTTCGCCTGAGACAATTGCCTGGTCGATCATAGGCGTTGAAACCATGATCATGGTATTGCTGGCTGAAATGGCATTGGAATAAGCGCCAGATACCGGAGTATCCAGAATGACAATACTGTAACCGCCGAAGGTCGCGTTGATCACTAACTGGTTAATGGATGCCGGATCTTCAGGGGCTTTGGTCAATTCGCTTTCTTTAATTCCATCCTGAAGACCAACCAACACATCCAGGTTTCCTTTGGATTGGACGTTGGGTTTAATACCGCCTTCAAAGGTCGGATTTGTGAGCCAACCAAACAGGTTGGGCGTTGTTTTCAGGTTTAAGAATGTAGGTAACGATATATCGGGAACACTTAATCCAACTAACAGGGTCTTTATTCCACGTTGTGCTGCTTCCAGAGCTAACGCGGTCGCGACAGTGCTTTTTCCGCTGCCGCCGGTGCGGCTCCAGACTGTGATGACCCGCAGCCCGCCGGCAATTCGTTCTGTGCGGTAACCTTTGCCGGGTTGTGACAGTGTGGGAGCCTGATTACGCATGGCCACAACTTCCGCGAAAATTCGCCCGGATGCCTGTGACAGATTTATGTCATTTAAGAATACGCCCCTAATAGATGGCAAATTGCTTATCGCATTGCGGACTTCATCCCCAGCTTCTTTGGGAAGGACTACGTAAACAGCGCTGATGGTCTTGGTCAGGAACTGGGTAAGGTTTTCCGGCCCGCTGAAAATGGTCGCGTCCAGCAGGATCGCCTCAGGGTTGTAGCTCAGTTTATTTTCCAGGTCCTGAGGATCTGTCGAGAAGGTGGTCACACGGAAGCGCGAATCCATCTGCAGCGAGGTGAACCAAGTGTTCACCCGTGAAGGCGGACCAGCCAGTAGCATAATTACTGCTTCATCGCTGCCCGTTTGCGGAGCGGAGTTATCAACTTTCCAGGCGGACATTATTATTTATCTCCTCCGAGGACAATCGGCTCAGGGGTTGGTGATTCAAACATCATCGGGTTGATTGTGGGTGTCGGTTTATAGGGTTTAATAATCAATTCCGGCAGCCATAATCCTGAGGTAACCATTTCTTCCGCATTCCGTGGCATCAGGTAAAGAAACAGTTTTGCATTTTCACTTGCTTCAAGGGCTGTAAGCATTTCAATAACATTTACAACTCGTGATTGACGACCCAGCTCTGGTTCAATATCTTTGAACTCATAAACGATCGTTTCAGATTTTATTGGAACTGCAAGCACCAGAGCCCCTTCAGGTTTTCTTTCCTTGGTGGTTGTAGCAGTGGTGTTATCCGTTTTGGTGGTAACAACACTTTCTGCAGCATCTTTGGAAAGAAAGTCTGGTGAAAGATATAAGACCCGCAGGTTTTCAACAGCCACTTTGCTGTAAGTGCCATTATCCGATGCGCCGGTAGATTCAATAACCGCAGTAAGGCCTACAAGATCGCCTGGGCGTAACAGCCCCGCCAGGCCGGAGGCATTGTTAACAGTTACCGCGAGAGCGCGCTCATTAGGTGCCAACGCCATCGGTTCAGTGCCAATATTAGAGAGGCGGATGATATCCCCCTCGGAGCGGCCGACCATCAGGGTCATGCCTACCGCCTGAACCGGGTCATTGATTGCGTCAGCAGGAATCAAATCCTTTGGAAAAGAGCCCATCAGTAAATCGTTGGGCTCCACAACATGTCCCATCGGAAGATCATATGCTGCCATAAACACATCTTCTTCCGGAGTTGGCGACAGCACCAACAGTACGACAATAAAAGCTACTGCCGCAAAAACAACAGGTAATATCTTTTTCATTTCCTTAGCTCCATCATCTTCCCGTGATAATTTGGCTAACTAAACAGGTTTGGACCGAAAACTATCATCGTGTCATTGCTGTATTATCCATAAGGTAAGCGCCAAACTGCCCGGCGACAATTTCAAAACTACGGGCTGGCGTGAATTTGGTTCCTTCAGTCTGACCTTCTACTTTAATATCGTACCACCCCGGGTCAGCAACCGGAATCTTGATAGTGAAATTCCATATGCAGACATTATTCGCCCAGGCGCAAATAGGGTTCGTTCCAAATCTCCAATCCGGATTAATAAGTCTTACGCCGGGATAAGCAGCTGCCAATTCACCAAAAATCCATACTCTTGAATTAAGCGTCAACGATGCACCTGCGCTTAGATCATCAATCCCTTCTTTATATACTTTTTCCTCAAATCCACATCCCCAAATGTGCACAACGATCTGGTGCCATCCTTTAGGGCAATCGTCATCAGGATCCTTTTGTTTAGGCTCATTTATATTATCTTCGATACAACCGACTTTTCGGTGCCCGATAAGTTCCCATTTCTCATAACTGACTACTGTGGGCTGTATAGCAATGTTATATTCCAAAGTCACACCGTTTTCATCCGGGTCCTGGCCAACAATAACCACATTATTTGGGGCAATTTTTTTAGCGGTCGCGGTAATTTTTCCCGGTGCAAGCCAAACACCATTGCACGTATCCGTATGCAGGGGACCTCCACCGTTACCGTTGCCACCATTCTTTATAAGATAGAGATTGCAACTTTCAAGCCCGTCTCCACCCCCGCAGGCATCAACCATATTGGAACTGTCTCCAATACCAACAAAAATTACGCCCCCATTACCCGGTTCTGTTTCAGAAATAATATTGAGGTTCTCCCAATCCACAACAATGTTTATTTCCTCACCATCAATAATGAAGGTTTCACCATGCGGTAGAACCCATTGAATCCTTTCAGTAATGGTGGAATCCTGGCCATTTACAACACCTGGATCAAGTGGAATGTCATCCCCGGCATTTCCAGCGGCTTTATCTGATTTTCCGTTACTGTTGGTATTTCCATTTTCATTAGCAAATACACTTGAGGCTGGTATCAGCAACATGACCATTGAGAGTGAGATGATTAAAATTTTTCTGAACATTTGGTACCTCCTGTTTACTTCTACTTACTCCTACTCCTCGCCTGCCATCGCCTCGATGGTCAGGTAAAAGGCGACTTCGTCGCCTGTCAATACACGGTTTAACATCCAAGCGCTATTTTCCTCGGCAACCTGCAGCCAATACTCTCTGCTGCCAGAATCAGCGCCCCATCCTTCAGTGCCTTGCAAACTGATCTGCCAATACTGCACATTCATCCCAAACTGATTTCCCACTTCCAGGAACCTGCTGGTTCCTTTTACACATCCCAGACGATTTGATGTATATGAACGATCCAGGTCGCTCCAGGAATCAGCGATTTTATTGCGGTAATACTCACAACCTGGGCGGGTTGAAACAGCGCATACATTTTCGAGGTATGCATTTTTCCCTGCTTCAAAATCGATATTGCACAGCGCCATTGCACCATTTTCAGCGGCTGCCATCGCATCAGTCATAAAAGAAACCGCGTAGGCTGTGGCAGTTGCGCGCTGGTTGCGGAGGGAAACAGGTTGGCAGGCAATTATAAGAAAAGCAATTGCGGAAGCGATAAGGATATAAATAAAAAGCCGCTTTTTCATTTAAATTTTCCACCCAGGATCGCATCATAATTTACCGGCCCCAGTTTGCATTCCGCGGCCAAATAATCAATAACCACTAAAGCGCGCCAATAAGCGCGTTCAAAATAAGTCCAGAACGTATCCGGCGCTTCGGCGATATTAATCGGTTTAACCTTTGGCAGGACTTCATCCGGTTTCTGTTCTTCCCAGTATTTAAAGGCATACGCCAGTTTGGAGTCGGGATTGAGAGAGGCATAAGTAAAATTGGCGGAGCCTTTTAAGTTGAGGGGCAGATAGTAAAGGATGTCATTCCGGCAGCCCAGGTATTGCGGCAAAGCACTAATGCGGGCATCGGTGGAATTGTAGGCATCCCAGCGTTCTCGGATAAACTGCCAGAATGTGATCCCCCTCGCTTCTGTTATTTCCATCGGCTGTGTGCCGCGGTAATACACCCACACACCAAAGGTGAGCACCAGCACCAGGCTGGTTACTAAAATAATCTTAATCAGTTCAAGCAAGAATCTTCCCATATTCTTCCTTTCGCCCTTCGATAAAGAAAAAGCGGACCTGGTCTGCGCCAAGTCCGCCGGGACTCTTAAGTGTAATGAAGCATCCTTGCTTTTCGCTACGATGTCTACTAAGTTGTTTCTTGTCTGAATCTCTTTTTAAAGACAATCAGACTTTCGGCGGCTTGGCGATCTGTTCCGGTTTCCCGGTTTTAGACCCATAGCTTTGCGCCCCTGCCTTTCAGCAGGTTTGCCTTTATCGAGTCATGATGTATATATATTACAACATTATAATATAATGTCAAGCAGCAGCTGTGGTTTTTTAAGGTTTTATATACCTTCAGGTGGGGGTAATGACCTCTTATTGGCAAAATGCAATGGGGTATAATCCCCACCAAGCCCTCGTAGCTCAATGGATAGAGTGCCTGACTTCGAATCAGTCGGTTGAGCGTTCGAATCGCTCCGGGGGCATCTTTTTAATTAGAGAACTACCAACCCTTAATCAATACGTTTATGGTTTGATTCCCTGGGACATCATCTACAATTACGTACAACTCAAAAAGAATGGTTCGAAAAACTTGGTCGATGCTACTATTTATCCAAAAACCAAGTTTTTAAGAGATTGAAATTTATAATTCATTCAAAAATGTAGTTTTCCGGGATGGAAATTAGAGAGAATATTTTCAAAACATTAATAAATTCGTGAGGATGAGTCCGTCTCGCGAGCCCACGCGCGAATGCCGCCTCTTAGGACTTTTACATCCTTAAAACCAGCTTCTGCCATAATATTTCTGGCAATGGCTGATAGAAAACCAATGTGGCAAATAAGTACCACTGGTTTGGATTTATCCCATTTTTTCATTTCTTCAGAAAAACGGTAAAAAGAAATATTTTCAGAATTTGGGATCGCAATAATCTGTTGTTCCACAGGTTCCCGGAGATCAATTAATCGTAAAACTTGACCAAGTGCTATTTCTTTATTTAATTCAGCAGAGTTAATACTATGGCTGTTTTCTATTGCATGATCCTGGTTGCGAATCGTCATATTGCAGAATTTTTCATAATCAATTAGATGCGTGATTTCAGGATTTGGCCTGCAAACTTTACAAGAAGGATTTTTTGGAACATTAATAATATTTGTTTTACTTTCCAGTGCATCAAACAGCAGTAATTGGCTGATTAGGGGTGACCCAATGCCAAGAATGAGCTTGATAACCTCGGTGGCCTGAAAAAGGCCTATTAATCCAGGCACTACTCCAACAACACCCGCGACAGCACATGGAGGAACTGATTCCGGAGGTGGAGGTTCAGGAAATATACAGCGGTAACAGGCACCTCTTGAAGAGTCAAAAATTCCCACCTGACCCGAGAAACGATAAACAGCCCCATATACATAAGGTTTTCCAGTAAAAACGCAAAGATCATTTATAAGATATCGCGTAGGAATATTATCAGTTCCGTCAATTAAAATTTGGTATGGAGCAGCGATCTTTTCTGCATTTCTGGAGGTGAACAGCTTTTCAAATATGTCCACACGAATATCTGGATTTAATGCAGATAACTGGTTTCGGGCTGATAGAACTTTCGATGTACCAATAAGGTCAGTTTTATAAATCACCTGACGCTGTAAATTGGATAACTCAATCGCGTCATAATCAACGATCCCGATACGTCCAACGCCTGAAGCAGCCAGGTAAAGCGCAATTATTGATCCTAAACCACCGCATCCAATAATTAATACTGAGGAATGTTTAAGTTTATTTTGGCCATCAAGGCCAATTTCAGGAATAACGAGATGACGTGAGTATCGCAGAATCTCTTCGGGGGAAAAATCATTTTCCATAGATGTCCTAAGACTATTAGCATCCATTAAATTATGCATCAATTTGGTTACGTTTTCCTTTATTAAATATAATTCATTTAAAAGAATTCATTAATTGTCAATTATTCAAAGGTGTGATACTGCGTGGATACTATAGATTCAATAGCCACTGTAATACACAGCGGATAAGCTGGAAACTGATTCGAATTAGTCGGATGAGGTTGCTAGTTTATCCAAGAATATACAATAAAATTAATGCATTATTCAACTATCAATTTACCTCGGATCATCCCCATCTGGCATTGAAAACCATACTCACCAGGTTTATCAGGCATTAATTCAACAACCACTTCCTGGCTTTCCGGCAATTTGGCGCTCTTGTTAAAATCAGGGAACAACACCATTTCAGTACAACTTGAGTTTTCTTGGCGAGTAAAGTGCATACGCAACGGACGTCCAGCCTTGACTACTATAATATCCGGGTTGTAACCACCTTTAACTGTAATGGCCACTTCTTGGATACCTCTGCTGTCGGCAGAAATCCGGGTTTGGCTTTTTGGTGCTAACCAGAAGAACCACGCAATAAACAAACTGAGGGCAACCCCTCCGAGTGTAACAATAATTTGGATAGGTGTCATTTCAATTTATCCTTCTCTTTTTTCATATCAAGTAATTTTTGGCGAAACATATCAATGGTTGGCCAACCCTTCAATCCTTCCAGAGTTGCATAAATCCGGCAGTTCATCGAATAGGATGGTTGATCTTCAGGCCAGAAATCTTCACCATAAACCTGAAAAGTTGGTGATCCAAGGAATTTCTTACCTGCAACATCATGGCCTGATTTCACCTCAATCAGTTTGATCGAGATATCCATACCTTCTTCTTTCAATGCAATCTGAAGATTTGTTAAAGCGTTCTTCCAGGATGGGCAACCTTCAAAGTAAAGCAAATTGATTTCCATAGTTGTTTTATTTTGCGCTGAACTTAGGTCTGAAACTGCGCAGTCGGTTGGCATTGCTGACGACGGTTACAGATGAAAAAGCCATTGCTGCACCAGCCAATAATGGGCTGAGCAATAATCCAAAGAATGGGTACAGAATACCCATCGCGATCGGTACACCCAGGGCATTATAGAAGAAGGCGCCAAATAAATTTTGTTTTATATTACGCATAGTTGCACGGCTGACTTCAATAGCCGTAACGACACCCTTCAGGCTTCCCTTAATAAGCGTGATGTCTGAAGCTTCTATTGCCACATCAGTTCCAGTCCCTATGGCAAACCCAACATCTGCCTGCGCGAGGGCTGGAGCATCATTTATTCCATCACCGACCATGGCGACTTTTTTACCTTCAGCTTGAAGAAGATGCACATTATTCGCTTTATCTTCGGGGAGAACTTCTGCCAGCACCCGATCAACACCCACTCTTCTGGCGATTGCCTCAGCGGTACGGCGATTATCGCCTGTGATCATCACCACTTCAATACCCATCTTGTGTAAGGCGGCAATTGATTCAGCCGAGTCTTCTTTAACTGTATCTGCTACTGCAATGATACCCGCTGCCTGGCCATCAACAGCCACATACATTGGGGTTTTTCCATCTTCAGCCAAAGCGTCAGTTTTTGATTCCAGATCGCCAAGATCCACTTTTTGGCGATTCATCATTTTTAGATTTCCAAGCGCAACCTGGTGCTTATCGACAGTGGCTAATACACCGTGGCCAGGAATGGCTTCAAAGTTGGTTGGTTTGCTTAAACCTAATCCTTTGGCTTTAGCACCTTCAACTATCGCTTCAGCCAGCGGGTGCTCGCTAACCGATTCAATTGATGCGGCGAGTCTTAGAATTTCGTCAGGGTCATTGACTGATGAGTGTTTATTGACAACCACATCCGTTAATTCTGGCTTGCCTTTGGTAATTGTTCCAGTTTTATCCAGGATGACTGTATGGATTGAATGTGCGGTTTGCAAAGCTTCGCCTGAACGAATCAAAATGCCATTTTCAGCCCCTTTACCGATACCCACCATCAAGCTCATGGGAGTCGCCAAGCCGAGGGCGCAGGGACAGGCGATAATTAATACAGAAACAGCAGTTACAAGCGCATAGACCAGGCTGGGTTGAGGTCCTAAATCAAACCAAATGACAAAGGTAAATATGGCGAGGATCATCACAATCGGTACAAAATAACCTGAAATGGTATCCGCCAGCCTGGCAATGGGAGCTTTGCTATTTTGGGCATCCTGAACCATCTTGACGATCTGGGCAAGCGTAGTATCCTTCCCGACTTTTGTAGCTTTGAACTGGAAGGCACCCGTTTTATTAAATGTTGCGCCGATCACCTCATCGCCAGATTTTTTGGAAACTGGCAAACTCTCTCCGGTAATCATGGATTCATCGACCGCTGAACTGCCTTCCAAAATCACACCATCAACCGGTAATTTTTCACCGGGACGGACTTGGATAACATCTCCCACCAATACTTCTTCCACCGGGATTTCCATTTCCTGGCCAGCTCGAATAACATGGGCAGTCTTGGCTTGCAGTCCCATTAATTTTTTTATGGCTTCGCTGGTACGCCCTTTTGCGCGTAATTCGAGAGCTTGTCCCAGAACTACCAAACCAATAACGACTGCGACCACATCAAAGAAAGGTTCTGAGGTGCCTTCCGGAAATATCTTCGGAAAGAGAATAGCAACAACTGAATAAATCCATGCTGCTCCGGTTCCTAAAGCAATCAAGGTGTTCATATTTGCCGAGCGATGTTTAAGAGCTGCCCAGGCTCCGGTAAAGAAGTCGCTTCCTGACCAGAACAAAACAGGCAGCGTAATAAAGGCTGCCATAAACCATGACAGGCGCAATACTTCCATTGACAAATCACGAACAAACGGAATGAAATTAGGGTAAGCCGTGATAAGAACAGGAATTGAAATAATCGCTGCAAACCAGAACCGTTTCATCAGGCGCTGGTATTCCTTCTCATGCGAAGCTTGTTGCTGGTCTACCGGTTCCTCGCTTTGTGGGGGGCGAGTCTTGTAACCCCATGTTTCAATTGCTGTGTTTAGCTGGGCAAGAGATGTTTTTTCCGGTAAATAATCAACTGTTGCTTCCTGAGTAGCCAGATTAACCGATGCATTCAATACACCCGGAGTATCGCGCAACTTGTCCTCAATAAAGTGGAGGCAGGATGCACAGCGTATGTTCTCAATACTGATGCGTTTTTGTGCACCACCAACCTGGTAACCAGTTTTTTTAATGGCATTGACAATATCGGTTATCTGAAGGATTTCAGAGTCAAAATTTACAGCAGCAATGCCCTCAAAGGGATTGACAATAACTTGTTTAATGCCGTGTATTTTTTCCAACGCTGTTTTAATAACTTGCGCTCCAGGTTGGCCATCTTTTGTTAGATTGACAATTGGCAAGTCAACGCTCTTCTCAGACATTTCTGGGTTGAATCCCGTTGTAACTGAGCTGGCTTGATGAGCATAATGGTGAGGATTGGCATCAAATTGATTCACACACTTTTCTGAGCAGAAATAAAAAACCTCTCCCATGTGTTCACGAGTTGAAAATGCAGATTTTGGATCTATTTCCATTCCGCAAACAGGATCACGTACCATATTTCACACTCCATATTATTTACATAATTAAAATATAAACAGACTATAGCATAGTAAAGAATAATTTTGTCGGTTTTTTTTGCTTATTTTTCGTTAGGCAATTTTCCCCTATAGATTGTTTTAAATTTCAACTTTAGGCAAACTTGAAAGCCAGAAGGTATATTTATTCACCAATGTTTGTGATGAAATAAACCTTACCATTCAGGCTTTTTTGCATTCAGAAAACGATTTACTTTTATACTCCGCAACTTCCTCCAGTATTAGGAGCAGCGGGTAACCATTGCTTATCACTCAGTAATTGGTGCACTTTGGCAAACCCAGCTACTGATGAGAATTGTGGACCTAAAACGGTTCGAGCATCCACATCCTGATATGCTTTTCCTTCAACCTTCTTAAAGTAAATCGCCTGTTCTAATGTTTGCTGAGGAAACCAGAATGCGTTGACATACTTGGCCGCTTGCATCATTTCCTCTACAGTGGCATCTTGGGATGCCATTAATTCAAGCAGGCCTAACATAGCCATTCCATGGTTGCAGTCCGGGAAAAGTGTGGGATTGTTGCAGCATGGACGGAAAATCGCTGCGGCAGTTTCTTCAACCCTTTTTTGCTGCTCGACGGTTAAATTAATCATATTCAGACTGGAAAAAACTTCACCTATCGGACGAATTGCCAGTGTCCAGCCACCAGTGGATGCAAAATTTTCAATTTTATTTTCACTGTATTGCTGAATAAGACCTGAGTCAAGAATTGAATTTTTATTTGATAACCCTAAGGCCCACAGAAAATTGAGCAAGAAATAGGCGTTGGCATGATTGATTGAAATTTTGTCCGTATATGTTCCGTCTAAAATGCTGATTTGATCTTCAGTTAATGGTTGACCGGCTTCCTGGTAAACTTGAATAAATTGGTCACGATTAAACACCCCTCCTTTAATCATTTGTATTCCTAAATCGCCAAATGTAACCGGAAGTAAAAAACCTTCTTCAGGAAAGGTCTGCTTCGCAATTACTTCAATTTCAGTAGTACCTGCCTGTAAACTTTTTTCACCAGAGTCAGCTTGTCCCCATAATTTATACCCGCTACCCAGCCCTATCAAATAGATGAATAATAGTAAGGCTGCCTGCCATCCTTTTGCTGAGCGACGTTTTCTGGGTTGATTGGAATCTGTCGGTTCTAAACTAACGGTTTCTTGAATGTTTTCTTCTTGATTCATTTCAGCATTAAAGTTAGTAAAATTCATTTTGTAAAACTCCCATATTAAATAAATTGGAGCGAATATAAAGAGGAGAGAGGCTTTCTATCCGCTCCTTAGGAAATTAATCAACCCAATTAGATATGATTGAAATCGTTTTATCAGGTTCGGCAGGATCATTGGTAGTAAGGTGCAGCCTAAAATCATGACGACTACCCATCTGCCCGTGCATAAAGAATTCCGCAACTAATGTTGTGCTTTCACCGGGCTTCAAGACCAACGACCCAATAGCCGGTACTGGAGGACAACACCCATCTAATAGTTCAATGTACGGAGCTTCCGTGAAATTCAGGGTCTGATCACCCACATTGGATACCTGTATTACAGTTCGGATAGGCGTTCCACCATTCTTGACATCACCATAGTCTAAGTATTCCTGGTCCACCTTTATTTTTGGAGCACCGGTTACTTCGGTAGCTACATTGGAACTTCGAGTACTTCTCAAAAGCGGTAGGGCTGCCGCAAAAAACATGACCGCAAGGATAATGATTCCCCAAACCGGGAAACTTTTCCTTGGTTTATGCGCATTTGATTGCTTATTATTTTTTTTCAAGATATTTACTCCTGCTTTGATTCACTATTGAATTCAGTCTAACAAAAATGGAATCAGACTAACAGCGCATATATACTTATTTATATATAGGCAAATTCACCTGATTATGCGGTCATGCCGGATCTTTCGGAAATTCATTGCGGGATTGGTTATTTATCTTCCTATACCTTTCGTCCAAATCTTTTGTTGTAATTTGGTTGGCTACTTAGGAAATATTTATACAAAGCGATGGTACAAAACACCTGCAATGGGTTCCAGACAATAGGCATTTATGCTTGTTCTGGTATAAGCATCAAAGCGCATCACAAGCCAAAGCACGAAGAGTATCATACGTAAAACTCGGGAAAATTTATTATCCCTTTATTTTTCTGGAAAAATTTTCAATTTTAAAGTCGAAAGGTACAAAAACCTTTCCCATGGATATTAAAGATTGAAAAATACCCGAAAGAATTTCGGCTTAGGATCTCAATTAACAATAGGATAAATTGTAATGAAACGACAGCTTTCTTTGATATTTTTGTTTCTAATGGCATCACTTTTAGTAGGGTTTTCATCAGTTTTAGCTCAAGAAGTTACCCCTCCTGTTATAGTGGATATTTTCTTTTCTGCTGGTTGTGGTGATTGCTGGCCTTACGCAGAAGATGTGCTCCTGCCCGCTCTTAAATCGAGTGGTATTTCAGCTACAAGCGAAATACACGATTACACGATCCCAGAAGAACGGCAGCGTATGTCAGAGATGATTGATGCCATTGAACTACCGCGTTCGATAGCCGACAGCCTTTACGCTTTCATCCCAACCGGTAAGGGGACATTGGTCGTGTTAGGTTATGTTCCGGCAAATTTGATTACAGCTGCCTTGAATTCTCCTTCGCTTCCGCAAAAACTGGTACTGTGGCAGCCAAAGGTAAAACCAACAAAGCTATTGCCAGCCAATTATCAATCAGCGACCGAACTGTACAAGGCCACTTTGCCAGGATTTTCGAAAAAATGCAAGCTACCAGCCGAACAGATGCTGTGATGAAAGCTGTATCGATGGGCCTTATCCCGCGGGATATATCTGATGAAGAGGAATAATTTTATTTCAGCATCTTTTGTGTGTTACGGGGCTCTAATTCTCTAAACAATTCGTTAATATGTGGGATTAAGAACCAAATAATACCAACCCCAAATATAAAACCAGTTGCCATTCTCATTATTGAATTAAAGGATCCCCATCCATCACCGGAATAAAAGGCAGAAGAGAAGGTATTGTTTGTTATTATGGCCAACCAGTTATTTGAATCTCGATATCCAAACCCCAGTCCCGCAAAATCGCTAAACATGTGGGTAAAGCCATCTATTGCAATAGGGAATGATAAGAAGATCAAGGCTTGCCAACTCAAAGGTCGGATATGATTTTTACTTAGGCGCCAGAACCAAGTAAAGAGCAAAGTACCCATATACATGGATACCATTCGATCAGATAATGCCACTTTCCAGCCCATATCAGGTGTGCCAATAAAACGGCGCAAAATTAATGGGCTGTTCGTGTCAAACCAAACAGATTTTATTTCCGTAAGAGAATAGGTAAATTGTTTTCCAAAGATAAAGAATGACCTTTGGGGCAATTGGTGGCATAAAAAAGAGTAGATTGAATAAATAATTTGCGCTAGATTTACTAATTTGAGTTTCATCAAAACCGGGGCTAGAAAAGGTAGCCCAATAAAAATAATTAAAACTACACCGAAAATAACCAACCAGTTATGATAAACGAAGCTTGATATTCGTTTAGTCCAATTGGCCAATCGGTATGTTGGAAAGTACATAGTATGAACAGTAAAAAAATATGAGTTTCGGTGGTTATTTGCTGTTAAATTAAATGTAATAACCCTAGGCTGTGATATTCTCGATTGATACGATTTCAGAGCAAGCTTTTAAGCTCTCAACTTTATACCCTACACTACAAATCGCCTGCTCAATATCAGTTGTAGTAACCAAACCTTTTATACTAGTCACTTTTACAGAAGCCTTAGCCAAACTAACTTCGGCTTCCAATACACCCGGCACATTAAGCAATGCACTTTCCACATGGGCTGAGCAAGAAATGCAGGTCATCCCCAGGACGTTTAATGCAACTAAAGAAGTGGGAATAGACAAACCAGCATTAACAAAAGCATTTTGAATGTCTGATAAATCAACCTGATCGGAATCATAAACAACGAAAGCCTGATTATTTTCTAGTTCTAACTTCATACGCGAGACTCCCGGTAGTTTCTTTATAGACTTTTGCAAACGATCTACACAATTGGTAAGGCTCCCCTAAAATAGTACCAATGATAAATAGACACAATAGGTAAAAAAGGAGCCGATCATGAAAAAGAGCAGGTACAGTGAAAGCCAGATCATCCAGATAATCAATGAAGGAGAATCCGGGGTACCAATCACG
>JAUYCC010000028.1 GCA_030692365.1 Pelolinea sp. | reverse complement strand
CATAAAATATCGTTTATTTAAAACAAGGTGGTTGTCTCAAAAGTCAAATTGTAAGAATATTAAGTAGTTAAAGTGGGGGCAAACCATAAGATTAGCGCAAATTTCTTCTTAATTTTTAAAAAAATTACCTGAAATTTCACCAAAAGTGGGAGAAAAAAAGAGGCTGACCACTTTTAGGACAGCCTCCTACAAAACTCAGCCAATGGTGCGCCGTACCCTGAACCACTGAATCAGGAAATAAAAAAGGCTGCCCGTTTTTACCGGGCAGCCTTGTGATTAACTAAATAATTCTTATGCTGCGACCCCACTCTTCGCTCTGGGCAATGTGCTTTGCATTTGGCGGATGACCATCACCACCTTGCCCATAATGCGCAGACTGGCGGGATTTTCCACATAAATCGGACCCAAGGTCGGGTTGGCAGGCTGAAGGCGGATGCGCTTGGGTTCCTTATAGAAATATTTTAGCGTGGTCTCGTCCTTATCATCCAGCCACACCGCCACCATCTCGCCATTCTGGGCTTGCTGGGCGCGCTTCATGATGACGATATCGCCGTTATGGATCATGGCGTCAATCATGGAATCGCCCTGCACTTCCAGCGCGAACAGGTCATCGCCTTTTTCCTTTGGCGGCAGCAGGCTGCGCGCGATCTCAATGCTGCTTTCCGAGTCAAAATAGGCGCTGTCGGTGGGGGGCATGGGAATGGGCTCGCTGGCCACAATACGACCCATCAACGGAATTCTCAGCAGTTCGTCAATGACGCTGCCGGCTTTGCGGATGCCTTCCGCGATGCGCCCTGAAGCGGACTTAGCGGCTTCAGCGGGCTTGAGCAGGCAGATGCTGCGCGAGATGTGCTGTTCGCGCGAAATATAGCCCAGGTCCTCAAGCTGCTTGAGGTAATAATCCACCAGGGAGGTGGAGCGCACACTGATGCTCTCGCCGATCTCCCGGATGGACGGGGAATAGCCATTGTTCTCCTGGAACTCGGCCAGGAAACTGATGATCTTCTTGTGCCGGTTGCTCAATCCTTCGCTTCTGCGCGCCATAGCTGCCTCCTTTATAGGCAATTAATCGGACATTTGTACTATACTATACACGAACATTAGTTCTGTGTCAAGCATTATGATTTATACATTACTGATACTTCTTAACAATATTTTCTTTATAATTTTAAAAGATTTCCTGGAGGGTTAAACATGGCAAACGCAAAAATCAAATGGGCGGGCGACCGCACGTTTATCGGTGTGGATTCCACCAACCACGCGGTATTGATGTCATCCGCCAAAGATAATGTCGGCATGAAAGCCTCGGATCTGCTGCTGGTGGCGCTGGCAACCTGCAGTTCTTTTGATGTGGTTGGAATTCTGGAAAAGCAAAAGATTAAATTACATAAACTGGAGGTTGAGGTAACGGGAGAAAACGAGCCCGATCCCCCATGGACCTTCACCCATTTTCATTTGAAGTACATCTTGGCTGGCGAAGGGCTGGAGCCCAGGCACGCCGAAAACGCTATCAGGTTATCCGAAGAAAAATATTGCTCGGTGGCAGCCACTGTTAAAGGTAAGGCTACCATCACCTGGGAATATGTGATTGAGGAATAAATGAGAATTAAATTTGATATAAAGGTGCGGGAACAAACCGCGCCTTTATTCTTTAATTAAAGCGATGGCGTTCCAGTCTTCGATCTGCTTAATTTCCATAAGTTTCAGCCCATGCTCATTGGCGGCCTGAATGATTTCCTGGCCTTGATGGGCAAGGATGCCGGACAGGACCAGATGGCCGCCAGTTTCAACCAGGTCCGATAACCTTTCTTCCAGCAGCACCAGGATGACCGAAGCCAGGATATTGGCCACGACCAGCGGCGCCTGAAGGATGCCAAAATGCCCGCTGCGGATCAGCTCTGCTGAACCCTGCGCGATTTCAACCTTATCCGATACGTTATTAAGCTGGGAGTTTTCGGTAGTAGAGCGCACCGAGGCCGGGTCAATATCCACCGCGATGACACGCTCAGCGCCCAGGACCACCGCACCGGCGGACAGGATGCCCGATCCGCAGCCGATGTCAAACACGGTCATTTCCGGCTTCACCAGATCTTCCAGAAATTCAAGGCATAACTGCGTTGTGGGGTGCATACCGGTGCCGAAGGCCATGCCGGGATTGATGCGGATGGGCAGCCGACCGGGATATTCTTTATCCACCCAAGCCGGCAAAATTACCAGACGCTTGCCGATTGTAACGGGTTTGTAATGCTGCTTCCAGGCTTCCATCCAGTCCTGGTCGTAGATCTCGTGATACTGCGCGGGCGGCAGAGGTTGGATGCGGCCAAGGTACCAGAGCGCTTCTTCCACCCGCTTTTTGCGGTCTTCGACGGTTTCATCATTAAAGAAGAACCCATAGACGCGCACTTCGGGATTAAGGATAGTTTTTTCCTGGCGGGTGTTCTGGTCCGCCAGCTGTTCGATCACCACACCCTCGCGCGTAAAGCGGCCCAGCACTTCCGCCACGGCTTCCGCCTGCTCCGGCGTTACAGTCAATGCGACTTCTACCCAGGTCGCCTTATCCACCCAATACGTCCTTCAGGATATCCAGAAAGCTGCGTTCCTGAGGCAACACCTCGCTGCCCAGTGTCTCCGCCAGGCCTTCAAACAGCTTGCGCTGCTCGCTGGAAAGGCGCGCCGGGACTTCCACATTAACCACCACCAGCTGGTCGCCCTTACCGATGGCGCGCAGATGCGGGATGCCTTTGGATTTGAGTTTAAACACCTTGCCGGGCTGCGTGCCAGGCGGGATGGCCAATTTGGTGTCACCTTCCAGCGTGGGCACTTTCACATCCGCACCCAATGCTGCCTGCGCCACATTGATATTGAGGTCCAGCAACACATCATCCCCGCGGCGGCGAAAATACTTGTGCAGTTTGACATTGACTTCAATGTAAAGGTTTCCGCGCGGGCCGCCGCTGGCGCCGGGCTGGCCTTCACCAGATAATCTGATTTGGGTGCCGTTATCCACGCCAGCCGGGATTGGGATGGTTTTCTTGATTGTCTTACGGTCATACCCGCGCCCGTTGCAAGTTTTGCAGCGGTGGGTGATCACACGCCCGGTTCCGTTGCACTGTGGGCAGGTGGTCACCTGTACCATCGAGCCCAGGAAGGTTTGGCGCACCTGGCGCACCTCGCCACGACCCTGGCAGGTGGTACAGGTCTCCGGGCTGGTGCCCGGTTCCGAGCCGTTGCCCTTGCAGCGTTCACAGCTCTCATCGCGGGTGATCTCCAGTTCGCGGTCAGCACCAAATGCCGCTTCCTCAAACTCCATGGTGATGGAGTAATACAGGTCTTCGCCGCGACGCGGCACATTACGCGCCTGGCGAGTGCCGAATCCGCCAAACCCGCCGAAGAACTGCTCAAAAATTTCAAAGGGGTCTATCGTGTTCCAGTCGGGCATGCCACCGGTGCTGCGCAACCCTTCGTGGCCGTAACGGTCGTAGATGGAGCGCTTTTGCTCATCGGAAAGCACCATAAAGGCTTCGTTGATTTCCTTAAAGCGTTCTTCAGCATCTGGATCTTTGTTGACATCCGGATGGTACTGCCGCGCCAGGGTGCGGAATGCGGATTTGATCTCCTCCTGGCTGGCAGTTTTTTTAACGTCTAATACTTCGTAGTAATCCCTTTTTTCCATGCTTCCTTTGTATTAATAAAGAGGCGTATTATTCTAAGGCACACAGCCCGAATACGCCCCTTACTTTTTCAAGTGCTTATTATACGCAATTTAGACGTTTTTAAATTCTCCATCTACCACATCATCATCGCCGGATGGGGAGCTGCCAGGCTCGCCTGTCGGCCCATTGTTGCCCGTGGGGCCGGTAGGACCGGTACCCTGATCGCCGCCAGGCTGCTGGTTAATGCTGGCACCCACCTTCTGGATCAGCTGGCCGAGTTCTTCGGTCTGCTTGCGGATGGCGTCCGCGTCTTCGCCGGCCATAGCTTCGCGCACTTTAGCTACCAGGTTATTCACCTGTGTCTTTATACTGTCATCAAGCTTGTCGCCGTTATCGCGCAACAGCTTTTCGGCGGTATAAGCGGAATTATCCGCGTTGTTGCGGGCTTCGATCACACCCTTGCGCTTATTGTCCTCTTCCGCGTGCTGTTCAGCTTCGCGCTTCATGCGTTCCACTTCATCCTTGTTCAGGCCGCTAGAAGCGGTGATGGTGATCTTCTGGCTGCGGCCGGTGGCTTTGTCTGAAGCGGTCACATCGATGATGCCGTTTTTGTCAATATCAAACTTGACTTCAATCTGCGGCACGCTGCGCGGCGCGGGGGGAATGCCATCCAGGATGAATTTGCCGAGCGACTTGTTATCAATCGCCATGGGACGTTCGCCCTGCAGCACATTGATCTCCACCTGCGTCTGGTTATCGCCTGCGGTCGAGAAGATCTGGCTCTTGTGCATTGGGATGGCGGAATTGCGGTCGATGAGGGCTGTTGCCACGCCGCCCAAGGTCTCGATGGACAGGGTCAGCGGGGTCACGTCCACCAGCACGATATCTTTCACATCGCCGCTCAGCACGCCGGCCTGAATGGCAGCTCCAACTGCCACTACTTCGTCAGGATTGACGCCCTTGTGGGGTTCCTTGCTGAACTCCTTTCGAACCACGTCCATCACGGCGGGCATGCGCGTCATACCGCCCACCATGACAATTTCATTGACTTCCGAAGGTTTTAGCTTGGCGTCTTTGAGCGCCTGCTTGACCGGCTTGATGGTCTTCTCGGTCAGGTCGTTGGTGAGCTGCTCCAGTTTGGAGCGCGATAGTTTCATCACCAGGTGCTTGGGGCCGCTGGCATCCGCCGTCAGGTAAGGAAGGTTGATCTCGGTTTCCATCACGGTGGAAAGTTCGATCTTGGCCTTTTCCGCCGCTTCTTTCAGGCGCTGGAGTGCCTGGTGGTCGTTGTGCAGGTCCATTCCCTGTGTCTTCTTGAATTCCTCGATCAGGTAATCCATCACGCGCTGGTCGTAGTCATCGCCGCCCAGGAAGGTATCGCCGCTGGTAGATTTCACATGGAACACGCCCTCACCGACTTCCAGGATGGAAATATCAAAGGTACCGCCGCCCAGGTCATACACGGCGATGGTCTCGTTTTTCTTTTTGTCCAGGCCGTAAGCCAGAGAAGAAGATGTGGGTTCGTTGATGATGCGCAGCACTTCCAGGCCGGCAATCTTGCCAGCGTCTTTGGTGGCGTTGCGCTGGGCGTCGTTGAAATAAGCCGGGACGGTGATGACAGCCTGGGTAATGGTTTCGCCCAGGTAGGTTTCAGCATCCTTTTTCAGTTTAGCCAGGATCATGGCCGATACTTCCGGCGGTGAATATTCCTTGCCGCCCATCACCACGCGCACATCGCCGTTGGGCGCTTCGGTGACCTTATAAGGCACACGGCTGAGCGTGCGCTGCACTTCAGGGTCCTTGTATTTGCGGCCCATGAAGCGCTTGATGGAAAATACGGTATTTTCCGGGTTGACGATGGCCTGGTTGCGGGCTACGCGTCCCACAATGCGTTCGCCATTCTTGTTAATGGCCACAACGGACGGGAGCAGGCGTTCGCCTTCAGCCGTCGGGATGACCATCGGCTCGCCACCGGACATCACCGCCACCACAGAGTTGGTAGTACCTAAGTCAATTCCTATAATTTTTCCCATGAGTGCCTCCTATTTAGCAACTCTCACCCGCGCCGGGCGTATGACCCGGTCGCCAATGGCGTAGCCCTTCTGGACTACTTCAATGATTTTTCCGCTTTCAAAACCCTCGTCCTCTTCACTTGAAATTGCCTCGTGCAGAGCCGGGTCAAAAGCACAATTTTCCGCAGGGATGGGCTGCAAGCCTTCCCCGTTCAGCAGATTGCTGAACTTCTGGTAGATCAGCATGATGCCGTTCACCCAGGCATCGGATTTCACATGCTCGGGCATATTCTTGATCGCCAGTTCCAGGTCGTCGTGGATATCCAGATACTTTCTCAGGATCGCAACCTTGCTGTTCTGCTTTTCTATTTCCTGGTCGCGCGTGACACGCTTGCGGTAGTTGGCAAAATCCGCGCGTTCTCGCAGCCAGCCGTCGCTGAAATCGTCCGCTTTCTTGCGCAGGTCATCCAGTTCTTCAAGTTGGCCGGCGTAATCCTTTAAAGGAAGGGTCACAGTCTCGGCCGCTTCCTGGTCCGCGCTGCCGGGAGCAGATGCCTGTTCACCGGCTATAGTCTCGGCCGCTTCCTGGTCCGCGCTGCCGGGAGCAGATGCCCCTTCACCGGCTGCAGTTTCAGCCTTCTCGGCCGCTTTATCTTCAGCCAGTTTTTCTTCTTTGTGTTTCTTTTCTTTTTCCGTCATAAGTCTTCTTCCTTGCTTACCACTGTTCGCTGATGAAATCGCTCAGAATGCCCGAGAGAAAGCGCACCATGGAGATGGATTGTCCGTAGGGCATGCGCATGGGGCCCAGAATGCCCAGTGTACCGGTAGCGATGCCGGGCGAACCGTATTTCGAGAGGATCACCGAGCATTGCCGCAGGTCATCCCAGTGGCCTTCGCCGCCGATGAGCACCTGCACGCCGCCGATGGTTTCGGGCAGCACGGTGCGCGAGAGCATCTCCTGCAGGGAGGAACGTTCATCCAGCACCCGCAGCGCCCGCCGCGCTTCTTCGGAATCTGCAAATTCTGGCTCTGAAAGCATGTTGGTGATGCCGTCCATGAAAATCTCACCAGTCGGCAGCCGATCTGAGCGCGCCATTTCTTCCTCCATCCAGTTCATCACGGCGCTCTCCAAAGCGGTGAGCGGCCCCTGGAAGGCGCTGACCACGCTCAGGTTCTTGCCCGAGAAAAGCTGGCTGAATTTGGTGGACAGGGTTGAAAGCTGTTCCTGGCTGGCAGGCTCTTCAAGGGTCAGGATGTTCTGGTGGATCTGCCCGCCTTCCATCACCAGGATGGCCAGCACCTGGCGGCCGTGGGTGGAAATGAGCTCGAGGTGTTTGATGCGCGCTTCCGCGGGCTGCGGCGCAGTGACCAGCGAGGCCGCGTGGGTCTGGTTGGCCAGCACTGAAGCCGCCAACTGCATCCACTGCTTCATATCGTTACTCATCTGCGAAAACTGGTGGTTGATGGTGTGGCGCATTTCATCCGGCAGCGAGGCCTCATTCATCAATTGGCCGACAAAGTAGCGGTAGCCTTCTTCGGTGGGCACGCGCCCCGCCGAAGTGTGCGGCTGGCGCAGAAAACCAGCATCGGTGAGGGCCAACATCTCGTTGCGGATGGTGGCCGAACTGAGGTCAAGGCGGTATCTATCTACCAGAAGGTGCGAACCCACCGGCTCGGTTGAGCGGATGTGCTCGTGAACGATCAGCGAGAGGATCCTTTTCTGCCTTGAGCTTAATTCTTTCATTTTTTCTTCAAAATTAGCACTCTCAACCTTAGAGTGCTAATTCATTGTATTCCATGATACCATGCGTGATTTTAAGCGTCAAGATTTTGGCTTAAAAACAGCATATTTCTTACAAATTTTTTA
Source organism: Pelolinea sp. (assembly GCA_030692365.1). Classification (GTDB taxonomy): domain Bacteria; phylum Chloroflexota; class Anaerolineae; order Anaerolineales; family Anaerolineaceae; genus Pelolinea. The sequence goes on along the minus strand of JAUYCC010000028.1, from coordinate 3,701 downwards.
TAAAGCTGGCAAAAAACCCTTGCCCTCTTCGCAGAGACAAGAAAGGCGAAAAAATTGTCATTGCGAGGAGGTGCGTAACACCGACGCGGCAATCTCGGTTTTAAGATATAGATTGCTTCGAGCCGCTATGCAGCTCTCGCAATGACAGATTTAATGTAAGGGAAGTCTGGACATGCCTGGGTTACAATTAATTACAAGAAAAAACTATCAGGAGCGAAAAATGGCAGCGAATGATTTCCCGTCCAAAAGAGCCCCGTTTTACAAGGATGTGCCCGACGAACAATGGTTCGACTGGCGCTGGCAGCTGAGCCACCGCCTGAACGCGCTGGAGGATTTCGAGCCGGTCCTGGAGCTGACCGCCAGCGAGCGCAAGGCGTTATCAAGCGGACACCTGTTCCGTGTGGAGATCACGCCCTATTTCGCTTCCCTGATCAACCCGGACGACCCCAATGACCCCGTGCGCCGCCAGGTAATCCCCACCGATCTGGAGATGGCGCGGTTCACCGGCATGATGGAAGACTCGCTTTCGGAGGACGCGCACTCGCCCGTGCCCGGGCTGGTGCACCGTTACCCCGACCACGTGCTGATGCTGCTGACCACGCAGTGCGCCTCCTACTGCCGATACTGCACGCGCGGGCGCATCGTGGGCGACCCCAACGCCACCTTCACGCGTGCCGAACTGGACGCGCAGATTGACTACATCGAAAAAACCCCGCAGGTGCGCGACGTGCTGCTTTCGGGCGGCGACCCGCTGGTGCTGGCGCCCAAGTTACTGGAAGACATCCTCACCCGCCTGCGCGCCATCCCGCATGTGGAGATCATCCGCATCGGGTCGCGCGTGCCGGTGTTCATGCCCATGCGCATCACCGATGAGCTGTGCGAGATGCTGCAGCGCTTCCACCCCCTGTGGCTTAACATCCACGTCAACCACCCCAACGAGATCACCAAAGAACTGGCGCAGGCCTGCGACAAAATGACCCGCGCCGGCATCCCGCTCGGCAACCAATCCGTGCTGCTGGCGGGCGTCAACGACTGCGCCCATATCCAGCGCAAACTGGTTCAGGACCTGGTACGCATCCGCGTGCGGCCGTATTACCTGTATATGTGCGACCTGGTGGAGGGCGGCGGGCACTTCCGCACCCCGGTCTCCAAAGGCATTGAGATCATCGAAGGGCTGCGCGGCCACACCTCCGGCTTCGCGGTACCCACCTTCTGCGTGGACGCACCCGCCGGCGGCGGCAAGGTGCCGGTGATGCCCAACTACGTCATCAGCAGCTCTGACCACAAGGTGGTGCTGCGCAACTATGAGGGCATGGTGAGCACCTATGAAGAGCCGCTGGACTACAAACCCCACGACCCAACGACCTGCCCCTACTGCCAGCACAAGCGTGTTGAGGTTGGGCAGGGCGGCGTGTTCGGGCTGCTGGACGGGCAGCAAATGACCATCAAACCCGAGGGCTTTGACCGGCTGCACACGCGCGGCGGCGGAACCCACCGACTGCGCATGGACAGCGATAAATGGAAGCCGCTGGGCATCGGCGACACCGGCAGGGAAGAAGAATGAGCATGCACTACCGCAGGCTGGGCAGGACGGGCATCAAGGTCAGCGAGATCTCGTTGGGCGCCTGGGTGACCTTCGGCGCGCAGATCAGTGACAAGACATCGGTCGAACTGGTCAAGGCCGCCTACGACGCGGGCGTTAACTTCTTTGACAACACGGATGTCTACGCCAAAGGCCGCGCGGAAGAAGCGCTAGGCCTGGCGGTGAAGGATATCCCGCGCGAGACGCTGGTCATCTCCAGCAAGGTATTCTTCCCCACTTTTGAGGGCGTCAACGGGCGCGGGCTGTCGCGCAAGCACATCACCGAATCCATCCACGCCTCGCTGCGCCGGCTAGGGCTGGACTACCTGGACATCTACTACTGCCACCGCCACGACCCGGATACCACCGTGGAAGAGGTGGTGCAGACCATGGACATTCTGGTGCGGCAGGGCAAGATCCTGTATTGGGGCACCTCGGAATGGGACGTGTTCCACCTGACGCAGGCCATCACCTTCGCGCGCGACAACGGGCTCATCCCGCCCGCGGTGGAGCAGCCCAAATACAACCTGATGAACCGCTCGCACGTGGAAAATGACCTGGCGCCGCTATGCCAGGAGTTCGGCATCGGACTGACCACCTTCAGCCTCCTGAACTACGGCATCCTGTCGGGCAAATACAACGACGGCATCCCGGCCGGCAGCCGCGCGACACTGAAAGAGATGGCCTGGCTGCAGGACCGTATCACCCCCGAAGCCATCGAGAAAGCCAAAACCCTGACCGGCATCGCGAGCGGCCTGGGCGTCACCTCCGTGCAGCTCGCCATCGCCTGGGTGCTGCGCCGCAAGGAAGTGAGCAGCGTCATCACCGGCGCCACGCGTCTGGAGCAGCTGGACGAAAACCTGGCCAGCGCGGAGTTGGAGGACAAGCTGAGCGACGAGGTGCTGGACGCCATCGAGCACGTGTTTGATCACGGGCACGAGAACGCGTAGGCTTCAGCTTCTACGACATGAGCGCTAACCCCACCCCTACCAGCTACTACCTGGGCGTTGATACCGGCGCCACCAAAACCCACGCGCTGATCAGCGACCGCGCGGGGAACGTGAAAGCCTTCGTGAGCGGCGGGCCGGGCAACCCGCAGTCCATTGGGGGCTACCACGCGCTTGAGAGGCTTCTTTCCGAAATGACCCAAAAAGCCTGCGAGACGGCAGGCATTGCCATTGCTGATATCCGCGCCGCGGGGCTGGGGCTGGCGGGCTATGACTGGCCGTCGCAGAAAGAACGCTTTTACCAGCTCGCGCGCAGCGCCGGGCTGCCCGAAAGGACGGCACTGGTCAACGACGCCGGGCTGGGCATCTATGCGGGTACGGCGGAGGGCTGGGGCATCTGCGTGGCGGCAGGCACCAGCTTCAACTGCCGCGGGTGCGGGCCGGACGGCAGGGAAGCCATTGCCATCGGCGACGGCATACGCTGGGGCGAGGGCGCCGGCGCGCTGGAACTGGCGCTTAAGTCCGCCCAAGCCGTCATCGCGCAGTTCACCATGAGCGGACCTGAAACCCGCCTGACAAAGCTCTTTCTGAATGCCTTTGGCGCGTCCTCGCTGGCAGACCTAGTGGAAGGGATCGTGTCAGGGAAACACCGTGTGACCGCCGCGCTGGCGCCGCGCATCATTGAGGTCGCGCAGCAAGACGACGAGGCTGCCAGGCAGGCGGTGCAGTGGGCGGCGGAATGTTTGGCAAACCTGGCCAAGGGCGCCATCCGGCAGCTGGGCCTGGCCGGCCAGCCCTTTGAGGTGGTGCTCTCGGGCAGCTTCTTCAAGGCGGGCGAGATCATCATCACCCCCATGAAAAAGTCCGTGCTGCGGCTCGCGCCTTACGCGGCCTTCCATATTCTGGAGCTCCCGCCCGTGTGCGGCGGCGCGCTGCTGGCGATGGAGGTAGAGGGGGGATTGACGGTGGAAGAGAGAAAACAGGTAAAAGTGAATATGAGGAGGTGGTTTAAGGAAGAGGGGAAAAGCACCTGTATAAGTTCAATACATATGAGACATTTGGGGTAAACACTTAGGGTAGTGAGACTGAATATACTCGTAGGGTGTCAAGTTGTCCAGAGATGCATGCGGCCTGACAAAATTGTAGACCCGTTCCCACTCCTGCAGCACATT
>JAUYCC010000067.1 GCA_030692365.1 Pelolinea sp. | reverse complement strand
CTTAAGGGCAGTTTTCCCAGCGCGTCATTGCTAACAATCACCGCCGGTCGCGTTTTTTGGATCTCCGCCCCGGTCATCGGGTCCAGATTCACCAGCCAGATCTCCCCCCGTTTCATGCTATTTCCTCGCTGTCCAGCGCTGTGAACGCCGTAAGTTCTTCATTCTGCCGGTATTCCTCTGCCAGCGTTTCCGCCGCCATCGCCAGTTTAAGCGCCTGGTTTTTTTTCTTTACCTCTTCAATTAATTCCCGGATAATCTCCGAAACAGAAGTCCTTCTCTCTTCAGCCATTTTGTCCAAAAAAACCCGTTGCGTTTCATCCAGCATAATATTCACCCGCTGTTTTTTTTCTTTTACAAGCATCCCAGCCTCCGAATTGTATCAATATAGTGTGTATGTGATATACACACTTTTTATGTATATTATATGCTCTTTTTTAATTGGGTCAAGGAAAATTCCGCAGGTATTTTTTTTCATTTTGTCATCTGTGATTCATTAATCGATATCACATTTTAAATTCCTCTTCTATGCCAAAATTTAAAATCACACGATGAACCGGGGAAAAAAATAATTAATAGGCGCGAGAGGACTTGGAACTGAGAACCTTTGGGCACCAGTGCGTAGCCTCCTGTAAGGACCCCCGAAGGGGGCACGGATGTGAACCTTAAATAAAAGGTGGGCGCGAGAGGATCGCGTAGCACCCAGTAAGGGCTGCGCAGCGCCCTGGTGAGGGTTGCATAGCACCCTGATGAGGGCTCGAACCTCCAAACCTCGCGAAGCGCCCAGTAGGGGTTGCGTAGCACCCTGTAAGGGCTCGGATGTGAACCATTAAATAAAAAGTGGGCGCGAGAGGACTCGAACCTCCGAACCTCACGGATGTGAACCGTGCGCTCTAACCAGCTGAGCTACGCGCCCGTAGGCAGTTATTATACCAAAACCTTGCTGTCTTACCCGCCTTATTTTCTTCTTAATTGTGATTCGTTCCTTAGAAACGACTCCGGATTTTTATTAAAAAGTGTCAAAAAGTGTCAAATCGAAGCCCAGTGCGTAGCCTCCTGAAAGGATTGTTAGGACAATGGGCGGGGACATGTGCAGAGCGAAGCGTGGCGTACCCGAATAACAGCGGAAACTCGAAGGCCTCTTCAGGGGAAGAGGCCGTAGATGCCTTAGCCATAATGGCATCCAGCCATTAAGGATAAGGTAAAGTCGCTGAAAGTGAAGGTATTTGTCAACTTACCCGAACCTTCCCATCACATAATCCAGCGTCTGGGGATCTTTGGGATTCAGGAAGATCTGCGCGCCGGTGCCGTATTCCACCAGTTTGCCCTGCAGGAAGAAGCCCGCGAAATCAGCCATGCGCGAGGCCTGCTGCTGATTGTGAGGCACCAGGAAAATGGTGTATTCCTCCTTGGCCTTATCCAGGAACTCCTCGATCTTGGCGGTGGTTACCGGGTCAAGCGCGGAGGTGGGTTCGTCCAGCAAAATAACCTCCGGTTCCAGCACCAGCACGCGCGCGATGCACAAGCGCTGCTGCTGCCCGCCCGAAAGCGAGGCGGCCGGGTCGTTCAGGCGGTCTTTGACCTCATCCCACAGCACAGCTTGGCGTAGAGCCTTTTCCACACGCTCATCCATAACCTTCTTGTCGCGCATGCCGGCCACCTCCAGCCCGAAGCTGAGGTTGCCGTAGACGGTCAGCGGCAGCGGGATTGGGCGCGAAAAGACCACACCCATCTTGCGGCGCAGCTCGATCACATTCACATCCGGGGCTAATAGGTCGCGCCCGTCCATCAGCACCTGGCCGCGCATCTCGGCCACATCCGCCAGATCGATCAGGCGGTTCAGCACGCGTACCAGCGATGACTTGCCACCGCCAGCGGGTCCGAAAGCGACCGTGATCTGGTTGCGCAGAATGTCAAAATCCAAGCCGTCCAGGACTACCCGCCCGTCGGAGTAGCGGATATATAAATCGCGGATACTGATCTTGGGGTCGGGCATTACCACTGTCTCCTGGCGCGGGCGCGCGAGCGGATAAGCGAAGCGATCAGGTTCATACCCAGCACAAAGACCATCAGCACCAGCACGGTGCCATACTGGATCTGGATGGGCATGCCCGGCACCTGAGTGGAGATGACGAAGATATGGTAAGGCAGCGCCATGGTGGCATCCATCGGCGATGAAGGCAGGCGTGGCAAAAAGAAGGTTGCGCCGGTGAAGAGAATTGGCGCGGTTTCACCAACAGCCCGTTCCAGGCCAAGGATGATGCCGGTCAGAATGCCCGGCAGCGCCTGGGGGAGGACCAGCTTGCGGATGGTCTGCCATTGGGTGCCGCCCAGCGAGATGCCCACTATTCGGAACTGGTAGGGTACGCTGCGCATTGCCTCTTCGGTGGTACTTATGATGATTGGCAGGGTCATGATGGAAAGCGTCAGAGAAGCGGAAAGGATGCTGATACCGAATTTGAAGAACAGCACAAACAAACCCAGACCAAACAGGCCGTAAACCACCGAAGGCACGCCTGCCAGGCTGATGATGGCGATGCGCAGCAGGCGCGTCCAGGCGTTGTCATCGGAATATTCGGAAAGGTAAATCCCGGCAGCAAGTCCCAGCGGGATGGAAAATGCGGCGGTGCCCAGCATCAGGTAAAAGGTGCCGATGATGGCCGGCAGGATGCCACCCGCGCGCATGCCGTCGCGCGGCATGGCGGTTAAAAATTCCCAGGTGATGGTTGAACCGCCCTTGATGACGATATACACCACAATCCCCAGAATGGGCAGCACGGTAAAAAGCGCGATCAGGCGGATAAGGGTGAAACCAAGCGCCTGGATTGTTTTTTTACTGAGGAAAGAACGTCCCCATTCCATTTCGTTGGCGACTTTCATGACACCACCTGCGCGCGGCTTTTAGCCGTTCTTTTGGTAAGCGTCGTAGATGACGATACATTAATGACTAATGAGAACACAAACAGGATGATGCCGATGAAAAACAATACATGGTAATGGGTGCTGCCGCTGGCCACCTCGCCCATCTCTGAGGCGATGGTCGCGGTCATGGTGCGTATGGGAGATATGAATGAATTCAGCCCAGAGAACATGGTCGGCGCGTTACCTGTGACCATCATCACGGCCATAGTCTCGCCCAGTGAACGCCCTACCCCCAGCATGACCGCCGTTAAAATGCCGGTGCGCGCGGCCGGCAGAACTACACCCCAGATGATCTGCCATTTCGAAGCCCCCAGTGCGTAGGCCGCGTCACGGTAGGTTTTGGGTACGGCATAGAGCGCGTCTTCTGCAATGGATACAATGGTGGGGATTGAGATGAGCGCCAGCAGAAAGGCGCCGGTGAAAGCTGTCAGCCCGGTGGGCAGGTTGAAGGTTTGGCGCATAAAGGGTGACAAGACCAGAATACCGATAAAGCCCAGCACAACCGAGGGAATACCGGCCAGGATTTCAATGGTAGGCTTGAGAATTTCGTTCACACGCCGGGGTGCAATTTCGCCGATGTAAATTGCGGTACCCACGCCCAGCGGCAGCGCGATAAGGATGGAGAAAACGGTGACAATTAAAGAACCGCTGAGCAGCGGAAGAATTCCAAACAGCCCTTCAATGGGATACCAGCGCGCGCTGAACAAATCTTTTAACGATACTTCTGCCAGCGCTGGCAAGCCTTCGCGCATCAGGAAAAAGAAGATAAGCAGGATAAAGAGGATGCATGACGATCCCGCGATGCGGATGGTGTTCGAGATCAGCTTTTCATGCGTTTTCTTCATTTTTCTCACTCTACCGGTACTATTGGCACAAAGCCCAGTTTGGTAACAATCGCCTGCGCTTCAGGCAATAATATCCAGTCTAAATATGCCTTTTCCGCGCCTTGTGGCTGTCCGCGTGTGTACATAAAAAGGTGTCTGGAAATGGGATATTCCTTATTCAAAACTGTTTGTGCCGAAGGCAAAATGTATGGATCGCCGGCAGATTTTGCCAGAGCAACCATCTTGACTTCATTTGTGACATAACCAAGGCCGTCATAACCAATGGCATTGGGGTTATCGCGCACCTCTGAAATGATACCTTCAGAGGAGGGTAGTAACAGCGTATCGGCAGAAAAGATGCTCTTGTCTTCCTTGCTGCCCAGGCGAATTACGGTCTCCAAAAAATAGACATGGGTGCCTGAGTTGGTCTCGCGCGACAGGCGCACGATCGGCCGGTCTTCACCGCCCAGTTCTTTCCAGTTGGTCAGTTCGCCCTTATAAATACGCGACACTTGTTCCAGGGTTAGTTCAGAAACGGAATTCTTGGGATTGACGATGACTGCGATGGCGTCGTTGGCTACAATAAATTCCACCGGTTCAAAACCGTTCTTTTTGGCTTGATCAATTTCTTCGGGTTTGATGGCGCGTGAAGCGTTGGCAATATCAATTGTGCCGTTGATCAGAGCAGCGAAGCCGGTACCTGAACCGCCGCCGGTAACCGAAATTTGCACTTCCGGATGCTCATTATGGTATTTCTCAGCCCAGGCCAGCGCCAGGTTCACTAGCGTGTCAGAGCCTTTGTTCTCAATATACGCCTGCGCTGAACTGTTTGCGGGTTGTGCGTTATCCTGCGGATTTGGGGTTCCGCATGCGGAGAGGAACAGTAGAACTATCAGGACCACGCCTGACGTGCTGCGCTTCATGGACGGAAATTATACACGACCAAAAAATCTAGTGGGTTATAATTGCGCGGTTTGCTTAAAAAACCACGCTTAAAGGGGTTTTTAATAACCATTTGTTATAATCACTTCTGGAATTCATTTAAAGGAAATTGACGCATGGAAGTCAGCACAGTCAAACAAATTGATATCGACCGGGAGATGCGCGCCTCCTATATTGATTACGCCATGAGCGTTATCGTGGCGCGCGCGCTGCCAGATGCCCGCGATGGATTGAAGCCAGTTCACCGCCGTGTGCTTTATGCCATGATGGATTTGGGTCTGCGCTCCAACACCTCTTATAAGAAATCTGCACGTATCGTCGGCGAAGTGCTGGGCAAATATCACCCGCACGGCGACCAGTCGGTTTATGACGCCATGGCGCGCATGGCGCAGGACTTTTCAATGCGCTATCCGCTGGTGGACGGACAGGGCAACTTTGGTTCAATTGACGGTGATCCGCCGGCGGCCATGCGCTATACCGAAGCCCGCCTGGGATCGCAGGCCGAAGAGATGCTGTCCGATATTGACAAGGACACGGTTGATTTCGTTGATAATTTTGATGGCTCTCTTCAGGAACCCGTGGTGCTTCCTTCGCGGTTGCCCAATCTGCTGCTCAACGGCGCGTCGGGTATCGCGGTGGGGATGGCCACCAACATCCCCTCGCACAATTTGAAAGAGGTCTGCAAAGCCATTTCCTACATGATCAACAAGCAGGATGACATTGACGATGTCACGATTGAAGATCTAATGAAATTCATCCCCGGTCCGGATTTCGCAACCGGCGGTATTGTGGTGGGGCTGGAAGGCATCCGCCAGGCGTATTCCACCGGCAAGGGCAAGATCACGGTTCAAGGCCGCGCCCAGATTGAGGAGATCAAAGGCGGCCGCTTCCAGATCCGCATCACCGAAATTCCTTACCAGGTCAACAAGACCAGCCTGATTGAACGTATCGCTGATCTGGTGCGTGGAAATAAATTGCCCGAGGTTTCAGACCTGCGCGATGAATCTGACCGCAACGGCATGCGCATCATCATTGAACTCAAACGCAGCGCGCAGCCCAAACGCGTGCTGAACCGCTTGTATAAATACACGCAACTTCAGTCCACCTTCGGCATCAATATGCTGGCGCTGGTGGAAGGTGAGCCGCGCCTGCTGCCGCTCAAACGCTCGCTTCAAATTTTCATTGACCACCGTGTGGTGGTTATCAAACGGCGCAGCCAATTTGAGCTGTTAAAAGCCAAGAATCGCGCGCACATTCTGGAAGGACTGCTGATTGCGCTGGCCAACCTTGATGAGGTGATCAAAACCATCCGCAATTCACCTGATGCCGATGTGGCCAAAACCCGGTTGATGAGCCGCTTTAAGCTATCGGATATTCAGGCGCAGGCAATCCTCGATATGCAGCTCCGCAGGCTTTCTCAGCTTGAACGCCAAAAGATTGAGAATGAGCATAAAGAACTCATGGAACGCATCGCGTATTTTGAAGAGCTGCTCGCGCATCCCAAGAAGATTCTGACGCTGATCCAGGTGGACCTGGACGAGGTCAGTAAGAAGTTTGGCGATAATCGCCGCACGCTTATTTCAGGCACCAGCATTGAAAACCTGAACGAAGAAGATTTGGTTTCTGACGAAGCCGCGCTGGTCACCATCACCCGCAATGGGTATATCAAGCGTGTTTCCCCCAAGATCTACAAAACCCAGGGACGCGGCGGCAAGGGTGTTATTGGACAGGCAGTTAAGGATGAGGATGAAATAGAAACACTCATCTCTTGCCGGTCGTTGCACACCTTATTGTTTTTCTCTGACCGCGGCAAGGTTTATTCAGAACGCGTATATGAATTGAGCGAATCTGACCGCACAGGTAAAGGCACACCGATTGTCAATCTCCTGTCGCTCGAACCTGGCGAACGCATCACCGCCGCGGTTTCTGTGCCTGATTTCAAGGCAGCAGAATATATCTCGCTGGCAACCTTCAGCGGACGCGTCAAACGAATGCCGCTTTCAGAATTTGAAAGCGTGCGTGTTTCCGGCCTGATAGCCATTAATCTTGAGGAAGGCGATGAACTGGGCTGGGCGCGCCTGACCAGCGGCAAGGATGAGCTGATCATGGTTACTACCGGAGGTGTGGCGTTACGCATTAAAGAAGATGCTATTCGCCCGATGGGTCGCACTGCCAAAGGCATAAATGGAATCAAACTGCGGGAAGGTGATCATTTGGCTTCTATGGAAGTTGTTGTTAAAGATGCTTACCTGTTTGTTGTGACAGAAAAGGGATATGGAAAATGTACTGCATTGTCGCAGTATCGAACGCAAGGCCGGGCAGGTAAGGGAATTGCAACGATTCACCTGGAATCACTCAAAACCATCGGCAAGATTGCTTCCGCGCGCGTTGTGGAAAAGGGCGACCAGATCACGCTGATATCGAATAATGGCATCATGCTGCGCATCGATGTAGATTACATCAAAAAGGCGGGCCGTGCCACTCGGGGTGTGCGCATCATGAACATGGACAAGGCTGACAACGTTGCTACGGTCGGGCGCATTTCAGATTCAAAAAGAGAACAATAGACAATCCTTTAAATAGAAAGCATTCAAATAGGTTAACTTGGATTGGCTTTCTTACATAGCCGTTTTTTCACAGTGCACGTAAAATGGCTTTGAAAAGTTCTTTATAGAATCCTTAATAAAGATAATAAAAAAACCATCTCAATTTAGTGGGAAGATGAAACAGTATTTCAATAAAACAAGCGTCATCCAAATCGCGATTTTGCTTCTCCTCACGTTGGCCATTTTTATGCCAATCACCCTGGCAGAAATCGCTGACCATGACATCACAGATTACTCCACTTACCTGGATATCGCGAAGGATATCTCGGTCAACCCCAAATACTGGAGCGAGGTTTCCTCTAACCCGGGCTGGACCATGATGGTGCTCGCGGTCAGGAATGTTCTTTCCATCCGCCACTGGAAAGCCGCTTTGATTGTGCAGATGGCCAATCAGGGATTACTGGCGCTGGTTTTATTCTTCCTGGCGAAGGAGGTATCGCCTGAACGAAATCGCTGGCTATCGGTGGCTTTACCGCTGGGGATTATGCTTGCCGCACCCTTTTTCCTGATCGCTTTAAAGGACCATCGACTTTATTTCGGCTATCTCGGCATCAATTCCTACCATAACCCAACGACCATTGCACTCAAGCCTTATGCATTAGCCCTCTTTTTTATATCAGCCTTCGCGCTTGAAAAAGAAAAGACTCCCACTTTTCAAGCAATTATCTGCCTGCTTTCGGTCGTGCTTTCAACCCTTATTAAACCCAGTTTTATCATTTGCCTGCTTCCGGCAGCCGGTATTTATTTTTTAGTCAATTTGATAAGGCAAAAAGTATTTGACTGGAGGACGATCCTGTTTTGTATTTTTATACCTTCCATTTCGGTTCTTGCTCGTGAATACCTAGGGACATACACCGCGGGAGATATCAGCGTAATTTTCAATCCTTTCGTCGTTATGAAGAATTCATCCGATTTTTTACTGATCAAATTCTTGCTCAGCATCTGGTTCCCCTTTATTGTTTTAATCACTTACTGGAAAAAAGCCTTGGAATTTTTTGCCATACGGCTAGCCTGGCTGACGTTTTTTTTCGGCGCTTCCTATACTTATCTGCTAGCAGAAGGCGGGTGGAGAATCTTCCACGGTAATTTCACCTGGAGCGGTGAGATAAGCCTTTTCATCCTTTTTGTAGTATCCGCTCTTTTCTTTTTTGAACAAATGAAAATTAAACCCTTAACAAAAAAATGGATACTGGTATTTATTGTGTGCTTTTTGCCTCACTTTATTAGTGGACTTATTTATTACGGATATTGTTTGATGAATAATATATATTCTTAATTGATTATTTCACTGATGCCAAGGAGCGCCGAAATTCTCTAATCACAACGAGTTTAAGACGCAACCCTTAACCGAAGATCACCGATTGGGTAGGCAATCTCATTTCCGTCTTCCATCATCAGGATAATCTTGCCGGACTGGTCAATTCCAATTAATTTTCCGTTGACTGATTTTCCTTCCGTTGGGATCAATGTCACCTGCTGGCCAATAAAAGCCAATCTTGCGTGATAAGCCTCGAGAAATTCTGTAGAAAGTATCTTGGAACGCCAGAAAACTAGATGATTGAGTGCTGAGGCGAGAAATTCCAGTCGGACCATCGGATAATCGCAATGAGTCTGAATGCAGGTTGCCGGGAACATTACCTCACTGGCTGGGGGTACTGACCCGGGCAGAAGGTTAATGCCCATTCCCACAACTAACCCATCCAGTTTGTTTCCATGCCAGGTTGTCTCTGCCAGCACACCGGCTGTCTTCTGCCCGCCCAGGAGCACATCATTGGGCCATTTGACTTGGGGCTTTGTTTCGCACAGGGCTTCAATCGCCAGACAGATTGCTACCGCTCCCAAAAAGGAAAACAACCCCAAGCGCTCCAGTTCTTCATATGAGGGGTGCAAGATGAGGGTAAAGGCCAGCGAAGCGCCTGCCGCGGTTTCCCACCGCCGCCCGAAACGTCCTCTACCGGCGGTCTGGCGCTCGGCAATGACCAGCGTAAATTCATGCGCGCCCTGCGCGGCGAGCGCCAAAGCGCGCTCGTTGGTCGAATCAGTTTCTTCAAAATAATGGATCTGGGGAATTGCCAGATCTATCAAAGCGTTATGCAGTGCTTGTTCGTCCATGACATTATTTTAATGGAAGTAGGGACAAAATACAAAAAGGACGGCCATTTCGCCGTCCTTTTTGAAAGGAGAGAAAGAATGCATTACTTCTTTGGAGAATTTACTTTGATAGTCTTGGGCTTGGCTTCTTCCGCCTTGGGAATCTGCAGCGTCAGTATACCGTTCTCCATGTGCGCTTCCGCTTTAGAAGCGTCCAGCATATCCGACAGGGTCACGGTGCGGAAGAACTTGCCGCTCAGGCGTTCCTGGAGTATATAAGTGGCGCCTTCTTCCAACTCATTCTTAAATTCACCTTTAAGGCTGACATTCTCGTTAACGATCTGGATTTCCACATCCTTCGGCTTGAGGCCGGGCAGCATGGCGGTAATAGTGAAAGCATCAGTGATATCTTTCACATCCACCGGAAAATAGACCTGGCTTTCTTCTATGTCCCAGTTTTCCGGGAAGCGTGCCATATGGCGTTAGCGGGGGAAGCGGCCGTAAGGGGTTCTGATATGTACTGTCATTTTTTACTCCGAAATTTGTTCTCGTTTAATTTGCATATATTAGGACAGTTGTATAAAAAGCATATAAAAAAAATAGTTTATGTTTTATAAGAAATGCCGCATATTATTGCGGCTGTGGTATGATTTCCGTTCTGGAGAAAGCAGTACATGGAAGACAAGATCACAATAATTGAAGGTCCCACCCCCGTATTTGAAGATATCAATGACGGCTGGGCGATCGGGCTGAATGATAGCCCGATTTTATATGACACTATCTTTACGCAGGTGCGTACTTATAACGGCCCTGCTCTCGTAGAACGCTGCCACCGTGCCTGGAAAAAGCAAGCATCCATCTATTTGCATTACAAGAACGAAGATGGGCTGGAAGAGGAAGCCCCCATTGTGGCGGCGCGCTCGGTAACTTCAGATGAAGGACAGGTATTATTGCTTTGGTTACGTCAGCTTCCCACATACGACGATATTAAGGGCCTCGCTGAAGGTTTCAACGAAGAAGAATATGAAGAGGATGACGAAGATTTTGATGACGAAGAAGATTTCGACGAAGACGGAGATGACGAAGACGGTAAAGACCTGGGGTATTTGAACTGATCCTCGATTAGCAAGCGACTGACGCCCGCCGGGATCGGCGGGCGTTTCTTATTGTGAAAATTAATTAAATGGTGTAACTTTAAGATCATTACATGGTTAAGCAGCAAGGAAAGTAAATTCAAAAATGTCAAACAAGAGATCAATAGTTGCATTAATTCAATGTGACGATTATTCCCCTGAAAAAGTTCAAGCCGCGTTAAACCGCGGGTTGGACTTGCTGGGTGGCGCGGGCACGTTCGCTGCCAAAGGAGAGAATATCCTGCTCAAACCCAATATCCTGTCGGGTGAAAGCTCCGAAAAATGCATCAGCCCGCACCCCGAAGTATTCCGGGCGGTTGTGAAAGTATTTTCCAGGACTGGCGCTTCGCTCAGCTACGGCGATTCGCCGGGATTTGGCAATCCTAAATCTAATGCACAACGGGGAGGATTCTCGGCGGTGGCGGAAGAAGAAGGCGTTGCGTGGGCGGATTTCACAACCGCGCGCGCGATGCAATTCCCGGAAGGCAAGGTTATCAAGAAATTTTCAATTGCTGAAGGTGTGGCTGAAAGCGACGGATTGGTCAGCATCTGCAAACTAAAAACCCACGCACTAACACGCATCACCGGTGCAATCAAGAATCAGTTTGGCTGCATCCCCGGCGCGCGCAAGGCGGAGTTCCACTCCGTCATGCCCACCGCCACGTTATTCTCACAGATGCTTGTGGATCTCACCCAGCTGCTCAAACCGCGCCTGTTCATTATGGACGCGATCATGGCGATGGAAGGTAATGGCCCGCGAAACGGCACACCCCGGAAAATGAACCTGCTGCTATTCTCAACAGACCCGGTAGCACTTGATGCGACCGTTTGCCGGCTCGTCAATCTTGATCCTGGGCTGGTAGAACCGTTGGTTTATGGCGAGCAATTCGGCTTGGGGATTATAACCAACATTGATTATGTCGGCGATCCAATTGAAGAATTTGTTATGCCGGACTTTGTGGTCAATCGCAGTCCAAAGAAAACTACAACCGATACTTCTTTCCTGGCTACCAGTTTTCTTAGGCGCTATTCCGCGCCGCGGCCGACCATCAAGCCTGATATTTGCACCAAGTGCGGGCGCTGTGTGGAAGTATGTCCGGCACAACCCAAGGCGCTATCCTGGAGCGGGGAGGGCAAGGCTAGCCCACCGGTCTATGATTACTCCAAATGCATCCGCTGCTATTGCTGCCAGGAACTGTGTCCGTTCAACGCGATCTATGTCAAGGTGCCGCCGTTGGGAAAGATAATCAGAGGGTAAGAAGAGTTAATCCTTTTTGTAGGACACACATACTTGTGTGGCCATTAACGAAAAATTACTGATAAATATTGGATGGGTTGGAGATTTCCGAAACCTTCTGCAAGAGTAGAGGGTTGAGGCACTTGCACAGAGCGCAGCGTGGTGTACCCAAGCCACCGCGATTTATAGGAGCGGTAGGCTAGGGTATTTGAGTTTAACCCAACGTTCAATAATAAAGAGCCCCTTTGACATCAAAAAAAAATTAAATATCAATGCCCCAGGCAGGAATCGAACCCGCAATCTAGGCGTTAGGAGTGCCTCGCTCTGTCCATTTGAGCCACTGGGGCATTTCCTCCGATTATAGCATTGAAAAATCCTGCTGATTATCATTAAAGAATTGACCGCCGGTTTGGGCCGGCGGTCGAAGGGAAGGATTCCCACCAGTTACCCGTTGGGGTCCTCCAGCGCGAGGAGGGACGCGCTGGATTTCTTGTCTGGCGGAACTGGCACTAACCTTTTCAGGTTTTGTGCCTTGACGACATAATATATCATAATTATCTGATTCGATGTTAACAAAATGTAAAATTTCTCTAAGATTTACCCCCAAATACTTTCAGCCAGTAGTCCACATTATCGGTAGGTTCACGTTTTGCGCTTTTTTTCCTTTTCCCGCCGGATGTCAGTCTTTGGGCGAATTCCGCACTGGAAAGCACCTGTGCACCTAGTCGACGGACGTTATCACTGACCTCCAGGTCCGAGGTGACCACCGTATAGTTCGCGGCGGATCTGCCCAGCCCCCTGACCGCGTTCCGGATTGCCTTATCCGCATTCAATGGGGGACGGGTAAAATGCGCGCTCACAAAACCGCGTTGAAGGTCCTGCCCACTACCGGGCGCGGCTTTATCGAAAAAAACGACGGCTTTTTTACGCTCACCTTTAAAATAGCTATCCAGAATTTCCAACAGCGCCAGTTCGTCATCAAGCTGGGCAAGGCTCAGGCCGCGCACGTGCGGGATCAGATTGTGGCCGTCGATTAAAAATGGCATTTTGTTATTGGTCCTTGTTGCCCGCAATTCTATCACCAGCGGAAACCAAGATGTTCTTTAAGGTTCCCGGGCATTTTATAGAAAGCAAGTCCTTTATAATAACCATATCAACAAAACAACCAAAAGGGAACTTTATGTCACAGGCGTATTACCGTAAATGGCGGCCGCAAGGCTGGGATGAGATCATCGGGCAGGAACATGTGGTGCGCACACTGCGTAACGCGGTGGGGCAGGGCAATATCGCCCACGCGTATCTGTTTTCCGGTCCGCGTGGCACGGGCAAGACAACCACCGCTCGCATCATTGCCAAGGCAGCCAACTGCCTTGCCGAAGACCAGGTAGCGCGGCCCTGTAATCAATGCGCTAACTGTGTGGCGGTAAATGAAGGGCGATTCCTTGATCTGATCGAGATTGACGCGGCTTCCAACACCAGCGTGGATGATGTACGCGACCTGCGCGAAAAGATCAATTATTTGCCCTCCACCGGGCGCTTTAAGGTCTACATCATAGACGAAGTGCACATGCTTTCAAATGCGGCATTTAACGCAATGCTGAAAACCCTCGAAGAGCCGCCCGCGCATGCCATTTTTGTGCTGGCGACCACCGAAGTGCACAAGATTCCTGCTACTGTACTTTCACGCTGCCAACGTCATGAGTTCCGGCGTATCCCGCTTAATTTTATTCAGGCGCTTCTTAAAGAAATTGCTGAAAAAGAAAGCATCCATGTGGATCCCGCGGCGCTGACTGCCATTGCCCGCCAGGCAACCGGCTCGATGCGCGACGCGGTTTCGTTGCTTGACCAACTGGCTTCCACCGGCACTGATGTATCGCTTGAACTAACTCAACAAGTACTGGGCACCGCGGCCAGCCTGAGTGTTTTTGAGGTGCTTGACGCGTTATTGAAGGATGACATTGGCGGCAGTATTGCTATCATTAACCGCGCCCTCGATTCTGGCAGTGACCCGCGCCAGTACGCGCGGCAGGTTGTGGATAGCTTACGCGCGGTGCTGATGGTCAAGATGGGCAACGCGGAGCAAGTGGAAGCAACCACCGAAGAATCTGAAAAATTGAAGGAATTTGCGAAACGCTTTTCCTTACAAAAACTTTTGGGCGCTATCCGCGCCTTCGACCATGCCGCGCAGCACACCAGTGTGGGCTGGCAGCCTGGCCTGCAGCTTGAGCTGGCCGCCGCCCGGACGATCGCACCGGAAGAAGAACCAGCTAGCAGCGAGCACGAAACCAAACCAGCTTCAGTTGCTCCTGCGAGAACAACAATGAGTCATAACCCACCCGTAAAGCAGCCACAGGAACAAAACGCGGTCCGTAAGGAGCAAAGACCTGTGCATGAACCTGTGAAAGAAAAACCAGCGCAGACCCCTCAGGAAAGCACAGACAAGCAAGAATCTGCTGAAATAACCAAACCTGTCAGCGGGGATGGCAGCAATGCCACCATTAAAAACCAGTGGAAAGAGATCAGAGCCGCGGCGAAAGAAATTTCCCCCGAGACAGCCGCGCTGCTTAATTCTTGTCGCTCAACGGATATGAAAAACGGGCGGCTGGTGCTCGGTTTTTCAAGTGCGGTTCTGCGCGATAAAATGGAAACCGGCCAGAATCTTGATAATGCTCGCAAGGCGATTAAACAGGTGACCAGCGCGGATGTTCAAATTGACTGCCGCGTGGCGGGCAAGGAAGAAAGCGCTGTGCCAGAAGGAATGGATGTTGACCATGACGGCATGGTAGGTGCGGCTTTGCGGCTGGGCGGCAAAATCACAAAAGAGGAATAGCCATTATGATGAAAGATATGGGCAGCCTGATGAAGCAGGCCAAACAAATGCAGGGGCAGCTTAAAAAAGTTCAAAAGGAACTTGAAAAAGAACTGGTAACAGGCAGCGCCGGAGGCGGGTTGGTTGAAGTGACCATGACCGGCAGCCAGAAGTGCATTGAGTTAAAACTTGACCCCGATAAAATTCAGGAAATGTCTGCTGACAGGCTGCAAACGTTAGTTTTGCAGGCGGTCAATGACGCCCTTGAAAAATCGCGCAAGCTGATGGCCAAGAAAATGGGTCCTATCAGCGGGGGGTTGGGCGGCCTGGGCGGACTGAAATTCTAGGAATCTGGCATGTCACTGCTCCCCGAACCGCTTGAAAAACTGATCCTGGCGCTGGAACGCTTGCCGGGTATCGGACCCAAAACTGCTTCCCGCCTGGCGTTCTTTTTGCTGCGCGCGCCGGTGGAAATGTCGGGCGATCTGGCGGACGCGCTGGGCGATATCAAAACAGCCACAGCGCTATGCCAGGAATGCTTCAATATCACCGCGGCGGGCAGGGAAAAATGCGAGATTTGTTCCAACCCCCAACGCGACGGCAGCATCCTGTGTGTGGTGGAAGATCCGCTGGATGTACTGGCGCTGGAGCGTACCGCGGGTTTCGGCGGGCGCTACCATGTGCTACACGGCGCGCTTTCGCCCATCGAAGGTATTGGCCCGGACGATCTGAAGATCACTGAACTGGTGGAACGGGTGAAGGGCGGCACCGTCAAAGAAATTATTATGGCGACTAACCCCAGCATGGAAGGAGACGCCACTGCACTCTATCTGCGCCAGCGGTTGGAAGGCTTTAATTTGCACATGACGCGCCTTGCGCGCGGCTTGCCCGTGGGCGGCGACCTGGAGTATGCGGACCAGAGCACACTGCTTAGGGCACTTTCAGGACGGCAGGAACTCTAATACGGTTCTAAGATTCCCACCCAATCCCAAAATGTGTGATGCGGATATTCTGTTTGGTGGGGGTGAGTTTCACCTCGGTAAGGTTATCCGCTTCCGCCAGCCATTTATCCAGCAGCGCTTGTTTCTCCGCCTCAAAATTTGCCTGCAAAGTTTTAAGGTCTTCCTGGTAATTCTCAAGCACTGTCTCTGCTTCTTTCAATCGGGTGCGGGCATCCGCAGCCATGCGCACTTTGGATGAAGAGGAAGAAAGACCGGTCAGGCGGCCTTTTGTAGCAAATTTGAAGAGCGATTCGCCTATTTTCAGTGCGGTATCCACCCCGCGGGTGGTCATCTGTTGGCAGTATCTTTGCACCTGCAGTTCCTGGGTTTCAATTTTGTGCTCCAGCACGGTTTTCTTCGAATTAAATGAGTTTTCCAGTTTTTTAGATTCGACTGCCGCTTTCGCTTCAGCGGCTTCCCGGCACTGCCTTGAAAATTCCGCGTCGCTGACTTCTGGTCCCACACTGACACCTAGTGCGCTACTGGAACGCAGCGACACAGTGTCGGTCTCAAAAATCCATTGTTCAAATTCCCTTTCCTGTCCCGTCCACCAACTGCTGTTGGACATGAAATCAGGGAGCGAACCAAATTTGGCGCCGCCTGGAGCGTTGTTGAGCAGGTTTTTGGGATCCAAGTCTTTGGAAACGAAGTTTTCCCACATTTGGCCAGTTTCGCGTGGATTTTCCACCAGCACGCTGAGGGAGCGTTTGTAATCCACCGGAGGATTCTGCTTCAGGTAACGGATCTCCGCTACAGCCAACAGGGCAGGTATGTAGTCCACGCCCCTGGCCTGATCAGCTGTGGAGAGAAAATATTCGCTGACACCGCTAACTGCGGGTTTCTCAGAGCTGGCTGAACCGGCCACACGCGCGGTGGCAGTTGGAGTGCTATTTCCGAGATTTGAACGCATTTCGGCAGGATCCTGAGCCCTGCCAGTTTGTTCAATTCTGGCACTTGGGTAAGGGTCATCGGTCCTGCCAGGTAGCACATCGCCCAGCGGGTTTGAAAAATTTCCGGCTGTTGTTCATACACATTATGATAAAGAAAAATGCGTTTGCCCAGCGTGGAAATAAGCCGGTCAACTTCAGCTCTTTTAATTCCACCGGCCGCGCTTTCCAACCCATCCAGCAGGCGCTGCTTGTCCTGATCGGTCTGCAAGCGTCCAACCATCCAGGTACCGGCATTGGAAAGTGCCTTGTAATCCACATCCACCGGGTTTTGGGTGGTTAGCACCAGCCCAACGCCGAAAGGTCGCGCTGTCTTGAGCAGGCGAACTATCAGTGGTTTGGAGGGCGGGTTAGCGACTGGCGGCAGGTAACCGTGAATTTCGTCAAAATACACCAGCGCGCGCAGGTCGCCTGTACCGCGCTGCTTGCGCATCCAGGTTTCGACCGCAGAATATAGCAGCGTAATGAAGAACATGCGCTCGGCGTCACCAAGATGCGCCAGATAAAAGATGCTGTGGCGCGGGCGGCCATCTTTTGTGTAGAGCATGGACTGGATATCCAGTGGCTGTCCCTCGATCCAGCTTTGGAAAGTAGGCGAGGCCAGGAAGTTATTGAGCAGCATGGCCAACTCACTGCGATCTCTCTGGGGGAAGAAATTATTTAGCGGGAACGCGCCGAGTTTATCGAACGGCGGGTCTTGTGTCTGAAG
Source organism: Pelolinea sp. (assembly GCA_030692365.1). GTDB lineage: Bacteria > Chloroflexota > Anaerolineae > Anaerolineales > Anaerolineaceae > Pelolinea. The sequence goes on along the minus strand of JAUYCC010000067.1, from coordinate 6,394 downwards.
GATCAGCTCGGTCAGGTCCATCTGGGAACCGCTTTTCCAGTTGTATTCAATAATATTGGATAGCAAAATATGTTCGCGCGAACGCAACGGATTAATATCCTTCATGCCTACCAACGTCAGCAGGGCGGTAACGGTGGCGGCAATCTTTTCACGCAATACTTCCTCATTTTCATCCCATGGCATATCGGGCGCTTCAAAAGAGGCCATAATACTGACGGGCAACCCGGTGGAGGAGCCGGGAGTATAAATTGCCCGATCCACGGCGCCTTTCAATGCCTGCAAGTCTTTACCTTCCAACCCCCAGTCCGCTAATCCTTTTTTCCACATGGCGGCGGTTGATTCAGCAACTTGAGTGACGGTTTTATTTTCACGGCGGGCGCTGTTAGGGTCGATCCAGGGTTCAAAATCAGAGGGCAGCAGTTCCGGGAAGGTTAGCATGAGGTTGGTCAGATCGCCTTTGGGATCAACAAGAATCGCCGGGATGCCCTTCAAGGCCGCCTCTTCGATGAGACCAATACACAGGCCTGTTTTACCTGAACCGGTCATGCCTGTCACAATAGCATGCGTGGTTAGATCCGGCGGGTCGTAATAAAGAGGCTCATTTGTAAGCGCGCCTTTTTTCAGGTCAAAGAATTTACCAAGATAGAACTGCTGATCCGTTCCCATAGCCACCGCCATAATTTCAGTTATATGAAAGATTTTAATATATAAATATTATTACAGAGCCATAATTGTGGATGGTTGTATGTATAATCATAATAATTCTATAATGGATGGCTGAAAACTAGGCAATGGATTTTTTATACTACCCGCTCGTTAGCCGGAATGGAATTGAAAGCGTTGAAACTCCGAACGCGCTTCTGACAGGCGCACCGCGTGGCTCTCACCGCCACCGTATCAAAGATGCGCTGGCGGTTCTTCTGTCTTTAAGCGGTGATCACCGTTATTCTCCGGAAGAAATCCAGGAGTTGTTAAAGAGCGCGTCAGATATATTTTTCGGTGCCCAGGGGTCAGTAACGCGCGCCATGCAGACAGCTTGCGATCAGGTCAATAAACTGATCCTTGAGCGCAACCTGGACCGCGGTTATGATGGCATTCGGGCAGTGGGTTCTATTAATCTGATCGCGCTGCATAACGATTGGCTGTTTGTCGCGCAATACGGAAGCACCGTGACGACACTCATATCAACCGAGCAATATGATGAATTTGGCGCATCCGAAGGCCAGTCCGAAACGCTGGGCCAAAGCAAGCGCATTCAGGCGCGCTTTTATCAAAGCGGAATAAAACCAGGCGATCTGATCCTGATGAACGGTAAGGCGCCCGCATCCTGGAGTTCATATTATCTGGCAGGCAGCGCAGCGCTGACTATGCCGCAGGTTAAACGGCGCTTGTTGAACCAGGCAACCGGTGACCTGGAGGCAATTGTCATCAAGTGCGCGGAAGGCAGCGGCCAGGTGATTACCCAAAGCTGGGCTGAGGCAGTAGATGAAACGTCGGTACAAGAAGAATCCGTGTCGACCTCACCGATAAAAACCGATGGAGAAGAAGATAATCAGATTTCGGACGTAAAAAAAGTAGAAGATAAATCTTCTTATCAGGAAACCGAAGATTCTGGTGAAAGGATGGAACCACGATTTCTGGAAAAACAAACTCTACCGGATGAGGTGATTTATCTGGGTGAAAAGGATGTTCCGGTGATGGCGGGAGAAACTGAAAAACCGGATCTGTCCGCGGGAAAAGCCCAAACTGAAAATATACCCGAAAAAACGGCCAGCCCTGCACTGGTGCGCATGGCGCGGACCTGGATGAATGCAAGAACCTTTAACGCCAAGATCCGCCAGGGTATTGAGCGTACCCGAAAGAAAATTTTCCCAAAATACAAACCTTCGCAATCCCCGGCGTCTCCGGTTTTTTCTTTTTTTATGGCAATCTCTCTCCCGTTGGTTTTGATCCTGGTTTCAGCCACTGTCTATACCCGCACCGGAAAAGCCGAACAGTACGCCATTTATATGGAACAGGCGCAAAATGCCGCATTGCTGGCAAGGGAAGAAAAAAAACCGCTTCAACAGCATACCTACTGGGCGCAGGCGTTGGATATGGTTAAATCGGCAGAAAATTACAACGTTACCCAGAATTCACGCATGCTTTATGAGCAAGCCCAATTTCTTCTGGATGAAATGGACCTGGCTGCCAGACTGGATTTCCGGCCGGCATTGACGCAATTCTTCCCCGAAGGTGTGGTGATCAGCCGCATCAAGGCCAGCTCATCAGGCGTTTACCTATTGGATAAAACCTCCGGAAGCGTGTTGCGGATTTTCCTCAATTCGAAGGGTTTTTATGAAATTGATGACGAATTCAAATGCGTGCCAGGCCCTTATGGGCTGGAAACGTTGACCGATTTAGTGGATTTCGTCATTCTGCCAGCCAACGCAGATAATTTTAGGATCATGGCCTTGGATACCCAGGGCAACCTGCTTTACTGCAGACCAGGTGAGCTGGCTGTATCCCGCACGCTCAGCGCGCCGGAAAATGGATGGGGGTGTATCATCGGGGTTGTGTATGACAATGATACGCTCTATGTGCTGGATGCGGACAAGGACGCGGTTTGGATGTACGCCGGCAAAGACCCAAACAAACCGGATGTGGAAACCGCGACCGGAATTGTGTTTTCAGAAAGTCCTATTAAATATCTGGGTGAAGATGTGCCTGATTTTGGCGGAGCGATTGACTTGGTAGTTAACCAGGAGGACCTGTATGTGTTAAACGCTGACGGCCACATGACGCAATGCCGGTACAGTGCGGACAAGAAGGTTCGTTTGACCGAATGCCAGGAACCTTCACCTTATACTGACAACCGGGTAGGGCGCCCTGATAAAAAGCCGTGGATATTCGCCGACGCGAGTTTTAGCATGGCGCAGGCAACCCGACTTCCAAATGCGTCCATTTATTTGTTGGATACAACCGGTCAATCCATTTACCAGTTCAGCTACCAGTTGAATCTGGAACGCGTTCTACGGGCGCTGTACAACAAGAACTATCCAGTACCTGCCAGCTCTCCCAGCGGATTCGGCATCACGCCTGAATCGGATTTATTCCTGGCGTTTGATAATCGCTTGTTTATCGCTCCGCTGCAGTAGATTTACGGTGCGCTTTTAGCCAGAGTTGCAGGTGGTTGGGTGACCAAGTGTTGATCACCTGGTCGCTGCTTAAACCAGCACGTCGGGCAATGGAAATTCCGAACCGGGATTGATCCAGCATCGCGGTTGAATGGGAATCACTGTCGAGGGCAATGGGCACGCCCAGCGCAACGGCCTGCCTGACCTTCTCATCTTCAAAGAGGGGGTGGGATTTGTGGGAATTGATTTCGAGCGCGACCTGATTGTAAGCCGCCGCGCGGAAAATCTTGTCCCAGTCCAGGTCGGTAATATCCGCCATTGGGTAAAGCCGGCCTCCGGGATGGCCGATAATATCCACAAAGGGGTTTTCGATGGCGCGGATCAGACGGGCGGTGATTTCTTCGCGCGGCTGGTCAAGTTCTACATGCAGCGAAGCAACCACGATATCCATCTTTTTCAGCATTGCAGCCGAGAGGTCAATCGCGCCATTTGGGAGAATATCCGCTTCAATCCCTTTCAATATGGTTATATGCGTGCTGTATTTCTTGCGCAGCTGGTCAATTACCTCATGCTGTTCGAGAAGATAGGAATCATCTGAATACCTGCGATAGAGCATTGACGGCGAGTGGTCGGTTATGGCTATGGCTGACAGATTGCGGATCAGCGCTCCGCACACCATCTCTTCCACGCTGTCCTTTCCGTCAGAAAAATCGGTATGCACGTGCAAATCCGATTTGATATCTGTCTGGGCGATGAGATGGGAGGTATTTAGACTGTGGGGAGTCTCCAGCTCATTCTCGCCTTCACGAAGCTCGGGTGGAATCAAGGGCAAACCGAGAGCGCTGTACAGGCTGCCTTCGGTTTCAAATTCAACCAAGGCGCCATTTTTTTCCAGCCTTCCGGATTGGTAAGACAGGTTGAGTGACTCTCCTCTATTCTCAAGCAGTTCATTATGGGCAGGAGAACCTGTTGTGAATTGCAGCAGGCTGCCAAATTGAATTAGTTTCGAAAACCTAATTATTAGCTGTATCCCGCTGGTGAGCAGCAAGCGCAGGGTATCTGGCGTGGCTTCTTCCACATCCATATATCCCTCAAGTCCCAGCACTGAGGTAATAACGGATTCCGAATTTTGCGCGGCTGCCGCGATTTCAATACTGCCCACCGTTGATTTTCCGCGGCGCAGATCACCGGTGATTTCAGCCTGGATTACGTCATCAATTGACCTTAGCATTCCGAGCCATTTTTCTGCTTCGGGGTAGGCGTCATGGCTGCTGAATTTCTTGAATATTTCAAATTGATAATCAGTCGTCTGACCTGATCTAAAAATCATAATAAGTTATCTCCAACATTTTGCGAAGAATTGTATTTAAGACACAAGCGCAAAAGGTTAACCGATGCTTTAGAATTTGTAAAGGTATGAGCAACATCTGATTATTTCCCGGCTGCGGCAACACCGCGCGGAAAAGTAATTTCACGAATTGAAAAGGTTAATACCTGATACCAGGAATTAAAACAATATATTTCTGAAAAAGTTACTGAGGATTTATGCCCCTATAAATGTAAGCGGAACAGGCACAAAAACCAGGACGAATACGATCAGCGCAACAAATCCCAGGATTTTTCTTTTCCCATCCAGTTCAGTAATCTGGTCCAGCGGTTCTGCGTGTCGGCGGCCAAGGAAAAAGATTAGCGCTGCCCACAACCACCAGCCGTTCCAGAAAATACCCATCACAGCCAACAGCCCGACGATAAAGGGGAAAGCGCGGTCTGCTGTCTGCTTGCCCATCAATGTATAAAAAATGTGCCCTCCATCCAATTGTCCTGCCGGAATGAGGTTGATGCCGGTTACCAGCAGCCCTGCCCAGCCAGCCCAGGCGACCGGATGCAGCATGACGTCCGTCGCACCCCACGGGAAGGGGAGTCCGGTAAAAAAGTAGCGTACCCAGTAAACAAGCAGCGGAAGACCGTTGATAGTCTGAGGTTCCGGAAGCAATTTCCCGAAAGAGATAAATTTCAGCAATAGGTAGAGCAATGAATTGCCTTCAATCTGATAGCCGCCCTGGGCCGGGATTGCCGATGGGAGCTGGTTGAGTTTGGATAAACTTAACCCGATGAAAAGTACAACGATGGAGACAACCAAACCACTCAGTGGACCAGTAACAGCCAGGTCAAAGAGCGCGCGCCGGTTTTTTGGCACAGAACGCATGTTGATAAACGCGCCCATGGTGCCAAACGTGCTTAAGGGAAACGGGATGAAAAAGGGTAATGTAACCTTAACGCCGTTTCGCCGCCCGGCAAAATAATGCCCAAACTCATGAGTGCCAAGGATGGCCAGAAGGGAAACAGCAAAAGGCCAACCGTTCTTGATCAGGGTGACGATTGCTTGCCAAGTGTCGGCAGGCAATTCCCCTTCGGTGCCGTAAAGCCCACCGGTCAGGAGCACGCTGATCAGGGTAAGGATGAATAACATCAGATTCAAGCGGGGGTTGAGCTTCCCCTTTGCTTCAGGTTCCGGCATCAGAAAAAGAACCTGGCCTCCTTCTTCGTTGCGAAGCAGGGGCACAAGTTTATGGGTTGCCAGCGCTTCAGCGATCTGGTCAAAACCTGCTGCGCTATCACTGGAAGTCAGTGAACCCCGGTAGCGCACCACAAAGGGCTGTTTGGGTCCGCCGTAGGTGATATCTTCAATCTGAAAAAACTGGCCAATGAGTGTGTCCAGTTCTGTCAGGTTATGGTCTGTGATCATCATTATTTCTCCATTAAGGCAAACATTAGCGGGAATGGATGGGAGTCGAACCCACCGCGGCCTGCATAACAGCCCGCCGCCGATTTTGAAGACCGGGGAACCCACCGGGGCTCAACCATCCCCACAAGAAGGATAATCTACTGCGGGATGTTTGTAAAGTATAAGGTTTATTAAATAACATTGTATTTAATAATCGCGAAGGACTTTAGCTCACATAAATCAGATTAAAAGGGAAAATTTAAGAATAAAAAACTCCCCCGGAGCGATTCGCCAGTCCTGACGTGAGTCACGGAAACGCTCAACCGACTGATTCGAAGTCAGTATGTAATGGTGTCCATAGTGTGCATATAGAGCATTGAGAGTATACAGTGCACAAAAATCGGCTAATTTTGTCCATATTGAGCATTGTATGCACCTAGTATCACCCGAAATAGGAAAGGCGACTCAAATTTATTTTTTATATAATAAACATAATGAGGTGTCAGATATTTAGTGCAACGGATGAGGAGATAGAATCATTCGTATGCTAAGG
>JAUYCC010000068.1 GCA_030692365.1 Pelolinea sp. | reverse complement strand
ATACCCACCTCAGATGTTGGATGCTGAGATCAAAGATGTTCTAAAGGGCGTCGAGCAGGATATTGCCCGACAAAACCTTGACCTGGATACTTACCTGAAGATAAATAACCGTGAAAAAGATGATTTCATCGAAAAAGATATAAAACCAGCTGCGATCAAACGTCTTGAACAGGCGCTCGTGATTGATGAGATCAGCCGCCAGGAAAAAATTGAGCTCAACCAAAAAGAACTTCAAAAGGAATATACTAAAACCTTTATGCAGATGCAATCTGCTCCAAATTTCAGAGTTCTCCAAAAAGAATTTACCACCAAAAAATTATCCAATATGTTGGTCATGCAGACTGCATCAAGATTAATGAACCAGCAAACCCTGGATAAGCTTAAATCTATCGCCACCGGACAAGAGGAAAATAAGAAAAAAGAGGATACTTCCCCTGAAAAAGAGGAAAATTCAAATAAAAATTTGATGGAAGAAAAGTAGATTTCCCCTTATGATAATCATCAATAGAAATAAATAAGGTAAAAAATGATAAATGACTTTAGTTCCGTAATTCCGATGGTTGTCGAATCTTCAGGCAGAGGCGAACGTGCTTATGATATTTACTCGCTGTTGTTGAGGGAACGAATCATATTTGTTGGCACCCCGATTGACGACCAGGTCGCGAATGTTGTTGTTGCGCAGCTGCTTTATTTGAGCCGCGAAGATGCTGACCGGGAAATATCAATGTACATCAATTCTCCCGGCGGTCAGATTTATGCTGGATTGGCAATTTTTGATACTATGCGCATGATCCCAAACAAGATCAGCACAGTGGCGGTGGGTGTTACCGCTTCTTTTGGAACTGTTTTGCTTGCCGCCGGCACTAAAGGCCAGCGTTATGCTTTACCTCATGCGACCATTCACATGCACCAACCTTTAGGGGGCGCGCAGGGGCAGGCTTCTGATATTGAAATTCAAGCTAGAGAAATCCTGCGCCTCAAAGTACGCCTTAATGAGATAATGGCTGCAAGCACCGGCCAAAAGATCGAAGTCATTGAGCGTGATACCGAACGCGATTTTTATATGAGCGCCGAACAGGCTGTTGAATACGGCTTGGTGGATAAAGTGCTTACACCACCGGAAAAGAAGTAGAAATATTCAAAATCAACAAGAATGCAGATAATCTATAATTGCTATTCATAGATTATCTGTTTTCTTATAATTCATTTTATAAAGAGGTTGTATTGATTAGGGTCAAGAATTCAGTAATTAAAGCCGCCATTTTGGATATGGATGGTGTTTTGTGGCGTTCTCAAACACCCTTATGTGATTTATTTGCGCTTTTCGCCAATTTTGATAAACACTCGATTTCGGTTGTTTTAGCCACCAATAACGGTACAAATTCCATTTCTCAATATGTAGATAAACTTAAGGGGTTTGGGGTTACTGTGGACCAAAGTCAGGTCGTCACCTCAACCATGGCAGTGTCATATCTAGTAAAGAAACACTTTCCTCAAGGCGGACCAGTCTATATTTCAGGTTCGCAAGCCTTGATTGATACGATGGCAGAATATGGTTTCTACCATTCCAAAGAGAATCCCCAAGCTGTTGTTGCCGGCTTAAGTTGGGATTGTAATTTTGAAAGCATTAAAAACACATCTCTTATGATTCAAAAAGGCTTATTGTTTTTCTTCACAAACCCTGATCCAACGTACCCTACACCTGAAGGAAATGTCCCTGGTGCGGGGACGCTTTTAGCGGCGCTTGAAACCGCGACGGGTGTAAAAGCCATGCTCGCTGGCAAGCCACTGCCCTTCATTTTTGAAGTCGCGCTGGAAAGATTAAAGACGCTTCCTTCAGAAACCATTGTGGTTGGCGATCGTTTAAATACCGATATTCAGGGTGGGTATGATGCCCATTGCAAAACTGTATTTGTGCTCACGGGCGTGAATACCCGGGAAGATTTAAACAACTGGTCCCCCCAACCCGATCTGATTATTGATAATATTCAAGACCTTTTTAATATAAAGTAGCCAGTAAACAATGAATAATATTTATGATCTCTATTTTTCCGAGATCGAATCATTTTTAAAAGATGAGGGTGAACCTTCCTTTAGGGCCAAACAGATTTGGGAGGGTCTCTATCAACACCGTTACTCCTCCTGGGAGGAATTTTCCTCATCACCTAAACCCTTACGGCAGAAATTAGAGAGTCACTTTTCAATCACTTCATTAATTAAAGTCAATTCAGTTTTTTCAACTGACCTGCAGACTGAAAAGATCCTGTTCCAGCTAAAAGATTCAAATTATATTGAATCAGTATTATTGCGAAAAGATAACCGGCTGACATTATGCATTTCAACCCAATCCGGATGCCCGGTTGGCTGTATTTTTTGCGCTACCGGCAACTTGGGATTTAAGCGAAATTTATCCAGCGGTGAAATTATTGAGCAGGTCATTTTCATTATGAAGGCTTTAGAGCCTAATGAAGAAAAACTGACCAATATTGTTTTAATGGGGATGGGAGAACCCTTCCTTAATTATGACAATACAATTTCCGCAATCACCAAGCTAAACGATGCCAACAGCCTGAATATTGGTGCGAGAAGAATCACAATTTCTACAATCGGGATCATCGACAGGATCAAACAGTTCTCCGAAAAAGAATTACAGATTAATTTATCGGTATCTTTGCACGCGCCAAATGACCTCTTAAGGCAACAATTCGTACCGATAGCAAAAAAATACCCTCTTCGGGAATTGATCGCTGCCTGCCGTTCCTATTTTGATAGAACCAACAGGCGCATTACTTTTGAATATGTGATGATAAAAGGAATCAATGACAGCCCTATTTTGGCATTTGAGTTGGTGAAATTATTAAGAGGGTTGAATTGTCATCTTAATCTAATCCCGCTAAATCTCACATCGCATTTTATGGGTAAACCCTCCGATACTTCAACAATAAGAGAATTTGGTAAAATCCTCCTTGAAAAAGGCATTGCGACATCCATACGAGACAGCCAGGGTTCTGACGTCCAGGCAGGTTGCGGCCAACTCGCGGGAAAAATAATTCAAAAACAACATTAATCAGCACCTAGGAGGAATGATGCAAGATTTGCAGCTGCGGTTTGAAAGCTTACAAAAAAGAGTCAAAGACCTTATGGAGCATCTTTGACTGGGATAAAAAGCAGACCGAACTTGCAGAATTAAACAAAGCCTCTGAAAAAGAAGATTTCTGGGCAGATAATAAATCCGCCCAGCTGACCATGAAAAGAATCTCAGACTTGAAAGATGAGATCTATTTATGGACAAATCTTGATAATTCCATCCAGACTTATTTGGATTTAACCATCAGCGATGATGAAAGTTTCCGCCCTGATCTTGAATCTGAAGCAGAAAAACTGGAAAAACAAATTGAACGGCTGGAGCTTTCCACCCTTTTGTCTGGACCGTATGACAAAGGGAATGCTCTTCTTTATATCAATTCCGGCGCTGGTGGGACAGATGCCCAAGATTGGGGTGAAATGCTCCTGCGAATGTATTTGCGTTGGGCTGAGAAAAACGGCTTTTCTACCGAAATCCTGGACCGTTCAGATGGTGAAGAAGCGGGTATTAAAAGCATAACTGTATTGATTGATGGGAAATATGCCTATGGTTATTTGAGGTCAGAAAAAGGTGTCCATCGGCTGGTAAGGCTTTCACCCTTTGACGCAGCGCATCGTCGACACACGTCATTTGTTCAGGTGGAAATCCTGCCGGAAGTCGCGTCGGAAGACCCTGTTGTTGAAATTGATCCAGATGATATTGTGATTGATATTTATAAATCATCAGGTGCAGGCGGGCAAAACGTCCAAAAAAACGCCACAGCCATCCGGATCACGCATAAATCGACCGGAATAGTGGTTACCTGCCAAAATGAGCGCTCGCAAGTCCAAAACCGTGAAAATGCTCTCAAGGTTTTACGCGGCCGTTTATATGACTTAAAGGTCCAGGAACAGGAAGCGAAGTTATCCAAATTGCGCGGTGAATATCAAAAAGCGGAATGGGGCAGCCAAATTCGATCATATGTGCTCCACCCTTATCAGTTAGTAAAAGACCACAGGACAGAGTATGAGAAAGGGAACGCCCAGGCAGTATTAAATGGCGATATTGACGAATTTATAGAAGCATATTTGAAGATGTAAAAAGAACCGGGAAACCGGTTCTTTTTTAGTCCAGTTTTCTTGCCAAGTCAAATAACTCCAAATCAATTTGCTTAGTTTTATCAACCACTTCTTCCAATGGTGTTGTTTGGACTTTTCCATTCACCCAGCCTACCAACACTCCGAATTCACCCCTATCAAGACAATCAACAGCGCCTGCGCCCAACCGGCTAGCCAAAATCCTATCCGAAGCACTGGGAGTACCTCCCCTTTGGATGTGACCTAAAATACTCACCCGAAGAGCAAAACCAATCCGCTCCTGATGTTTTTCAAAAAACTCTGCAAGTTTGGTAGCATTATATTTAGCGCCCTCAGCAACTACCACAATCGCGTGAGATTTTCCGCGTTCGTAAGCCTGGCTTAAAATATGAGCAATTTCATCAGGGTCAGTCTCTACTTCCGGGATAACAACGGTTTCAGCTCCACCTGCAATAGCAGACATTAATGCAAGATAACCGCAGTTTCTGCCCATGACCTCAATCAAAAAAGCCCTTTGGTGGGAACTGCCAGTCACTTTCAGCCGGTCAATCGCTTCAAGCGCAATATTTAATGCGGTGTCTACACCGATTGTGATATCTGAACCTACCAAATCATTATCAATTGTGGATGCGACACCCACAACAGGGAAACCCATTTTAAACAAGTTAAAACTGCCTGTTTGAGAGCCATTACCACCTATTACTACTAGCCCGTCAATCTCATTTTCGTTCAATGATCGAAGAGCTTCTCTTCGGCCTGCTTCGGTTTTAAATTCTTCACATCGCGCACTGCCTAAAAATGTACCACCACGCTGTATGATCCCAGATACATCTCGCGAGTCCATTTCAGTCATATTGCCTTCAATAAGTCCCTGATAACCGTCACGTACGCCAAATATATTCCACCCCTTCTGTATACCGGTTCTGGTAACAGCTCGTATAGCGGCGTTCATTCCAGGCGCGTCACCCCCGCTTGTCAGTACTGCAATTTGTTTCATTAACTCTCCCGAATAAGTAATTAGAAAAAATTCTAACACTTTATTTTTCTAATTTGCCATTCAAATGCTAAAATCATGCAAAATACTTTTAGGCATGGAGAAACAACGTGATTCATTTACCCGTAGATGAACTTAAGCAATTCATTGAAACCACTTTCAGAAAATTGGATGTTCCCGAAGAAGAAGCGAAGATCTGCGCCGATATCTTAATTACCTCTGACTTGCGCGGCATAGAATCGCACGGTATTGGCCGCTTGCGCATGTATGTGGACCGTATCAATAGTGGTCAGATTGAGAAAAAATCAGCGCTCGAAGTTGTAAAAGAATCTCCCACCACAGCCGTGATCGACGGTCACCACGGTATTGGCATGGTCATCGGTTACCAATCTATGAACCTGGCTATTGAAAAAGCCAAGAAATACGGTATGGGAGCAGTTGCGGTAAGAAACTCTACCCATTTTGGAATCGATGGGTATTACCCTCTCATGGCAATCAAGAATGGCATGATCGGCATGAGCTTTACCAACGCCCGGCCATCGGTCACCCCGACCTTCAGCACTCAGCCAAAATTGGGGACAAATCCGATCGCGTTTGGTGCCCCGACTGATGAAGAATTTCCTTTCCTTTTTGATGCCGCTACATCCATCACCCAGCGAGGGAAAATTGAGGTTCTGAACCGAGAAGAAAAACCAGCTTATGATGGTTGGGTTGTAGACTCTGAAGGAAAACGCATGACAAATCCCCAATCAATCCTAGATGGATTGACCCAAGATCAGGCGGCTTTGTTACCCTTGGGCGGTGATACAGAAGCGCTAGGAAGTCACAAAGGGTATGGGCTCTCAACCATGGTGGAAATCCTTTCATCATCATTACAAAGTGGCGCTTTTCTGTCAGCTCTCTCAGGATTGAATACGGATGGAAGCAGCGCTCGTTTTAAGGTTGGTCACTTTTTTATGGCCATGTCCATAGAATCTTTCCTTCACCTTGAAGATTTTAAGAAGAATATTGGTGACCTCCTAAGAGAGCTTAGGGCATCCAGAAAAACGCCAGGTCAATCCCGTATTTACACGGCTGGTGAGAAAGAATTTCTAAACGAAATCGAGGTCAGAAAAACAGGTGTACCAATTAATGAAAACCTCAGAAAAGATATTCTTTACGTAAAACAACTTCTCGGGATCACCGATCTGGTTCTTGATTAGGTTTCAAGAAAAATTATGACAATAAAAGGGATAATTTTTGATTTTGACGGATTGATTTGTGATACCGAGACGCCTGAGCTGCGTGCCTGGGAAGCGCTTTTTGCTGATTACGGGTTTATTTTCCCATTTGAGAGATACCAGGAAACCATAGGTGCCGTTCATAATGACGAGACTCCCTTCATCTTTTTAGAGGAGATGCTCAACCACCCAATCACTCGTGCCGAAGTAAAAGAAAAATTTTCTTTCATTCGCAATAAATTGATCGACCTTGAACCTATCAGACCGGGTATTCTTAATTACCTTAAGCAATCCAAATTTTTTGGACTTGAAATTGGTTTGGCATCCAGTTCTCCCAGACCATGGATTGATTATCACCTTGGCAGATTATCGATTAGCGAATACTTTGGATGTATAAAAACCTTTAACGACGTAAGCAAAACCAAACCGGATCCAGAGTTATTTATAAAAGCGCTGGCTTGTATGGGCCTTAAACCTGATGAGGTCGTGGCATTGGAAGACTCAATAAATGGTGTGACGGCGGCAAAGAAAGCTGGTTTATACGTTGTTGTGTTCCCAAATGAAGTTACAAGATTTTTCGAATTTGATGAAGCCGACCTAGTAATTGACTCGCTTGAAGAAATGCCGTTTGATGAATTAATTAAAGTTTTTAACAATCTCTAATCTCCCTTTTTTGCTTTGGAATTAGAATTGACTTCATAGCAAAGCAGAGATTGTATAAGGAATAATATGTTTTACGAAGACCTGGAAAAAGTATTTCCTGACTCTTATGGCGTTGTAGAACGCGAATTGATAAAGAATGCCTACCAATTCGCTGAAAAAGCCCATGCCGGACAATTACGCGCGTCAGGTGAGCCTTATTTTACCCATTGCATAGCTGTTGCCAAAATATTGGCCGAATTGAAGGTTCCCCCGATTGTAGTTGCGTCTGCCTTGCTGCACGATACAGTTGAAGATACCGAAGTGACCAAGGATGAGATGCGTAACAAGTTTGGTCCCGAAGTAGCCCAGCTTGTTGACGGAGTAACCAAGCTGACCAATCTGCCGCGAGTTACACGCGCGGATGGCCGTGAAAAAGAAGGTCAGCCTGAAGGCGTGCGTCAAAGGGGTGAAGAGAGTACTCTGATCAGCGAGGAACTTCAAAAAAGCCGGCGCAAAGACCTGGCAACCGAAACACTTCGAAAAACCCTTATGGCGATGGGGGATGATGTGCGGGTTGTGCTCATAAAACTTGCAGACCGTCTTCACAATATGCGTACCCTGAGCTACATCCCTGAATCCAAGCGCAAACGCATCGCAAAAGAGACGATGGAGATTTTCGCCCCTCTCGCAAATAGACTGGGACTCTGGCAGATTAAATGGGAATTGGAAGACCTTTCGTTTCGCTATACGCAACCCGATGATTATAAAAGCATCGCTGAAAAACTGGCCGACAGGAGAATTAATCGGGAAACCGAAGTCAACGGGATTATCCAGGAACTTCGAAAACTGATGAATGAAGGTGGGATTAAGGCTGAGATTAGCGGGCGAACCAAACACATTTATTCAATTTATCAAAAAATGCAGCAAAAGGATAAAGCTTTTGAAAATGTTCGGGATCTAAGGGGTGTTAGACTGATCGTCAATGACATTCCTTCCTGTTATGCTGCTTTAGGCATTATCCATACACATTGGCGCCCTATCCCCAATGAATTTGATGATTATATTGCAGCGCCCAAAGATAATTTCTATCAATCTATCCATACAGCGGTGATTTACTCTGATGGTAAGCCGTTGGAAGTCCAGATCCGTACTCAGGAAATGCACCAAAACGCCGAATTCGGTATTGCCTCCCACTGGATGTACAAAGAAAAAGGCTCTCAGGATGACCAGTATCAGTCAAGGATCAACTGGCTGCGTAAATTGATGGATTGGCGCCAGGACGTTGAGGACGCGCAGGAATTTGTGGATGGTGTCAAGACCGATGTTTTTGAAGATCGGGTTTATGTCTTCACACCCCACGGGGATATTATTGACCTACCTATTGGCGCAACTCCGATTGACTTTGCGTATATGGTTCACACCGAAGTTGGAAACCGCTGCAGGGGCGCTAAGACCAATGGTAAGCTGGTTACGCTGGATTACCGCCTAAAAACCGGCGACCAGGTGGAGATCTTGACGGTCAAACGCGGCGGTCCTTCCAGAGACTGGTTAAACACCCATTTAGGGTTGGTAAATACCCAACGAGCCCGCGCCAAAATTCGCCAGTGGTTTAAGAAACAGGACCGCGATCAAAACCTCTCTCATGGCCGCGATATGCTTGATCGCGAATTGAAGCGTTTGGGAATCGTTGATCTCGATACTGAAGACCTGGCCAAGTCATTCGGATACAAGGCCGCTGAAGATTTACATGTTGCCCTGGGCTGTGGTGATCTGGCTATCGGCCGCATTGTCAACCTTATCCAGGAAGATGAAGAGAAGAAGGAAGAGCTATTTACTCCAAGAGCGCCAGCGATTGAGAGGAAAGATAGCGAATCTGTCAATGTTTTAGGCCTTAAAGGTATTTTGACCAATATTGCCAAATGCTGCAACCCCGCACCAGGTGACGACATCATCGGTTACATCACCCGCGGCCGTGGAGCCACAATTCACAGACGTGACTGTCCAAATGTATTGCGCATGAAAGACCACGAACGTATGGTTAAGGTCAGCTGGGGTGAACCAAAGAGAACATTCCCGGTCATGGTTCAGGTGAAAGCCTACGACAGGCAAGGGCTGATGGGAGATATTTCCACAATATTAGCGAATGAGGGCATTAACATGCGCGATATCAACGTAAAAATCACGAATAATCTTGCAACTATAAACTTAATGCTGGATATCGGCGATATCAGCCAGCTAAGCCGCTTGCTCACACTTACAGAATCCCTACCGAATGTGATGGAAGCTTTTAGAGTAAAACCTGGTTAACCAAAAATGGGCGGTTTATCACCGCCCATTTTTATAGATTTTAGAATTTACTTTACCTGAATTTCTACCAGGTCCTTTACTTGCTGTTTACCCGATAATCCAGGCATTACAGACCTTAAACTCCCATCCTCCAGGATTGCCACAATGCAAGTTGGGCATGCGGCCAGTTCGTCTTTAGTAATTTCGGCAGTGTAATCATCTGCCGCCACGAGTGTGACCGTAGAATAATCACTTAAACTTGCCGCTTCGAAGAGTGAGGTGAAGGTAACACCAGTATAGGTTGTTGTTTCACCGTCTTTATTGGTGTAATCTGAGCTTGAAGAAGGCAGCGATTTAAGTTCATTGGCAGTCCATGCCTTTTCCGCGAGCCCTGTCAGCTTTAGCACAGGTTCTGCTTTGGCAGCACACGAAACAGCCAATATTGCTAAAAAAACTATCCCAACAATTCTAATAATGTTCTTTTTCATTTCTATCTCCTATCCTTATTGATTGATTTGAATTTCCGTCAGTTGAAACACCCACCGGTTAGCGGGCGTCTGAGGACATACCAGGCGAATGGGACCATGCCCCGGATCTGATTTTTGGATCCATTCCCCATTTTGTTTTAGGGCGATGATGGCATCTTTCAACTCATCCTTCGTGATTTCAATCGCATATCCATCCGAGGCGATTGCGGTTATGGTTGTGAAATCTGCGGCAGCGCCTGCCTGATCTAATATTTCGCCCAGCATTACGCCGCTCCACGAGCCAACCTCATCTTCCCCCACAGATTTATTCATTAGAATGTCATTAAGCTCAATTTGTGGCAATTTCACCAGGTCCTGAAATCGCAAGTCCAGCGATTTTTCAACTGCGCCGGTAATTTTTAAGTTCCACTCCACCTTTGGGGCAGAACCGCACGCTGAAAGGAGGATTCCCGTCAGAACGAGGATTAAAAATAATAAATTTATACGATTTTTCATAACAACTCCTGCTTATTTATTTGGTTTCAAAAAATATAGGGATTACCATATCGTCATAGATTAGATTTCCGTGGTTTCCCAACCTCCCTTCTTCGGTAACCGAATGCATTCCATGATCCGCGAAAGCAATGATTAATGTATTCTCCGGAAGACTATCCATGATTTTTCCAACGTATGCATCTATTTCAACAATTTTGTCATCCACTCGTTGGCTGCCCGGTCCAAAAGTGTGCCCCAAATCATCAATACCGTGAAAGTGAATCCACAAGAGGTCAAGCATATGAGATTTGATGACCGCATTTACATTTGAAAAAACATTATCATCGGTGCTGCCATTTGAATCCTTATCCCCTGAAAGGATTACTTCAGTATTCCTTAGATTAAATGACAGACTTTCTCCTTCAACAGCGATGGATTTCAATCCCGCATTGGAGATCAGGTCAAATATGGTAGTCGCTTCTGTTTTACGAAGACCGGTTTCGTAAACCCCATTTTCATATGGGGGTAAACCTGTCAAGATTGCCGCGCTGATAATAGAAGTCCTTGGTGGGAAAACCGTTAAAGCTTTTTTTGTTAATGAAGCTTTGGGTAGATTTTCCAGTAAATTGTCCTGTAATGCCTTCTCATAGATGGAATAACCAAATCCATCCAAAAAAATCAGCACCACATGGTCAAATGAACCTTCAACAATCTTCTTCCCGGGTAAATCTTCTTGTTTGATCCCTAATGCTGATAAAACCGTCGGTGCAATATCCAGAATTCGGGTGACATCCGAACCAAAAGGCGTTTCTTTTATCGTTAATACTTTAGAAGCAATTTTTTGTGAACCAAAGTTAACTTGGCCACTGGTATTAAGGCAACCTTCTTCACCTTTTTCCTGCCAATTTATTTTTTCATCTTCCCCAGCGGAATTCTTAAAGGTTATCGAATCAATAACCTCAAATCCGGACTTATATAGGACAATATTGAAAGGTAAACCTGAACAATCCTCCGTTACTGAATATTCCTTTTTTAATTCCTGAAATTCTTTTTGAGAAAAAGAGGTGGTTAATCTATCGGATTTAAGTTGTAACGTCCACGCTGGCTGACACGCTGTTAATAAAATCAGAATCACTAACCAAATAAACTTAATGTTGGATTTATTGCTCATAATTTTTCATCTATGCTGACAATTTGTTTTATCCAGGTATTTCGGCTCTTTTCAGGAAAAACCAAAACGACGTCTGATCCTATCAACACCAATTTTGAATTTGTTAACTCGGATCCTTTCAAATCTTGAATAGTTCCGTTTACTAATTTCAATGAATAATCCTTCTCGTCTTCGATTGTTAATAATTTCGCAACTTCAATCCCCTCCATCCTTTCAGCTGTATAACCGGTCCTAATCAACCCATCCGAGTTATTTTTAAGCATTACAGGTGCCTGCTCAACAGTAAATTGAACGGTATCCTTTATTAATAACTCCCCAAAAGTTGTCTTTCTCCCACCAATTGATAAATTCTTCTCATCACCCACTACAATAATTTTCGAAATCCCTTTTAACCATGTAGAGACATGCAAGTTCTCATCTGCGAAGCGGATGCTTTCTTCATAAGGCAGCAGAAAGGATGTATCCCCCAATTGATCACTCTCAATTGTCGTAAAACCGCCGTCATTTGAATAAAGTGTGATGCTTTTGAATTTGTCTATGCCATATTTCTTAAGAAGTTCATTGATTGTAATTTTTTCCAATTTTTGATTTTCATTAAGAAAAATATGGTTGCTCGGAATGAATTTTTCTTCAGGAACATCACCTGTAAGATAGATAGTTGAATTAAACGACAATCCTGATAAGACAGCGGAGCCATGCTCATTGTGGCAGGTTTCGCAGGTATGAAAATCTTTGGATTCGTGGCATTCTCCGCATTTATGCATTTCCTTTGCTTCATCAAGGATCATACTTGCCGGATACTTGGTTACAATCCGGTATGGGATTTCTTGTGCAGAAGCGATAACAAACCCGATTATTAGTATGACAATTCCAATTAGAACTGAGAAAAATATATTTTTCTTGTAGTTCGATGAAAAACTTTGTTTCATGGCCATAACCTCCAAAAAAGAATAAATGGGATCAATAACATCTCACACACAATGACCACCCTATCAATTGCTGAATATGAAATTTCCTTGATAAACGTTCTGGATTTATACAAGCCAAAGCTCCTTCCCTCCATTGAAATCACCAATGAATTTACCCGTTTGATCATTGAAATTATTACAACCTTAAGAAATTGCATTATTGATTGAAGAAATTCCTTTATTGGAAAGAATTTATATGAAACTCCCCTGGTTATTTGAGCAAATGAAATCCTTATAATTTCACTTTTGACTATCGGGATCATCCTTATAGCTGTAATTATTGAAAATCCAAACCGATAAGACAACCCCAGTTGAACCAACGCCAACACGAAACTGGTAGGTTCAGTAGATAGAACAAACAAATAACTAAAAATTATGATTGCTATAAACCGCAGAGAGACAGTAACAGCCTGAAATAGAGCTTGATCATTTATATGGATTTGTCCAAAAGAGAAAATTGTTTCACCATCTTTAACGAAAATCAATTGGATTAACGCTATAAATATTGTGGTCAGCACTATCAGTCGCCCGCCTTGAATTCGGAAAAGAGAATAACCTGATACTTTTAATAAAATGATCCCTAATACAAAAAATAATATATGAAAAAGAATAGAATCTGAAATAAAAAATAAAACAAACGATATGACAACCAAACCAAGGAATTTTGTTATGGGATGAAGAGAATTTATGAACCCCTGCCCCTGGTAATACTGAAGTGAAATCCTTTGGTTAATCAATTTTCCACCGGAAGGTATTCCAATTTTTTCGCCCTGATTAATTCTTCACAAGCATTCTCAATAGGGCAATCAATGATTACTTCCTGGTTATCCAGAAATATCATCTTTGACGCATAGTTGAATACCGGCCAGGCTGAATGATTAACTATGATTGCAGTTGCCGAGCGTTGCTTTACGTAATCTCTGATAGTCTCCAGAAGAAAAAGAACATGATTCAGGTCCTGGCCGATAAACACTTCATCCAATAGAATCAGTTTGGGTCCATAAGAGAGAACCGAAGCAAGATTTAGCCTTCCTTTTTGGCCGTAACTAAGGTGAAAAGGATGAGTGTTTAAAGATTCATCCAGGTCAAATTTTTTTATCAGACTTTTAACCCAAATGTCATCGTAGTCTTTTCCATAAAAGTTATAAGGGGCAAAGTTTATCTCTTCGAGTACAGAATCGCAGAATAATTGATGGTCAGGGTTTTGAAACACAATTCCCTGATTTTTGAGAACCGATTTATCCTTTTTTTGAGTAATGGGTTTCCCAAAAACCTTCTGTTCTTTTGCATCAATACCAATTAATCCACACAAGCTTAGAAGTAAAGAAGTCTTTCCGGACCCATTCGGTCCCATAAGAGAAATAATTTCCCCAGGAAATATTTTCAGTTCATTTATTTTAAGGATTTGATTCGTTGAAAAACTTATTTTGAAACCACGGAGTTCAACAATTGGAGAAATATTTTCAATTTTGTCATTTTTCTCAAAAGTAATCGGTATTCCCGCTGTCTTTACCAGATGTTCTTTTTCAAACAAGCGTCCACCCTTCATTTCTAGTTGACGTGTTGCCAAACCTTTATAGATCCAGGGTTTATGTTCAACCACGATGACGGTCAGATGGTCTTGCTTTCTAAGATCTGATAAAGTCAGGAATAAGGTCCTGGTGGCAGTTGGGTCCAGATTGGAACTTGGTTCATCCAGGATTAATACTTTAGGTTCCAGTGCCAATGCGGTAGCGATGGCTACTTTTTGCTGTTGCCCGCCTGATAATTCATTAATTTGTCTATTGATCAAATCTTCTGCATTTAAAGCAGACAACGCTTTGAAAATGCGCTTTTCGATTTCTTCAGGCGGGATCCTTCTATTCTCCAAACCGAATGCCAATTCTTCCTTTACAGTCAGTGCACAGAACTGGGTCTCGGGATTCTGCTGGACAAGAAAAACATCTTCAGAAATTGATGCCAAACCCTCCTTTAGCACATCGCTTTCATTGACAATGATGGATCCGGAAATTTCTCCGGGAATAATATGGATCAAAAATCCAGCCAGTCCTAACGCGAACGTGGATTTTCCACATCCGGAGTCGCCGGTAATAACCAACCATTCCCCATCCTTGATATCTAAATTAAGGTGGTCAAGGATCATGGGTTTTTCGTGCTGATATTTAAAACAAAGGTCTTTTACCTCGATCATCATATAATCTCGATGGCTGAAAGGTTATTAACAATCATTTTGCCGTTCATATCCGCGATGAGGTATTTCAATCCATCAGAAGTCAGGTTTACAAATAGTCTTAAGGAATCATTTCCCCCAAATTCCGAATATTCCAGTTGGACTTGGCCATCACTCGAGATGAAAATCATGGATGAGGCGCTTTTTTCTGGTTTCGCCTGATTCCAGATTTTTTCGAGCGGCACCCCTTGCAGCTTCTTTTGTTCACCGTCGATATTGATAAGGGTTGAGTCCATATCTGAAACCCATTGCTCCGGGCTAAAAATAAAAGGATTTGATACAGAGCCTCTTACTTCAACCCCGTTCATTTTTGTGAGCTTTATCTCGCTGACACCCCGAATCCACGCCTTCGAAGACTTTGCACCGACAATATTAAAGACAGAATTATTACCGGTTTTTTGTTGGCTGATAATCAAATTGGCATTGGAATAGACTTCTTCCATTGAAATGAAGAAGCTGTATCCATCCGTTGCTGTAACCTGAAGTATTCCTGATCTATCTGATGGTTGGGCCAAATCAATAATCTCTGACAGCCGATACCCCTTATAACTTCGGTTGACGCCATTCAACTCAGCCTGGATTTCCACCTCTGAAATTTTGTTGTTTGCATCTGGAAATTCATAAGGGTTGGACACATCACCAACTATTGAGATTCTTTGGGAGCTGGCTTGCTGCCAGAAGTAAAACAATCCGGAACCGACAACCAGAAGCAGTGCGGTTATGCCTATAAGTATCGGCCAGAACTTTTTTGAAGGAAGCTGTTTTTTTTGAGGGACTGCGTAAAGCCCAATTTTTTCGAGGCTTGCAAGTAACCCCTTCACAAGGATTCCGCCAAAAACAACTCCCGATGTGAAAGAAATTGAGGAGGAAATCAGGATCGCAAGAAAAGTTAATATGTCTTTCGGTATAGATGCAAAAAATTGAAAGATAAAAATGTTGGACGCCGATGATAATCCTGCCGCGAGAAAAAATAACAAACCGGGTTTTTTATCTCTTTGCGGTAATAAGACCAGATCTATGATCAGTCCAGCGGTTATATCGATGATCAAAACAAGCAGCCCATGGGTGTTTCCGCTGAGTAATTCAACAAACCCTTTTATGATGCCGGTTGCGGTAGCCGCCCCTGGCTTGTTTATTAAGGCCGCGGCCAGCATTATCCAGATAATATGAAGGCCAGCTGCCCATTGCGTGGTTCCCGCGAAGCCAAGCAGCGACTGGAAGAAATCACCGATCATATTGATATAGGTGCTGGCAATTCCCCCCATCGCAGCCAGTGCGGCCATCATCATTAAATCCCTGGTAGTGAAATAATAGGCTTTATTTTTATCCATCGTTTCCTTAACAAAAAAGCAGCCGGAAAGGGCTGCTGAATAAGCCAATATAAAAAAGCTTACAGCGCATCTCCTTTCCAAAAACGGGAGGCACAGGCGTTTCCGCCTGTACCCTGTCGGTCAGGTAGCCATAACTAAATTGTTGAAGGCCGCAAGACTCGAAGATGTGATCTTTTGTATTTTAACATAATCATTAGTTCCAAAAATAATTCGGTTGTTTTCGGGATAAAAACTACTCGATTTATCTGACTTAAATTAAGCGGGAAAATGCCTTCTATGTTAATATTTTTAAAAAACAAATAAAAAAGTTCCCCAATGGCATATTTTCATAACCCTACAAATGACGAACTAAAAGAAATCGCTTCAAAATTACCCAATGCTGCAAGAACCGCATGGGGGAATTTCAGTATTAAAACAAGAATAACTGCCCGGTCCAGTCAATTCACTTATTTTGTCTCGGATACACCAATAAAACGGCCTTTTATTTCCCGTAACACATTTAAAGAACTGGCTTTACTGCAGGATGAATTCATCTCAAAAACCGAGATGCTCGAAATCACCGGGTGTATTGGCGTTGAATCACCGGTGGCAGTGTCTGCACAATTGATTATTGAAAAATCCGCGGCGAATATTGCCGCAATGCAATCCCAGCTTTATTTTTCGAATTCAACCTCGAAAGAACCGGTTCTCAAAGTTATCTACACACCTAATCTATTGCCTGAAGGATTTCCTCATCCCATCCTGATCGCGGTGGACCTGGAGAGTTACACCACGCGCATTTTCGGCACCGATTATTTTGGCGAATCCAAGAAAGCCGGCTTGAGGATGTGGAATAAATGGATTTACGATCTTGGAGGTTTGGCGCTTCATGCCGGCTGCAAAACTTACATTGGCCTTGATCAAAAAGAGAAATCCGTTATTATTATCGGCCTTTCAGGCACAGGGAAAACGACCACCACATTTAATCAGCATCTTGGTTCCCTGCCCGTTCAGGATGATTTTTGCGCCATTTTCCCGGACGGAAGAATTTATGCGTCTGAAAATGGGTGTTTTGCCAAGACCTATGACCTAAAAGAAGAAAATGATCCTATTATCTATAACGCTCTCAAGCATCCGGATTCATGGCTGGAAAATGTCGCTGTAAAGCCAGACGGGACAGTGGACTACCTGGATGGTTCCTTCACCACCAACGGGCGCGGGACTTTTTCGCTGGATAGAATCCCCCACCGCGAACCTGATCACCTGCCCGATGTCAGCCACATTCTGATCCTCAACCGAAATTTCGATATCATCCCCGCCATCGCGAAATTATCCGCCGAACAGGCCGCCGAATATTTCATGCTCGGGGAAACCACCGGCACGTCCGCGGGAGGCGACGAGGAAGCGGGCAAATCAATGCGGGTGCCCGGCACAAATCCGTTCTTCTTCGCGGATGATGCCCTGCAAGGGCAGCGTTTTGCGGAAATTTTGCAGGCCAATCCTGACATCCATGTCATTTTAATGAACACGGGCTGCGTTGGCGGTACGGCAGATGACCCGCGCTCAATCAAGGTAAAGATCGCACACAGCTCTGCTCTGATTGAAGCGCTTCTCAGCAATTGCATTGAATGGAAAGAAGATCGTGATTTCCATTATCAAATTGCCGCGAATATGATTAAAGGGTGCCCAGCAGAAATACTCCAACCCGAAATTTTATATCGTAATCAGGGGCGGTTGCAGGAGTATAGACAACTTTTGGTTAAATTGAAAAATTCCAGAAAGAATTATCTAAATAATTTCTAAATAGCTAATATTAGATTATGTAACTTTTTTTCTGTAAAATTGATCACAGAT
>JAUYCC010000049.1 GCA_030692365.1 Pelolinea sp. | reverse complement strand
CCAGCCCACCCGGCGCGGACGTCCGGTGGTGGTGCCATATTCATCCCAGGGATTAGCGCCCGAGCCACGCAGGAAATGCGCCATCTCGCCATCCAGTTCGGTCGGGAAAGGTCCTGCCCCCACGCGCGTCTGGAAGGCTTTGGTCACGCCCACCACCTTACGGACTGCCTGTACTCCCAGGCCCAGGCTGCTGAAAACGCCGGCGGAGGTGGTGCATGAACTGGTCACGTATGGATAGGTCCCCTGCTCCACGTCGAGCAGCGTCCCCTGTGCGCCTTCAGCCAGGATGGTCTTGCCCTCTTTGAGGGCGCTCTGTATCAGCGGGCCAATGCGGCGGATGAAGGAGCGTATCTGTTCGGCGTAGGCAAGATACTCTTTGACCAGAGCATCCACTTCCATACCCGGTTGGTGATACCAGTCGATGAGCAAGTGATTGACTTCTTCAAAGTGGATACGCACATGGCTGGCAAAGAGCTCCGGCTCTAAAATCTCACCGGCACGCAGCCCGCGGCGGGAAGCTTTGTCTACATAGGCCGGGCCGATGCCGCGGCCGGTGGTGCCGATTTGTGCCTTGCCCAGGGCTGCATCCTGGGCGCGATCGAGCAGGCGGTGCGCCGGAGTGACCAACTGTACTGCGTCCGAGATCCACAGCCGTTCAGGAGTAATAACAACCGCGCCCTCTCGCAGCATGTTTATCTCTTCGACGAGCGTCTGCGGGTTCAACACCATGCCGCTGCCCATCACTCCAAGGGTTTTTGGATGAATAATTCCGGAAGGAATGACATGTAATTTGTAGATATTCTTGCCCACGGTAACCGTGTGGCCGGCGTTATCGCCGCCGTTGAAGCGCGCCACCAGGTCTGATTTTTCTGAGAGCAAGTCTACGGCTCTACCCTTGCCCTCATCCCCCCACTGTGCACCGATCACGATATCCAGCGGCATGGCTCACCCCTCGCCTTTCTTAAGATTAATCGAAGCGATATAGGGTAAATTACGGCCCTTCTCCTCATAATCCAAGCCATAGCCCACAACAAAATAATCGGGGATACTGAAACCCAGATAGTCAATATCGATATCCACTTTATGGCGTTCGGGCTTATCGAGCAGGGTGCACACTTTGAGACTGCGCGGCTCGCGGTCAAGCAGCAGTTTGCGCACGGTGCGGATGGTGTAGCCGGAGTCCACAATGTCGTCAATCAGGATAACATCCCAACCGCGAATGTTGGTCTTATGGTCCGAGTCAATGCGCACGAAGCCACTGGACTCAGATTTATTGTAGGAAGACACTGACATGAAGTCCATTGTGATGTCCCGGCGGATTTCACGCATCAGGTCGGTGATGAAGACTACGCTTCCGCGCAGCAAACCCAACAACAAGAGTCTTTCCGAATTCTGATAATCCTGGGTGATCGTGTCACCCAATGCCTTAACTCGAGTTTTGATGTCTGCTTCCGAGATAATCACACGATCAATAAAACTATAAGGGAAATGGCGCTGAGTTTCCATGAATACCTTCCTATCCTCCTAAGTCGACAAGACTTGCCGACCTATTGATTCTACGGCCTCTTGCAATACGATAATTATGCCGTAAAACACACATTATAAAGGTTAATATGTTGCATAGATGTGTGTTTGTTGGGGGTACGTTTTATGTCTCCGATTAGCCTGATTACTAGCATACTTCCTGTCAATTTAATAAAAGCGCCCTCCTTTCGGGGAGCACTTCACCATTCTTATATATGGTGCATAACAAACGTACCCTACCCCACCACCGGTCTGAATTTACGCGAAGCGCACTTCGTGTACCCGCCGCAGGTACAACTCAGTCCCCTTCGGGGATGTGACGCAATTCGCGCAGGGTGAGTGCGGGTGGCAGATTAACAACCAGCATCAGGAGCGGGGCGGGGCATTCCGACTCGCACGAATTAGCAAAGCGTAGCCTCGTCTCCCGCATGCAGTGTTGGGCACATTACTTACAAGTGTACATCTAATCTATAGTTGCAATAACGGTAGATATCTCCGCCACGCAGACGGTATCGGCGCAATCCCCACAAACATTCTCGATTCGTCAATGATGATCTACATCTTTACGATTCAGCCCGTCGCCTGCGCCCCGCGATTCCCACGAAACAAAAAGGTCAACACAAACCCCGCCAGAAATCCGCCAATGTGCGCTATGTAAGCAACGCCACCCGTCTGCGCTGTGCTGGCAATGGAACCGATGCCGCTAAAAAACTGCAGAACGATCCAGAGCCCAATGATTATCAGCGCGGACACTTGAATCACTTGTTGGCCTTGCAATACTCTAACCTTTCCCTGTGGGAAAAGCAAAATGTAAGCGCCCAGCACCCCCGCTATCGCCCCCGATGCTCCTAAATTCGGCACGTTTGATCCACTGCTAAACACCAACTGTGCGAAAGTTGCCGCAAGCCCACAGAGTAGGTAGAAGATTATGAACTTGATGTGCCCGAAACGGTCTTCCACATTGTCACCGAAGATCCATAAGTAAAGCATGTTGCCTACGAGGTGAACCCACCCGGCATGCATGAACATGGAAGAGAAGAGCGTGAGAAAATCACCTGAGGGATTGGCCAGGAAGCGGTCAGGAACGAAAGCCCATTTCTCAATAAAAGCGTCACCGCCACTCAGCTCTACTAAGAAAAACAGGACATTCAGAGCGATCAAGGCATACGTGACCAGCGGAATAGTTCTGCGAGAGGTATCATCATCACCGATTGGGAACATAAGATTTATCTCCTTTTACTATGGTTGGATTTGTTTCACCTTCACGTCAAAATGAGTCTGGCATTTTTCAAAGAAAGTGATTTACTCACGATCAACATCCACTGCAACTTAAGGAAAAGCGCCCGCACATTCAGTCCGCGAGAGAATCATTCCTACTTCTCAAAAATGAAAAATCTACCAAACCTCTTCGTTCTGGTAGATTTTCCATCCATCGCTGGCAAATTTACTTTTTCCCTTGCCCTTTTTTGCCTGCTTCCTTGCCGCTTGTTGTTGGGCAACCGCCCGCTGGCGCCGGGATGATGTCGCCTTCATGCTTGCCGTGACCATTTAAGCCATTAACACTAATTGTGATCTCGTTATAAGGATTTTTATCACTGCTGGTGGCATGGCAGATCGTGATCTTGCCATCGTTTATTACCACCGGGGTTGTTGGGCAACCGCCCGCTGGTATTGGGATGATGTCGTTGGGATGCCCACGATGCTCAATCAATTCAGCGCTATTGACAGTGATTCCATTATACGGGTTTGCCGGATCGCCGGTGGCATGGCAGACGGTTGTCGGGGTGCTCAGGGTGGTGCAGCTCACGAGTAGGGATATCGCAAGTATCTGAGCAACTGCTGCCAGTTTGAACGTCATTTTGCCAAGCTTGTTCATTTGACACTCCTTTGTAAATGGTTGGAAATAAGGAAGCCTGGTCTTATCGACCTTTGTAATTCGGGTTCTTTACGCAGGTTCCCTTGACCTTAGTGCCATCCTTGCGAGTGCAGCCGCTTCGCCAACTACTTCCATCTTCAGATCAAGCAGTAGTAGATGAAGGGCTGAGCGCTCTTCGAGTTTGGCATATGCGTAAATATACGCAGGTCATAAATTTATCGTACAACAAAACCGCCCCGGCCACATCCATCGTTCGGGGAGAGTATATCTCCGCCAGTTGGGGGAGATGATGTTACTGCCTGCTAAAGTAGAACCGCAGGGAAGGTGGGTCAGGTGACAAGACCTTGACGCAATGCCAGGGTCACGGCTTCGGTGCAGCTGGACACCCTTGGCCTGGAAAGGATGTTAATGTCGTGGGATTTTACGGTCGAGGGACTGGCACTTACAAGCGCGGTGAAACTTAATGGTTGATTGACTTTAAAACACCCCGATCTTCACCTTATTCCCACTGAAAGGCGATTAACCGGTGTATATAATTAGGTAATTGGTAATACCGGGTGGAGGTAAACCATGCCAACTTTGCCTCATCTACGCAACCAAAAAGCGCCCTCCATTCCTGCACGAAGTCCCGCAAGGGGATGACATGTGCTTCGCTAAGAGCGCTTCACCATTCCTTTATGTGGCGCGTTACAAACACACCCTACCCCATCACCGGCCTGAACTTGTACCCGTAAATCAGCATTCCGCGTTCGTCGCCATCTTCCTTGATGCGCCGGGTGACCATCTCGACCGGCATGCCGATCTTGACCGGCTTTTCGCCCAAGTCAGTAAGCTGCGCGGTGACGGTGGGGCCTTCTTGCAGTTTGACCAGCGCGATGGTATAGGGCAGGCTGCGTTCAAAGCCGGCCGGGGCGTTGTTCATAACAGTGTAGGAATACACCTCGCCTTTGCCGCTGAAGCGGAAGGGTTCTTTGGCTTCGCCGCCGCATTCCGGGCAGACGTCGCGCGCCGGAAAGATTTTCGCGTCACAGTGCGGGCAGACCTCGCCCACCAGTCCGTAACGTTGTTTTTGTAACCGCCAATGGCGTGGAACTTCCATTTTTAACTCCTGTTTCTTTTTTGCTCTGAAAATGAGACAATTGTAGGAGGGTGGGACTATCAGAATCTATCAAATTTCAATAGAGAAATATGTGGTTAAAAACCAATTATTCTTTCATTGCATAGGCTAGGAAGCAGGGTATCTACAGAGCATCCATTATGGAAGCAGCTACACAGCTAAGTATGAGATTGCTTCGCATTCGCTCGCAATGACAAAAAATTAAGGTGTCATTGCGAGAATCGCATGGCAACTCGATAGCGTAGCATCCAGTAGGGGAGCAATCTGTTACTTAATGATGAGATAGCTTCAGTTTTCTTCGAAAACATCGCAATGACAATTCAGTCGGTTGGATAGTCATCCTGACCGAAGCGCAGCGGAGGGAAGGATCTCGGCCGATTATAGTATTCAGCCCGAGATTCTTCGCTAGCTTCGCTCGCTCAGGAGTCGGCCTTTTCGACCTAATGACAATCGATCTGCCGTGTCTTCTTAATCATACTAATGACAAGAGTAGGCTCCCAATGCACATGCCATAGCAAAGCGCATTTGCCCAGAGCTTACTTGCGTGGGATGGTGTAGAAGGGAGTCATTGTCTTATAATTTCATTAATTAAACAAACGATAAATTTTCAAAAGGAATTCTATGTCTGCTAATCCCCAACCAACCATGCACCTTTACGAATCCGGAGATCCCGCTGCTCCCGCAATCCTCTTCCTGCACGGCTCACCCCTTAGCGGGCGCATGTGGCAGCCGCAGTTCGAAACCCTCACTGAATTTCACTGCCTGGCGCCCGATCTGCCCGGCCACGGGCTAAGCAGCCAGATGGGAGCCATGCCGATCGACGAACTGGTGGATAACCTGGCCCAGCTCATCCGGTTAAAGTCACCCTCGGGAAAAGCGCATGTGGTCGGGCTTTCCTACGGCGGGGTGGTGGCGCAGGCGCTGCTATCAGGCGCGCCCGGCGTGGTGGAGCGTGCCATTCTCAGCGGGACCTCCGCCAAATTAAGCCCTTTCATGACGAAGGTCCTTCTTGTCTATCTGAAATTAAATGAACCTGTCCTTAAAATAATGCGCCCTGAACAATTAGGCAAATTGCTGGCATTTCAATTCGGCATTCCCTCCCGATATACTGAAATGTTGGGCGAAGATATGAAACGCATGGATCCGGGGCTGATGGTGGAAGTTCTGATGCGCTCCTATTTGGATATCCGAACACCGGTCAATACCTCCATCCCTGTGCTGGTCGCAGTGGGCGGCAAGGAAACACCTTTCGCCAAATCCATGGCGCGCAATCTCACGCGCCAGATTCCCGGTGCAAAGGGAATTCTTTTACCTGGTCTGGGTCACGTCTGGAATATGCAGGAGCCACAATTGTTTGCGCGGATCGCGGGGGACTGGTTTAATGAAGGTACTATTTCTGAGGAATTGGTTTCAGTCATTTGAAAATAAAACCATAGATACCCCTGCGACCTCAAAACTATAAACCCAATCCCTCTTCGAGTCAATACAGAACAAAGAACGCTCCCTGAGCTTGTTGAGGGGAGTGTTCTTTGTTCCGGCAGGTATGGATACCTGCCCTACAATTCAAATCATCCAGACTATGGTTTATAACGGTTTCCGGGTGGTTTGAAGGTTCGGTTATTCCACCAGTCCAAACCTCAGCGCCAGAACAGCCGCCTGGGTGCGATCCTCCACCCCCAGCTTTTCCAGAATGGCGCTGACGTAATTACGCACCGTGCCCTCGGATAAAAACAGGCTGCGCGCGATCTCCGCGTTGGTCATGCCGTGTGAAATCAGTTTCAATATCTCCCGTTCACGTTCGGCCAGGTCTTTACCAATCGTTGAATCGCCGGGCAAAGCCTGTTTGGAAAGCTGGCTGAAAAGCTTGCCCGCAACCTTGGAATCCACCGGCGTTTTGCCTTCAACAATTTCTTCAATGGATTGGATCAGCATCTCGCGTGATGTGTCCTTTAAAAGGTAGCCGTCAGCACCGTTGCGGATGGCGTCAAACAGCCACGCGTCGGCGTCGTAGGTGGTCAGCACCAGCACTTTGACCTGTGGGTACTTTTCCTTAATTTCCTTGGTGGCATGGATGCCGTTCATCACCGGCATCTTTAGGTCCATCAGCACCACATCCGCGCCTTTTTTCTCAATCAGCTCCAACGCCTCCAGCCCGTTGTTGGCCACTCCGGTGACTTCCAGATTATCAGCAGTACCCAGGATAGCTTTTAAGCCCTGGCACACCACTTCCTGGTCGTCACAGATAATTACCCTAATCATTGTTCCTCTTCAGGGACACTTTAATCTCGGTGCCCAATTTTTTCGCGCTTTCAATCGCGAGTGTTCCGCCCAGCATCTCCACCCGCTCGCGCATGCCGCGAATCCCCAGGTGCTCTTTGCCCAGTTCCTGCGGGTCAAATCCCTTGCCGTTGTCACGGATGGACATGACCACCTCATCACCTTCTGCCATCAGATTCACTGTCACTTTTTTGGCGTTCGCGTGCCGCAGGGTATTCTCCACAGCCTCCTGCGCGCAGCGGTAAAGGCAGTGGATGATATCCTCCGGCAGCATATCCAGTTCTTTTTCAAGGTGAAATTCAGCCTTAAATCCCGCACGGTCCGCCGCGGATGAAACCATATTCTTTAGCGCCTGGGTCAGCCCGTAAGCTTCCAATTCTGATGAGCGCAGGTCGATCAGCGCGCGGCGCGTTTCGGCCAGGCCGTTCTTGGTGTTTTCCAGAGTCATTGAAAGCATCTTTTTGGCTTCAGCCGGATCGCGGTCGAAAAGCGCCTTGATCGCCTCCAACTGCACCGAGGAACTGCTCAGGGTATGCGCCAACGTGTCGTGCAGTTCGCGCGCGAGCCGGTTGCGTTCCTGGGTCTGCGCCAGTTTTTCGCTGGCCAAGGCATATTCCCTCAACTTCTGGTTGGCTTCTATTAATTGCTCATGCTGGCTGCGCTGAAGCGTCACCAACCGATTTTCGATCCAACCGACAATGATAAAAATGCCGCTGCGTGCGAAACTGCTCAGGAAATTTGCGGCCGCGAAAAATACTCCGCTTGGTTCCTGCTGTAAAAAAATGGGCAATCCTTCGGCGATCATGATAACAATGCTGTAGATCACCACTTCACGCATCTTGTATTGCCAGGCGATGAACACCAGCGGTATAATTAAAAAGAAAATCGCATCCCAGCGGAATAGGCTGATATTCTGAAATGGTTCAGGCCTGCGGATGATGGTGAGGGAAAATAAATGCCTTGAAATGATGGTGATCAGCGCCAGCGCGTAAAGTATTAAAAGGAATAAGAAGCGGGTGATGGCTGCTTCAAACCTTTTGATATATAGTGCACCCAGGATAATCAGCATCAGAAGGATAGCCAGCAGCGACCAATAATCCATTTCAAATCCCAACCGGTTGTTGCGGATCAGTGCCCTAGGCGAGAAAGAACTGAGTGCCAGAAAAACAATCTGCACAATGATGGACCAGCGCAGGATCTGGATTACCCGTTTGTCTATACGTTCCTTTTCCATACCAGCATCTTAGCATAATCCCCCCGAAATTTGGAGGTGACTGGCGTCACCCCGAGCCATGACTGCCCTCACCATAACTCCTGACCCTGCTCAGTCGATAAGTTGATGGTTCGCACTAACAGGTTTTGGGTAAAAGCCTTAAAGTAAGTCTGAAATCTATTTATCAGGAGAGTAACGCAATGGATTTAAAAAAGGTAAAGGAAAAACTTGTTGATTTTTACGCTTCAAAGAAAAAACTGGTATTGATCGGCGGCGGCGCGCTGGTGTTGGTGATCGCAGCTGCGATCTTTTTCACCGTCCGTTCCGCCAATACCAGCCAAGACACGACCGTGCAGTATGTCTCTGTTACCAAAGGTTCTCTCACAGAAAGCATTGACGTGGTCGGAACACTCGAGGCGCAGCCGATGGTGGAACTAGCCTGGGAATCCGGCGGCATTGTCAGCCCCTTTGATTTAAAAACCGGTGACAAGGTTCCAAAAGATGATGTGCTTCTGACGCTGGAAGACAGTTCACTGTCTTCTACTATACTTCAAGCGCAGTCAGACCTGCTGGACGCGCAGGCAACCTTGGATAACCTGCTCAGCGCCAATTCAGCTCTCTACACTGCCGCCCAAACCCTGGCTGACGCGGAGTATGATCTGCGCCAATACAAGTCTGACCGGGATTACTGGAATGTAAAGGGGTCCTCATGGGATGCTATTGAAGATGCTCGCACCGCTTATTACGCAGCGCAGCAGGTCGTTTGGGAAAAAGATGCTGCCCATAAAGCGCTTTCCAATTTAGCGGCGAATGATCCCAAGCGCGTTGCGGCTTACGATGAATACAAGGCCGCGGTAGCCGCCAGTGAAAAAGCGCTCAGGGCGTTAAACTTCCTGCTCGGCACCTACTACGACCACTCTGTGGAAACAAACTTCATTGAATATGACCAGGCCAAAGCAGCCGTGGAAGAAGCCCGTGTGGATTACAACCGCTATCTCGACCAGAGCGATGAGATAGCTGCCGCGCAAGCCAATGTGCAGGCGCTTCAAAACACCATCAACCAGGCACGCCTTGTTGCTCCATTTGACGGAACAGTGACCGAAATTTCCGTAGTCGCCGGCGAAAAAGTTGCCAGCGGCGCCACCGCGGTGCGCATCGATAACCTCAATAACTTAATCGTGGGAGTTAGTATATCGGAAGTTGATATCAATAAAGTAAGCATCGGCCAAAAGGCTATAGTGACTTTTGATGCCCTTCCAGACAAAGAATACCAGGGTGAAGTTAATTCCATTTCTTCGGCTGGCTCGGATGACAGCGGCGTGGTGGAATTTAACGTAACCGTGAAGGTGCTTGATGCCGATGAAAGCGTCAAACCCGGTTTTACCGCAGTGGCCAGCATCATCACCAGCCACGTGGAAGATGCACTGCTGGTACCCAACGACGCGGTGATCAGCCGTGACGGCGGAACAGCGGTTCTATTGGTGGACGCAGGCGGCAGCACCTCGGTTGTTGCAGTGGAAACTGGGGCATCCTCTGACACCTATACCCAGATTGTAAGCGGCGACATTGCCGAAGGTAACCAATTGGCTGTGTACTCCTCCACTAGCAGCGGTTTCAGCGGTATGGGCGGTATGGGTATTATCACCGGCGGCAGACAGCCCCCCGCGGGCGAACGCCGTCCTCAAGATTAAGGTAATGAAATGTCAGGAATAAAAATGAGCAAAAACGTTGTAGATGCCGTTGACCTTACCAAGACCTATCAGATGGGTGACATTCAGGTAAATGCCTTGCGCGGACTATCGCTGAAGATCAAACAAGGCGAAGTGATCGCCATTATGGGCCCTTCAGGTTCCGGAAAATCTACCTTAATGAATATTATTGGCTGCCTGGACAGCCCAACCACAGGCAGGTATCTTCTAAACGGCGAGAACGTGGCGGAACTGGTCGGAAATGAATTGGCAGAGATTCGCAACCGGCAGGTGGGCTTTGTTTTCCAGTCCTATAACCTGCTGGCGCGCTCAAGCGCCTTAACCAACGTCATGCTGCCGCTTCGATACCGACGCAACGGGCATGAACTGCCCAAATCGAAAGCCGAAGAACTGTTGGTACGCGTCGGCCTGCAGGACCGTATGCGCCACAAGCCCTATGAACTCTCGGGCGGTGAGCAGCAGCGCGTGGCCATCGCCCGCGCCCTGGTCAATGACCCGGCGATTGTGCTGGCGGACGAACCCACCGGTAACCTGGATTCCAAATCAGGCGAAGAGATTATAGAACTGCTGATGGGATTGAACCAGGAAAAGGGTGTAACCCTCATTCTGGTAACGCATGATCCGCGTGTTGCCAAACATGCGCAGCGCACGATACATCTGTTGGACGGGAGAGTGGAAAATGAATAGCTGGAAATTTCTCACAGACGCGGTTGAAAGCCTGAATGCCAACAAACTGCGCTCCGCCCTGACCATGCTCGGTATCATCATCGGCGTGGCGGCGGTCATCTCCATGCTGGCTGTCGGGCAGGGAGCCTCTTCTTCCATCACCAGCAGTATTGAATCGATGGGCACCAATTTGTTGTACGTCATGGCCAACGATGAGGGCACCAACCCGCAACCGCTGACACTGGCGGACGCGGAAGCCATCACGGAATCAGGTGGCGCGCCTTCAGTCCTGGCGGTAGCCCCCACTGTTCAGCGCAGCATGGATGTTACCTATGCGGGCACCAGCACTACGACCACCGTCATGGGTGTCACTCCGAATTATTCAACCGTGCGCAATGAAACGGTCGCCTCGGGGCGCTTTATCACCGAGGCAGACAGTGATGACCACGCCACGGTTGCCGTCATCGGCAGCGATGTGGTGGATGAGCTCTTTGGGACATCCATAGGCGTGCTTGGCCAGAAGATCCGCATTGGCTCCAATTTGTATCAGGTCGTTGGGATCCTTGAGTCAAAGGGCGGCACATCTATGGGCTCATCCGATAACCAGGTGATCGTGCCAATTTCCACTGCCCAGGTGCGCATTATTACCAAGTCGGACGCGCATGACGAGATCAACCAGATCTCCGTGGCAGTTGTGGATTCAGAGCACGTTGACAACGCCATCACCGAAGTCACTTCCATCCTGCGTTCACGCCATGACATCCGTTCAGACGCGGACGACGACTTCAATGTGATGTCGCTGGAAGCGTTCACCGAAGCAGCCAGCCAGATCATCGGGGTTTTGACGGTCTTCCTGGGCGGCATCGCGGGTATCTCGCTGCTGGTAGGCGGTATCGGCATCATGAACATCATGCTGGTCTCGGTTATCGAACGTACCAAGGAGATCGGCTTGCGTAAAGCGGTGGGCGCGCGTGACAGCGATATCTTGCTGCAATTTATGATGGAGTCGCTCATTATCGGGCTTGCCGGTGGGCTGCTGGGTGTGCTGGTCGGATGGGGTATTTCCTCCCTTATCAGCAGCGTAGCATCCCTTGTCAGCACCTCGCTAAACGCGGAAATCAGTTTAAGTTCTGTTCTGCTGGCGGTCGGTTTTTCAGTTGCGGTGGGGCTG
Organism: Pelolinea sp.; assembly: GCA_030692365.1. Lineage (GTDB taxonomy): Bacteria > Chloroflexota > Anaerolineae > Anaerolineales > Anaerolineaceae > Pelolinea. The sequence continues at coordinate 9,612 of JAUYCC010000049.1, read as the reverse complement.
GTCTTCGGCATTTATCCGGCCAACCGCGCGGCCAAACTGGAACCAGTGGAAGCGCTGCGGACAGAATAAGGCCTCTGGGGGTGAGGTCACTATGGTCTCGCCCCCAGGCATAAAAAATTATTTTTAGATGGATGTAAAAATCATGATCAAAAAAGTCAAGAAGTTTTTGACAAAACAAAAGAAGTTGATCTGGATAACTGGCGGGTTGGTGCTCCTGGCGGCTGCCGCCTTTGCGGTGCTGCCAGCCCTGGCCAACGGCAGCGCGCGGCAGTCAACCACACAGACCGCACTGGTGGAACGCGGTTCCATTACAGAAACTGTGGACGCGCTGGGAGTTGTGTCTGCCAAACCTACTGCACAATTAACCTGGGAATCGGACGGCATTGTCAGCGCTTACGATTTGAAGGCCGGTGACCAGGTGGAAAAAGGCGATCTCCTGCTCGGCCTGGAAGATAGTTCGAAATCAGTAGATATCCTGCAGGCACAGACCTCCCTGCTGGAAGCACAGGCCGAGCTGGACAAGCTGCTTGCCGCGGACATCAATTATCAGGATGCTTTAAAGGAAGTTACATACCAGGAAGTGATTCTGAAAAACAAGTACAGCCAACGCCATGAATTTTATAGCATCGAGGTTTCCAACGAACGCGTTGATGAGGTGCGCACCAATTACAACAAAGCCCGGCAGGAAGTCTGGGAACACGAAGCAGAGTACGAAAAAGTGAGAAAACTTGATGAAAAAGATCCGCAGCGGGTTGCAACCTATGATGCCCTTCAGGCTGGCATTCTAAAACGTGACAGCCTTCTGCGTGCTTTGAGCCAGATCCTCGGTACTCCTTATGGGCTTCGCGCAGAGACTTATTTCAACGCCTATGACCAGCAGGTCGCGCTGGTGGCCGAAACGCGCACGGCTTATGAAAGGTACTTCGACAGCAGTGATGAGATTTCCGCGGCGCGCGCCAAAGTCCAGGCGCTGCAGAACACCATTAACCAGGCCAGCATCATCGCGCCGTTTTCAGGCACTGTTACTTTAATTAACGCGGTAGCCGGTGAGCAGGCCAGCGCGGGCGATACTGCCTTGCAGCTGGATGACCTAACCAACCTTACCGTTGACCTGGATATTTCGCAAATGGATATCAACAAAATCCATCTTGGTCAAACCGCGGAATTATCATTCAGCGCCATCCCTAACCGCACCTATTCAGGCACGGTCTTGGAAATATCGGAAGCAGGCACGGATACTGACGGCGAGATTTTATTCAGCGTGCGCGTCGCGCTGGATGACCCGGATGAATTCGTGAAACCAGGTTTCACTGTAACCGTCAGCATCATCACCAACCAGGTGGATGACGCGCTGCTGGTTCCCAATACCGCCATCCAGTACGACGCGGATGGGGCGGCTTATGTGATGGCGGCCGGCGATTTGGGCGGATTCACTACAGTGCCCATCGAAACAGGCGCCCGGTCGGATGCCTTTACAGAGCTGAAGGCTGGTGATTTGAAAGAAGGGGACAGCCTGGCGGTAGACCTGGTTGAAGATATCACACTTCAATTTGGACCGTTCAGGCGTTCAACAAACCCGTAAAACTTAAAACGGGTTATTGGAAAGTAAGTAATTTTGAAAGAATAAAGGAAAACAAATGAATAAGACTCTCAAAACAATTGCCTGGATCTGCCTCGCACTGGGGCTGCTGGGCATGGTTGTGGGTGCCGGTGCGTTTTTCTATGGCCGCAAGCTGGTTGGCGAAAGGCAGGCGGCATTTGAAGAAATGCGGGCAGCCGTTCAATCGGGAAACGCACCCGTGGCAGGCAATCGCTGTATCGCCGTGGATGCCAACAATGACGGCAAACCGGATGGCGACTGCCTGCACTCGAAGCAGCCTGGCCAACCAGGCGCTGGTCAGCCGGGCTATGGTGGCCGGCAGGGCCGTGGCGGTATGATGTTTAATGACCACGCTGGCTTCAATGGCGGACGTTTAGGCGGACGTGGAATCTTCCCAATGTTCTTCATGGCATTGGGACCAATACTGGCAGTAGTGGGCGCTGTTATCCTGCTGGTCAACCGCGAACCTAAATCCGCGGAAGAGAAGAAAGAGAAAGAAGTAAAAGAGATTAAGAAAAAGTAAGATAAGAAATTGATAGCGAAAGAGGCTGTTTACCCGGCCTCTTTTTTTGTATGAAATCGCTGCTAAAAGCTTTAACCTTTTCGCTGATATTCCCGCCAGTATCCGCGGTGCAGCGGCCGGATATCGCGTGAGGTGATGAAAGCGGAGGGGTCGATCTGCATCACCAGGTCCTGAACGCCGGGCGCGAGCTTGCGCTGCGCGCTGCACTCCAGAATCGATACCATGCCATCTTTGCCGCGCGCCGAAATCTCGGTCACCGCGTGGCCGTCCGCGCGCAGCCGGTCAGCCAGTTCCTGGCCGCGTACCGAGCTGATGATGGTCATGTTGATGAAGCCAAACGCCAGACGTTTTTCAATCATCATACCAATTACATTACCGGTGGCAAAACCCACTGAGTAGGAAATAATGTTGATCGGGTTATCCAGGTCATTAATCACCGAACCGAGCGCCAGAACAAACAATACAGTCTGAACGAAACCTAAGATCCAGGTGATCGTTTTCATACCGCGCACCACGGTGAGCATACGTATCGTATCCACGGCCATATTCAGCACGCGCACGATAAAAATTACACCTGCTACCAGCCAGGGATTCGCAGTCGCGAAAAATTCTGCCATTACTTATTTCCTTTACTCTAAAAAACCTTTTACTCTTCCAGCGCAGGCAGATACATCTTGTGCAGGTATTCCTTCAGCATCCTGCGGGTGCTGAACTGCCACGGCAGCGAGCGCATATTCTCTTTGATCTTGGCCAGCCATTGGAATGAAGCGTCGCCCATCGCGCGCGTCTGGTAATACATGGGAATGATCTCGTTCTCCAGCGTGTTATACAGGCTGGCCGCGTCCTTCTCATCCTGTACATTGGGATCGTCGTAATCGGTCTCATCGCCGATTGCCCAGCCGTTGCTGCCATTAAACCCTTCGCGCCACCAGCCATCTAGCACTGAGAAATTCAGGGTGCCGTTCAGCGCGGCCTTCATGCCAGAAGTGCCCGAGGCTTCATTGGGGCGGCGTGGGGTGTTCATCCACACATCCACACCCTGCACCAGCAGCCGCGCGGTGTTCAAATCGTAATCTTCCAGGAAGACAATGCGTCCGCTCGAGCGGAAATCCTTGGCCGCGCGATATACTTTCTGGATCATCAGTTTGCCGGGTTCATCAGCGGGGTGCGCTTTGCCAGCCATGATGATCTGCAGCGGCATATCCTTGTTGGTGATCAGGCGCAGCAGCCGTTTGTAATCCGAGAACAGCAGGGTGGCGCGCTTGTAGGTGGCAAAGCGCCGCGCGAACCCGATGGTCAATGAATACTGGTCGAGCATCACGCCGTCCGCGATGACCTGCGACGGAGCGCGCTTGCCACTCTGCCAATGGTCGCGCGCCTCTTCAATGGCGTAATTGATCAGCTTGCGCTTCATATGGCGGCGCACATCCCACAGCTCCAGGTCGGGGATATGGTCCATACGCGACCAGATTTCAGGCTCATCCAGGTTCTCAAACCAGTCCGCGCCCAGATAGCGGTCAAACAGCAGCCGCATGCGGCGCGCCAGCCAGAATCCGACGTGTACACCGTTGGTAATGCTTTGGATGGGCACTTCACTTTCCTTCCGGTCGGGCCAGAGGAAATTCCACATCTTGCGCGCCACATCCCCGTGCAGCTCCGAAACCGCATTGGTGCGCTCCGAGAGGTGCAGCGCCAGCACTGGCAAGCTGAACATTTCACCCCACGATTGGGTCTGTTTGCCCAGATCGAGGAATTGCTCACGGGTCAGGTTAAGCTGTCCCCAGTAACCGGGAAAATACTTGTCGATTATCCAGATGGGGAACTGGTCGTTGCCGGCCGGGACGGGCGTGTGGGTGGTGAAGATATTGGTCTTGCGCACTTTCTCCACCGCGTCAGAAAACGCCATGCCTGAAGCCACAAATTCACGGGCTCTCTCCAAAGTCAGGAAAGCGGAATGGCCTTCATTCATGTGCCAGAGTGAGGGGTCATAACCCAGTTTGCGCAGCGCGCGCACGCCGCCAATGCCCAGCAGGATCTCCTGGGATATGCGGATCTCGGGGTCGCTGCTGTAAAGGCGTGATGTGAGCGCCTTGTCATTCTTGTCATTGCCGCTGTTGCTGGTATCCAGCAGGAAGAGCGGCACGCGCCCCACCTGCAGCATCCACACCCGCGCGTTGACGGTCCGTTCAGGCAGGTCAACGGATACGGTAATGGCGTCGCCGTTCTCATCCACAATGGAAATGATGGGCATCTCCTCAAACTCAAAATGGAAGGTGCCGGTTTCCTGCCAGCCGTCTTCCGTGATCTTCTGCGTGAAATAGCCCTGCTTATAGATAAAACCCATGCCCACGATGGGCATGCCCAGATCGCTGGCTTCCTTTAAATGATCGCCGGAGAGAATGCCCAGGCCACCCGCGTAAAACGGCATAGATTCGTGCAGTCCGAACTCAAATGAGAAATACGCCATCTGGCGGTCTTTGAACTGCGGGTATTCGCGCGCAAACCAGGAGTTTGTGTTACCCATGTAAGCATCAAATTCCGTCATCACGCGGTCATACTCTTCTTGATAGGAGGCGTCTGCTGCGGCGTTTTCAAGCTTTTCTATCTCCACCTGATGGAGAAAGGCGATTGGGTTGTGGGTGACCTTCTCCCACAGACGCCGGTCAAGCTGCAAATACAGCCGCATGGCGGAGGGGTTCCAGATCCACCACAGGTTATAGGCCAGTTCACCCAAACGGTTGATGCGTTCGGGTAAATGGAAATGATTGGGAAATTCCTTGCGGAAATTATTTGCCATTATTTAATATTTCTCCTCTTAAAAAAGGCACGGGATTATACCATCGTACCGGCTGTATTTTACCCCATCGGTTTTAAAACCCTTATTAACAAGAATTATGCGGGAACAATAACCAAAACCCTGATAGCAGCTAGAAATTCTGGCTTAATACCACATCGGGTTAACCTTATAATTCTCTGGCGATTATTTAATTTTTCGGAGGTTCAATCTTGCCAGAAGCAACTTATCAATTTCCGGAAGGCTTTCTATGGGGCACCGCCACGGCAGCGCACCAAGTGGAAGGCCAGAACACCAACAACAACTGGGCTGCCTGGGAGGCCGAACCCGGACGGATTATCAACGGCGATAAAGCCGGCCTGGCCTGCGATTGGTGGAACGGCCGCTGGGAAGAGGACCTGAAGAACGCAGCGCGCGACGGCCAGAACGCGCACCGCTTCTCCGTGGAATGGAGCCGGGTAATGCCCGCGCCCGACCGCTGGGATGAAGGCGCGCTGGACCATTACCGCGAGATGCTCAAAGGCATGCGCCGATTGGGGCTGACGCCGGTGGTGACGCTCCATCACTTCACCGACCCACTTTGGATCTACGAAATGGGTGGCTGGGAAAATAACCAAACCCCAATATACTTCGAAAAGTTCGTCCGCAAGGTAGTGGCCGCGTTTAAGGATGAGGTAAAACTGTGGGTCACGCTTAACGAACCCAACGGGCTGGTGGTGAATTCTTATGTGGAAGGTAGCTTCCCGCCTGGAAAGAAGGATTTTAAGGCTGCCTTCAGGGCGTTAAAAAACCTTATCCGCGGGCACGCGGTTGCCTGGCATGCCATCCACGACCTTCAGGCAGACGCTATGGCATCCTATGCGCTCTACTACCGCGCCTTCTTCCCGAAAAGTAACTGGTCCCCTCTGGACGCGCTGGCCACCAAATCGCTCATGGGCAGCGTCAATGAGGTCTTCTCAAACGCCATTAAGGACGGGCAGGTGAAGTTTGCCCTGTTCAAAGACTTTATCCGTGAAGCGGTTGGCACCCAGGATTATGTTGGCATCCAGTATTATTCCTCAGATTTGGTATCGTTCACACCTTTCAAACCCGGCGAACTGTTCACCTCGCGCTGCTGCCCGCCCGGCGCCGAGATGAGCGAAACCGGGTTTATCAACAGCTTTCCCGACGGCATGACGCAGGCGCTCAAATGGGCACGCCAGTTCCGGCTGCCTATTTACATCACCGAAAACGGCGTTGAGGATTCAAAGGATACCCTGCGCCCCTCATACCTGGCACAGCACCTGCACAAGGTCTGGCGCGCGGCTAATTTCAACTATCAGGTCAAAGGGTATTTTCACTGGTCGCAGGTGGATAATTTTGAATGGGAGCGCGGCTGGTCGCAGCGTTTTGGGCTGTGGAAACTGGATAAGGAGACTCAAAAGCGCACCCGCCGCCGCAGCGCTGACCTCTATGCCGCCATCTGCAAAGAGAACGGCATCAGTTCCGAAGCGGTCAGAAAGTACGCGCCGGAGGTTTTCGATATTCTGTTTCCATCCTGATAAAACAAGATTCTCTTTTCAACCATCCAGTCATTTAATTCAGAACTAAGTATTCAACCTGTTGCTATCACAGCAAACCGACACCCCCTCCTACCCCACGCAGAAAACGCTCTGGGCAGGTGTGCCTCCCCTTCAGGGGGAGGAAAATTCATTCCCTTCCTCTCTGAGGAGGGGCGTAGGGGAGGAGAAATACAGACGGTGCGCTGGTAGTGCACCCTACACCGCTGGTAGCAACGAAGCATCCCACGCTCCGCTCTGGACAGTGTGCTTCGCTGCTACCAAACTATTACAGTGTTGGGGTTGAAAAACTCCAACCCAACTGACCATATTGTCATTGCAACTGTAGGCTAGCAATTTCAAAGGATAAAAGCGAAACGGATTTTTTATAACAAAATCGCAACCAACCACACCAGCGTGACCGCAACGCCCATCACCAGCGACAGGATGGCGGAAAGAATGCTCCACACATTTCGGGCTGTGGGATCCTTTACCCATTCCTTTTTCAACAGCCAGAATGCGAGGATGTAAAAGAGAATCGCGATAATGATGGAGTACATGGTATCAGGTTTATTTTAACTGATTAAGATCAGGCAGAAATCAGATTATGGATCCAGCGCTTTGACCGGTAGCGCCAGACGGACATAATAAACTTGAAGGCTTCTTCAATCATCACCGTCAGATATACAAAATATACCGGCAGGTGGAAGACGAACGCGGCCAGCAGCGCCAGAGGAACCCCCATCAGCCACATGGAACCCGCGTCCATGCGAATGGCGAAGCGTGTATCGCCCCCGCTGCGCATCATGCCGATGAAGAACATGATATTGGATGCCCTGATCCACAACGCAGCGGCCAGAACCAGCACCATATTCTCTGCGAAATCGCGTGTCACATCCTCAATATTAAAGTAACCAATAATGAAATGCCTGCCCAATCCCAGCAGCAGCCCAAACAGGAGACCCAGGCCAAAGCTGATGATCACGCTCTGCTTTACAAACCCCTGCGCGGCTTCCTTTTTTCCCGCGCCAATGGTGTGACCGACCAGAATGGCGCAGGCGTTGGTGATGCCGATAAAAGGCACAAAGGCCAGGTTTTCAATGGTGTCCTTGATGGCTACCGCCGCGTAAGCCTCAGTGCCCAGCCGTGCGTAAATAGCCGCATAAGCGGTAATACCCAAAGCCCAAATTAATTCATTGGTCATCACCGGCAGGACACGGTGCAACACCTTCTTGAGGAAAGCCTGATCAAATGAAAAAAGCTGGCGTATCGGCGCGGCCAGCGGCGTTTTCAGGCGGTACACCAGCCAGACCAGCACCAGGCATTCTGCCACGCGCGCGATCAGGTTGGCTGCCGCGGCCCCGTTCACGCCCAGGTTTGGCATCCCCAGTTTACCGAAGATGAGCCCGTACCCAAGCAGCGCGTTCAGCCCCACCCCCACCGTGCTGACCAGCATGGGCAGGCGCACATTGCCTGTAGAGCGCAGGATGAAGGCGTAGGTGATGATAACCGGCGTGAATAGAAAACTGAACCCGACGATTTTAAGAAGGCTGGCGGCGATGGAGATAACCGCCGGGTCTTTGGTGAAGATGTTTAGGAAAGCATATGGGAAGAACACCGCGATCACCATGAACAGCGCGCCCACCCCTGCGCCCAGGGTCAGCGAAACGCCTAGCGCTTTCAGCACGCTCTCACGGTCGCGGTTGCCCCAGAACTGCGCGGTGAAAATGGAAGCGCCGGAGCTGACCCCAAACTGCACCAGGCTGAGGATAAAGAAAAGCTGATTGGAAAGCCCCGCGGCGGCAATGGGAATATCGCCCAGCTTGCCCGTCATCAGTGTGGTAATCGAATTTCCCATAACCACAAACAGGTTCTGGAGCATGATGGGTAAACCAAGCCTTAACAGGCGCGAGAGAAAGTTTTTGTCCCACATAATGAAACAGCCTTAAACAGGGCTGGATTATAAATGAATCCCCCGGATTGTATAAGGGCGTCAGTCTAACTGCTGGCACTGCGGGCAGATATGCGTGCCGCGCTGGCTGACTACCAACCGATCGATTGGGGTTCCGCAATTCGGGCAGGGGCTGCCCGCGCGGCCGTACACGCGGAAATGGTTCTGAAAGTCACCGCCGCGATACACCCGGTCGATGCTGGCGCCGTTGCGGCGGATGCCCTCTTTCAGCATACAGCGGATAGCATCTAACAGCTGTCCTGACGCTTCCCGCGTAACCTGGTGAGAGAGAGCCAGCGGGTGCAGCCATGCCAGGTGCAGCGCTTCATCGGTATAGATGTTTCCCAGCCCGGCCAGAAAGCGCTGGTCCATCAAGAGCGGCTTGAGCTGGCGCTTGCGAGAGTGAAGCATATCGAAGAAAATCTTATGTGTAAGGCCTTTATCCAGCGGTTCGGGGCCAAGCCCGCCCAGCACTTTGGCCGAGTCTTTCACCAGCCAGGCGCGACCAAATTTACGCATGTCATTGAAGACCAGCCGCTGGCCGTTGTTGAATTCCAGCGCCAGGCGGTCATGTTTTTCAAAAGGCCTGGACTTACCATTCTCATCCTGAGCACTTTCCACGCGCAGGTCGCCGCTCATACGCAGGTGGATGAGCAGGGTGTAATCTGTGAGTGAGAATACCAGGAACTTGCCACGCCGCGAGAGGGACTGGACGGTCTGTCCAATCACCTGTTTAATAAATCCCTTGGGCTTGGGTGTTGCCAGCGTGCGCGCCCACAGGACATGTACGCCTGTGATCTGGCACCCAATGATGGAGGTATTGTAAATACCGGTTCCGTCGCGCAGTACACGCGCGATGGTTTCTACTTCGGGGAGTTCGGGCATAGTGCTGGAATTTTAACAAAAAATGGCGGGGATAACCCACCATCGGTGGATATCAGGCGCAGGGCTGTAACCCAAAGAGAAGCGGAGGGCGGAATCCCCGTCGCCTGCATGCTATTGTTAGCCCGCGCCCCTTGCCTTGATTGTAACCCTCCAATTTATTTCTCAATAGGAACTCCGATAAGTGTGCTCCATTCTGCCCATGAACCATCATACAACCGGACTTTGGGGTAGCCGAGCAGATAGGTCAAAACAAACCAGGTATGGTTGGATCGCCCGCCAACGATACAGTACGAGATTGCTTCCTTATCTGAAGTAACACCG
>JAUYCC010000023.1 GCA_030692365.1 Pelolinea sp. | reverse complement strand
CCTGCCCGCAAAAAAGGCAAAGACAAGAAGAAACCCGCTGCTGAAATGGTTGAAGAAACCCCTGCCGAACCCGAACCGACTGTTATGGAAATTCGGTTGAAAGAAGCTATGGAAAGATCCGGACTTGAAGATAAAAGGAATTCTTCACGCAGTAAAAAAGATAAAGGCTTTTCTTCCGAGCAGGAAGATTTGCTTTCCAGAACTTTAAGCCGTCGGAATTAATTATAAAAAGTATATTCAGAGACCCTGCGAATAGCGGGGTCTTTTGATGTGGTAAACTTTCTTAATCTAATGGATGATCAGGAGTGATCAAAGTAGAGGAAATCATCCCAACAGTTTTTTGGCTCACCAATCCGGGGAGGGCTTATTCAACAGCCCTCCCCGCTTCAATTAAAAAACCAGGAATAAAATCATGAAAAATCAAAACACAAAATATATATTTTTTACAGGCGGAGTAATCAGTTCAGTTGGGAAAGGGTTAACCGCTGCCTCCATCGGCCGATTATTGAAGGAAAGGGGTTTTTCTGTTGTCATTCAAAAGCTCGATCCCTATCTAAATGTTGATCCGGGCACCATGAGCCCCTATCAGCATGGCGAGGTTTTTGTTCTGGATGATGGGGCTGAGACAGATCTTGACCTTGGGCACTATGAAAGGTTTATAGATATTCATCTAACACGGGAATCAAACTTGACCAGCGGCCAAGTGTACGCCGAGGTAATCAGCAAAGAACGTAAAGGGGATTATTTAGGAGGAACGATTCAGGTGATCCCACATATCACCGATGAAATCAAACGTCGCATCAAACGTATCGCTGAAATATCCGGAGCAGAATTTGTGCTGGTGGAAGTTGGCGGAACAGTCGGGGACATTGAAAGTCAGCCTTTTCTTGAATCCCTGCGTCAGTTGCGCCAGGAAGTGGGCAGAGAGCATACCTTTTTTGTGCATACCACTTGGCTGCCGTTTATTGGTGCGACAGGCGAATTGAAATCTAAACCCACACAACATTCTGTCAGGGAATTGCGTTCGATCGGTATTTCACCAAATATGATCGTCGCCAGGGCTGATCAATCCATAGCAAAATCCATTCTGGAAAAGATATCCCTGTTTTGCGATGTTGATATCCAGGCGGTTATTCCGCTGGTCACATTGCCTGTTTTATATTCTGTCCCTCTGGAACTGGAGAAATACCAGGTCGCTGAATATATTTTGAATCACTTCGGCCTGAAACCCAAGAAAGAACCGGATCTTTCTGCATGGAAGAAGATTATCAAAGCGGTCGACAAGCCAAATCATCAGGTAAAAATTGCGCTAGTTGGTAAATACGTTGAATTGCATGACGCGTATATCAGCGTCAGAGAAGCCTTAAATCATGCCTGTCTTAATAACTCCGCCCAGTTAGAGATAGACTGGATCCATTCCAGTGAATTGGAGAAGACCAGCACCCAAAGTCTGCTCAGCAAGGCTGATGGAATTCTTGTGCCAGGAGGTTTTGGTGTGCGCGGCACCGAAGGCATGATCGCCGCGGCAAAATATGCGCGTGAAAATAAAATTCCATATCTCGGGTTATGTCTTGGATTTCAAATCATGGTGATTGAATTCGCGAGGTATCTGTTCACCGATAACCGCGCCAATTCAACCGAATTTGACGATCAAACACCTTACCCTGTCATTGATCTGCTTCCTGACCAAAAAGATGTCACTGAAAAAGGCGGCACCATGCGCCTTGGGTTATATCCATGCAAAATTGGCAAAAAGACTGTCGCATATCGCGCTTACCGCACTGATTTGGTTGAGGAACGCCATCGGCATCGTTATGAATTAAATAACCATTATCGTGAAGAACTGGAAGCAGGTGGAATGGTATTCTCCGGTAAATCCCCGGATGGATTTTTGGTAGAGATCGCAGAATTAAAAGACCATCCTTTTATGCTCGGTTCCCAGTTTCACCCGGAATTTCTTTCAAGACCGAACCGTCCACACCCGTTATTTAATGAATTTATAAAAGCGGTAATTAAAAGGGTTGAAAGTAAATAGTAATTAATGAGATAAAAGATAAAGGTTATACTTTATCTGTTTAAAAAAGACAATCAAAATTACTTAATAAAGGTTTAATATGTACACATTCATTGAATCAATTGAAGCGCAGGAAATTTTGGATTCACGCGGCAACCCGACCGTTGAGGTCGAAGTCATCCTCGAAGATGGTAGTTTTGGCCGTGCGGCAGTACCCTCCGGCGCGTCCACCGGCGTGCATGAGGCATTGGAAATGCGAGATGGCGAGAAAAATCGTTATCTCGGTAAGGGCGTTACCAAAGCGGTCAACAATGTCAATACCGCGATCGCGGATGAATTGATCGGCTGGGATGCCACCGAACAAATCGCCATTGATAAAACTCTTTTAGAACTGGATGGAACTCCCAATAAATCCAATTTAGGCGCGAATGCTATCCTTGGCACCAGTCTGGCCATAGCCAAGGCTGCCGCAAATTCACTCGGTATGCCCCTTTATCGTTACATTGGCGGCGTTTACGCCCACGTTCTGCCGGTCCCGATGATGAATATCCTGAATGGCGGTGCGCATACCGGATGGCAATCCACTGACGCCCAGGAATTTATGGTTATGCCACTCGGCGCACCATCTTTTGCTGAAGGTCTCAGATGGGGTGCGGAAATCTATCATGCACTTAAATCAGTCCTGAAGGCTCACGGCTATGGAACCCTGGTCGGTGATGAAGGCGGGTATGCCCCCAATCTGAAGGCTAATGTGGAAGCGGTCGAAGTAATCCTGGAAGCGATTGAAAAAGCCGGCTATAAAGCTGGCAAAGACGTCGCCATCGCCCTTGATCCAGCTGCGTCTGAATTGTTTGATGAAGAAAAGCGGCAATACAACCTGCGCAAGGAAGGCAAAATGCTGGACAGCGCGCAGATGGTTGCCTTCTGGAAAAGCTGGGTGGATCAATATCCGATCGTGTCCATTGAAGACGGCCTGGCTCAGGATGACTGGGAAGGCTGGAAATTGATGACTAAGGAATTAGGCGACAGGGTACAGATTGTTGGCGATGACCTTCTGGTTACTAATCCCAAGCGCGTTCAAAAAGCTATTGAAGAAAAAGCCTGCAACGCGGTACTAATAAAGCTCAATCAAATCGGTTCACTGACTGAAACAATTGAAGCTGTTGAATTAACTCATCGAAATGGCTGGAAAGCGGTCACGTCTCATCGCTCCGGCGAAACTGAAGACGCGACCATTGCTGACCTGGCTGTCGCGCTCAATACTGGCCAGATTAAAACTGGCGCTCCCGCGCGCTCTGACCGTGTTGCAAAGTACAACCAGTTGTTGCGCATCGAAACCGAATTGGGCGATACCGCGGTTTACGCTGGCTGGAATGCGTTGAAGTAAATCAGGTAATATCATAATAAAAGGTTGGGAGATTTCTTCCCAACCTTTTTTGTTATTAAATTGATAATCCTGATTTCAAAGCAATTTCCTTGCTGTCTCCCAAATTTCCTTGAACATTTTCTTGGTTAATCGCCCCGTCTGTGTATTCTGACGGCTTGGATGGTAAGATGTTAATAACCATGGTCGTACCCGGTCATTTGAAAAATAAAGCTTTCCATGGCCAAATTTTGGCATATTTGTTGGGTTTATACCGTTTTGTTTCTTAATCAGATCGAGCGCTGAATCAAACGCGATTTTTCCTAGTGCAACTACTCCCACCATATTTCTCATCAGGGTAAATTCACGGTCGAGAAATGGCCGGCAGTTGGCCATCTCTTCTCTGGTGGGTTTATTATCAGGCGGTGCGCAGCGGCAGACAGCGCTGATATAGATATTCTTCAATTTCAGCCCATCATTGACTGATAATGCTTCCGGCTGGCTAGTAAAACCCGCGTCATATAACGCCGGATAGAGAAAATCACCAGACGCGTCACCCGTAAACATGCGGCCTGTACGGTTAGAGCCGTGAGCTCCAGGAGCCAACCCCAGAATCAGGATCTTTCCATTAATATCACCCAACCCGGGCACCGGCTTTCCCCAATAATCCCATTCGAAATAAGCCCTTTTCTTCGTTCTGACAATGCGCTCTCTCCACTCCACTAACCTAGAACACCGTCGGCAATTGATGACCTCCAAGTTCAGTTCGCTAAGGTTTCGATGAATATCAGACATTTTTCACAAAATAAGCATGGCATCGCCAAAAGAAAAGAAGCGGTACTTTTGCAAGATCGCTTCCTGATAACAGCGCATGATGTTTTTCCGTCCGGCAAACCCACTGACAAGTATTAGTAACGTCGATTTTGGCAGGTGAAAATTAGTAATCATCCCATCCACAACCCTGAATTGATACCCAGGGTAGATATATAAACCCGTTGGCCCACAAATTGGTTGGGGGCTGCCTTGATACGCGGAAGACTCCAGCGTACGCACCGAAGTTGTTCCTACCGCTATGACCCTTCTATGTTCCGCTTTAGCCCGATTGATAATAACAGCAGTTGATTGGGTCACTTCACACCATTCAGTATGGATTTTGTGCGTTTCCACAACATCCTCAGTAACCGGTGCAAACGTATCCAACCCAACATGCAGGGTAATTTCTGCAAATTGAACGCCAAAATCTGCCAATTCCCGCATAATTTCTTTTGTGAAATGCAACCCTGCAGTCGGTGCTGCCGCTGAGCCGGAAAATTGGGCATAGACGGTTTGATATCGGTCAGGATCATCCAGCCTTTCATGGATATAAGGCGGCAAGGGCATTTGTCCGTATTTAGAAAAATGAGCTTCTATCGGATTGCTAAAGTGTATGACCCGTTTTGAACCACCCAAATCCTGGATAATTTGTCCTGATAATTCATGCGAAAAATCTAGTTCCACACCAGTAACTATTTTCTTTCCGCCTACCAGGATTTCCCAATCCCGGTCGCTAATCTTCTTAAGCAGCAAAACCTCCACCTTCCCGCCGCTTTTTTTACGCGCAAACAATCTGGCCGGAATCACCTTGGTTTTATTAATAACTAATAAATCACCGGGGTGCAAGAAGTTAGTGAGATTCTTGAATAAGGAGTGAATAGTCTGATCTGATTGCCGGTTATAAACCAGCAGCCTTGAATCCTGGCGATTTTTCAGGGGAACCTGGGCGATCAATTCTTTCGGCAGGTGGTAATTGAATTCTTCCGTCTTCACGCTAATTCAGCAATGAGGGTTGAATGGGATTATCAGGATAATCGAGCTTCAGATGCTTGTAAGCCATTTGGGTTGCAATCCGCCCTTTTGCGGTTCGGCCTAAAAATCCAAGTTGCAGCAGATAAGGTTCAACCACATCCATGATGGTATCGGGTTCCTCACTGATAGAAGCCGCAATAGTGCTGAGCCCAACCGGACCGCCGTTATATTTTTGAATAATTGTCAATAATACCATGCGGTCAATTTCGTCCAGACCCAGGCTGTCAATGCTCAGAAGTTCCAAAGCTTCAAGCGCGGCGGATTTTGTCAATTTTCCGCCCGCCCGCACCTCGGCAAAATCACGAACTCGGCGCAATAATCTTAATGCCACACGGGGTGTTCCCCTTGCCCTGCGGGCAATTTCTTCAACCCCATCATCTTCAGCTTCAATTGACATCATATTCGCCGCGCGTTCAATAATTTGTTTTAAGGATTCCCGATCATAATAATCAACTCGATACGTCGCTCCAAAACGGGCACGTAACGGCGCACTAAGAAGGGCTAGCCGTGTGGTTGCTCCGATTAGCGTAAATTTTGGGAGTTTCAGCCTTACAGAACGCGCAGAAGGACCTTTTCCAATGATGATATCTAGGGCAAAATCTTCCATGGCGGGATAAAGTACTTCTTCAACCACTTTTCCCAGACGGTGAATTTCGTCAATAAAGAGAATATCGCTCCCGCGCAGATTAGTGAGAATCGCAGCCAGGTCCCCCGGCCGTTCAATAGCGGGGCCTGAAGTGACTTTGATATTCACGGCCATCTCGTTGGCCAGGACATGCGCGAATGTTGTTTTCCCCAATCCTGGAGGGCCATAAAAAAGCACATGGTCAAGCGCTTCCGACCGCTGGCCGGCGGCTTTGATTAGTATAGCCAGATTCTCCCGAAGCTGGTTTTGTCCAATGACTTCTGAAAGCGATTTAGGCCTCAGCGTATACCCAAAATTGTCTTCAGTTTTTCTTTCCGGGCTGTTGATTCTCTCTGTCTCCAAGGTGCCTTCCGCTTTGATAGTTGATTACAAATTATTATAACTGTACACTGCTCTTGCGCAATTTAGCTATTCTTTGTTATGATAATCAAAATATAATTTGTGGTTACCGGAGCGGCAATGGACAATCTGTTTGTCTCAAATCATCCACTTATTAAACATAAACTTACCAAACTTAGAGATAAAGATACCGACCCCAAGAAATTCAGGGAATTGATCAGAGAAATTGCCGGACTGCTCGCTTATGAAGCTACAAACGACCTTCAGGTCTCACCCAAGGATGTGGAGACCCCTATGGCAACCGCCAAAGGTTTTGAACTTCAGGAAAAGATCGGCCTGGTACCCATTTTACGTTCTGGACTGGGCATGGTTGAAGGTGTTTGGGAATTAATGCCTTCCGCAGAAGTATGGCATATCGGCTTATATCGGGATGAAAGGACGTTAAAACCTGTTGAATACTATAACAAGCTCCCGGTTTCCCCTTCAGTCGGTTTATGCCTGATCCTGGATCCCATGCTGGCAACCGGTGGCTCGGCCATTGCTACTATTGAAGTGCTAAAACGCTGGGGTGTGAAACGGATCAAATTCATGGGTATCATCGGCGCTCCGGAAGGTATTGGCCTGGTCCATCGAGAACACCCGGATATTCCGCTCCATTTAGCGGCAGTTGATGATCATCTTAACGAAATTGGATATATCATACCCGGCTTGGGAGATGCCGGTGACCGCATGTTCGGAACAGACTATTAAATATAAAACGGGTAGTTCGAAATTGAACCACCCGTTTCTCTTTATTATGCAGCAGCTTCAACGATTTTAATAAAATCTTCAGCTTTCAAGCTCGCCCCACCGATCAAACCGCCGTCGATATCTGATTTTGCGAAGAATTCTGCGGCGTTTTCGCCTTTCACAGAACCTCCATAAAGAATGCGAATCTTTTCCGCCTGGTCGCTCCCAAACAGGCTGGCCAAATTCTTTCTTACCGAATTACCGATAATATCGTTGGCCATTTCAGCGCTTGCCGCCCTGCCTGTGCCAATCGCCCAAACAGGTTCGTAAGCAACGATGGTCTTTTCGACATCTTCTTTTGAGATTCCTTCAAATCCCAGTTTTACCTGACGGGAGACAACTGCTTCAGTCCGCCTGGTTTCATTTTCTTCAAGCGTTTCACCCACACATACGATAGGGGTTAACCCTATCGCCAGGCTGGCTTTAACTTTTAAATTAACTGACTGGTCAGTTTCGCCAAAATAAGCGCGCCGTTCCGAATGGCCGATAATGACATACTGGCAAAATTCTTTAACCATTTCTGGTGAGACTTCCCCGGTGAACGCACCTGAAGCTTCCCAATGAAGATTCTGGGCGCCAAGTCCGATCTCTGTGCCTGCTAGCATCCCGGAAAGAGTCATTAAAGATGTGAAGGGCGGGCATATGACACGATCCACTGTCTTCACCGCTTGCAGACCGGGAACCATATTTGCTACAAGAAGCGTAGCCTGCTCAACAGTCTTATTCATTTTCCAGTTTCCTGCAACCAATGGCCTTCGCATTATTTTCTCCAATGTAGAAATATATTTGCCAATTATAACTACTAATTATCTATTGACCAATTAAGAGATAATTTGACGGGAGAGCTAAACATAGGTATTATCTAATCAACCGGGTTGGCCGGATGGCTGCAGACCGCTTTGCGGTTTGAGGAAAGTCCGTACTCCACAGAGCGCGAAACCGGGGAAATCCCGGGACGGGGCAACCTGTCAGACAGGGCCACAGAAACAAACCGCCCGTAAGGGTAAGGGTGAAATGGCGGTGTAAGAGACCACCGGAAACCGCAGTAATGCGTTTGCCCGGCAACCCTTTTTGGGAGCAAGGTCAAGCAGAGGTGGGTCCATCCAGGCTGCTCGCCTGACCGGCTTTGCCGGTCACCTCAGGTAGACCGCATAGATAGATAGCCATCCAGACGTGCATTGCATGTCGGACAGAATACGGCTTACAGGCTGACCCGGTTAATTACTAGCAAGGAGAATTCTTATGTAATAGGTTCATAAGTTCACAGGCAAATCCGAAATTTTTAATTGGGATTTGGTTGAAGGTGTAAAACTAAATGAAGAAGGTTTGAAATCCATTACTCGGAATATTCTGATCGGGGAAAAAGAAAAAGCCCCAAACAGCATCATACGTTATTTCAGAATTGAACCCAACGGGAACAGCCGGCTTGAAAGTCATCCTCAGGATTATGAGGTAATTGTTTTACATGGCAAAGGGAAGGTTCATATCGCCGAAAAGTTAACTGAAATTACCCCTTAAAAAAATTAAATGTATGGTTATTTTAAATAACAGCTAACATTTTATAATGTGTAGATGATCAATACATTGTGGATTGTTTTCTGGTCAATCCTTGGGGGAATAACCGGGTTGCTGTTTGATCAAGTTCAAAAAAGAATTATTAATAATTTCTCTCAAAATAACTCTAAGAAATTGATAGATGTTTCCTATATGTTTTCTTTTTTTAAATTACTATTTATTTTTTTAATCCTTTTTTTATCGTTCCGGCAGAGCCTATATGCAGGGTTTGGTTGTCTGGTTTTTTTTCTGATAGCCAGATGGATTGGAATCATTCGTTTTATGAAAAATAATTGATAGTTGTTAATAAAGTGTTAAGGAAAAGAATTTTGTGGTAAATGGGGACTTTGAATAAATAAGAAATTAATGAATATTTCATGCTGCTAAAAAGTTGACAGGAATTTAAATATCGAAGCGCCTGTATAAGCAAAAAGCAGCATTTTGATTATTTTTCCAAGGCAACACCAAAATAAAAAGCGATAAAACGGGAGTTTCAACATTCCGGCCGCCATACCTGCCAGATCAAAAAAAGGATTGGGGATAATCGCCATAACCAATATGGTCAAACTCCCATATTTCCGCATCCAGCTAGTTAGAGTTTCATACCATTCCTTCTGGTCCATAATAATTTGACCACTGAACCCTGTCAGATACCCTGTTGTCTCCCCTAGCGCAGCACCTGTCCCTGCTGCAATTGCCACCCAGAATGGATTAAAAACTGCCCCCATGGCGGAAGTAATAACCACACCCGGCAAGGGCAAAATGAGGGTCGCGTTGGTCAAAATGGAAAGCAGAAATATTCCCCCATAGCCCAAGTGGGCTATTTTTTGAATATCATCCCTATATTTGAAAAGGATTATTGATAAAGCAAGAACCAAAAAAAGTAAAAAAAACCTTAATACCGGCTTCTTTTTATTTTGGTGCATGCCATTATTTTTCTAAGCTTTTCTGCTTAATAAAGATTCTATTCGAGCGATGACCATTTCCATTGCCACCTCATTAAGTCCACCCTCAGGAATTATCACATTTGCGTATCGTTTTGAAGGTTCCACAAATTCAAGGTGCATTGGTCTTACAGTGGTCAGGTATTGCTGGATAACATTTTCGGTAGTACGTCCACGCTCAGTGATATCTCTCTGTAAACGACGAATAAAGCGGATATCCGGATCGGTATCCACGAATATTTTGACGTCAAGCAAATCTCTCAGATTTTTATCCGCGAAAAGCAGAATACCCTCTACGATAATAACTGGTTGAGGTTCGACTCTTATGGTCCTATCTGTGCGAGAATGGGTACTAAAATCATAAATCGGGATTTCTATAGGGTTTCCCAATTTCAGTTGTTCGATGTGTTTGATCATCAATTCTGTTTCGAGAGAATCAGGATGGTCAAAGTTCATCGCAGCTTTTTGGTCAGGGGGCAAATTGCCAAGTTCGCGATAATATGCGTCATGTGGAAGATATGCGATGCGTTGTTTCCCGACCCGTTCCAATATTACGTTGGCGACGGTAGTTTTTCCCGATCCTGTGCCGCCCGCTACGCCAATGGTGAGAGGTATATGCCTGGTTGCCATAAATTTGATTATACTTGATGGAGTTTTTAACTTACATTTGATAGAATAAATTCAATAATTTCTTAAAAAATAATGAAAATAAAAGTGTCGCTTTATTATCACTTGAAAGAAAAAGCAGGCACCGGAAGCCTGGAGTTTGAAGTAAAGAATTTATCTACAATCAAAGATTTAAAACAACAATTGGAAGCTAAATTCCCAAGTCTAAGAACTCACCTTGATAATGTTATGATGCTTATGGATGGAAAAATCGTCCTGAATGAAGATAAATTAAAAGAAAATGCCAATGTTTCTTTTCTAACACCCGTTGGTGGTGGTTAAGTTTTATTTTTCAGCGTGATCAAAAAGATTTTGGCATGAAATATCAGGCGGATAAAGTTTTGATTCCGCAAAACCGCGTTTTACCAATTCATAATTCACAAATAATTCCTCAGTAAATACATACCTCAACAAACGTTGATATTTATCAGTATTTGAGAAGTCCTTGAATAAAAATATCTTTTTGCCTTCAACCAGATTTTTGTTTTCTTGGGTAGCTTTTTCTGCCGCAACCCTTTCAGAGCTGTAAAACTCTGGCGTATTCATGCCGATATACCGGATTTCGTATTCCTTACCATTGATTTCTGCCTTGATTGAATCGCCGTCAATGACATGAGTCACCCAGCCAATTTCCGGATTTTCTGGGGTTGGAATGCAGTCAAAATTAAAATAAACTGGCATTTCATGGGTGGGTGTTTCCACCGTGTTTAATTTATCATTTTGCTTACTGATATTAATGGAAATGTCATATTTCAATAATGAACAAGAATTCAGCATTAAAGATAGACCGAAAATAACGATTAAACTAATTTTCTTTATATTCATTAATACCCCGGAATAACTCTGTACTAAAATAGAAAGAGCCACCGAAGGGAATCGAACCCTTGACCCGTCGCTTACGAAGCGACTGCTCTGCCAGCTGAGCTACGGTGGCACTCGGCAGATTATATCAGCCAATAATTATAATTGCTAAGGAATCATGAATGTAGCGATAATTTCATATCATACCTGCCCATTGGCAACCCTTGGTGGTAAAGATACCGGTGGAATGAATGTGTACGTCCGGGATCTGACCAAATATCTCGGCATCATGGGAATTCACGCGGATGTGTTTACCCGTTCGCAGGATGAACATGTTCCACATGTCTTGCATGAATTAGGCTGCGGAAATCGTGTTGTACATATTCCTGCAGGGCCGGAAAACCCAAGACCGAAAGAAGAACTTCTGAATTACCTTCCTGAGTTTGTTAATGGAATAATCAATTTTTCTGAAACAAAGCGGATCACCTACGACTTAATTCACAGCCATTACTGGTTGTCAGGCTTGGCTGCCCTTCAGTTGAAAGAAAAATGGAATATTCCGGTTATTCAAATGTTTCATACTTTGGCTTTGCTTAAGAATAGGATAGCCAAGTCAACCGAAGAAATTGAGGGCGATTATAGAATCAATGGGGAAAGAGAGGTGATTAATCAGGTTGACCGGATTGTTGCTTCAACCATAGATGAAAAAGAAAACCTTATCGAACTTTATTCTGCCCCGAAAGAAAAAATATCGATCATTCCCCCTGGTGTAGATATTACGCGGTTTTACCCTATCTCAAACGATGAAGCAAAAGAATATCTCAACATCCCGACTGATGAAAAAATGATCCTTTTTGTTGGACGTATAGAGCCTTTAAAAGGCATAGACACGTTAATTAGAGCAATCGCCCAAATGCGCAAATCAGACGTGCTGTCTACATGTCCCCATTACCTTTACATCATCGGTGGAGAGCCAAATTCTGAAAACGGCAATGGCAACCAGGAAATCGAACGTCTCAAAGCGCTATGCGTGGAATTAGGTGTGGGGGACATGATCCTTTTCATGGGTAAAAAAAATCAGAACACGCTTCAGTACTATTATTCCGCCGCAGAAACTGTGGTCATGCCCTCGAATTACGAATCCTTTGGAATGGTTGCCCTTGAAGCTATGGCCTGCGGAACACCTGTTGTAGCCACCCAGGTCGGTGGATTGCAGTATCTGGTCCAAAACGGAATTACTGGTTTCACCGTCCCCCATAATGACCCGGTTGCGCTGGAAGAAAGTCTGACCCAGTTAATTTGTAAGCCTGAATTGCGGTTTCAAATGAGCCGTAACAGTCTTGAATACGCAAGCACTAATTCTTGGGAAACGATTACACCAAGGATTATTGACTTGTACAAAAAGACAATCAACCTTTAATTCTTCCAGTATCTAAAACTCTTCGGATCTATTCCCTTTCGGATTGATTTTTCCCCAAATCTCTCGCGCAGTTCGTCAATTGCATTTAGCAACTTCTTTTCTCTCTGGAACGAATTACTGAACAGAGAGAGTTGTTGAATTTCAGTTGTGAGATGAGTAACACCTACGCCAATCAACCTAACTGATTTTCCCTCGGTCCACTCTTGGATAAATAATTCGCTCGCGGATTGACAGATAAGCGAATCCTGGTTTGTGGGTTGAGACAAGGTTAATTGGCGGGTGTGGGTTACAAAATCCGGCCAGCGGATTTTGATTTTCACTGTTTTTCCAGATAAATGTTTTCGCCTCAATCGCATCGCCACTTTTTCTGATAATTGTTTAATTACCAGTAAAAGTTCTTTTTTGTCATTCACATCCCTGAAAAAAGTAGTTTCATTACTGACCGATTTAATCTCTTCTAGGTCCGAAACTGGATGGTCATCGATCCCCTTTGCCCTTTGGATCAAATCATGGGCGTAATTACCAAACTTCTTAATGAACATCTCTTCCGGGAATCTCACAATGTCTCCAATAGTTTTGATTCCCAATTCATTGAGCTCTTCAGCAGTTTTTGGTCCAATTCCCCACATTTCAATTACAGGTAGTGGAGCAAGAAAATCTTGCTCTTTACCTGGTTCAATCACCATAATAGCCATTGGTGGGGTATTTCCCCGATGGTTTGACTTGCTAATGTTAGTGGCAATTTTAGCGACGAGTTTATTTGTAGCTGCCCCTATGGAACAAGGTAAATTAAGTTTGGAATAAATTGCCATTTGCAGATCAGAAGCAATGCGTTTGGGTTCTGCCGGCAGATCGCTTACGTCCAGAAAGGCCTCATCAATTGAAATCTGCTCAACCAAAGGAGTTAATCCTTTGATTATTTTCATCACCTCTTTTGATTGATTACTGTAATCCTTGTAATGTCCGCGTACTATCAGCAATTGCGGATAATTTCTAAGAGCCTGCCTCATGGGCATTGCTGAATAAATGCCGTATTGCCTGGCGGCATAGGAACATGAAGATACTACACCTCTCCCTTCAGGTGATCCCCCAGTTGCAAATGCTTTGCCCTTAAGAGAAGGGTCAAATTTTTCTTCTACCGCGCAGAAGAACGCGTCAAGATCAACATGAAGGATTTTCCTAACCATAATCTTTATTTATCACATTTTATAGCATATATGTTCTATAATCAAGCAATAATAATGGCTGGATTTCTCCAGCCTTTAATAACCTAATTTAACATCGCCTTTTTAAAATTCTCCAATGCGTCAATAGGGGTTGGGTCAATTTGGTAAGCCATGGCCAGATAATACGACACGAAATCACCGAGCAAAAGCATTTTCCAAATCTCGCAAAGCGTTGAATTGTCAGGAGTATTGACTTTATCAGTGCATAATCCGGCGAGCATGAATTCGGAAAACGTCAGTTCCATCCGTTTATGATTACGCGGATGGTAATTCTTCGAATCCAAAAATAACGCGTATGTATTTTGCAAATTTGCTTCCGGGAACACAAGACCAGCAAGGGTATTATGATCAGCCTCAGGCAGAAATTCGAACTGAGCCCAGCATTTTGCAAGTTCATTAATCTGAGTTTTCCATCTGCGGGCGATTGGTTCCAAATGTTCTGCTCCAAGGATTACCAGATATCTATTCATTGCCTGGCCGGCAATGCGTTTGGCTAAGTTATGGGACACGGGAACATCGGCATCAATCCCTTTTATATGTTCACGCATTACCGAAACGGTTGAATTCAAGATTGAAGTCTGGTCCGGAATCAATTCCAACCGAGAAAAAAGGTTTAGCAGCATACCAAACGAAAAACCCACTGCCGAGCGCGGTTGGCCGTTATGGTCAAATTTCCAGCCGACCAAATTATTCTCAGCTGCAGACTCTAATAACTGCCCGCCCCTCGAGATGCCCATAACTGTGCATTGATTGGCAACAGCTTCTCCAAATACCGAAAGCGTCTCTTCAGTGTTTCCGGAATGGGAAGAACATACCACCAAAATTTCTCTTCCTCTTGCCCAAGATGGGAGGTGATAACCTCTCAGCACACTAACAGGGATTCTGCATTCTGGTGCAATGTAAGAAACAAGGAGGTCAGCTCCTATCGCTGACCCGCCCATTCCGGCAATAATAACGGAGGAAAACTCGTTTTCCACAGGAAGTGGATATCCATCCGCAGTTTTCCATGCCCGGGCTAGTTGATTGGGAAGCCCCTGGATTTCTTCAAGCATCCCTTTCGGATCTATTTTATTAAATAGACCAACGTTATCCAGATTCATTAGAAATTCATTGCTATTTTTTGTTTTCAAAAGATCCAACTACTTTCCTTAAGAAATCCATAGCTTCCTGCCATTCTTCCATAAAAAAATGTTGGGTTACATTATTGATCTGCAAATGATAAGTTGTTTCGCCATCAGGCTCTTCAGCAGTATATAAATAACAATCATCCGCTTCAACAAGGGTGGTAATTTTTGTTTCGGGCTGTTCTTTCATTCTTCTCCTTAGGTATGTTTTCTATTTTCAAAAAACTTTTTTATGCTTGCTTTGACCTTTATTATTATTTTTTCAAAAAATGGCGGAGTGGTTTCAGGTTCTGCTGAATCCCCCATATTACTCCAGGGATCCTGATCAAGCAGTTTCTTTTCCGAATAATCTATTAGCACTTTAATTGATGCGAGAATTGGCGGCGCGAGGAACATCCCTAAAATACCAAAAAGGTTAAGTCCAACCAATACCGCAACCAGAACTGCCGCGGGATGCAACTTCAATACATTTGCCATAATTCTCGGCGCAAAGAAAGTATCATATAAATTATCTGAAATCCAGCCGATACCCATCACAATCATTGCGTAAGGGAAAGGATCAAGTCCAAAAATCGTGGTGCCTTGAAATAATGCCACAAAAAAATTAATAATCCACACGATGGCTACGCCAATATACGGAATGAAGTTGCCAAGCGTGGCAAGCAAAGCCATGCCCAACACAAACCGTAACCGTAATGAGCTTAATATCACCAGATATAAGACGAATCGGGCTAGAAAAATAATCGCCTGCCCTCTAACAAATTTATTCCATATGGTATTTAATTTATCTCCAAGCCGCTTAAAGTCTTCCTGATAGCCCGGAATTTCTAACTTAATAATTCTGTCTCTCGCTCCTTCAGTTTCAGTAATTACTAAAAATGAAATTAATAGTGAAAGCAAGAAGGAACCTATCACCCCTACTGTGCCGGTGGCGATGCCTCCAAAGAAATTCCCAACCTTTGTCAGAATCGGTTCAATCGTCGTCAGGAGTTGGTTTCCCACCTGATCCCAATTGATGTAACTAAAATCCAATTTGAAAGGACCAATGGCAATACTAGTAGTGGTTAATTGTTTGAAAAAGTTTGGAAGCTCATAAAGCGTATTTTGGAGAAATTTAATCAATCCATCAATCTGGTTGATGAGAGCAATACCTCCAACGGTGAGCAAACCAAACACAACCAAAACTGTGAAGAAATAAATAATACTAACAGACCAAGCCCAGGGGAGTTTGGTCTTTCTTTTGATCCATTCTGCAATAGGATGATAGAGCACGGCAATAATGAACGCGGTGATCAAGGTATTTAACAGACTGGAAAAATGAATAAGCAGCGCAATTGCACCTGTAAGGAATAACAGGGTAACAACTACCTTGGTAGAAGTACTCCACTTGGGAGAGACTGGGTCTTCTTCTGGTTGCATAAGTTTTTTTGAGTTTAATTATTATAGCGCCCATAAAAAAAGCCGGTTCTCATGGTCGGCTTCTATTCAGGATCAAGGACAGACACCAGAGCTGATCGCATTGAAAAATCCCGAGAACAGGCTACACCATTGGTTGGTAATTTCGATAAATATCAAAGGAATGATACAGAACAGGATTAAAAATCCCAGAGCAATAAGCAAGACAATCGCCCAAGTTGGCAATTTTGATAAACCTTTAAAGAAATTTTTCTTTCCTTCTTCTGGGGCTCTTTCAATCTCAAGGCTTTTAAAATCTGATTCACCTTTCTTTCTTGAAAAAAAGCCTTTAAGTTCTTTCTTTTCTGCTTGTTGCTCAGGATTTGCAGCCAGTTCAACTTTAGCGCTTTCTTTTTTTGAGGAGAATTCTAAAACATTGTTTTCGCCGAGGCTAATCAAATCGCCGTCTTTAAGCTTCTCAGGTTGGTTTATTTGTCTGCCATTTATGAAAGTACCATTTGTCGAATTTAAATCTTCGATCTTGTAGATGTCATCAATACAGGTAATTTTCGCGTGATTTCGGGATACCTCAATATCATCTACAATAAAATCATTCGCCGGATCCCGTCCAATTCTTAACAGGTCACTATTCAAATTCTTTTCATTGCCGGCTAAAACGCCTGAACGAATTATTAATTTTGCAATTATTGCCATATCAACCTCCTATCAATGGATTAATAGTCCAAGACTATTATAAAGTATAGCAACTAAACGAATTTCTCACTTAATTAATAAAACTCCCCGCCATGCCGTGTGCGACTCGGTTTTGAACCTGCTTACGCAGGTTGGGTTTTACCTCGGTAGCTCCGCCTTGGCTAATGCCTATCGCGTTACATCCAGAAGTGCAAAACCCATTTTATAAAGTGTTGGTTCAAAACGTTGTATGCCGCATCACGAACACAGCAGGGTTTTAATCTTATACCATACTTCATATTTACTGCATAGATAACCCGGGTTTGAACCAGGTCGCTTTAACAGTAAAATATTATGAAAATTTAGGCGAGAAATGGAAAACAAAACCTTACGCACCTTTTTTGCCATACCAATTTCTGCTGCCTGCCGGCAAGAAATTAATAAGGTTGTCCAGAAATTAGAAAAAGATCTCCCTTCAGAAATTAGATGGGTGAATATCGAAAAACTTCACATAACCCTGAAGTTCCTGGGAGAATTCAAATCCAATGATATTGAACTTATAAAAAACAGGCTTGAATCTGTTTTTTCAACAACCAGGCAATTTGATTTGAAATTCCAAAACCTGGGAGTATTCCCAAATGAGCGTAGACCTAAAGTTGTCTGGATCGGGATTGCATTCCCTGCCCAATTAAAGCCAGTATTTGAAGAAATCGAAAAAGCTGCCCTTG
>JAUYCC010000013.1 GCA_030692365.1 Pelolinea sp. | reverse complement strand
ACTTCGCAAACCGCTTCAACCTGCTCCTGATCACCCCTGGCGGAAAGGATTCAAGACACCTTTATCTATTCATACCCCCCTGACACAATGGGACATCTTATCTTTGGACAACTAGGTGACATTTTAACTTGGGGCTAACACTATTCTATAAAATTGCCCTGATATCTCATGCTATAATGCCGGCTATTATGGCATTAATCTTGCATATTTATTAATATATATTCAGATTTGTATTTGATCTGAAGGTTTAGGTCTTTTAAAATGGAACTATCCAGGAACAAAATACTAATAATCATATTGGCCATCGTTCTTTTACTGGCCTGCTTCATTCCGGCCATCTGGCTTGTTCTTTCCGGTCAGGGCGAAAGCAGTATCAAGATGCTTGCGGAATCCGCCAACATCGGCGGCCGGCCCACTGCTTTTCAACCCTTCAAACAGATTGCCACCCCAACCCGAGACGCGCAGCCGATTACCAATGCCCTTGTACCAAACGAGGGGCTTTTATCTCCTGAAGGGCAAATAAATGTCCTTGTGCTCGGTTCTGATTACCGCCCCACCAGCGG
Source organism: Pelolinea sp. (assembly GCA_030692365.1). GTDB lineage: Bacteria > Chloroflexota > Anaerolineae > Anaerolineales > Anaerolineaceae > Pelolinea. The sequence continues at coordinate 8,338 of JAUYCC010000013.1, read as the reverse complement.
CTTTCGAACGGATGTTGTGCTTATAATCTCAATTTATACAAAAGAAGCTAAAGTAAAGATGGTTTCCTTCCCGCGTGATCTTTTAGTACAGATTCCAGGCCATGATGAAAACAGAATCAATACCCCCATGCAAACCGGCGGTTTTGCGCTAATGGATTCAACCTTTGAATATAATTTCGCCGTTCATATTGATCATTACATGATGACTAACTTTAACGGGTTTAAAGCAATTATTGATACTCTGGGTGGGATTGATATTGAAGCCACGGCTAACACTTCCGATCGGTGTGACCTCTCTTACCAGCGCGGCGCATGGTGCTCAATTGGACCTGGACCTGCCCATCTGGATGGTGAGTTGGCGCTTTGGTACGTCCGTTCCAGATATACAACCAGCGATTTTGACCGTACACGGCGTGCGCAGGAAGTACTAGTTGGAATTTTCAAGAAATTAATGTCACTTGACGCAGTCTCCAAGGCGCCTGAGATTTACAATATCTTAATTAATAACGTTGAAACCGACCTAACTTTAACTGATATCCTGCCTATCCTTGGCATTGCTCCGGCGATACTTGCAGAACCCGCGAGAATTTCCCATTATGCTATTGGATTAGAACAAGCCTCCCCAACAAATAACGGCGCATACCTGCTCCAGCCAGACTATAACAAGGTTTGGCAGGTCATCAGAGAGGTAGTTTATACTCCGTAATCGCTTGACAATCTAATACCCGTCAGGTAAACTTCAATATATAACTATGCGAAATATTGGAGGTTATTAACATGTTGGATTTACCTTCTGATTCATTCCATATTGACCAAAAATCTGTCATCCCCGTTGCGATGCGCTATTGGGAAATTTATTTGCGTGATCAGGGACGTTCGGATTTCACCATTAAAGCATTCTTGGGTGATCTTAAATTGCTGCAAAAATTTCTCCCCACCGATGCAATAGTAGGATCTATTACAACCAATGACCTTAACCGCTTTATCGCATGGCTTGAAAACGGGCGCGGTAGAGGAATTTCCTGCACTCCAAAGAGCCTTTCCCGCCGGGTGACCACAATTAAATCCTTCTTTAGATGGCTTGCCAGCCATGGAAGAATAAGTGTTGATCCCGCAGAACCAATCGTCCAACATACAGTCATCAGCCCGCTGCCGGAGGTTTTGACCCCGGGAGAAGAAGTAAAAGTACTAAAAGCAGCAAAATCATTATGTGATTCAGAAAATGACGACAGCCGACCGTATGTTCTGCTGAAATTATTGCTGGAAACCGGTATCAAGAAAAGCGAATGTCTGAATATCAAACTATCCCATATATTCACTGGTGAAAGTGAGAAGTATTTGTTTGTCAGATATCCAGACCTCAAAGACCGGAATAAGGAAAGGAAAATTTCACTCTCGGATGATTGGGTAAATGCTTATCAAAAATATTTATCCCAATATCACCCTGAGGATACCGTTTTCCCCTGGTCTCCCAGAAGGCTGGAATATATTTTGGAAGATGTGGGCAAAGCCGCCGGTCTGGATAAACATCTGTCCTTTTCCATGTGCCGCTGGAATTCAGCGCTTAACGACGTGGGTAAGGGTATCGAAATGGACACAATCCGACAAAAATTAGGGATATCCAAAATTCAATGGCGTGAGATAAAGCTAAAACTTCAGAAACTTTTAAGGTAGGTATAATAAAACACGCTTAAGCATTGCTCTTTAATCGAAAAATAATAATATTTTGCGTCTCATCGGTGATCCTGGTATTATGCGATTGTTGGAAACCCGGAATCCAGATAATCTCGTCCTGGTATAGGACCAATGGCCAATAAACTCTCGCTTGCGGCGATACCTTCCGGTTGATCCAGTAATCAGAAAGCTTAATTGATTTGCCATTCATCCCTAGCGACCGGAATCTGTCGCCTTTGATCCACGGCCTAATGGTAATAATTCCTTTTACCTGATCCTTATCAATATAGGCTTTGAAGGGATCCTTATTATTCCTATAATCTTCGCTGATTTGATTCTTGGGGATTTCTTCAATTTCAAGCTGCCATCCTATGCCAATCGGGTATTTCCCGGATTCCGCGACTATTTTCAATTCTTTTTCAATTCTTGGCAAGCTGCTATCCCATCCACATTCACTGCTTTTGGTAAGAATTCCCCTCCCCCCAGTGGTAAATGCGTATAAATCATCGGAAATTTTTAATGATGATCTTTTTATTTCCCGAGCAAACATCTTTCGGGCATACTCAATATTAGAAAAACTGATTGTCTCTTGACCAAAGAAATACTTCTCCAGAGTGTCTTTAATTACCAAACGCTGCAGGCTTTTTGGTAATTTTCTGAAGCCTGATAAATCCAGGTAAACTGTATCATTTTCGCTAGTCAGGTGAATTTCTTTCACACCAGCAGATATTGATTCCTGAAAATAATTAAAGTCTTCTTCCATCACTTGCTGTGTACGCAAGAGTGTGACTTTGATATTTGGATTATATTTAGCCAGTTCCGGAATCAGATGATTTCTGATGTTTACCCGGGTGTTGGTAAGCGATTGGTTGCTTTCATCCAGTCTGAATTCCAGCCGATGAGAGCGGCAATAATTCATAATGTCTTCCCGCCAGGTTTTTAATAACGGTCTTACTAAGGGAATACTTGGATGAAATTCACTAATCGAAATCACCCGCATCCCGGACATACCCTCAAGTCCCGCTCCCCTGATGAGGTTCATTAATAGAGTCTCAATCTGGTCATCCGCCTGATGAGCTACAAATACAGCAGCTGCATTTTCATTTTGTGCAGCACTGAAAAGAAAACGATAGCGTTCCTTTCTCGCAGTCTCCTCAATACCAACTTTATTTAACTCAGACAATTTCAGGATATTAGCTGTTTTCCCAATAAATTTGCAGCCATATTTTGTTGCTATCTTTTCAACGAACGCCATTTCTTCGCTAGATGATGGTCTCAGGTTATGATTTAAATGGCCTACAACAATCTCATAAGGCAGTTGAGAAAGAACATCCAATAAGCAAACAGAATCCGGTCCGCCGGAAATGCCAACCAGGAATTTTCTCTCATCCGGAAAACTACAATCCTTCTTGAGAATTGAACGAACTTTTTGTAGGAGCATGCGAAAATTATAGCATTCTGACCTAGCTATAATATCGCTATGGATATTGAAAAAGTATTCACCTCAAGTTCAAATAAGAACCTTATCAAGCAGGCAGCCAACTTATTATCTAAAGCCAACTACGCTGTCGCCTTCACAGGCGCCGGGATTTCAACACCCAGCGGAATTCCTGATTTCCGCTCACCCCAATCAGGATTATGGAATCACAGTGACCCTTTCAAAGTAGCATCGATTTGGGCATTCAGACAAAGTCCTAAAGATTTTTTTGACTGGATTCGCCCATTGGCCATTAATGCGGAATCCGCGAAACCTAATTCCGCTCATTTATGTTTGGCTCAATTGGAAAACCTGGGAATTATCAAAGCAGTCATCACCCAAAATATTGACGGCTTGCACCATAAAGCCGGGTCACGAAACGTGCTCGAACTTCACGGTTCTGCTCAAACAGCAACTTGTCCTTCATGCGGAAAGAAACACAACCGTGACTATTTTCATCGAATAATCACTCAAAGTGAAGAATTCCCAAGATGCTCAGACTGTAAAAGCATTATCAAACCGGATGTTGTTTTATTTGGAGAATCGCTTCCCCAAGATATCTGGAATAAAGCCTATCAGGAATGTCTGCTCGCCGACCTAATTCTGATTGTCGGTTCCTCGCTTGAAGTATCCCCGGCCAATTCATTGCCAGAAATTGCGCTAATGAATGGCGCCAGGTTATTAATTAATAACCTTGGGCAGACTAATTTGGATGAAAATGCAAATGTTCTGCTTAGAATGGATGTCGAGCAAGGTGTGGGTAAATTGGGAGAATACTTCGCTTAAAAAATGATTCATCTGCTTCCCAACCTGCCAAATTGCCTTTCAAGCAGATCAACCGATATATGAATCATTGTCGGCCTGCCATGCGGACAAGTTCTGGGCGAATCGCAATTTTCCAAATCTCTGATGAGTTGTTCCTGCTCCTGGCTGGATAGGATCTGGCCGCCTTTAATAGCGGCTTTTTTGCAAATATTTAATATTATCCGCCTGTCTATTTTCCCTTCCACAAGTCCATCTTGATGTTCATCCGATTCAAGTGCGCCTAGAATTGCTTCTGTGGGACTCATTTTTTGAATAACAAACGGTAATGCGGTGATCCGAATTGTGTCTGGACCAAAATCCTCAAATCTGAAACCAATCTTCTCCAAAATTGGACGTTGCAGTTCAAATACTTCTTTTAACCGAGATGGAATCTGCAAGGTTTCAGGATTAAGTAAAAATTGTGATATGGTTCCCGTTTGTGGTTGGGCCTGCATTCTTTCGAATAGAATCCGTTCATGTGCGGCATGTTGGTCAATTAGATACAACCCATCCGGTCCTTCCGCTGCGATATAAGTCCGACCAAGTTGACCAATCAATCGCAATATGGGTACTTTGCCAATAATGGGGTTCTCTCTTTGTTGTGGAAAAACAATACCTAAGGGGATAGGCGAGATTTCCTGATGGTTCTCTGTTTTAACGAATTCCCACCCTGGATCAATAACTCTTTCTGAATTACCGGGTGTATTCCAGATTGGTAATGGTAGATCTGGTAAAGGTAAAAAAGCAGACAAAGTCCTGCGGACGGCGGTATGGATTACACTAAAGACACGGCCTGAATCCCGAAACCGGATTTCGTCTTTAGTGGGATGCACATTGATATCAATTTCCTCTGGAGATATTTCAATAAAGAGAATGGTGGCTGGAAATCTACCAACCATTAAGTATCCATGGTATGCGCGGATGATGGCTGCTGTAAGCGTAGGATCGGATACCAACCTGCCATTGATAAAACAGAATATCTGTTTTCGGTTGGAATATGTCAAATTTAATGGGCTGGTGAAACCGTTTGTTTTTACGAAAGTATCCTGGAAGACGATATCTAAAAACTTTTGTGCGGATTCTAGGTCGTATAACCTCGAAAGAATTTCCCTGCGATTACCATTACCAAAGGAGGAAAATATGGGTCGACCTTCCTGGGTAAGTTGGAATCTGATCTCAGAATAGAAAAGTGCATATCGGGTTATCAGTTCTGTTATTAATTGCCTTTCAGTGGCATCTTTTTTAAGAAATTTTTGACGTGCAGGTACATTAAAAAAAAGGTTCTCAACTCTAATACGTGTGCCTTGTTTCATTCCGGTTGGTGCAATAGACTGCTCGGCTCCCCCATCAACCAACAATCGCATTCCGCTATCCTGGTTTTTGGTCCGGCTTTCCAGACTAAACCGGGAAACCGCCGCAATAGATGCTAAAGCCTCTCCACGAAATCCAAGCGAACTGATCCTATCAAGGTCTTCAATGGATGATATCTTGCTGGTGGCATACCGTTTAACAGCTAACTTCAATTCATCCGCCGGGATACCGATCCCATCATCTTCTACTTCGATCAACCTCCGACCAGCCTGTTCGATCCGAATATTTATTTCACTCGCGCCTGCATCAATGGAATTCTCAATTAATTCCTTGACGACTGATGCCGGACGCTCTACAACTTCACCAGCGGCAATTTTTGAAGTAATCTCTTTGGGCAGTTCGTGAATATACATAGTATTTTGAAATTATATCCAATGTCCTTCAGCGATTTAAAGATATACTTTTGGGATTATGTTTCACACGTTATTTATCGACCTCGATAATACTCTCTATCCAAAAAGCAGCGGATTAATGGATGCGATCCGCGACCGGATAATTACCTATATGCATGAAAGGCTGGGGCTTGAAGAGTCGGAGATCCTGGCGCTTCGACAATATAGCCTTCAAAAATACGGCACAACGTTATTAGGGCTTAAAGAACGATTTGAAATTAATGAATTTGAATATCTGGATTATGTGCATAACGTCAACTTGGCTGACCATTTAAAGAATGATATTCGTTTAAAGGCCTTATTAGAGTCCTACACACAAAGAAAAATTATCTTTACTAATGCGGACAGAAACCATGTGGACCGAATTCTGAAATTCCTGGATATCAGTCATTTGATTGACAAAGTCATAGATATTCATACCTTGATGCCTCATTTAAAACCTCACAAAGAAGCTTTCAATAAAGCGCTTGAAATTGCTGAATTACCCACATGGGATGGTTGCGCCTTCATGGATGACCACCCGGCTAATATCGAACAGGCAAGGAAAATGGGCATTTATAGTATTTTGATTGATGAAAGATCACAATATCAGGACAATTTAAAGATTTCGTCAATATACGATCTTCCCTCATTAATCCCATTTGAATCATAAGGAATATCGATGCAACCTAATAAGAATAAAGCGCTACTTATTGTTCTACTTGTATTGTCACTCCTGTTTGCCTTTTCGGTAGGAGTTATTACAGGAAATTTTGTTGACTTGCCGCTTCAATCCTCAGCTGTAAAAACACAGTCCTTGGGCATAAATGAAGACCAGCGTCGCTCTCTAAACCAGGTATGGGAAGTCATTCATAACCAATACCTTAACCAACCAATTGACGATGAAATATTACTCCGCGGAGCCATTCGCGGGATGATGGAAAGCCTTGATGATCCTTATTCCGCATATATGAGCCCAGAAGAATTTCGCTCACAAAATGCACCGCTGAAGGGTGAATATACCGGGATTGGCGCGTGGGTGGATACCCTTGGAGATTACTTGATAATTATGAGCCCCATGCCTGATTCACCTGCCGAAATGGCAGGCCTCAAACCGGGTGACAAGGTAGTCGCAATTAATGGCGAAGATATGACCAACCTCAAACCTGTACAGGTTCTTGAACGCATCTTTGGCCCGGCAGGAACTAAAATAATGATCTCAATCCAACGGGAAGGGGTTGACGAAATTCTACAGTTTGAAATGGAAAGAGCTGTAATACCAATTCCATCCATCGACAGTGAAATGTTAGAAGGGAAGATAGGCTATATCCGCCTCTTCACGTTTGGAGACAACTCTACAAAAGAGTTCACAAATGCATTAAACGCGTTTCTCGATCAAGAAGCTGAAGGAATTATTGTCGATCTTAGAAACAACACAGGCGGATATGTAGATACAGCTATTGAAATAACTTCGCTTTTTATTCCTACTGGAGCCGTGATGATTGAAGAATGGGGTGATGGATCACAAAAAGAGTACCAAGCCACTGGTAATCCTGTAAATACCGAGATACCGTTGGTTATATTGGTAAATGAAGGCACTGCATCTGCTTCTGAAATCACTGCGGGAGCTCTTCAAGACCTCGAACGTGCGACGCTTGTAGGTACTCAAACCTTCGGCAAAGGCTACATCCAAAATTGGGTGCCGCTGCGAGATAAAAACGGCGCTTTGCGTATAACAATCGCCCGGTGGCTCACACCCAAAGGCCGCCAAATCCAGGAATTGGGATTAACACCGGATTATCAAGTCCAAATCACTGAAGAAGATATCCGAAACAACAATGACGCGCAGCTTATCCAGGCAATAATATTATTGAGCCGGACCGGAAATAAATAGAAATTATCTTAATTGACAGGGTTTTCTCACAAGAGTATAATGGACGATTGCTTAAGACCAATGACAGGAGAGATCGTTTAATGAATTCAGATGTAATTACTGGTATTAAATCTTCAGACCAGCTCGAACGAAAAATGCATTTAAAGGGGAAAATCATTAAAACCAGCAAGGCCGGCGCCATTGTGGATATCGGTGTTGAAAAACCTGCTCTGCTGCATGTATCACAAATTATTTCCGAGAAAAATGAACCTATTCTGCGGGTTGAAGATTCCCTTAAAGAAAATCAGGAAGTGGATGTTTATATCCGCAATCTTCAGGAAGACCGCATCGAAGTAACCATGCGTAAACCGCTCGCTTTGGAATGGCGCGAAATTGACAAAGATATGGTCCTCAAGGGCAAGATTGTAGAACTTGAAAATTTTGGTGCGTTAGTGGATATCGGCGCTGAAAGACCAGGCTTGGTCCATATCAGTGAATTAACCCAGGGCTATGTGAAAAATGCTTCTGATGTTGTCAGCATCGGTGATGAAGTTGAAGTTAAGATCATTGATTTCAATCGGCGCCGCAAACAGATTAAGCTGAGCATGAAAGCTCTTCAACCCGGTTTGGATGAAATTGAAGGCGTATAGATTACCCCCGCTCATCCTGCCCGCAAAAAATGCAAAGACAAGAAGAAACCCGCTGCTGATATGGTTGAAGAAACCCCTGCCGAACCCGATCCGAATGTTATGGAAATTCGGTTGAAAG
>JAUYCC010000100.1 GCA_030692365.1 Pelolinea sp. | reverse complement strand
AGCACATTGTTGAGGGTTGGAATATCCCAATCATCGGCATACACCTGATAGAACTCTTCCACATGGGTGCGATGAGCCCTTTCCACGCAGCCATTCAGTTTGGGTGAACGGGGCGGCAGCACAAACAGCTGAATGCCTTTTTCCTGGCAGGCATTCGGCACGGTGAGCATGGCGTTTCATTGGGAACGCTGGTGGGCTCTAACATCACCAATCCCCTTGTGGCAATTGGCGGTGGTGCGCTGCTTTCCACTTACTATGTACCACGGCCTCTGATCCTGTGGGATTTACCCTGGGAAACTATAACTGGCGCTATTTTATGGGGTATTTTATGGTTTACCAAAGGAAAATTGAAAAAAGTACATGCCTTCTATCTAATCGGATTGTATTTTGTGTACATCATTTTCCGTGCGATGTTCTTTGCAGTAGACTAATCCGAAATACTCACAGAATAAGAAGGAAAATTACAGGGATGCGTCTAATTGCAGGCATCCCTGTATAATTTAATAAGTCTTTTCCGGAGGGAAATCATGTATATCTCAATTGATGTCGGCGGCACCAACATGCGCGTCGCGCTGGTTGACCTGGAGGGCGAAGCCAGAATCGTCAGGTTGGAATCGCACCCGGTCCCGCAGGATTATAAGGTTGGTATCGAAAAACTCTGCGGCCGTATCGCCGACCTCTCGGCAGGTCAGAAGATTGAAGGCATCGGCGCTTGCTTCCCGGGTATCATTGACAAGGACGATATGGTCACCACGGCCAACAACCTGCCGGACTGGACCATGAAACCCATCAAGCAATTTCTGAAAGAGCGCTTTGGTGTTCCGGTCAAGCTGCTGCATGACGCGCAGGGTGCGGCGCTTGGCGAAGCCATCTTTGGGGCGGCGCGCCACACTGACCGCTTTGTGTACTTCATCTGGGGCACCGGCATCGGCGCGGCGGATATCAAGAAAATTGACGACCACCGCTACTATATGTTTTCCTTTGAGAACGGCCACCACATCATGGATTGGGATGGCAAACTGTGCAACTGCGGCCAGCGCGGCTGCCCGGAAGCCTGGCTGGGCGGCGATATGCTCAAGGAATATTTTGGCGCTGATACGGCCAATGTTTCAGATAACGACCCGCGCTGGGACTTCGTTGTTCAGAAAGCGGCGCAGACGGCGCTCAATACGCTTATCTTCCATCCGGTAGATTTGTTCGTCTTTAACGGCGGTGTGATCAATCACCGCCCCTTCCTGCTCGATCGTATGCGGCCAATCATGCAAGAGCGAGTACAGCTGTTCCCCATGCCTAAGATGGTCTTGGCGGAAAAAGGAGACCAGGCCGCGCTGTTAGGCTGCGCGGGGGCTTTTATGGTGGACCTGATTTAATGTCTACAGGTCAGAAAACCTTCCCAATATAACCCCATTTTTTTCTACAGCCGCTTTAACCTCCGGACTTGTAAGTACATGCAATTCCAGTTCGCGTGTAGTGTTGTAAGAACTGCCATCCATTAACTCACGGTCGGCGTACCCCGGGTGGCACATCAACTCGCTGATGCCATCAGGGATTGTAGAGATGATTTCGACCAGATTCGCCATGCTGACCGCTTGCCCATAAAAAGAGGTGATACATGCCTGCGGACAGCGGATTGAATATTGCCCCAAAACATCTTTTATGGTTTCATTCCCCGGGAAGGCATTTTCAGGAATTGAAGGGTAGCGGATGGGAAGGTTGTACTCTCGCGCCAGTTCGAGCATTACTGTGAACAAACCCTGGCTTGAGTAAGAAGAATGGTGGTGGCTGTCCAGATGGTCTGGCTGGTGACTTGTGGCGATGAAGGCCTGGATCTGAGCCTGCCATTCCGCGCGAACCTCTTTTAAATTCACCTTCGGTATGCGGCTGGCTAATTGTTGAATTTTGTAAAAATTCCTGTGACCATCCACCAGGCTGGGAACTTCTTCAGGCGGCAGAAATGGTTTACCCCAAGTGAGGACTAAATGGACGCCAATGCCAAGATCAGGGGCTTCTTTTCTCACCAGAGCCAAACTTTCTGCAATGTAAGGCGAGTTCATCAGCGCGCTGGTGGAGGTGACAATGCCTTTCAGATGGGCATCAATAATCCCGCGGGTTGCCCCGGGTGTAAGACCCAAATCGTCGGCATTGACAACCAATTGTTTCATTATTTGTCTTGTTGAATTAAGGTTATGGATAACTGTAAACCCACAATCATTTTAAACGGATTCTGTTCTAAGGGAAATTTGTAGACCATTCAATATAGATAATCGTATAATCATTAAAACAGGTCTGAATTGTGGGGATAAAATAAGCGTATCAAAATCGCACTTTTTATTTTAGGGAGATCATGACTGAAATCAACAAGCATCCCAAACCCGAAGAATTAATAACCTGGGGTTGGGCAAATTTCGAGCCATATTACAGCGAACTGGAAAAAGAGCAATTGACCAGTTCTAATATCAAGGATTGGCTGGCAAGTTGGACAGCCCTATTTGACCTGGCGGAGGAGCTTTACAACCGATTGTATGTGGCCACCTCTGTAAACACCGCTGACCAAGTAACCACAAACCTGTTTGAGACCTACATGGAAGAAACTTTTCCCATGTGGAAGACAGCGGAACAAAAGTTAAAAGAAAAACTGCTCGCCAGCGGCCTCACCATTCCCGGGTTTGAAATCGCGCTGCGCAATATGCGCGCGGACGCAGCCTTATTCCGTGAGGAAAACCTTCCATTGCAGGTGAAAGAGGAAAAATTAAGCAAAGAACATGACAAAGTTCTGGGTGCGCAAACCGTTGAGTGGCAGGGTGAAGAAAAAACAGTCCTTCAGATGGAAGCTGTGTTGCGCGACCCCGACCGGGAAACCCGCAGATCAGCGTGGGAAAAGCTGGCAAACCGACAGCTGGCGGACAGGCAGGCTATCAACCAGCAGTGGAAAGACTTTTTTGCGCTGCGCAAGCAGATTGCCCAAAACGCCGGAAAAAGCGATTTCCGAGCATATCGCTGGCAGCAGCTCAACCGCTTTGATTACTCTCCCCAGGATTGTTACGCGTTTCATAAAGCCATTGAAGAAGCAGTTGTGCCGGCCGTCAACCGTCTGGCGGAGCGCCGCAAGAAAAAGTTAGGCATAAAAGATCTGCGCTATTATGACCTGTATGTGGACCTCTCTGGCAAACCGTCGCTCAAGCCGTTTGCCAATGTACGCGAATTGACCGATAAAGCTTCCGCGATTTTCCACAAAGTGGATCCAACTTTTGGAGGGTATTTCGATACCATGGACCGCGATGGGCTGCTGGATCTGGGCAACCGCAAGAATAAAGCCACCGGCGGCTACTGCACGACATTTTCAAATGCTGAACGGCCGTTCATTTTTGCCAACGCGGTGGGCACCCACCAGAATGTGCTGACCCTGATGCATGAGGGCGGCCACTCCTTCCATGCTTTTGAGACTTTTCACCTGCCTTATCACCAGCAGCGCAGCGAAAGCAATGTTCCCATGGAATTTGCGGAAGTTGCTTCGATGGCTATGGAATACCTGACTTACCCTTACCTTGAAGATAAATTCGGCGGGTATTACAGCGCGGCGGATGCCGCCCGCGCGCGGGTGGACCATCTGGAGCTCAACCTGCGTTTCTGGCCGTATATGGCAATTCTGGATGCCTTCCAGCACTGGGCGTATGAAAATCCGAATGAGGGTATTGACCCGGATAAATGCGACACCAAATGGGCTGAACTGGAAAAACGTTTCAGGCCTTATATTGACTGGAGCGGGTATGAGAATGTGATGATGACTGGCTGGCAGCGCAAGGGCCACATTCATACCGTGCCTTTCTATTATGTGGAATACGGTCTGGCGTTACTGGGCGCCACCCAGGTATGGATGAACGCGCTTAAAGACCAGAATAATGCGGTAGAGCAATACCGCAGTGCCTTAAGGCTGGGCGGCACCGTGAGCCTGCCGGAGCTGTTCAAAGCGGCTGGCGCGCGGCTGGCGTTTGATGCGGCCACCCTGCACGAAGCATTAGATCTTATGGAAAGTACTATTTACGAATTGGAAGAATCTTATTATTAAGTAGATTTTTTTCCTGCAAGCACTATAATATTAACCAGATAAAAAAACATTGGAGGAGATTATGAAAACGCAAATAAGGACAATTGCTATTTTGGTTTTATTCACGCTGGTTTTAGCTGCGTGCGGAGGAAAGCCGGCGCCAACCCCCACTTCCGAGCCACCAACCCCGGAATCGGTAGTGGCGGAAGAGGAACAACCGCAGGTTGACCCGATGCTGGCCTGCGCGGCCAATATTGAGTTACCGGGCGAACCGGCCTATCCGCTGTTGTTCTGCGAAGATTTTGAAAATCCAGATGACACCCTTATGCCGGTTGGTGAATTTGACAGCAAGTATTTGGATATGAAGAGCGAAATCTATAAAGGCCTGTATACCATCCGCATGGATGTGAAGAAGGGCGCTGACGCCTGGTCGATGATACCGGTCAAGGGCGCGCGAGATTTCGTCGTCCAGGTGGAAGGCAAGTTGGCCAGCCACTCCGGCCACCCATACCATAAATGGGGCATCATGCTGAAGAAAGACCCGGAGGATGACCTTTACTATTATTTTGCGATTGACAACAACAGCCTGTATTACTTTATGATGGTGCGCGGTGAAAAACAGACCAACCTGATCAACGGCCGCAAGAGTGAGGATATCAATCCGCTGGACGAATTTAATACCCTGACCGTAGTTACCGATGGCGATAAATTCTCATTCTATATTAATGGTAAATTCCAGGAAGATTTTAAAGACAACCGCATTCAGGAAGGCGATCTGGGGGTGTATTTCAAGGTCGGTGAAAATACCATCCTGGATTGGGAATTTGACAATCTGGTAGTGTACGCGGACTAAGCTTGAGATATTTGTAGACAAGAGAGCGGCACTTGTTTCTCGCCGCTCTTTTTTATTTCTTTTTTCGGAAAAAAACCAAAGCGAAAGTGAGCACTATATAGGATCTTTTTCAACACCCTTATAATTGAGGATATGGTGGATTGCGGAAACAAGATGAATGGACATCAGTTGAAATTAATAATAAAAACCTTCCTGCTTTTCTTTATAGTTTTAAGCCTGTTGTCGCTCTCAGCCTGCCAGCCGACAGCCGCACCAGCAATTATGCCGTCCCCAGATGTTGCTGATGAAACACCTGTCGTAGAAGAATCCCCACAAGCCCAGATTACTCCCACAGAGGCTGCAAACACAACCCTCAGCGCTCAGCCCTATACCTCTCCATCGGGCGCGTATGAAATTTTCTTCCCTTTGGACTGGAACTGCAGCGAAAGCGGGGAATATCGGGTGGATTGCCAGCCGCCGGACGGTAAAGCCAATATCACACTGCGTGCCACCGCCACCGGTTACGAACTGGTGCAGCCCGCGTTTGAGGCTCTGGTCAACGCGGAGGTAGTTTACACCTACAGCGAGAAGAAAGCTTACAGTGAAATTTCCCGCGAGACTGATGAAGGTCTGATCTCCATCAGCGCGGTCTGGCGGGAAGGGGAAATCCCTTGGCAGAGCGAGGATTTCTTCACCCGCTCGGGCGCCGGTGCCTACCAGCTCAGCCTCAGCGCTGAACAGGCACTTTGGGAAAAATATGCAGCGTTATTTGATGAGGTCAATGCAAAGGTTGCTTTTCACCCCGAGGCTTTATCCGGCGCGTCGATTTACGCGCAGACCCGCAAATATTCCGCACCGGATGTATTGTTTACCCTGGAGGTACCCACGGCCTGGTCCAGGTATGCCGATGTCGCCAGCATTGAAAATACCCAGCTTGAAGGCTTTCTCTCGCCGGATATGCACGCGGCGGTGCAGGTGGCGGTTTACCGGCAGGGATCGCTGATAAAACGCGAGGCAAAAGCCTTTAAAACCCTGGAGATCATGCGCAAACTTTACGGCTATGATTTGCGCGTCTCACATGATAAAGCCCTGCCTGACGGGCGTGAGCGCCTGGCATGGAGCGCGGCGCAGCGCAAGGTGAGCGGAATCTCGTTTTTTGATTCCTTTGGCAGTTCCATGTATATCTTCAGTATCGTCTGGGATAATGACTTTGAGGACATGTATAAGACCACCCTGGACGCGGCGGTCAATTCATTCGGGCACGAATGACCTGGATGAGAGGGTAAAATGAACACCATGCGCCCAAAGAGTCACCTTCTCTTGCTTGTCGCGTTATTACTGGCAGCCTGCGAAGGCGGCCCGCGCGTGCGCATGGCGCCGGGTTATGAAGCAACGCCCACGCCAATCCAGTCGCGCACCAATGTGATGGGCACGCCCGCGCCGACCAGCGTTCCGCCTACCCCCACCGTGCCGCCGCTGACGATGGATAATAAATTCTATTCATTACCTTCCTTATCCCTCAGTTTCTACCCACCGCTGAGATGGACGCTGGATTACGAAGATGATTCCTACGCCAAATTTATCAGCCCCGATAAAACCGCCTGGATGGAAGCCGCGGTGGAACCCAGCGGGTATGAGCTTTCCCCCGAAGATTACCAAACTTATGTGGATAACATGGTGGCTTCTTTGTACGCCGGCGTAAAAGAATACAGGCAGCTAAGGCGTGAGGATTCTGGCGGAAAGACTATCGTTTCCTCTTCATTCCTGAAGGGTAACCAAAAATGGTACTCAATGGATGTTTTCTACCAGCGCAGCCAGGCGCTATACACGCTGTCTTTCCAGGCCTATGAAACTGTCTGGGAGACTTATAAAAACACCTTTCAGGAGATTGCCGAAAACGTCACAACCCAGACAGCTTACATAAAGCCGGAGCAGACTTACAAATTCAGGAAAACACACCAATCTCCCTCCGGCGTGTTTGAGATCACCGTTCCCCTGGGCTGGAGCCTGACGAGAGATGAGGAAAGCGTTGACGGGGGAATCATTGAAACCATCGCGTCCCCCGATAAGGAAGCCAGCGCTGAAATCATTACCCTGAACGCCCAGGCGCTGCTGGCACAAAAAGATATCGGACAGATCTCCATTGGTTTGATGAAGGAACGCTATGGCGCTGACCTGAGCATTATTGCCGATGAGGTGCTCGAGGACGGGCGTGTCCGCACAGACTGGGAGAACAGCAAAACCGGAACGAGCGGCTATACTTTCTTCTGGCTGAACGGCAGCGAGCTCAATATCTTTACCCTAAACTATACTGACAAGCATCCGGAAACCTATCAGGACGTAATTAATGGGATAGGCAACTCGTTCGTCTTCCTAAAAGAGTAACCCCGGAGATTGTTGAAAACCAAAAAGAAAGGCCAGACCCAAAAGGTTTTAAACAGAATTCAACCCTAAAAACAGTCCAATTCTTTCAATATTTTCCAAGTTTTGACGTCCTGAATAAACCTTTAGGGTCTTTTTCAACACCCCCGCTATTTTGAAATAATTTCCAGTTTGGCCAATGACGCGGCCAACTTTTTTAATCCGGCCGTCTCAAACATCACTGTCACGGTTTCATCGCTGCCCATCAGGCGCGTTTCCACCACCATGCCGTCGCCCCAGATGGGGTGAATGACGCGCATGCCCGCCTTGAAACCTGGCTCTTTGGGCGGTTCAGCCGCTTTGCCGGACAAGCCGGTGGTTGACCAGGGCTGCCAGCGTGGCTGGCTGAGCGGGTTGACGCTGCGCAGGCCAAGCCTGACGCCCTCGCGCTTCAGCAGAGCTTCGGGGATGTCATCCAGAAAGCGCGACTGTTGTGTGTAATCAAAACGGCCGTAACTGCTGCGCAGCCCGGCCCGTACCAGGATGAGGTGGTTCTTGGCGCGCGTGATGCCCACATAAAATAGGCGGCGCTCCTCGGCCATCTCTTCGGGGTCTTCCAGCGAGCGGCTGTGCGGCAGCAGGCCTTCATCCAGCCCGATGATGAACACGGTTGAAAATTCCAGCCCCTTGGCGGCGTGCAGGGTGAGCAGGGTTGGCGCTTCAGGCGCATCGGGCAGGGTGTCCTGATCCGAGACCAGCGCCACATTTTCCAGAAATTCGGTCAGCCCGCGCTCTTCGTATTCGTAGGCAAGCTGGCGCAGCTCCAGGATATTATCCCAGCGGTCTTCGCCGAACTCGGTGCCGTCTTCCATATAGGTTTTGTAGTTTGTGTCTTTCAACAGCCGGTCAAAGAGCTCCGGCAGGGGGTGGCTCTGGCCGAATTCGCGCCAGTTGGCCAGCAGCGCGCCAAAATCCGAAAGGACCGTTGCGCCGCGCGCGGAGAACGGTTCCCAATAGGGTGATTTCTGCCCTTCGGTGCCGAGGGAAAGCAAAACATCGGCAGGCAGCACGTTATGCTCCTGGGCTTTGAGGTTCAGGTCTACCAGCGTCTTGCTGCCGATGCCGCGCGGCGGTATGTTGATGACACGCGCCAGGCTGACCGAGTCGTAGGGGTTGTGCACCAGGCGCAGCATGGCGATCAGGTCTTTCACCTCGCGCCGGCCGTAAAAGCGCTGGGCGCCAACCAGCCGGTAGGGCAGGCTGCTGCGCAAGCAGGCTTCTTCCAACAGGCGGGACTGGGCGTTGGTGCGGTACATCACCGCGATCTCGCCGCCTTTTTCGCCGCCGGCAATGCGTTCCATGATGCTTTCCACCACATAAGCCGCCTCGGCATGGTCATCCACCGCGTCATACAAAACCACCTGCGCGCCGCTGCCGCGTTTGGAGAACAGGTTCTTGGGCGTGCGGGTTTTGTTTTCGTTGATCACAGCCTGCGCCGCGTCCAGCACATTTTGTGTGGAGCGGTAGTTCTCTTCCAGCAGCAGTTTGACCGACTGCGGATAGTCACTCTGGAAGCGCAGCACGTTGCGGTAATCCGCCCCGCGCCAGCGGTAGATGGACTGGTCTTCATCGCCCACCACAAACAGGGCGTGGTGGCAGGAGGACAGATGGCTGAGCAGGTCGTACTGCGCCAGGTTGGTATCCTGAAATTCATCCACCAGCACATGTTCAAAGCGCTTGCCGTAAGCCTCGCGCACATCCGGGTTTTCCTCAAACAGGCGCACCGCCCACAGCAGCAGGTCGTCAAAATCCAGCGCGTTGCTGCTGCGCAGCACCTGCTCGTACTTTTCAAACACACGCTTGTTGATCTCATCGCGGTACGATCGGGAGGGAAAATTCTCAACGCCGATTAGATTGTTCTTGGCGTTGGAAATGGCATTGTGGATGGCGGTCGGGCTGTAGAGTTTATCATCCAGGTTCAGGTCTTTCACTATTCTTTTGACGATCGAGACCTGGTCGTCCGCGTCCATAATGACGAAGTTGGCATCAAAGGGCAGGCGTTCGGCTTCGCTGCGTAGGATGCGT
>JAUYCC010000095.1 GCA_030692365.1 Pelolinea sp. | reverse complement strand
CAGCCTCTTTTTTTCTCCCACTTTTGGTGAAATTTCAGGTAATTTTTTTAAAAATTAAGAAGAAATTTGCGCTAATCTTATGGTTTGCCCCCACTTTAACTACTTAATATTCTTACAATTTGACTTTTGAGACAACCTCAAATTCAACATCAACCCCAGGCATGAATGCCTGGGCTACAAAAGGGAGGGGGGATCAACTTCAATACGGGTGCCGCTGAAAAATTCGCCTTTAAGTAATCTTACAGGACTTGTGCCCTTAAGAATAACCTGCCAACGGAACAGGCCACTGCGTTTTGCAAAGTAGGGGGGAGTCGGGCCGGATACCTCGAGGGTTTTATCGCTGCTCGCACTGACCAGGCGTTCAAGTCGGCTGAACAGATCATTGGCTGCCTGCTGCGCTTTGGCAGAATTCGTATCCCGGCATTCAAAGCGCACTATGCGCGTGAAGGGCGGGTAGCGCAGTTCTCTGCGGTGAGCCAGTTCCTCTCTGTAAAAACCCGCAAAATCATGTTCGGACGCCCGCCGAATAGCATAATGCTCCGGCTGGAAGGTCTGCATGATTACTTTACCGCCCAACGCGCTGCGCCCGGCGCGCCCCGCCACCTGGGTCAGCAGCTGGAAAGTACGTTCGGCAGTACGGTAATCCGGGAAGTTAAGCCCCACGTCCGCCAATACTGCCCCCACCAGTGTTACCAGGGGCAGGTCAAGCCCTTTGGCCAGCATCTGGGTGCCGATGAGAATATCCGCGTTGTGCTGCCTGAAATGTGAAAGTATGACCTCTTCAGCGCCTTTACCGCTGGAAGTGTCTGCGTCCCAGCGCAGCAACCGTGCGGAAGGAAACATAACCTGCAGATCTGCCTCAATTTTTTCAGTGCCGGTGCCAAACTGCTTGATGCGTTTGCTGCCGCACTGCGGGCAATTGCCCGGCATTTTACGTATGTAACCGCAGGTGTGGCACACCATCGAGGATGAATTGCGGTGATAAGTTAAAGAAAAATCACAGCGTGGGCATTTTAGCGTATACCCGCAGTCGCGGCAAAAGACGTAGCTTGCGCTGCCGCGCCGGTTGAGCAGTAGAATGGCTTGCTGCTGTTTGGCGAGAACATCTTTCAAGCTTTCGGCCAGGCTGCGGCTGAAAATTGATGTATTTCCCTCGCGCAATTCCGCGCGCATATCCACCACCTCAACTTTTGGAAGGGGCAGTGAATCCGAAACTTTGGCTGAGGGCGTTCCGCTGATTTGTGCGGCTACACGCGTCGGCAATATCAGCAAAGGCCATTTTTCATAAGTGGAGCGGAAATACAGGCTCACATCCGGAGTGGCAGTTCCCAAAATCACCAGCGCTTTGCTCAATTTGCCGAAAGCGATAGCTGCTTCTACGGCGTGAAAAGAAGGTCCCATTTCAGCCTGATAATAGGATTCATCGTGGCATTCATCCAGGATGATCACGCCGGTATTCGGGAAGGGAGTGAAGAGCGCGCTGCGCGGGCCAATGGCGATAGAAAAATCAGCGCCGCGGGCGCGCCGCCAGGTGTCATACCGTTCTCCGGGCGACAGTTTTGAATGGATAACCCCCACCTTTCCGGGAAAGCGGCCCATAAAGCGCTCTATGGTCTGTGGCGTCAGCGAAATTTCTGGAACAAGGACAATTGCCTGCTGCCCTTGGGCAAGCGCTTTTTTGATCGCACGCATATAGAGCTCGGTCTTTCCGGAACCAGTTACGCCGTGCAGCAAGACCGGTTTAACAAAGGCGCGATGATCCATCAAATTTTCAATCCTGCCCCAGACGGCGCTTTGCTCTGCAGTTAAAACAGGCGCGGGGGCGTAATGCGGGTCTGCCTGCGCATTTTTCAGTGGATCGCGCCAAATCTCTTCCGTCTCGAAGCGGATTAATCCTTTTTGCTCGAGCCAGCGCAGGTCGGATGATTTTACGCCGGTCGAGGCATAAATCCAGGATATTTCAGCGGGTTCATTCTCGCCAGCCAACAAACGCATAACAGCAAGCCTTCGGGTGGACGCGGCGGAAACCTTAAACCCCAACGCAGAGATCACCGATTCCAATTCCTGCGGCTGAAAGGATATAAAGACAGACCGGGAATATTTTCTGTGCACCGCTGGTTCGGGAAGCACAGGCTGGCTGACCAGTAAGCCCTTGCTGACCAGAGCGCGGGCGGACTTGCGCCAATCCACATTCTTGAAAGCCCTGTCCAGTTGGCGTCCGCGGAGCGGGCTGCGCTCGGAAAGTTTCTTGATTATCCGGCGTGAAATATCCGGCAGACTGTCAGGTTTAAAATCTGCCGGCAGATTTAGTTTGAACAACGTATCCGATTGTTGGTGCAACCCGGGAGGAAGCATGGCTATGAGGAACCCGGAAACCGGCTGCAGGTATTTTTCTGACAGGAAAAAGGCTAACTTTAATTGGTTTACTGATAAAACCGGAAATTCATCTATCAGGGCAGCTATTAGCTTTGTTTCAGCCACCTCCGGCTGGTCCAGTAATTCTGTCACCACCCCCTGCACCTTCTGGCTGCCAAAAGGAACTTCCACCAGACTGCCAGATGTAATTGATCCGGTCATTTCCGGGGGAATGGCGTAATCAAACAGGTCTCTGACCTCAGGGACGTTTACCGCGACTCTGGCGAACATTTTCATGGATCGGAATTATTTCTTAAAAGTAGATGCAATAACCGCGGCCGAGCCGTAACCGACCACAGAGCTTGGGTCACCGGTGGCATCCGCCGAGGTGCTGTAATTGAGAATTTGCACTTTATCCGCGCCAGCTAACTTTGATGTCCACAGCAGGGCTGCCACAGCGCCTGCCCCGCAGGCGAATGCAGAACCATCTGTTTCGGCAGAGAGGACGCTCAATGGGTCAAAGGATTTGATCCGACGCAGCATTTCCGCGTCCAGCGCTTCGGCAGTTTCCAGCGGGTAAAAATGGGAGAGGTCAGAACTCGCGACCAGAAGGAAATCTTTTCCCTTAATGACCTGATAGAGGGATTCAGCCAGGCGGTTAAGGGATTGCGGGTCTTGAGAACGCACCATCAGCGGCAGAAGTTCAAAATCTGTTTTCCAGGCGCGCTGCAGAAAAGGAAGCTGAATTTCGAGGGAATGTTCTTCATCCCCGGGAATTTGAGTAAGCGCCAGGCCTTGTTTCTTTAGCAAGCCGTCAAGTGTTTGCAGTTCCTCTTTCGCTATCGGGATATTACCAAGGGGTGTCTGGTAAGCGCTGTGGGCTGTGGTGAGAAATTCGCCCTGAAAATAAGGATGAAATGGTGAAAGGATAACCGCCAGCTTACGCGGTTTTCCCTGAACGGCTTTATAGGCGTATGCAGCTGTGCGGCCGGAATACCGGTGCCCGGCGTGGGGTGCCAGCAGACCAATGATACTGCCGGTGAGGTCGTCATCGGATAACCTGGCAGCATCAAGGAAGGAATCTATTTGTTTGGCCAGTTTTACCGGATCGCCTGGATACCAGGTGCCTGCGATCGGGGAAGGGCGCGCGTCTGATCGGAATTCCATTTTCCACCTCATCCCTGATTATACAGACAATCATCAGGGGCAGTGCTATCCGCCAGATCAACCGATGTAATTGTGAGGGTTGAGTCGTGTTAGGCCTTTACGAATCTCAAAATGCAGGTGCGGGCCGCTGGAGTTGCCAGTGCTGCCCATAAAGCCGATGGTGTCGCCCTGATAGACAAAGTCGCCGCAGCTGACATTGAAGCTGTCCAGGTGCGCGTAGAGGGTTTGAAGGCCATCACCGTGGTCAATCGCGATCACGTTCCCGTAACCCCAGTTGCTCCAGCCGGCATAGACTACGACGCCGTTATCAACAGTGTAAATCGGGTTTCCGGACTTTCCGCCGATATCCACGCCATAGTGACCAACATCCGGCGCCCATTCAAAGCCCGAGATGCGGGTCTCGGTTGTTGGCCAGACATAGATGCCAACGCCTACAGGTCCCAAGTTGGTTGGTGCGCATTTGCCTTCGCCCCAGATAAGAGATTCAGCAGTAGTTTCGCGTTCAAAGATAATCGCCAACTTGTCAATAAATGGGCGAGTTCCACCCGGAATGAATAATTTTGTGCCTTCTTGAATATTTGGATTGGTAAAATCACCAATGGTTTCCACAGTTAGGTTATTGCCCGGCCAATTAATAATATCCTCGGGTGTAACGCTATAAAATTCCGCGACCGGGTTTAGGCCGTCACCTTTTACCCAGGCACGCAAGACACCATCCACAGGAGGTATATTCAATACCTGGCCAGGTAAAATAAAGGCAGGATTATCAAACAAGGTATCAATATTAGTCCAAAGCAATGATGCGGGTTCTAATCCAAATGATTCCGCGATTGAATAGACCGAATCCCCCGTTTTTACTTCATAAGTTACAAAATCATACCGTGAAGTAGTATCTGCAATCGAAGCGGTGTTTTTTGTATTGGCGGAGGGCGATAACCCTTCCACCGGAGCAACCCCTTCATAGGATGGCAGTTCCACGAGCCCTTCAAGCGCGGCAGCTTCAGGCAAGCTGGCGGACAGATCAGTTTTTTCTCCGGGAATAAAAAAACCTTTCATCACCCAGATAACGAGCCCAATCATGCTGACCGTCACTAGCGCCGAACCGGCACGCAGGGCGATATTGCCCATACCGAGTTTGGTAATATATGCCCAAAAACGGTCCCAGAGTTGGAATAACTGGGTGGAGTCTTCAGGGGTTGGGTTTTTTAAAAGCGGGTCTTCAAACTGATCGCGCTCATCGCGCGGCGTAAATTGTTCGTCCATTCAACCTCAAGGAAATTATCATAACACAAGAAAAAGGGCTGTTCAGCCCTCTCATTTATTTAACTAGATAAATATGGTAGATTTCATTATAAAACAATTTTGATTTACCGGTAGGTATAATTGCAACATGCCTGATGAAAATCAACTATCACAGGAAGTTGGCCGTTTACTGAAATCAAAGGGGCTTTGGCTTGCCACTGCAGAATCCTGCACCGGCGGTTTGCTGGGAAATCTGGTCACCAGTGTTAGCGGATCATCTGAATACTATCTGGGCGGATTCATTACCTATTCCAACTTTGCCAAGGAACGTTTTATAAGCGTAAGATCAGCAACATTGAAATCATTTGGCGCGGTCAGCCGCGAGACCGTGCTGGAAATGGCCAGGGGAGTGTGTGAAGCTTTTAAAGAAGAACAGGATATCAACAAGATAATTGGGGTTTCCATTTCCGGTATCGCAGGACCAGGCGGTGGAACTCCCGAGAAACCGGTTGGCACCGTGTGGGTCGGCATTAGAAGTGAAGCGGGAGATAAAGCCGCCTGCTTTCATTTTTCCGGCGACCGCGTGTCCGTAAAAAATCAGACCGCGCAGCAGGCGCTGGAATTGCTCATCAGCCACCTATCCCAATAAAAAGTGCTCCGGATGGAGCGCTTTACTATTTCAGCCCAGTTTACTTCTTTCTGCCTGAACGATGCTCTCGTCCAGTTTCTTGAACAGCGGTTGGGGTTCTTTAAATTGGTGACCAGCGGCTAACTGGCTTGGCTGCCAGTGCCCGGTGGCTTTGGCCGGATTGTAGAGTAAAACAGTATGTTCACCTAATGCGTCATTGATATTTTGGGTGTACTGTTCACCGAACAGAGGTTCGGAGTATCCCAGGTATGTATGCAGTTTTTCGCAGGTAAAGGGCAGGAAGGGCGAAAACAAAACCTTCAGGGAATCGATGGCTTTCATTGCAATATAAATTGTCCGTCCAGCCTGTGCTTTATCGTTTTTGATGGTAAACCAGGGCGCGCTGGTATCGAGGTATTTGTTGACTTCCGAAGCCAGCCTCATAGCCTCACCCAGAGCGGAACGTAACCGCACGGCTTCCAGTTCCTTGCCGACTGTTTCAAAACCTTTCTCAACCTGGTCAAGCAGCGCCTGATCTTCTGCGGCCAGTATGCCAGGGTCAGGAACAACGCCTTCCCAGTTCTTGTATGCAAAAGACAACACGCGGTTAACCAGGTTGCCCCAGGTGGCCACCAGTTCATCATTGTTGCGGTGGTAAAACTCACCCCAGTCCCAGTCCGCGTCGCGGGTTTCGGGCATGATGCTGGTGAGGTAGTAGCGCAGCGGATCGGGGTCATAACGGCTGAGGAAATCCAGCCCCCAGACTGCCCAGTTTCGGCTGCCTGAGATTTTCTTGCCCTCCAGATTCAGGAATTCGTTGGCTGGCACATCATAGGGTAAAACAAACTCAGCTTTTTCTTTGCAGCCAAAAATTTCATCAAATTTGCCATCCGCGCCGGCCAGTTCCGCCGGCCAGATGATGGCATGGAAGGGAATATTGTCCTTCCCGATGAAATACAGCGTTTTGGCATCCGCATGTTTCCACCAGGAGCGCCAGGCGTCGGATTTGCCTTGCAGATTGCTCCACTCAATAGACGCGGAAAGATAACCGATGACGGCTTCAAACCAGACATACAGGCACTTGCCTTCCCAGCCTTCCACGGGCACCGGAATACCCCAATCCAAGTCGCGGGTGATCGGGCGGCCGCGCAGCCCTTCGGACTGGATCTGGCCGAGTGATTGGCGCAGCACATTTGGCCGCCAGTAGGATTCACGGGATTTGAGGAAGGCTTCTATTTGGCCTTCCATCTCGCCCAGGTCAAGGAAGAAATGCTCGGTTTCGCGCAACTCGGGGGTTGAGCCGTCAATTTTGGAGCGCGGCTCTTTGAGCAGGGCCGGGTCGAGCAGGTTACCGCACTGGTCGCACTGATCGCTGCGCGCGTTGTTGAACCCGCAGATATAACAGGTACCTTCCACATAACGGTCTGGCAGGAAGCGCCCCTGTGCCGGCGAAAACCACTGGAACTGCTTGTCTTTGTACATAAACCCGTTCTGCAGCAGGGCAGTAAACATTGCCTGGGACACTTTGAAATGATTCTCTGTGTGGGTGGATGTGAAGAGGTCGTAAGTCAGGCCGAGCTTCTGGAAAAGCTCAAGAAAGCTGTGGTGAAAGCGCTGGTATACCGATTCGGGGGTCATTTTTTCAGCTTCGGCGCGAACCGTGATGGGGGTGCCGTGCGAATCGGTTCCGGAGACCATCAGCACCTGGTTGCCTTTCAGGCGGTGGTAGCGCGCGAAGATGTCCGCGGGCAGGTAAGCCCCTGCAAGGTTACCGGCGTGAATTTCGGCGTTGCCATAAGGCCAGGCGACAGCGGCCAGGACAAATTCGGACATACAATATTCTCCAGACTGATGATGTGCCTGTGATTTTATCATGAAGGCTTTTTAAGATTATTTTCGCTTTAATCCTTTACAATAAAAGAAAATTTCGGAGGACAGTATGCCAGGAAAAGCCGCTGAATGGCGCCAGGACCTTGATTCACACCGGATGAATTCCCTTGGTGAGATGTTCGCGAAACCTAAACCCGTAATCGGCATGGTGCACCTGCCGCCCCTGCCCGGCGCGGTCGGATATACCGGCTACCCGGTGCGGGAAATTGTGGATTTCGCTCTGAAAGATGCCGCCGCGCTGGAGGAAAATGGCGTAGACGGGCTGATGGTTGAAAACATGTGGAACATCCCCTTCGCGGTTGGCATGGAAACCTCACCTGAAGAAATGTGTGCGCAGGCGGTGGCTGCGGCAGAGGTGATTAAGTCAGTGAATGTACCGGTAGGCATCAATGTAGTGCATAACGGCGCGCGGGTGTGCCTGGGCATTGCCATCGCGGCCGGCGCGAAATTCATGCGCGTTTGCCTTCTGACCGGCGCGGCAGTTTGGGACACTGGCGAATTTGACCACGGCTGCGCGCGGGAACTGCTAAGCGCGCGCAAACTGAACCAGGCAGAGCATATAAAGCTGTTCTGTGATGTGGACAAGAAACATTCAGTACGCTTCCCCGGTATTGACCTGGCTACGCATATTGAGTGGACCGAGTTCTACCTGGCGGACGCGATGATCATCTCCGGGCGCATGACAGGAGACGCTCCGGACCTGGAGAAGGTGAAAAAAGCCAAGGAACTGGCTAATGGGCGGCCGATCCTGATGGGAAGCGGCATGACCACGGAAAATGTAGCAGAGTTCCTGAAGGTCGCGGACGGCTGCATTGTGGGATTTGGCATGAAGGATGCAGGTCACCCATACCGCCCGGTCAACCCGGACAAGGTCAAGCGCTTCATGGATGCTGTAGAGAAAGTCAGATAGCTATGGCTTCCAAGAAAATCCTGGTGATCGGCGATATCAACATTGATTTCGCCATCCATTCCAACCGCTATCCGGCCGAGGGTGGTGAAGCTCACGCGGAACAGGCGGATTTCCGGCTGGGCGGTTCCGGCTGTATTACAGCCCTTTACCTGCAATTACTCAGACATCCGACGGTACTGGCGGCGAATATGGGCGCGGATGTATTCTCCCAGTTTGCCGGGGAACACCTCAATGCTTCAGGTCTGGATGTATCCCTTATCCGGAACTTGCCGGGTGAACAAACCGGGTTTTTTATGATCCTGGTCACCCCGGGCGGTCAGCGCACCATGTTTGGCAACCGCGGAGCGAACGCGGTGGCATTAGATGAGGATAAGATATTATCCAGATTAAGTGACTTCGGCCACCTACATATATCCGGGTATTCCTTGCTGGGGAATGATCAATATGAAGTTGTCAGCCAGGTGATGGCAAGGGCAAAATCCTCCGGGATTACGGTCAGCCTGGATCCGGGCGTATGCACCTCTGAACAGGTGGCTGAAAGGGTGCTTGGGTTATTAAAGTATGTTGACTATTTCCTGCCCAGCCAGGATGAACTGGCTTCGCTGGTAAAGGATATGGAATTCGAAGTAAAAATTGAAACACTGTTGGAAATGGGATGCAAAGCAGTGGTGTTAAAACAAGGAAAAGCCGGCGGGAAATATTTTGAAATCGGGTTATCGGTAAACGTACCGGCGGAGAATGACCCAGGAAAGAAGATTGTGGACACCACCGGCGCGGGGGATTGTTTTAATGCCGGCTTTTTGAGCGGGATTTTAAATGCAAAAGACCCAGGTGATGCGCTTAGATTGGCCAACGAGGCAGCTTCTAGAATGATTACCTCACAGCATGGAATTGTGGATTTGATCAAAGAAGATAAGTTATTCAAGTAAATCTTTCGAGTCACATTTTTAAATGAGGAATTGTGTTTTGGCGCGTAAGCTCAAAGAGCGCCTCCGGCGGATATGCGCCCTACAAACTGATTTAAACCACAGGTGAATGCGGATAATAATTTGATAAGCACGGTTAAATAAAAATTTGATCCAGGCAGCGAGACGCCTGGATTTTTTGTCTAGGCAGACGCATGTGCAACCTCGCCCAAAAGATGGGTTCGCAATGACAAATATTTCATTAAGCCCAAGTCTTTTTGCCCGCTTGACGGCTGACGAACGCTGCGGTATAGTATGCCCACGGTTAATCCCAAGCCCTTGTAGCTCAATTGGATAGAGCGTTTGCTTGCGGAGCAAAAGGCTGCAGATTCGAGTTCTGCCGGGGGCACCTTCAACGGAGCGGTAACTACCGCTCCTTATGTTTAAACAGGAAAGAAAACCATGAAGCCAGCCAAAAAACATATTTTGTTATCCAATGACGATGGCATTGACTCCCCCGGCCTGTGGACGGCTGCTGAAGCGCTCTCTGACTTGGGCTATGTCACCGTCGCCGCGCCGCGCGACCATATGTCCTCCACCGGCCGCGGGTTTGCCAAGGATTCCGATGGCCGCATCGCCAAGAAGAAACTGACCGTCAAGGGGCAGGAGTGGGATGTGTACGCCATCGGTGGCTCACCCTCGCAATCTGTGACGCACGGCCTTCTGGAGGTTGTCCCGCAGCGCCCGGACCTGGTGGTGGCAGGCATCAATTATGGCGAAAACTTTGCCACCGATAATACTTTCTCGGGTACGGTTGGCGCGGCCATTGAAGCCGCCTCGCTGGGCATCCCCGCGCTGGCTATATCACAGCAGATTGTTTATGAAGATTATGACTCCTATCACAAGGATGTAGATTTCTCGGCGGCGGCTTACTTCACCCGGTTTTTCGCGCAGAAGCTGCTTGAAAAGGAAATGCCCGAGGATGTTGATGTGCTCAATGTGGTGGTTCCCGACGGCGCCACCCCACAGACGCCTTGGAAGGTGACCCGCCTGGCCAGGATGCGCTATTTCCGTCCGTATGTGGTCAGGGAAGGAAAGCCGGAGGATACAGGGTATATCACGTTCAACATCCTTAAAGATGAAGAGATCCCGCCGGACAATGATATTTACACCGTGCGTGTGGAAAAGATGGTGGCGGTCACCCCGCTGAGCCTGGATATGACCTCGCGCGTTGCGCCCAGTTTTTTGGATGCATTATTAAGAGCAAAGTAATAAACATTTTCTCTTAATTAACAATAATTCAGGGGCGGGTTTCAAATCACCCCTAAAGTGGTTCTATTTCAATCCTGAAATCTGTGTTTATCTGTGGTTAACAAGCCTTACGATGTAAACCGGATGTTTAAAATTTCCCCATCCTTGACCGGATAGGTTTTGCCTTCAAGGCGCAATTTGCCCTTTGAGCGTGCTTCAGCCAGGCTGCCAGTTTCAATCATATCGTTATACCCGATCACTTCGGCGCGGATGAAACCTTTTTCCAAATCCGTATGGATCACACCGGCCGCTTCAGGCGCCAACGCACCACGACGAACCGTCCAGGCGCGCACCTCATCCTCTCCAACCGTGAAAAATGACTGCAGGCCTAGCAGGTCATAGGAAGCATTGATCAGACGGCTGAGCCCCAATTCCTTAATTTCATATTCCTGCATAAATACCTCAGCATCCTCGGGAGGAAGCTGCGCCAGGTCCATCTCCAGTCTGCCCTGAAGCTCGATCACCTGGCTGCGTTTGTGAGGGTAATCCACAGATGGGGCTTTTTGCCCATCACCCAGGTTGAGCAAAATCAAGATAGGCTTACGGCTGAGAAAACCGAAACCGGACATAATCCTTTCATCCTCCTCGGATATTTCCAGGTTACGTAAAAGTGTGGAAGCAGCCAGGGTTTGCTGTAATTTATTGAATAAAACCACCTCACGTTCAACCACCGCCTTGTCGCGCCCCATAAAGCGCTTCTGCTCTTCCCCCAGT
Source organism: Pelolinea sp. (assembly GCA_030692365.1). GTDB lineage: Bacteria > Chloroflexota > Anaerolineae > Anaerolineales > Anaerolineaceae > Pelolinea. Next base: position 13,007 of record JAUYCC010000095.1, on the reverse strand, counting down.
TTCTCTAGTTTGCGCTCAGCCATGATCTGGTCATTGAGCAGGAACTCTTCATCCATCAGCTGGATATCGCGTAGCGGGTTGATGCTTTCGTGAACGTGCGGCACTGATGCGTTTTCAAAGCAGCGTACCGTATGGATAAAGCCGTCCATCTGGGTGAGCTGGTTAAACAACTGGCCGCTAATCTCGCCTTTATCCGACGCGCTGCCCAACCCGGCGATATCCGCGTAGGTCACTTTGGCGTAAATGGTCTTCTTTGGGTTGAACATGGCCGTCAGGCGGTCCACGCGCTCATCCGGCACATCTACCACCGCGGTATGAACCTCCATACGCCCCACGGCCGCGCCGGTAGGCTGGTTGCCGCGCGTCAGCGCGTTAAAAACGGTGGTCTTGCCAGATTGAGGTAAACCGATAATGCCTAATTTCATAAGTCCATCCAATTGGAAATTTCTTCCAATTATATACGGTTAGTCAGGCTGTTCCCTCCCTGCTGGAGGTTGGAACCCTCCGCACTTCGGGGATCTTCGCCCTTTGCAATCTCAGAGGGCAGCGAGAATGCTTGGCCCGCATACCTTGACCCGTCTTTTAAAACTGGATATACTTCCTACACATGCCGGAGTGGCGGAATTGGCAGACGCGCACGACTCAAAATCGTGTTCCTTCGGGAATGTGGGTTCGATTCCCACCTTCGGCATTAACACCGCCCTTAGGCGGTGTTTTGTTATTAAGCAACCTTTCCTTGCAATTTTGAGATTGAACATTAAGAATTACCCCAAATGTCTCATATGTATTGAACTTATACAATAATAAATAAATGGACTCCTTGAGAGTAAAATTAATAACTCAAGTCTTTCGTAAGGTAGTGATTTCGGATCGTGCTAACAATCTCAAGAATAATAAACCAAACAGTTATCAATGCTATCTGCCATATCCCTGCGAAATATTAAATTCCAGCCTTCAAATTAATTAAAATGATTCTATAATTAATTTCCTAAAGGTAAATAAAAAAGATCGATACATCCTGAGGACAAAATATGACAAACACGGACAACATCGCTTATTCCTGTATTGGCAAGCATATCGAATCCGGACACTTGAATGATACTGCCTTCGAATGGATTTACAGCGATCTGTCTGAAGAAGATTTTTCATATGGCCAAATTGAGAAAACTTCCAATAAGATCGCAAATATATTAAGAATGCGTGGCGTTAGGAAAGGCGAAAGAGTCAGTATTTTTCTGCCGAAATCCCCCGAACTGGTAAGTTCATTTTTTGGAATACTGAAGAATGAGGCTATTTCCTGTGTGCTGTTCTCAACCTTTGGTGAATCAGCTCTTTATGACCGTCTGCATGATAACGGGTCAGTTGTTGTTATAACAAAAAAGAGCCTGCTAAAAAGAATACTTAATATTAAAGAAAACCTTGACAGCCTGAAAACGGTATTGGTTGTCGATATTGACGACCATTTAGATAATTTTGTCTTAAGTATGCCAAAATTAATGTCAGATTCCCCGGAAGTTTTTAAATTTTCCAGGGAACTGGATTCCGAAACGCCCGCATTCATTCAATATACTTCTGGTTCAACCGGCAAGCCAAAAGGAGCAGTTCACGTTCATTCTTCCACCACCGCGATCGTAAACTCATATAATGAAATCTTTAACATCAAAAAGAATGAATTGTACTGGTGCACCGCGGACCCGGCATGGATTACCGGTCTTGTTTACGGCATCATTGCACCCATGGTAACCTTTACCCGGCAAATTCAATTTGGAGGAAATTTCAATACGGAAAATTGGCTAACTTGCCTGCAGGAAAGAAAAATTAATGTTTGGTACACCGCCCCAACCGCGCTGAGAATGCTGATGCAGGAAGAGGAAAGCAAATTCAATAATTATGATTACTCAACACTGGATAGAATTTACAGCGTTGGTGAGCCTCTTAATCCGGAAGTTTATAAATGGGGCAAAAGAATATTTAAATGTGAGATTTTTGACAACTGGTTTCAATCCGAGACCGGAAGCATCATGATATCCAACAAGCCCGGAATACCGGTAAAGCCAGGCTCCATGGGGAAACCATTAAGTTATATTGATGCTTTTATTTTGGATGATGGAATGAAACCGGTACCCAACGGAACTCAGGGTAACCTCTGTGTAAAGAAAGGGTGGCCTTCAATGTTCCGTACATACCTTAATAAAAACGACATATATCAGGAAAAGTTTTTTAAGGATAGTTATATAACCGGAGATCTGGCCTATAAAGATGGTGACGGGTATTTTTGGTTTGTTTCCCGAGCGGATGATGTGATCAATACAGCAGGCCATTTGGTAGGACCTTTTGAAGTTGAAAGTGCGCTGCTGGAGATAGATGAAATTATTGATGTAGCCGTTATCGGAGCGCCTGATAAAATCATTTACGAAAAAATCGTCGCTTATATTTGTTTAAAGACCAATGTCGAATGGTCAAGGGAACTGGAACTGAAATGCAGGATAAAAGTATCTAATGATATTTCCACTTCAGCCATTCCGCAGGAATATAAAATTGTCTCAAAAATTCCAAAAAACAGAAGCGGGAAAATCCTGCGGAGGGTATTACGAGCCTGGTATGAGGGCAAAGACCCCGGCGATCTTTCAACAATGGAGGATTAATGACGATCAATGATCAATTAATCAAAGTTTTTAGGGAAGTTTTTGGTGATGATTCAATTACCTTGAATCCACAAACCACTGCGAATGATATTGATGGCTGGGATTCATTGTCGCATATCAATCTCATTATCGCCCTTGAAATGGCGTTTGGCATTGAATTTACCCAGGAAGAAATTCGGTCATTTAAAAATGTTGGGGATATGCAGGCATGCATAGAAAAAAAGATTAAGTAAGAAAAAGCCCGGGAATAATTTACTTGTTAAGGTGTAATCAGATAACTCTCTGAAAAATAAGTATTCCATGGCTGTCCAAAGACAATCACATCATTGATTTGGTAATCATTAATCATTTGCCCGAGTGATATTGCTCTCACATCCTCATCGCGCAAATCTATTACATAGGTTTTATAGTAATGGGAAGCGATCAACGGTTGGATCGAGCGGGATTGAGAAGATGTAATAAGAAGCAAGTTCCTTTCTGAATTATTATCAAAGTCATACATGATTAATTCTTGCCAGGTGCCATAAAATCCGCCATACAAACAAACCGGATGATTTAATGATTTCGATTTCTTTCTTCAGCTTTTGTTTCCTGACCAGCTGATTATAAGGAAATGAAATAACCTCATATAATTTTTTGGCTGCTTTGCGGCGGGCACAGTTGGATGGGAACAACTTGTTAAAAAGCCTATTGAAAAAAGAGGCTATTTAACAAGTTTTTTTAGCATTATTTGAATTCATTTGTTTCATCATTGCCTGCAAATTTTACTCAAGGTTTGCGATTCCTACGGACAATTACTTTTGTATTATTTTTCGACACAGCTTTATATTTTCCAATATATTCTTTTTAAACGCCAAACGCTTTGACAGATTAGCTACACCAAATGAATCATATTTACCTGATGGATTAATAAAATTAATAAAAGTATTAGTGAAATGTTTTTTATGTTAGTGTAGCATTCTTTCTGTAAATTCAAAAAAGAGTAGATCACGGTATCCTTTCAGAAGTCTGATAAACAAAAGAAAGAGAGATTGGTGAAGAATGGGAATATGGTAGATTGTATTTAAAGATGGGACAAGATTGAGGACGAACTAAATATTGTGGAAGGATCTGTGGTCAATTTTACAGAGAAATAGTTGCATAATCACCGGTTATTCTATTTCGGATATGTTTTCAGAAAAATAGAAATTACTTAAAGGGATATGAGAAATATCTTTATAAGTAGATATTTGTGAAGAAAAAATCGGGTCAATTATTCCAATCGCTATTGCTTCGTTTTCATTTTCCACGCGGTAAATAATCACTGCGTCCGATCCGTTTTTTAAATTTAAGAACTGGTTTTGTGGGTAGAAAATCATTCTTTTGATATTTCCTAAGCCTGGACCAAGGTTCATAAATGTCAAATACCTGATAGTCCCCCCATAATTATTGTTTCCGTATGCCAACTTAAATTCTTCATTATTAACCAGAATTGGGGTCAGGACTCGACCGAAAGTCACACTTACACTATCTTCCTTATAGAAACTAAATAACTCCCTTATATTGTTTCCATATTCTTTGTTTTGAAGATTCTCTTCATTAAAGAGAGTTGAGATAATCTGTTGCTCATTGATTTTCGGGAATCGATTGATCGGTAATAAATCGGCAATGACAGGTGCATTGCCTATTACTAATACACAAATGATAACAATAATTAAACCAATTCGGTTATTTTTTTGATTGGATTTATCTGGTTCAAGTTTATTAAACTGGTTATCATATTGCAGCAGGTTTAACAATGATTTACTGATTGATATCAGTCCAATTGCGTAATAGAAAAATATGATCCAGGAAGCGGGTTGGGCATATCTGTTTCCAGATGAAATTGCTATCCCGTTTGATAAATGATAACCTAAATAAACTGCTATTGGCACAAGACCAATAACCTGATGGTTGTTAATTGCGCTGGAAATACCAACCGACAGAATAAGAAGATTAATGACCAAAAAAACAGGATTAATTCCCTCATACGAAGTTGCGTCGTAACCACCCCAAAACCTCTGGTTTCTTGAACCATGAAACAAGTCCTGTGGATTTATTGATGCCGGCAGGATTGAAAAACTGGTGATTATGTTATTTAAAGAATGCCTGAAGATTGACACGAAAATTTGGGGAATATTAGAAGTGATAGTTAAATCAGCAATTGGGTGGCGCACCGTTAATAAGCCGGCAAAAGCCATCTCCAAATTAGTGCTTCTTTCGAGATGATTATTATTCCAGGCATAATTTACCGGTAAAATGCCATCCGATTCATTAAAGATTTCGGATACACCCTCTTCTTCAAGGCCATTGTTGGTATCAACATCCTTGTTTATTTTTTCATATCTGTTATTGATAATAACGCCACTAACCTTGCTTTTTACGAAAGCCAGGGGATCACCATACTTTATGGCATTATGAATCATCCAGGGAGAAAATGCCAGGAATATACCAATAAGGAAAACACCTATTGACCAGATCATGGTCTTTCTATCTCGAAAATAATATATGAATGCCACAAATATGATAAATGGAATGACAACAACTGTGTTCAGCCGAAAGAGCGCTGATAATCCAAGTGAGCCGCCTAATATAATAAAAAGGTTAGCCTGCCGGTTTCCGCTTCGCTTAAATGCCAGGAAGCCACTCAGGGCAATGATTGCGGTCCAAAGTTGCATGAAAGGTTCTGAAAGCAGAACTTTGGAGCTAACTACCGGAAATTCATCCATAAGGCGGATGCCATTTATTTCCTGCATCACGGCAAGTGCTGCGGCTAAAAGCCCGGCTGGTCGGCTGTGTATTTTGCTGCCTAAAAGATAAATCACAGCCGGGAATGATGCTAAGAGAATCGTCTGGAGATTAAGCATTTTTTCATAGGACCCACCTGTCAACCAGTTGTTCAGTCCCTCAAATGCCAAAAATAAGGATTTATCAATCGAACGGTAAATTCCTCCTCCAGTCACAATGGATTCGGTTATATTGAAGTATGTCAATGAATCTTTACGCGGATAAATTTCAAAATTTGGCGGGAGAGGCTTGATGTGTTGTTCGATTGTAGTGGAATACATATCTCCCATGAATTCAATTGGTTGATTCACCCACAAGAATGCTGTGAAAACCCAAATCAATAAGAATATAATCAAATCGGTATGGTCTGTGAAAAAGGCAGGCCATTTTTTCCAAAAGTTTCCAGGCACCAGTAGACCCAACGAAACCAAAACCCAAGCCGCAAAAATTTGAGTAACTAAAATCGGAACACTATACCGTCCAAACCATAACTGATCAGTTAACTTGGGATAAATCCAGGCAATAAAGAGAAATAACAATATCAAAACAGCAGTTGTTACCGCTAACAAGCGAAAGTATTTTCGATCTGTAAAAATTGTTGTTTTTAATGCGCTGTTATGTAAAAATATGCAGAATCCAAGCGCGGCAACGCTTATACTCATTAGCCATATTAAAAATGGAAGCAAGCGCTTACCAATCGCATAATAGTCTCTCAGTAAATATTCCGGAGAAAATCCGGCTACCCAAACCAACAAGAGCGCCAGAAAGAAAAACAGGATTAGAAAAGCAGACACGCCCTGCTTCTTAAAGGTATTAGAAATCGCAAGAATCGTTTTCGGGCAAGTTTTGGATAATTTTATCCCTGCGATAATGAATGAAACAGACCCAATAAAAAGTAATGTAAGGAGTGCCAATCGTTTTGAAGAATATCCCAGAACGAGTGCGCTTTTTTCATCAGCAGGAAGAAGAAGCAGGAGAACAAAATTGACCAATCCGGATAATGCAATAAAGCCGGACAAAAACCTAAGAAATTTCCTAGTTTTTTGAACAGATAAATCCAATTTCTTATCCAATTCCATTTTGCTCCTTTTTACTACAGATTTTGCATAGAATCAGAAGAGAAAAATTTATCCAGGATTTATAAATTTCTTTTCAAGGTAAATTAATAAGGAAAGGAATATCAACATCCAAAACGCAAAAAGAAGATTTGCTCCCAAAGGCTTAATATTGACACATAAGGCTGCCAATAAGCCGCAGAGAATCGCTGAAACATGTATGATTTTGACCGCGTGATTTTTTTTCCACCCCAATCCAACCAACCTGTGATAGGTATGGTCAAGATTGGCTTTATAAAAAGGAATGCCTTTAAGCGCACGCGAAATCGTAACCAATGTCGTATCAAAAATAGGAACACCAAATACGATAATGGGGATAAACCAGGTTGAACTCTGGCTTTCGGCTTTTGGGGTGTAGATAATCGCGATAGCGCTTAATATAAACCCGAGAGTTTGCGCGCCGGAATCCCCAAGAAAAGTTTTCGCAGGGAATCGATTATAGAAAAATATTCCCAGGTTGACACCGAAGAGCGCGGAGGAAAGAAAAAGCAAGGTTGGTTGGCCAGCCTTAATTGCTGAAAACATAAAAAACCCGGTGATAATCTGAGCCAGGCCTAATGCCAACCCATCCATACTGTCTATCAAATTAAACGCATTTGTAATGGCAATTATCCAGAAGTAAGTGATGGCTATATCTACCCATAAGGCAATAACAGGGTTTAGGCTGATAAAGAACTGCGGATTTTCAAAAAACTGCACCCGGATGCCATTCAGAACCAGGACAGTTACTGCGCACATTTGCCCAAGCAATTTTACTTGCGCGTTCATGCCATAGCGGTCATCCCATATACCAAACGCGAAAATAATCAGGGCGGCAAGGAAAATGATAATAATTGGTGGGAAATTTAAAAGCTTTTGCAGAAAACTGACAGCCGCCAATGAGAACACTAACGCAATACCGCCTGCCCTTGGCACCTCCACTTTGTGAATAGTATGGCTGGTTTTCCCGGGATAATCAATTATGTTTGCTTTTTTGGCGATCCAAATGGAAATAGGTGTAAGAAGTATTGCCAGAATTAAAGATAAGGCGAAAATCCATCCGGCTTTGAAATAAATATTTTCCATCCCTTAATTATCTGATTTTCTGGCTTTCTCTCTAACAATTGATTTATTATATTCGAAAATAGTCGCATGGTTGATCTTATCAACTGAAAATTCGCGCTCTACAATTTTTCGGCTTTCAACACCCATTCGTCCCCTTAATTCTTTGTTGCATATGATTTTTTCCAACGCCTCTGCCAACAGACCCGCTTGCTTTGGCGGAACAACAAATCCATTGACACCATCCCTTACCACCTCTCGGCAGCCAGGAATATCGCTTGCTACCAATGCCCTCCCACATGCCGCGGCTTCAATCAGGCTTTTAGCTAGCCCCTCACGGTATGAAGGAAGGCAAACTACAGACGCTTGTTGATAAACTAAAACCATATCTTCCTGCCACCCCCACGCTTCTATAAGTCCTGAAGCCGCCCAGCTCTCTAACTGTTCTTCAGAGATAGAGGCAGGATTTCCTTTATCCGGTGTCCCCACCAATGCAAATCTTGCCTTAATGCCTTTTTGCTTAATGGCTGTCGCAGCTTCCACAAATTCACTTATGCCCTTGTCCCATATCATGCGCGCGGGAAGTACGACAAGCGGGACTCCATCCGGCTGCGGCATCGGTTTAAATTTTTTTATATCCACGCCCGAACCGGGAATCAGTTTACACAGGTCCGCATCAACCAAATGATGGGCAGTAAAAAAATCCAGGTCCTGCTGATTTTGAAAGATCACTCTCGAATCCCTCAGCACAATTTTATAAAGTAAAATGACAAAGGGTTTTATTACAAATGTTAAGAGGTTTTTTCTGGTAAATACATAGCCCATTCCAGTAACAGCATTTACAACCCGCCTTGCCCCTGCCATTCGCGCAGCCAGCGACCCGTAGAGCACGCATTTGCTGGTGAAATGGTGCACCAAATCCGGTTTTTCCCGACGATAAAGGCGTGCCAGGCGAAGAATGGTAGAGATTTCACTGACCGGATTAATCCCACTTCGTGAAAGTTCGAGCGCCTGCCAACGGAACCCTGATGCTTGAATTTGGCTGGCGTATTTACCCGCAGGCGAAAGCAGCAACAGTTCGTGTCCCTTCTCATGTAAAGTATGGGCAAGAGGCAGACGGTAGTTATACAAGTACCAATCGGTATTGGCAAACAGGATTATTTTCATAAATATATTGAATTATTTTTTTCTTTTACTTTTTCATGGCACGTTTTGATAAAAAGCTTTATCAAGAAAAAATGAATTAGAATTGAATCAATTCATTTTAATATAAATAAATTGAAGAGGCTTATGAATAAAAACACAAATCAAAAACAAGAGTTCTATGATAGCGAGAAAAGGGGCCATCCTGCTATTGAAGAATTTAAGACATTATTAAAATACAAAGATCTCATCATTCAACTTGTTAGGCGTGATTTGGTATCCCGCTATAAAAGGTCAGCCCTCGGAATTGCCTGGACCATGCTTAACCCTTTGGGAACCATGCTGATTCTGACGATTGTCTTCTCTCGCGTTTTTGGCCAGGTGAAATCATACCCGGCTTATATCCTGACAGGGTTGGTAGTATGGAACTTTTTCAGTCAAACAACTGTCCACTGCATGGATTCAACCTTATGGGGCAGCGACTTGTTTGGAAAGATTTTTTTACCGCGAACCTCGTTTATTGTTTCTTCCATAGGTACCGGAATCGTTAACATTCTGATTTCATTAGTCCCACTTTTTTTTATTATGCTTGTCACTAACGTAACCATACGGCTTACTGCCTTATTATTCCCGGTTATTTTATTATTAATAGCCATATTTTCTTTGGGTGTCGGCTTGTTACTCTCCGCATATTCGGTTTTTTTCCCTGATATCGCTGAAATGTACACCATCATCTTAATGGCCTGGATGTATTTATCTCCAGTTATAGTCCCTGAGGATGTTTTGGGAAAGATAGCGAATGGACTGATTTTAAAAATCAATCCTTTATATTATTTTATAAAGCTCTTTCGTTCGATTTTATACGAAGGTCAGCTCCCGCCAATATCTTTGGTTATTATCGCTACAGCCATATCCTTTACTATGTTCATTATCGGTTGGTTGGTATTCACAAAAAAATCGGATGAATTTGCGTATCATGTATAAAGAAATGCCAAATATTATGAATGATAATATTGATATCTTCCTGGAGGGAGTATCAGTCCGCTACAATCTTCCTACCGAAAGTGTAAGGACCTTTAAGGAATACGCGATTCGGTCGCTTCAAGGGAAAATCAAACGTCGCTCCTTTTTGGCGTTAAATAATATTAATTTGCAAATAAAAAAAGGGGAGATTTTCGGGATTATGGGAAAAAATGGCGCCGGAAAGTCAACATTGCTTAAGGTCATTTCGCGTGTTTTAATTCCAACCGAGGGGCATTTGATTATCCGCGGCATGGTTTATCCGCTTCTGCAATTAGGGGCCGGGTTTCATCCGGAGCTTACCGGAAAAGAGAATATCTTTTTAAATGGAACCCTGTTAGGACATAACCTTAACGATATTGAAAGTAAATACGATGAAATTGTCGGGTTTTCAGAAATAGGAGATTTTGTAAATGCTCCTGTCAGGACATATTCATCAGGTATGCAGGCACGCCTTGGGTTCGCTGTAGCCTCAGCCTGGCAGCCCGAGATACTGGTTCTGGATGAAGTATTATCCGTTGGAGATGTGGCTTTCCAGCAAAAATGCTTTACACGCATGCAAGAATTCCGGGACAATGGAACCACAACCCTGCTTGTTTCCCATGCGCCCGCAATCGTATCCTCCCTTTGCCAACGTGCTGTTTGGCTTGAGAAGGGAGAAATTGTGGCTATTGGCAAGGCAGATAAAATTTCGCAAAAATATGAGAAATGGATGGAGGTAGTAAAATAATGAACACTTTTTGTACTGACAACCCGGATGTTATCGGTTTCGAACCGCGAGTATTCAGTGATGAACGCGGTTTTTTCATGGAATCTTACCGAAGAGATAAATTTCATCAAGCCGGAATTCCACATGAGTTCGTACAGGATAATCACTCCTTTTCAATAAAAGGCACTTTGCGCGGGCTGCATTACCAGATATCCCATGTTCAAGGCAAATTGGTGCGGGTAACCAGCGGCGAAATTTTTGACGCGGCTGTAGATCTTCGAAAAAGCTCACCCAATTTTGGAAAATGGGTTGGATTAATTCTCTCCGCAGAGAATAAAAAGCAATTATGGATTCCGCCGGGGTTTGCGCATGGTTTTTATACGCTTAGCCCCCAGGCAGATGTGCTTTATAAAACTACCGATTATTATGACCCAGCCGGGGATCGCTGCCTAATCTGGAATGATCCGGTTATCTGTATCACATGGCCTTTAGACCCGCAGGTTCCACTTTTGCTTTCCGAAAAAGACAAACAGGGAACCTCATTTAAAAATGCGGAGGTGTTTGAATAAAATCATGAAAAATATACTCGTCACCGGCGGCGCGGGATTTATTGGCAGTAATTTTATTCGCTTCCTCCTGACATCAAATGAAGGGATTTCCATTACAAATCTGGATTTGCTGACTTATGCCGGCAGCCTTGAAAACCTGCAAGGGCTGCCAAATTCACAACACTATTCCTTTATACACGGTGATATATGCGACCAGGAACTGGTTGAAAAAATAGTGGGAGAAAATAAAATTGATACTATCGTGCATTTTGCCGCTGAATCTCATGTAGACCGCTCAATTTCTGGACCAGGCGCCTTTATTAAAACAAACATTAATGGCACTTTCTCCTTGTTAGAAGCCGCACGAAAAAAATGGCTGGCAGAAGGCCAAAGGCATGATGTACGCTTCCATCATATTTCAACAGATGAGGTTTTTGGGTCTTTAACCCCGCAAGGTCCGCCATTTTCAGAATCTACTCCTTATTCGCCAAATTCACCTTACGCGGCTTCCAAAGCCAGCAGCGACTTTTTGGTGAGAGCGTATACACACACCTACGGGCTTCCTGTAACGATTTCAAACTGTTCAAACAATTATGGCCCTTACCAGTTCCCGGAAAAGCTCATCCCGTTGATCATCCTGAATGCGCTGCAAGGTAAACCTTTACCAATCTACGGTGACGGGCAGCAAATTAGGGACTGGCTCTATGTTGATGACCACTGCGAGGCAATTTGGCAGATTATTCTGCGTGGCAAGGTTGGTGAGAGCTATAACATTGGGGGTGAAAACCAGCCTGCCAACCTTGAAATCGTTAATACCATTTGTGATTTGCTGGATGAAGCGCTGCCAAAATCACCGCACACACCGCATAACCAATTAATTGAATATGTCGCAGATCGGCCAGGCCATGACAGGCGCTATGCGATGGACATTCAAAAAATTAAAAAAGAGTTGGGTTGGCAGCCCAGGTACGATTTAAAACAGGGACTAAGCAAGACCGTCCAATGGTATTTGGATAATCAGGAATGGGTAAGTGCCATACAGAAACAAAAAGAGTATCAGGGTTGGCTGGATAAAAATTATACTCAGCGAGGGAAATAATGAAAGGCATAATTCTTTCAGGCGGGCAGGGCACACGCTTGTATCCGTTAACAATGTCGGTCAGCAAGCAGCTGCTGCCTGTGTATGACAAACCCATGATTTACTATCCACTTTCAATGCTCATGCTGGCAGGGATCAGGGAAATTCTGGTCATAAGCACTCCCCAGGATTTACCCCTATACCGTAAATTACTCGGCAGCGGGCAGCAATGGGGCTTGAATTTTGAATATGCCGAGCAGGCACAGCCGCGCGGCCTGGCGGACGCGTTTCTGGTTGGAGAGGATTTTATCCAAAATGAAGCGACTTGCCTGATCCTGGGAGATAACATTTTTTATGGCAGCGGATTGGCGGATCAGTTAAATGAAGCCGCCCATATTGAAGAGGGAGCTGTCATTTTTGCTTACACAGTCCACGATCCTGAACGCTATGGAGTGGTTGAATTTGATCAGAACGGTCATGCCATCAGCCTTGAAGAAAAGCCTTTAAAGCCGCGTTCTCATTTTGCGGTTCCCGGGCTTTATTTTTATGACAGCCAGGTTGTGGACAGGGCGAAAGCCTTAAAACCTTCTGCCCGCGGTGAACTGGAAATCACAGACCTGAACCGAGCTTATCTGGAAGAAGGGTTGCTGAATGTAAAAGTATTGGGCCGGGGTACCGCCTGGCTGGACGCGGGCACGCATGAATCCCTGCTGCAAGCCGGTAATTTTATTCAGACAGTTGAAGAACGCCAGGGGATTATGATTGCCTGCCCCGAAGAAATTGCCTTTCGCATGGGGTTTATTGACAAGAATCAGCTTAATAAATTGGCCAGGGCTTACAGCCAAAACAGCTATGGCAGATATCTGCAAGATTTGGCTGATACAGGGATTTTTTAATTGAAAA
>JAUYCC010000035.1 GCA_030692365.1 Pelolinea sp. | reverse complement strand
TCGTGTTCTTGAATTGCCTGTGACCAACGAATAATTGTCCGACGAGATACTCCAAGATGTTTGGCGATATGGCTCTTGGGTATCCCTTGTTCTAACAATTCCCATGCAATTACTATTTTTGTCATTTGTCTCATCTCCATTGTTTCTCATGGAGTGTGACATTTTAAAGTTTAATACAACGACCTATTGACAATTACAATAAAAAAGTTGTAATATATAGAAAATTATTAAACATAAATTTGAATGATTTTGTCTATAAATTTTAAGATAATGTTTGGGTGTAAGTAAGTCATATTTCTAGAATAATTTAATCTTTAACGTTAAGCAACGAAAAAGGAAAATAGGAGGGAACCGGAAAACAAAAATAAAAATTCTGTTTTTGTATGTGTTGTTTAAAATCCAAAATAAATAAGGAGAAAATATGTGTAAGCGAAAACTTCAAATGTATTTCGGGATTCTGGTAATCGGATCAATATTGCTTGCAGCATGCGCCCCAGCGACGACTCCTGCTCCTGCAGCACCTGCAGCCGCTGAAGAAGCAGAGAAACCAGCCGAGCAACCTGCAGCCGCTGCACCTGCGGCAACAGGGGAAATTGACTGGAAGCAAGTTGCGGGAACAAAGCTCACGGTCTATCTGTCGGAAACTCCAATGGCTCTTGCCATTCGGAATAAAATTGATGAATTTAAGGAAAAGACCGACATAGATCTCGAATACCTGGTCGTGTCAGAAGGCGATTATTGGAACAAGCTAACCATTGACCTGACCAGCGGTTCCAACCAATTCAACGTCTTTATGAGTGGTCCGACCATTAACTGGGGCTATGCGAACGCACAGCAAATTCAGCCTCTCGATCCTTTTTTAAAGGATCCTACATTGACACCCGCCGATTGGAACGTGGCTGATTTTTACCCCTGGGCTTTAGACTCCAACCGCTGGGACGGCACTCCCGGTCCGGCAGGACTTGGAAAGGGCGATCTGTGGTGCATACCGATCGATGCAGTCGAGGCACTACTGACTTACCGCAAAGATATTTTCGACAAATATGGGTTGAAGGCTCCTGATACCTGGGATGAATGGGCGGCTACCGCCAAGAAACTCCAGGAACTCACCGGTGGTGAAGTAGATGGCCAGCCCTTCTATCCAGTTGTGCAGCGCGGTTCATTAGATGCAACTGCTCTAAGCGGACCATTCTACGGCGGATTATTCTCATATGGTGGACTGGACTTTAATGATGACCTTACCCCGGCTATGAATAGCCCAAAGTCCGTCGCATTCCAGAAGCTCTACATGGATACGCTCAAGAATTATGGCTCCTCTGAATGGCCTAGCATGATGTGGCCTGATGTCCAGCAGGGTTTCACGACCGGCCAATACGGCATGGTCGTTGATGTCGGTGACTTTATTCCTGTCTATGAAGGAGAAGGAAGCAAGGTTGCCGGCAAGTTGGCTTATGCCCGCCCGCCTGCTGGTGAGGGCGGAAGGTTTTCCAGTGTCTGGACCTGGGGTTTGAGCATGAATGCCAAGACGACCGGCGACCAGGCGAAAGCAGCCTGGCTGTTCATCATGTGGGCTTCAAGCAAAGAAGCCATGACCTCTTTTGCCAAGACTGGTTCCTGGCCAACCCGCCTCAGTGTTTGGGAAAGCCCGGAAGTTGCAGAGTTTTCTGGAAAATTTGGCAATGGGACCTTCCGGGAAGCCTTCGGTGAGACGATGGACAAAGATGTTGCCTGGCTGGTTGCTCCGATGGTGGATTCATGGGGTGTTGAGACAATGTGGTTAAAAGGTTTGCATGATTACTGGTTCGGAAAAGGGGATATGCAGACTATCATGGATCAAATTGCTGCAGATATAACCGTGGTACTCAAAGATTCGGGTACCATTAAGTAAGCAACACAATCAAAGTGTGCGGAGTCTCTACGATCCGCACACTTTATCGTAATTATATTAATCCTTCTTCTTTTACGGATAATCCTGTCAGAGAGGAAAAAGGTAGGAGAAACTAATTAATGGTTACAACAGCTGTGAAACCAGAAGTGATAAATGAACCCCCTATCCGAAAAAGGAAAGATTGGCTGCCGGTGATCATGACTACTCCGGCCGTTCTTGCCTTGATCGGAATGATGTATCCGTTTGCTATAGCGGTTTATTATAGTTTTACCAACTTCAGTCTCATCAAAACTACCCATAAGTTCGTCGGTTTCCAAAATTATGCCCGGCTCTTTACTAATCCCGATTTCTGGGAAGCGATGGGCAATACATTATTTTTTGCGACTACTGCGCTGATTTTTGAGTTTCTATTTGGTTTTTTAATAACCATATTGTTAAATAACCAGGTAAAAGGGGTTCGCCTGATGCGAACACTGCTTATGCTGCCACTGATGCTGCCGCCAGTCATTGCCGCCATGATGTGGAGGACAATGCTGGCTTCCAACACGGGTCCGATAAATTACTTATTCGGTTTGGGTGACTTTGCCTGGCTTGCCCACCCGTGGTCGGCACGTTTTGTTGTGATGTTTATCGAAATATGGTCATCCACACCTTTTGTCGCACTGGTCCTGCTTAGCGGTTTACAGTCCTTACCAAAGGAGCCATTTGAAGCGGCTCAAGTGGATGGTGCGAATTTCTTTTTTGTTATACGCCGGTTGATGCTCCCAATGCTCCAACCGTTCATTTTGGTCGTTCTGCTTTTTCGGGTTGTTGACGTCATCAAACTTTTTGATGTGATCTTTACCACCACACAAGGCGGACCGATGTACTCGACGACTACAATCCCAGTACTGGTTTTTCGGGAAGTCTTCAAGTTTTTTACCCTGGGGTCTGCGATTGCCAAAGTATTGATGCTCTGGATTATCAACTACGCGCTGAGCTTTTGGCTGGCTGGCCGTTGGCGCAAATCAATGGGATCGATGTAACAGGTGACCTATGAAAGAGAAAAGAAAAAATAAAGTATTGATCTACCTGGGTATGCTGGTGGTGGCAATATATCTCACTGCACCCATTATCTGGATTGTGATGATGTCCTTCAAAAGTAAAATTGATGTAGTTTCCATGCCGCCTAAGATCTTCTTCACCCCAACCCTTGATAACTATAAGGCGCTATTCGGTATAGGAAAAGTAGGTCTGGTAACAGGTTCAACATTCCTGAGGTATTTTAAAAATAGCCTGATCCTGTCTGTCGGAGCTGTTCTGCTTGCCTTATTTTTGGGAATGCCGGCAGCATATGCCATCGCCCGGCTGCGTTTCAAAGCTAAAGAATCCTTGGCGTTTACCTTCTTGAGCTTCCGTTTTGTGCCAGAGATTACTATTATTCTTCCGCTCTATGTGCTTTACCAGAAACTCCATTTATACAACACCTTTCTTGGATTGATCTTGATCTACCAGTTGATCGCAATTCCTCTCATGGTTTGGATGATGCGCTCTTATTTTGAAGAGATACCAATAGCCATTGAGCAAGCCGCACGCACAGATGGGTATTCCTGGGCGGGATCGTTCTTCCGCCTGGTGCTGCCGTTGGCCGCTCCTGGTGTGGCGGCGACCCTGGTGCTATGTTTCATTTTTTGTTGGAACAACTTCATCATGGGACTGATGCTCGGTGGTGTGGATACACAGCCTGTCACAGTTGGGCTGCTGAGCTTTATGGGCACCAGTGAAATCCAATGGGGATTAATGGCTGCAGCGACCGTAGTCGCTATGATGCCGGAAATTTTACTTGTATTAGCAGTCCAGAAATATATGATCCGCGGATTGACTTTTGGTGCAGTGAAATAAGAGTCTAAAAGGATATAACAATATGGCAAAAGTAGAGATCGAAAATGTCCATAAGAATTATGGCGCCAAGGAAGATGCAGTAAAAGGGGCAACCTTTACCTGTGAGGACGGCGAATTGGTGGTCCTTTTAGGACCTTCAGGCTGCGGTAAGACCACAACCTTGCGCATGATAACCGGATTGGAAACCATTACGAGTGGGACGATCAAAGTGGGGGGAAAGATAGTCAATGATTTGACACCTCAACAGCGTAATGTTGCCATGGCGTTTGAAACCTATGCCCTCTACCCTCCTCTGACCGTCTACGATAACATCGCTTTCCCATTGCATGTGATGAATTTGACCAAAGAAGACGTAGATAAACGTGTACGAAAAGTAGCCGAATCCCTTTCCATAACCGACATCCTCAATAATTATCCAGACAGTTTGGCTGGTGGTCAGAAGCAGCGTGTATCACTGGCGCGTGCACTGGTTCGAGAACCAACTGTCTTTCTGATGGATGAGCCGCTTTCTCATGTGGATGCCGATGTTCGCTATCGCGCTCGGGCTGAGATCAAGCATATGCAGGCTACTTCCAATGCTACCGTTATTTATGTGACTCATGACCAGGTGGAAGCAGTTGCGCTAGCAGACCGGGTGATCGTGATGGATTTGGGCGTGATTCAACAGATCGGAACACCGGCTGACCTCTATAACCGGCCTGCGAATCTGTTTGTTGCTGGCTTTATCGGTGAACCACCGATGAACCTGATTCCGTGCAAGATCGAGATATCTGAGAACCAGTTAACGCTGGCAATAAAAAGTGATGAACAGATTAAATTGAGATATACAGATAAAGATCTATCGCCTTCTGTTCTCGAAGTTCTGCAAAAATATTCCGGCAAAGAGATTGTGCTTGGAATTCGACCTCAAAAATTGAATATTGCTCAGGCCTCCAAAGAACAGAAAAACGGAACTTTGCCGGCGAAATTGATTGTGCATGAATTTCTGGGTAAAAGTGGCATTGCGCAGGTAGAAGTGGATCATACTATGCTCGAATGTGTTACCCCTCCAGTTATTCCTTATAAGGAGGGAGATACGGTTTGCCTTACAGCCCATTTTGAGGATTTAATTATCTTTGATCCTGCGACTACCCAACGGATTACTTACTAGGTGAAAAATGGCTACTATAACGATTGACCGCATAAGCAAAAGTTTTGGTTCCGTTCAAGCCCTTAAAGGGGTTTCCTTTGACGCAAAAAACGGTGAGTTTGTTGTTATTGTCGGTCCCTCAGGGGCGGGGAAATCTACCACCTTGAATTGCATAGCCGGGGTGGAGTATCCGGAGATGGGCACGATTTTAATTGACGATCAGGATGTTACCCTGATGCCGCCCCAGGACCGGGATGTGGCCATGGTTTTTGAAAACTATGCCCTTTACCCTCAGATGAGTGTACGGGAAAATTTAGCCTTTCCTCTGCGCTCTCCAAAATATCGTGTTGACGAAGACGAAATTACGAAGCGTATTGAGCGTGTCTCTGGTTTGTTAGGCATTGATGTGCTCTTGCATCGTTTGCCTCGACAGCTTAGTCAGGGGCAACGGCAGCGCGTCTCTTTAGGGCGGGCTTTGGTTCGTGATCCCAAGGTTTATTTATTTGACGAACCCATTTCCCATCTGGATGCAAAGTTACGAAATGCGATGCGCAGGGAACTCAAACTCATCCGCGCCAGCTTGTCGCAAACCACCATTTATGTGACGCATGATTACCTTGAAGCTCTTTCGCTGGCAGACCGGGTGGTGGTCTTGTTCAAAGGAGAGGTTCTTCAATTTGATCAGAAAGAAAAAATATACAACTTGCCAGCTGCCATGGAAGTTGGGCAGTTATTTGGTGATCCCCCCATGATGTTCTTTGAAGGGAAAGCGGATGAAAATGACAGTTTTGTGTCCAATGATCGTGCCTTCTCATTAAGCAACAGCGGGATTTCAGGTGAAGTGCCGGTTGGCACAGAGGTTGTCCTTGGGTTGCGCCCGACAGAAGTAAATCTGGTCCCAGAGGGCAAGGGACAGGTCAAAGGCAAAGTATACAGCGTGCAAAATCAATTTGACCACCAGTTGATTACGATTAAAGCGCAAAATAGCCTATTCGATGTGGTAGCAGCTCAAGACGTTTCATTATCTGAGGGTGACAAAGCCTGGGTAAATATTCCAAATGAAGTATGTTATTTCTTCAATAAAGAGACTCATAAAGTGATTGGGTCGAAATAGAAATATCTTTCTCAAGTAAAGGACAGGACATAATCCTATGGAGCCTAGAGAGCGCGTTCTTCTTGCGTTGGATCATAAGGAGCCAGATCGGGTACCGATTGACTTTGCCGGGACTGGCGTAACTTCGATTTGCTATCAGGCTTATGATGATGTCAGGCGGTGTCTGAACTTGACTCCCACAGGCTGGAGGCATGAAGACCTAGGAGCGGCTGCCTGGGCTGGTGTGGTCACCCCGCATGCAGAAGTGTATGACCGCCTGCATTCTGATGTCCAGGCAGCAGGCATGGGGAGCCCAGACACATGGAAACTTGACATCCATTACGGGGACACCTTTGACACGTATGTGGACGAATGGGGTACAACCGTATTCAGGCCAAAGGGCGGCCATTATTTTGATTATCGAGGTTTTCCAATTGAAAAGGCTACGGTTGAGGCAGTGCGTGCATGGAAGAAGTGGCCGGACCCAAATAATAATGCACGCTGGCAGGGATTCAGGCAGCGCTGCCTGGATGTGCGCGCCACAGGGCGGGCGTTAACCGCTTTTTCGGTCTTTGGGGGTGGGATCTTTGAACAGCCTGCGCGGATCATGCCAATGGAAGAATACTTTATGGGACTGGCTTCTGACCCCAAATTCACCGAACTTATTTTGAATAAGATGTACGAGATATATTTTGAATCAACCCAGCGTATGCTTAAAGAAGTCGGCGACATTTTGGATGTTTGGGTGTATTGGGATGACTTAAGTGGCCAAAGAGGACCATTGATCAATCCAAAATGGTATGAAAAGAATTTGATGCCATTACACCGCAAATTGTTTGACTTTGTGAAATCCAAGACACAAGCAAAGATTTTTTTTCACTGCTGCGGTGCAGTACGGCCTTGGATCCCATACTTAATCGATGTTGGGGTGGATATCCTCAATCCAGTTCAAGTCTCGGCAGAGGGAATGGACCCGCAAAGGTTAAAGCGGGATTTTGGACGGGATATTGTATTCTGGGGCGGAGCCTGTAATCCACAGGGCGCATTGGCATTCGGTTCGCCTGAAGATGTGGCAAGGGAAGTACAACAAAATATTGATGCGCTTGCGCCGGGTGGAGGTTTTATCATTGGCAATGTCCATAATATCCAAAACTTGGTACCAGGGGAAAATATCATTTCCATGTTCGATACTGCCTTCAATTACGGATTATATAAAAAAGGAGATTGAAAAATGGCAAAAGTATTTTTAATTACATCCCATTACATGGGCGTTTTGTATATTCAAGAATTGTTGAAGGCTGGTGATGAAATTGTCGGTGTAGTTGCCTGGCCAGATGACGGATATTGGTTTATCCCACCGGAATATGACGTAAGGGCTAAAGCAATTCAAAATTACCTGCCGTTTTATGAACCTGAGCCAAAGAAAATTAATTCTCCCGAATTTGTGGAAGTCATCCGAAAAACTGCTCCCGACTTCATCCTTTCGGGTTATTACTCCAGAATATTTCATGACCAGATTCTCGCTATCCCGAAATACGGATGTATTAATATTCACCCCACGGGACTTCCTCGTTTCCGTGGACTGTCACCCTATTTCAGCCACATCCTGTTTGGTGATACGCGCAACTACATCACCATGCATTGGTTGAACCCCGGTATTGATTCGGGTGATATCATCGCCCAGGCATCGGTTGAAATATTGCCTGATGATACGGGCTTTACCTGCGGGCATCGGCTGACGGAGGCAGGAGGTTTGATGTTCAGGGAAAATTGGCCTTTAGCAAGGGCTGGAACAGCGCCACATAATAAGCAGGATGAAGCGACTGCATCCGTGTTTAATTTTTCCTGGGCTCTCGCAGAAATAAAGTGGAGCAAGACCAATACCCAGATCTGGAACCTGACAAGATGTATAACTCGCCCGTTTTCTGGCGCCTGGACCTTGCTTTCAGGCTACAAGCTGCGCGTTTGGAAAACCCGAGTTGTCCCGCATGAAGAGGAATTGCCTTCCAAAGATGCCTTGCCAGGCGAAGTGTTGGCTGTGACGGGCAAAGGGCTGTGGGTTCAATGCGGCCAAGGCCAGCTCCAAATCCTGGATGCAACATATGAGGATCTGCCGGATGCAAAACCAGCCGATCGCATCAACTGCCTAGGCGGAAAGCTAAAGATATTGCTTGGGTAAATACCTGATTTCATATGACCTTGGCACAAACGGTGTGAAAGCAGCATTATTTACACCAGAAGGTCATCAAACTGCTTATTGCTACAAAGAATACGGGATATATAGAATATCCAAAAAAGGGAGCAGCCATGCAAATTTATACTGATTTATGTATTTCAAAGCTTGAAAACTTCATATTCGGCGTCAGCCCACACCCGGTAACCTTAAAAAACGGTTTGGTCATCGGCGGAGGGCAGGTCTATCCCGAATTGAACTTCACCTTACCAAGCATGGTGATAAAAGAAGACACACTATCGGAAGTCAAACAGCAATACCAGCAGATGATCGATGAAGCCTGCACGCGTGCGGTCGAACTGTTTGCTCCGGGGATGGTGGTGGAATTCGAGCTCCTGCCCGAGTTGACCATCAACCCCACCTGGGGCGCTGAAGTTACCCAAATTCTGAAGGCTAGCCTGAATAGATTTGAAGCAGAATATGGAATCAAAACTGCACTGCGCGTGACACCCAATGACATACGAGAGTTTGAGCGACCACCGCTCTTGCGCCGCGGCAGTTTTGTCGATAATATGTTTGCCAGCTTTGAGCAATGCGCTCAGGCGGGTGCTGATATGCTCGCCATTGAATCAACCGGCGGTAAGGAACTGCATGATGATGCTATCCTGCAGGGCGATTTGTTCATGTCAGTCTTTTCTCTAGGAATTCTGGGTGCCAGGGATATGACTTTTTTGTGGGACCGTATTGTGGAAATTAGCAATAAATATAATGTGATCCCGTCTGGAGATTCCGCCTGCGGTTTTGCCAACACCGCCATGGTGCTGGCTGAACAACGGTTTATTCCCAAGGTTTGGGCTGCCCTCATCCGTGTGCTCGCAACACCTCGCAGTCTGGTTGCGTTTGAACGTGGAGCAACTGGCCCCAATAAAGACTGCGCATACGAGGGTGTTTGCCTGAAAGCCATCACCGGCTGCCCGATTGCCTTGGAAGGAGCGGAATCCGCCTGCGCGCATCTCTCTTCAATTGGCAATATCACCAAGGCTGTAGCGGACCTGTGGAGCAATGAATCTGTACAGAATGTTAAGTTGCTGAGCGCCATGGCGCCGACGGTCTCGATGGAGCAGCTTATCTATGCCACCCGTTTGATGAATGCGGCCAGCGCTGATGGAAGCAGCGCGGCATTGAACTTACGAGACTGGTTCGTCAAAAGCGACGCAGGCTTTAACCCGCAGGCCTATGTGTTGCGCCCGGATGTTGCTATCCATCTGGCGGCTGAAATGATCAGCGCTCCTAGTGCGTACCTCCGTACCCGGCAGGCAGCACTGTCCACCCTGGAACTGCTGCGCAAAGCGCATTCAGAAGGGGATTTCACGCTCAGCAAAAGTGAAACGCGCTGGCTTGATCGGCTCTCTAAGGAAGCAGATGCCCTGCCAGAAAATGAGGATGAATTTATTCGCTTAATGCTTCCTCGGGTTCCACAGGAGAAGATCAACTTGGATGAATATGGATTGAATCTAACTTCATCATGAAGTTATCACAAATGACACCTCAGAAAAAGACATATGCAAGAAATATTGAAACCGGCATATGAAAGCGTTTTGGCTGGTGATCTGGAAAGAACATTTAATTAGCCTTTCCTATCCCAGTTTTAGTTTGGGAATTAAAAATAAACATATTAAACCAACCGATTAAACAGAAAATGGATTCAGTGTTTGAAAAGATCAATCAGCGGGTTCTAAACAGCGGCTGCGCTGAGGTGGCAGCAGGTGCGGGGGCGGCGGATAGCCGCGCAGGCTGTGCCCCGCATGCCAGTCGGGCGGTCACTTTCATCAGATTACTTCTTGCAGAAGCAATTACTGGGAGAACCTAAACATGAAACCTCGCGAACGGATGCAGATGGCGCTCAATCATAAAGAACCTGACCGTTGTCCAATGTTTGTCTCCTTCACCCCGGAATTCTCAAATCGCCTCAAAAAAGAACTCGATCTTGGCAGCGATAAACTCCATAATCCACATGGTTCTGGAAACACCTATCAACTTGACCGTACTCTGGGTGGAGACATGCTGCTTACCTTCGTCGGCTGGGCAAATTCCTATTACCAGGAAGGTTCGCAATACGTTGACGAATGGGGCATTGGCTGGAGGTCGGTGGAATACTCTACTACCTTTGGCACAGGGTGCTACACGGAAATGATCCATTACCCACTGGCGCAGGATAGCGCCATCGCCAGCTACCAGCCTCCTGACCCCAACAGGCCTGAACTTTACGATGAAGCAGACTGGGTGCTGCGTACCTTCAAAGACGAATATTGGATTGTCGGGGCCACTGTCACAACCATTTTCGAAGCCGCCTGGGCGCTGCGCGGCTATGAGCAGTTGTTAATGGACATGGCGCTTAACCCCGATCTGGCCGAACAAGTGCTCGACTTTCCCTATCATTATCACCTGGAAGCAGCCAAAAAACTGGTTCGGATGGGCGTGGACATGATCTGGCTTGGTGACGATGTGGGCGCGCAGAATGCCATGCTTTTATCACCAAAGATGTGGCGGCGTTTCTTGAAACCGCGCATGGCCAATATTATCGCGCAACTAAAAGCCATCAATCAGCAGGTCAAAGTAGCCTACCACTCAGACGGGCAGATCTACCCGATTATTCCCGATCTGATCGAGATTGGGCTGGATGTGCTTAACCCCATCCAACCGGGAAGTATGGATCCGGTTAGATTGAAAAGGGAATACGGGGATAAACTATGTTTCTGGGGCTCGATAGATGAACAGCATACCCTGCCTTTCGGTTCCGCTGCCGATGTGCGCGATGAAGTGATTCAGCGTCTGAAAACCATTGGCAAGGGGGGCGGTCTGATCATCGGGCCTACACACCTTGTTCAACTGGACACACCATTGGAAAATTTTTGGGCAATGGTTGATAGCATTACCCAAACGCCTTACGCCTCCCTCAACAAGGGAACACAATGACGAATACCTGTAAACTATTAAAGTGATTGCTAAAAAGTATTTAATGGAAAATACTCAATACCACCGGCAGCATAAAGGGATGATCGATTCAAATTACCCGCGCAGTTTTCAGGGTATAGACAACGCTGGTATCGGCGGCTTGCCCGACTTCAGCAACCTGCCGGATAATCTGATGCCCAGGGGAGATATCACTATCGTTGCCTCAAAATAAAAAGTTACCGAGCGATCTTCCATAGTTTTGCCACGTTATCATCGATTATATTTCTCAATTTAACTGGATTGAGCTGTAAATACAGGTAAGATAACTTTGCTTTCAGTTCAAAAGCAGGGTGTTCTGATTTTACTACTCGACGGAATGGGGTAATTGCCAGATCATAGTGTTTGA
Organism: Pelolinea sp.; assembly: GCA_030692365.1. Lineage (GTDB taxonomy): Bacteria > Chloroflexota > Anaerolineae > Anaerolineales > Anaerolineaceae > Pelolinea. Next base: position 2,281 of record JAUYCC010000035.1, on the reverse strand, counting down.
TGGTTTTATTGTTGCGTTGTTCTTTACCGATCAATTTAAGCACAGGTTGAAAGAAGTTACTATAGAGTCGCAGGTTGAGGTAGATATTGTTCAAGAGGGACAATTGATCATGGGTTTCAAAACGGTCATAACCGATCAGATGGCGGACCACCGACCAATTTTTTTGTTCAACGTGGGCTTGATCATTCTTTCGGTATGGGTGCGAACGAGTGAAATTGATGTGTTCATTCATGCAATAACGATAAAGGATATCGTTGATGAATTCCGCGCCATTATCTGAATCTATGCCAAGCACAGGGAAAGGCAGGCGTTGGCGCATATCCAGGATGGCCTGAAAAACAGCTGATTGGGTGCGATTAGGAACTGCAAGGCATTCTGTCCAACCCGTATAGATATCAGTGGCGGTTAAAGTATAGATAAACTGTCCTTCCACACTGTTTCCGCAGTGTGCAACCAGATCTACTTCCAGAAAACCCGGCTGCAGGTCATTCCAATCGAAAAAAGTTCTCACCGGAATGGCGTTTTTGAGCAATGTTCCCGGTTTAGTGGTGCTGAATCCATGGGGATGGTCGAACCGCTCTTTGCGTAAACAACGATCTATAGTGGCTGCGCTCATCTGACACAGGCTGGCTTTGGTTTCAGGAGCCAACTCCAGTTCATGATGTCTCTCCAGAACCGCAAGCAACTCAGGAATAAATGGCTTGAGTCGTTTGGAACAGATCCGCCCGCAGATTTCCCAGACTTGGATCAGTACCTGAATAACTTCCCCCCGATAGATCCTTCTTCGCCCACCTTTCTTACCACTTTTACCTTTCCGACCTCGTTTGAGTATCTTGATGGCATATTTGCGATGATATCCGGTTGAGGCAATAAATTCATCCAGTATTTTCCCCTTTTCTGCTTTTTTCGCTTTTATATACCTTGGTCGGGTTACTTCTAACAGTTCACTTTTGCTTCTTAAACTCATCATGTGTTCCCTCGAGCAGATTATTTTCTGCTGCAGGGTAACATTATTTGTGAGTCAACGTTCTTCCCTTTAGTAAGATTTATTATGAGTCAATTCGTCACTTCGCTTGAGCCCGCCCTTTATACTATAATTAATAGGTTCGCGAAAGAAAAGAATTTGTTCATTCAGGAAACCGCGCGCTTTACACACGTGCCGGGCTTCACCAAACCGAGCCTGCGGATCGGATATTAAATTACCGCGAATACATTATTAAGGAGACGATCAATGGACGACATTATTAAAAAAATCTACCAAGGTGTTTTGGAAGGCGACCGCGAAGCAGTGACCTCTGTGGTACAGGAAGCAATTGCTGCCAAAATGACAGCCGAAAAGATTCTGAAAGAAGGCATGATGTCTGCCATGAGTGAAGTCGGCCGCCTGTTTGAGGAAGGTGAATATTTTGTACCTGAACTTCTGATTGCCGCACGCGCCATGCAGGGCGGTATGATATTACTTAAGCCCATGTTGGTGGCTGAGGATATCGAACCGATAGGCCGCATCGTCATCGGTACCGTCAAGGGCGATTTGCACGACATCGGCAAGAATCTGGTCGGCATGATGCTGCAAGGCGCCGGCTTTGAGGTGACCGACCTTGGTTCCGATGTGGACGCCCAGAAATTCGTAGACGCGGTTAAATCCACAAACGCACATGTGGTAGGGATGTCTGCTCTGCTGACCACCACCATGTCCAACATGCCCTCCACTATCGAAGCGCTCAAAGCTGCCGGATTGCGTGACAAGGTGAAGGTTTTTGTTGGCGGTGCACCGCTGACCAAAGCCTATGCGGATCAGATCGGTGCGGACGGTTATGCCCCGGATGCCAGCCAGGCCGCCAAGCTGGCGCTCAGTTTCGTTTCTTAATTTACTAACACACCTCAATGACCTTGCCGCCTGTCAGGCGCGGCAGGTCATTGCTTTTAAGCTGGAAAACAGCGTGCGGCGTTCCAGCCGCATGCTTTCCACCAGTGGGTCACTGGCCATGAATTCCATACGGTTGCGCTCCTGCTGCCGCATAGCCTTGAGGTCATCCAGACAGTGCACCATGTCCTTCAACGCCTTGAAAACAGGCTTGGGCGGGCTCCACAGGGCTATTTTTTCCTTTTGGCAGAACTCCGCGATCAATAAGGCGTCTGCTTTATCGGTCTTATTGCGTTTCAGACGGCTGGTGGCATAGGCCTTGATGCGCGCCGGGTTGACGATGCTGACATCATATCCGCACAGATACAAATACTCAGCCGCAGCATATCCATACTGCCCGGTGGCTTCCAGGCAGAT
>JAUYCC010000091.1 GCA_030692365.1 Pelolinea sp. | reverse complement strand
CATGATTTACGTAATCCTTTAGGGATTATTTCGTCCTGCGCTCAATTGATTCTGGAAAACCCCAAGGATTCAAAATTACGCAAACAAGGCTTGCATAAAATCTACACTTCCACCCGGCGAGCGTCGCTGATTATCGAAAATCTGCTGATGTTTGCCAGGCCAACAGGCGGATGGATGGAGAAGGAAATTATTCCACACACCATCATCCACGAGACCCTGGAGCTGTTGAACAACCAGATTACATTGCAAAATGTCATTGTATCTGAGACGTATCAACCGGACCTACCCTATTTATATGGAAATAAAGAGATGCTGCAACAAGTCTTTGCCAACCTGATCCTGAACGCCTGTAACGCCATGCCGGAGGGTGGATTGCTGAAGATCACGGCAGAAGCCATTTCAACCGGCCAGGTAGAGATCCGCTTCACGGATACCGGTTGCGGCATCTCTCATGAAAACCTGAACAAGATTTTTGATCCCTTCTTCACCACCATGCCGGTAGGAAAAGGGATTGGCCTGGGCTTATCAATCAGCCACGCCATTGTTCTACAACACAGCGGCGTGATCGAGGTTCAAAGCGAGGTCGGTAAAGGCAGCAGCTTTATCGTGAAGCTGCCGATCATATTGAATCAAATGAATCATTTGGGGGTCAGAGTCAGAGCCTAAAAATGGAATATGAAATGTTTTATGTCCTTGTAGTAGATGACGAAGAAGATCTTTGCTGGGTGATCAGGAAAGCACTACGCCCGGCTGGATTTGCCGTTAAAAGTGCTAACAGTGGTAGACAAGCGCTCGCATATCTCGCTAAAAATAACTATAAGGTCGCCTTTGTGGACGTCAAGATCTCCGACATGGACGGCTTTACCCTGGCTACCTTGATCCACCAGCACAGTCCATGCACCAGCATCATACTGATATCTGGATATTATTACCAGGAAGACAAGAACATCGTTGAAGGTCTCAAAAATAACTTATTCAGCTTTATCGCAAAACCCTTTGATTTGGATGATATCCGTCGTCTGACCCGCCAGGCCGTTGAATCAACTAATATAGGATAAAAGATGACAAAACCTTATATTTTGGTGGTAGACGATGAGCCTGATCTGGTTTGGGCAGTTCAGCGCAGCCTGAACCACGCTGGTTATGAAGTGTTAACCGCTCACGATGGCTTGGAAGCGCTCAACGTCGCCAGGCGGCATCATCCCGCTCTGATCATATTGGATATCACCATGCCTGTCCTGGATGGGTTAACTGCATGCCAGCAAATGCGCCAGGACCCCATCCTGGCAGACATTCCAATCCTTTTTTTGACTATACATAAGGAAATCACAGAACGAGTGCAGGGCCTGGATAAAGGCGCCGACGATTATATAATCAAGCCCTTCGATTTACAGGAATTCCAGGCCCGTATCAGAGCTTTACTTCGACGTAACCGATCACCCTCCAACCCCATTCAGGAGGACTTCGACCCGTCTTCTACACTTACAACAGGTGAAATCACCTTGGGTCTACACACTTATATGGTGGATGTAAGGGAAAAACGATTGAAGTTGACGCCATGTGAATTTAATTTACTGTATTTCCTGATGACTCACCCACAAGAAGTTTTCACCAGCCGGCAGATCCTTCAAATGATCTGGAATTATCCAGATGAGATTGCTAATTCTGGGCTGGTACGCTGGCATATCAAGAACCTGCGAAACAAAATTGAGATCGACCCAGGTCGGTCCAACTACATCGTGACCGTTGCACATCAAGGTTACATGTTCAATAAAAACACAGCCATTTCCTCTTCCTGAAATCCTAACGGTACCCAAACACCAGAAACTTATAAAGTGTGTATGATATATATCAAGGGCTCAATAATGCTCTATGCGACAGCTTTGACCAATCCATTGGAGATGTCATCACACCGGTCGGGCACGTTGCAAACCTCTTCGCCCTGGAGATGGATGCGGCCAAACGTTTGGAGAATTTCAAACACAAGCATGAGGCTGTCCTCAAGAAAATCATGGATCGCGGCACCTATTTCGATCAAGAAGACATCGCTGAATTCTTCGACCTTTCTCTGCCTGGCCTGGACGAACTAATGGCTGTAATCGAGATCGCCGGGATCGTGCGGGAGAAGAACTACGACCTGGTCATCCTGGATACCGCCCCCACCGGCCACACCTTACGTCTTTTATCCCTGCCCCACCTGATGGAACGCTGGATCCACGTGCTTAACATGATGCTGGAAAAGCATCGTTACATGGCATCCACATTTGGTCGGTATCATCAGGATGATACCGACGCCTTTCTGAAGTTGATGAAGGGCGACCTGGGACTGCTGGAGTCCGTCCTGGGCGACCCTGTCGCGACTGAGTTTGTGCCCGTGACAATCCCCGAGGCCATGGGAATTGCTGAAACCGGCAGACTCCTGGAGGGTTTGAAAGAGCTGCACATACGGGTAGATGCCCTGATCGTCAACCGCGTGGTAATGCCTTCTACATGCTTGTTCTGTGAAGGGCGGCGGAGCGAGCAGGAATTTTATTTAGAGGAGATTCGAAATAATTTTCCTGCCCTGCACACAGTGCACATACCTTTATTATCTCACCAGGTGCGAGGGCAGGCAGACCTGCTTGAGGTTGGCCAGATCCTCCTGGGAGGTTCGCTCACTCCCCCACTGCCCCCTGTTTCCCAGTACCCATCGGCCGAAATCGAGGAGCAGCGCCCATACAGAGCGGACGCGCTGACAAAATCGCGCCTGCTCCTTTTTGGCGGTAAGGGAGGAGTCGGTAAAACCACCGTCGCCACAGCCACTGCGCTTTACCTGGCTTCCATCGTCGATCCATCGACCACCAAGAAAACCCTGTTGTTTTCTACTGACCCGGCCCACTCCCTTTCGGACAGCCTGGCTCAGCCAATCGGCAACCAGGTCACACCGGTGGTTGGAGTCCCACAGCTCTTCGCCATAGATATGAATTCGGCCGATCTTCTGGAAGACCTGAAGCGAGCCTACGTCGAAGAAATCAATGAAGTCTTCAATTCTTTCTTATCCGGCGCGTTCAACATCGAGTTCGACCGCCAGGTCATGGAAGAGCTGATTTCCCTGACGCCGCCAGGCTTAGACGAATTGATGGCCTTGATGAAAATCATGGACTTTATCGATGCGGGGCAATTCGATCGCT
>JAUYCC010000088.1 GCA_030692365.1 Pelolinea sp. | reverse complement strand
CGACTTTTCAAAAGTATCTGTTGATGAAATAAAACTGGTGCAGCGCAGATTAAATAACAGGCCCAGGGCTGTATTAAACTATCTAAAACCAGATGAAGTGATTAATAAACTTGTTGCACTAAAAGTTTGAGACCACCTAGGTAAAAGAGATAATTATTTGTATGATTAATGACAACATAAGTGGAATCCTTGAAACAAGCACTTGTGATTTGAATGATTACCGAAAAGTAATAACGCAAGAATTTTCTCGTTTGAAAAATAATGCTCTTGAAAAAGAGAAATTTATACAAACCATTGTGAATTCACAAACTGAGAATTATTTAACATTAACTGGAAAACTACACAATGGCCCATTGCAAGTTCTCAAATTTGAAAGTAAAGAATTGCGTCAGTTTCTAAAATCCATAACTGATGTTAATATAAAAAACACATTAGAAAAGCACTTAGATATTCTTGATAAGCAATCTTCACTAATTAGGGATATTTTGAGTAGTCGTCTTTTTTCAATACAAGAAGGGATGAGTGAGATTGTCTCAGAATTGCAATTTACAGTTCGAGAAAAAAAAGATGTGGAGTTTCATTACAGAATTAATTATCATATTAATAAAGGGGAAGATGAAGTTTCGCAATTATTTATTAATAAAAGAATAGCTGATTTCATAATCAGTTTCGTTAAAGTGACAGTAGATAATGCTTTGGAACATGGTAAAGCACGAATTATTGATATTTTTTTCATTGAGCAAAAACACAACTATGAATGTACTGTTAAAGACAATGGAAAAGGATTTTTTAGTTCCGTGCCTTATGATGATAAGAGTTTTCAGACATTAGCAGATAATGGAAAGCTTGGATTGTATCTAATTAGAAAGAAGATATCCTTATTTAATGACGGGAATATCGAAATTGATTCTCATCCTAATGAGGTTAATGGCACAATTGTAAAAATGACAATCAATAAATGATTGCAAACCATTATTGGAGAAATAATGCCCAAGAAAAAAATTTTGATAGTTGATGATCATAAGAGAATCACTAAAGATTTTTCAAGGTTCATTTCACAAGAACCCGATTTTGAAATTTGTGGAATATTTAAATCGGTTTCTGAATTCAAAAGTTCAATAATTAATATAAAACCTGATTTAATCGTTATGGATTTATATCTACCAGAAAAAGAAGGAGATTTGATTGATTATAGTCCAATTAATGTTAGAGGTTTGAAAATCGGTTTTGAGTATAAAACCGCAAATCCTAATGTAAAGATCTTATTTACTACTTTAAATCCTTCCCCAGAAGTCATTTCAATGATTGATAACTCTTCACATTCAGGTATCGGCTTTGTTTATAAGGATGTAGATGATGATGACTTCATACATGAAATTAGAACGTTGATCAAGGGAATTAAGCACTCAATAGACGGTATTTCAAGAGAATTAATTAAATCAGATCAATCATTTCGAAATGAGTTAATAAACCTTTTCACCGAAAGGGAACGAAAAGTATTAGAACTAGTTGCATTAGGCAAACCACAAACAAGAATCGCAAAGGAATTATATTGCTCTTCAAGATATGTTGGAGAAATCCTCAATCAAATTAGAGGAAAATTGGAGGATAAGAATATTAGCATTGGGGGAAACACACGCCCTACTCTTCCTCAGCTTACTCACTTGGCTATTTTATTAGGATTGACACCTTTATTATCACCTCAAAAAGATACAAGTTATAAATACTAATCTGTACTCTAAAGGCACAAACCTAACATCGTGATTTATGCAAATTCAATTATTCATAACGGATAGATAATAATTAAAAATTGGATTTAACCCAACATAGTAATATATATTCAATGAAATAATATTTTTATCCAATAAATATAATTAAATTGTCCTTATGTATTTGGGAAAAAAATGAAAACCTATTCACTCTTTGATAATCTTTATATTATCAAACAAAAAAAAGGAGTATTTATTATATATCTTCCCTTGAAGCATATAGCTTTTTCTGCAGATGAAGATTTGATTCTCGCACTGAATTATTTTAAGACTCATCCAAATGAAAAAATCAAAGATAATGTTTACATAGAAAAAATTACAGAATTCCTATCTGAATTTAATCTTGATATTCAAAGCATTAGTAATGATCAAATGCCTCCAAAACCCCGAATTAATCTGAACCCAACTTTGGTAACCTTATTACCCACATTCGATTGCAATTTAAGATGTGTATATTGCTATGCAAATAGTGGAAAGGTTTTAAAGAAAAGAATGAGTTTTGAAGTTGCGAAAGCTGCGATAGATTTAATTTCAGATAATGCGTCTAATTCAAATGAAAAACTTTTTGGATTATCCTTCCACGGAGGTGGCGAACCTACGATGGCATGGAAACTAATTACAAAGTCAGTTAGTTATGCAAAAGAAATTGCCAAAAATAGGAAATTAAAACTTCAAACGCATATCACAACGAATGGGGTGTTAAATTCACATCAGCGTGAATGGATTGCAGAAAATATTTCCAGGATTCAGGTTTCTTTTGATGGACCTGAGATTATACAAAATAAACAACGACCAATGGCTAATGGTGAAGGTTCGTTCGATAAAGTCTTAGAAACAATAAAATTTTTTACGAATAGAGGAGCAAATTTTGGTATTCAGACTGTAATATCCAATGATAGTGTTGATTTAATGGAAGAAATAACCTCTTTCTTTTCTAAAATTGCACCCAATTGCAACATTCACTTTGAGCCAATCTTTGAATGTGGAAGATGTATTTATACCGGTTGGGAGACGCCAGATCCTGATATATATGTAAAAAATTATTTAAAGGCTTGGAAAAAAGCTGCATCAAAAGGGATATCCCTTGTTTCTTCTCTTAGTAGGCTAGATGTATGTACCTCAACCTATTGCGGTGCATCTGGCAACAATTTTTTTATCACACCTAATGGGTATGTTACATCTTGTTTGGAAGTGACCAATTTAAAAGATATTAGGTCAGATTTGTTTATATATGGGAAATTCGACCAAAAACTTAAGAAATTTTATATAGACTTCGAAAAATTGAGTACACTAGCTGCTCGCAATATTCATAATATTCCCGCATGTAGAGATTGTGCTATCAAATGGCATTGCGCAGGGAATTGCCCTTCAAAATCAATGTTAAATGGTGATTTATATAATCCAACCACTTCAGAAAGATGCCATATTTCACAATCGATTTCAATCAATCAATTATTTAACTTGATTAATCACCCCGAAAGTGGAAAATCATCAAATATTGAGGTGATTGACTTAATGTCAAAAATGAATAAAAATAATAGTGTAACAAATTAAATAAAAAGGAGAAATATGAAAAAAGAATCAATCATTAATAATTTGAGCAATGGAAATCTAGAAGGAGATATGTCTTCAACCTCAAATAAGAACGATTTTGAAAAAAAACAAATGATTTATAAAGCAATCTTTATTAATCAGAAGAGTGCAATTGAAGCTGGAAAGTTCTGCACATGCGATGATTATCCAGGTTGCCCAGACGAATAATAATCAATCATTTTGATTACACTAAGTATCTTCAGTTAAAGATTTATACCGGCTTTTAATGGGTTATCTTTTACCTCATAATTAAATGAGTTGTGATAGTGGTTTCGAAAGCCGATTTCTCAGTTTGAAGAAACCGGCTGATTCTTCGATCACTTATATGATTAATAAATCACAAATTCCCCTTGTTGGCAAAAATGAACCAGTTCATTCAACCTTTCTTCCCACCTATTGTTGAAGAAGATATAGGCTGGGTTTTTTAATCCCAGGCTCATAGCATCTTTCCAACGGCGGTCCAACTCATTTTCCCAATCACTCCCATACTTTTTCTCAGGATCATCATCTGGGTCTTCCTTCACAAGTTTGGTAAGAGCCCATTCGATAGCATTGGCGAGTTCAAGGGCATCACTGGCTGTAACAATTTGCCCTTCATTAGTAAAATACTCCATCGGCTCCCATGGTTCATCGAATGACCAGGTTTCAGGTGGCAGAGTGCCTTTCGGCATCAAACCAAACATCACGGCTAATCGGTAAATCCTGCGCCAGCCACGGTTGTTAATACAGAAACTACATTTATCCTTATTGCAGAAGTACATACTCATATTTTCTCCAATAATTTACTGAATACATTATTAAAATCGTTCTTCTTTAATGGATGATTCTTTTCTCCCCCACAAATTTATCTGGGGGAGAAATTTTCAATAATTAACAAATTTTGAATTCGCCCTGGCGGCAGAAATCCACCAACTCTTGCAACGGGGCTTTATATTCCAGATCGAATCCTAAAATAACCGTGTCAGGTTTTTCTGCTTGTGCGGCACGCAGGAGCATATCCAACCGCTCAGATAGAGCTGAACCATATGGTTTTCGTTCTTCTAACGGCTGAAAATCAGGTGCGGGTGAAAGATTTTGAATGGCTGATTCAATAGCAGCTGCTATCCCTTGCGCATCTTGAGCGGTGACTATCTGTCCATTGTTGCTGCAGTAATCCTCCTTGTTCCAGGGCTTCCCCGGGTCATGCCATTTTGGGGGTTGCGTGCCGAGTGAGACCCAGCCATACATATCAGCCAATATAATGAACAACGCCCAACCCCAATTACTTGTACCGAAATAACCGCCTCTATCATTAAATAAATCTACAGACATTTTTCCTCTTCTTTTAATAATTTGCTAGGTTTATTGGATTTCTCATTTTTTCTAATGAGTTTGCCTTCTAACGGGGGCGGCGGTGCAGGAACGTATCTTTGCCTGCAAGCCTGGATATTCAATTATTAAAGTGCAGCATATCACCCGACTTGGATGTTAAAGCCCGGGAGTGCTAGCTTCAACCAGAAGAAGTCGGTTAAATACTTACAGATGTGGATTTACTATTGATATTTTGATAAAGAGGAAAAACTATGTGGCAAACATCTTATATTTATAGTTCAGAATGACCCCTGATGTATTGAGGAAATTTTACCATAGATTGTGAAATGAAATAATTACATTCACTAATTTGATGTCCTTTTAAATCTAAATAAAATCATTTAAAGATTTAATCATTAAAAAAACGCAAGGTCAATATTTAGTGGGAAAATATAAAAACAGTAGAGTCGATCATTATTTCCAAGTAATTGCACGATCTGGATGATGAGGAAAAAGGATTTGAAAAATACCCTGACAAGCAGGAGTCAAGGTCATAAACAGTAATATATATGGAAAAATTTTCATCTAACTTAGATTACCACTGGGACCGACTAACTGATTCTGGTATAGATATGGCGGCTAAAGAGATTTTATTACTCGCTGGATACTGTATTCCAGATATAGTCATACCTGAATCAATATTTCATGAATTATTTTATTATAAGGAATTAAGTGGGAAAGCCCTAAAACCCCTTTTTGAACTGGGATTGATTAGAAAAATGGAAAAAGGAATTGTCATTAGCCCAGAGATTGCAGAATTTTCGCGTAAAAAAGATAGCCAAATCGAACTTAGTGTCCTTGATCGATTTGCCGAGAATTTCATTGGTTTTGATGAAAAACAAGATGAAGATATTCTTCCTAAAAATATTGTCCCAGTAATAAATCATTTAAAAAATATCTGCCAATGGGCTGAAGCAAGAAATATAAATAAGGCTGGCGCAATTTGGAGGCATTTTGGGGATCATCTTTTTTCTATTGCTGAATTTAAGAAATCAAGAGATAGCTTCGATCATTCGTTAATTCTCCTCGAAGGTGTATACGAACTTGAAAATTTGGAAGTAGCAAATACGTTGTTTAGTAAAGGTAAATTGCTTCAACGCCTTTATGATCTACAGGAAGCAAAACAGTGCTTTGAACGTTCACTAGAACTCAAAGAAAAATATTTTGGCAAGGATCATCTGGAAATTGCCAAAATCCTTGATTCTATGGGGCAGAATTATAGTGATTTAGGGCTTTTTATTCCTGCAAAACAAAGCCTCGAACGTAGTCTATTTATCAAAGAAAAAATCTATGGAAAATATCATGGTGCTTTAGCAGGAACAATAAGTAATTTATGGGATCTGCTCAGCTCTTCAGAAAATCCTCAAGAAGTTCTTCAGTATCAAGACCAGGCAGAAAGAATTACCTGGAACATGGATGGTTGTAAAAAAACAACGACAGATAATAAGAAAAAAATTAATCGAAAAACAAAACATACCGAGGACCCGAAGTCGGCTCATAAAAAAATACATAACCAGGCCCTCAGGAGATTAAGAAAAAAAGAAGAAGATCTTGAGATGGCTGAATCTATGGATGCATTAATGCTTGAACTTGAGAACATTAGAGATCTAAATTTAGCTAAACGCTGTGCAGAAAGGTCACTATTTATTAAAGAAAAAGTCTTTGGAAAGGATCATTTTTTTGTGGCCAATTCATTAGATAGATTAGCAGATATATTTAAGGAACTTCATGATTACAGTGCTGATAAGCAATGTCAGGAACGATCTTTGATTATAAAGGAGAAAATATTCGGCTTAGATAGCAATAGGTTGGTTTTCTCACTCGAAAGCTTAGGTTATGTAAATATTTTACTATCCGATCTATCCTCAGCAAAGCAATGTTTTGAACGCGGGCTTAAAATTGTTGAAAAAGAATCGGGCATATTACTTCATGAATATAGATTAACTCGATTTTTAAATCTTTTAGGCTTAGCACAACGAAAACTTGGGGAATTGGAAGAGGCTAAACAAAGTTACGAACGATGTTTGGCGATTGAGGAAAAAATCCATGGCAAAAATAGTTACGACTTGGTCTATATGCTGAAAAATATAGGAGAAATATTATATAGGCAGAGCGATTTAGAATCATCCATACTATATTATGAGCGTGCATTGATTTTAGCGAAAAATAAACCTAGTAATGTAGATGACCGAGAAACCATAATTTTATTATTAAATAGTTTTGGGAAAGTGCTAAGTGATTTGGGTCATCATCAGATAGCAAAACAATATACCGATCGAGCAGATGCAATTAGAGAAGAAAAGAATGCTGAGAAATGACGATACATATTCGGATCTTTTTAATGATCGAATTTTTTTCTTCAAATCTTCTTTTAAATTGTTTCTCTATCAATAATTCAAGATATAACTCAAATTAAGAATTGGCAAACGATTTTTCTTTAGAAAGAATCAATAAATTACTTGGCTCGCTTGATTGTAGTGTCATTCGCAATAAATCATTTTGGGACAAGAAGTTCATTTATTCTTACTATCGGAAATTGATGATCTCGGAATTTAATAAAATGAACTTTGCCTTACTAGGGAAGACTACCCGTAAGGAAAGAAAGCTATTATGTATATCTGCCTATAAATGTATCAATAAAACTAGTTTAGGGTTACATGAAGAGGCCATTAATTTTCTTAAGAAGATGTTTTATTTCAACTTGCTAAGTAATCAGCTAATTGAAGCTCACAATTCAATCCCAAATGTGCTAGATGAAAAAACTTCTCAAAGGGATATGTTGGAATCCATCTGGTGGGAAGTATGGCTAAAAAAGAAAAATTTTCGTTTAGGCATGTTGTTTTTACTTGATATGCCGAAAAATCTTAGATATGAAAGGCAATTTATCCATATCCTCGAAAATAAATTCGGGAAAGGATTTAATAATCTTTCTTTAAAAGATTATAAAAACAGTTGGTTTAAATTGCCTTATTCGGTCTATTCTTTTCTAGTTTGGTTAACTAAAAAAATTGAGCTAAATACTTTTGGCAAAAGTATCAGACAACTCATACCAATATTGATTTCTGATATTGATTTAAGAAAAACATTAATAATGAAAGCAAATAACCATCTTTGCTCTATTAACCCTACGTCCTAATTAATTACGACATTAAAATATTTCTTGAATTAAAAATATTGTAAAAAAGCTCATCCAACTTAATAGTAAAACAAAATAATATGCTTTTCCTGTTTAATTTGTTTTATTTGCTTCTGCTAACTGCTCATTTAATTTTATTATTATTTCCTCCTGAGCAGCCAATTCTTTTTTGGTGTTTATCAGATTACTTCTATAAGGATTGATTAATTGATCAACATTAATCTGACGACGAATTAAATAAACTATTGCTGTTGCAACATGTCCAATGGTAATTGCGCCAAAAAATGAAAAAAACAAAATTGAAAACATATCTGAATTTGATAAATGCTGAAATATTGTTTTCGGATTAAAGTTATCGTACCTGGCTCCGATGCTTGCGAGGATGATTTGAAATGCATAGGAAGTGGCAAAATAGCCAATAATATTCGAAAAAATTCGAAATAAACATCCAAAATCAGCATTGGATAATTCATACAATGTTTTATCACTATCAGAAAGAAAGACCTTGCCTAATAAATATAATCTTCCTGAAGAAGTTTGAATTTCACTAATATCTGAATTCAAATCATTGATTTTGTTTTCAATTAATCGAATAAATTTTTCAGTGGAGGATAAATCATTGTTAAGCTTTTCAATATACCGTTTTTGCTCTTCTTTTTTTCTTCTCGTGATTTCTGCCTTTATATTAACTTTGCAGTCAGAACAAAAAATAGAATCTGAGTCAATTAATTTCCCACAGTTAGGACAATTAATTCGAAGCAATTGACCACACTTTTTACAGAATCGGTTATCTAATGAATTGTCTGTACCACATTTTGGGCATGTTCGAATTGTTGCAAGTACAGTAGTAAGTGAATCATTATCAATTACAAAGGTCATTTTGCAATAATTACAGCGATATACATTGAGATCATCCTCCCAATAGTAATCCGCCGTGTTGCATTCAGGGCATTTTATCGTTACAGTTTTCTTTCCCATATTTTTCTCTGACCCCATACCTAAGAATATTTTAAATTAATAAATAATTCATAAAAACCTATAATTATTTTTTATATTTGAGTTGAATAATCTCCTCCGTTTTTGATACAATTATGACGCAATTGGATTGAAATAAGGTAGAAACAACATAAGTAGTAGATAGTATTTACATATATTTTATGTAATGTGGAAAGACAATAAATTCAATACTATGGTTTAGCAATACTAAAAACAGGCGCTTACTATGAAAATATGTTATTGTTTTACACTCAAAATATTATTAATTCGCGGGGAAATGTAAGAGATTATTTGCTTATATGAGTTGCAAAAATAATTATTTTGAGAGAATTCATAATTAACCCCCTTTCGGTTATGACGAGGGCAACCTCCGCCACAGACATTTTTCCATTCGCAATTCAAACATTGGTTTTTAGAAAATGAAATACTATTTCTTATTTGTTGGTGCCTGCTATTATGACCAAAAATTATTTCCTGCAAAGGCGTGCTGGTAATATTTCCAACTAACATATCCTCACTACCTTCATAATTATCACAGAAGAAAACATCACCATTGGGTGTAATGGTAGGGAAGATTCCACAATAATTAATTCCCATGGAACATAAACCCGGTTCAGCTTTTAGTAAACCTCGAACAACTTGTCTTAAAAACCGTATTTGAATATCTGGATTGTTGTATGATAACCAATGTTCAAATGCGTCGATCATAAACTTGGCATAATGGTCAGGTGAGATTGTATAACCTCTATTCGGGCTTCCTGGAAGCTCGGCACAAGGGATTAAATCGAATTGAAAAATTCCGTTGTCGATAAAGAAGTCAATTATTTCTTCGGAATGATTAAAGGATGCCTCAGTTATTACCGCGATAGCAGCGAATTTAATATTATTTGTCTGTAAAAAATTTATTCCTTTCATAACATTATCGAAGGAACCCAAACCTGATGCAAATTGGCGATGTGTATCGTGCAACCATTTTGGGCCATCAATACTTATACCAAATGTAAAATTATTTTCTTTGGAAAAACTTGCCCAATTCTCATTGATTAGTATGGCGTTGGATTGTATATTATTTTTGACACAAATTTCAGTTCCGTCGATTTCAGCTTTTTGAAGATTTACTACTTGTTTGAAGAAATCAATCCCTATTAAAGTGGGTTCGCCACCATGCCAAGTGAATTCAGCTTTCTGATCAAAATGTTTTGCAATTGATATTGTGTCTTTGATAATTCTCGCTAGTACGGCAAATCCCATTTCATTACCATATTCATCTGAAGTATGGGTATTTTTATAATAACAATAGGAACAAGAAAGATTACACTTTGCTGCAATGGGTTTAATTATTGGGGAAATTCTTCTAATTTGGAAGGTGGATACGCCCATTTTATCTAGCAAATTTTTTTTTAGTGACTTAAAGCAATTGTATATATGTTTAAAAAATATACTTAATTAACCAGGGCGATGTGTCTCGCCGTGTTGACCCCCATCATTATAATCAGTGTGCTCTCCCCAAGCGGGACCGCCATCAATATAGCGATGGTTGTAATCAACGATATCAGAGCGCCTTTTCTTTTCTTCAATTTCCGCAGCAATACTTCTAATTAGGTTCTCACCTTTAATAACTGAAGATATTTTCAATTTATCCTTTAACATTTTTCCTCCTAATTATTTTATTAATTAAATGGTTGGTTTAAGAAAACTTTAAAAACACCTTCCGAATCGATATCACTATTAAATTGTAGCATAAGTCAAATTTGTCACTATTATCTGCATAACTACAATAACAATTCTTTTGTTTAGATAGGAGAGTCGCCTTCCCCGATTTGGGTGCAACCCAGTTGCTATTGGATTGATGCAGGGTGGAGACATTGGACAAATTTCGCATAGCTGGGTTATTGTGTGGACATAATGGACGCTTTGGACGCAGTGGACAGTATGGAAACTGACTCTTTATCAGTAGGTTTTTCAAATTTCGAAATATTCCTGATATATAATAGAGCATAGGATTATTGAAATTTAACAACCGCCATATATAGGCTAAAAGTATAATAAACCACGAAAAATACCACCTGTGGGGGTATAAAAGTATGGTGAATGGGCATGGGACTCATAATCATATGTTCTATATTATTGAAAAAAGATAATTTTAATAATAATTTCTTAAAACCTTTTTGGAGGAATAACTATGATATCAAATGCAGGTGCGGCAAATCCTTGGGAAAATCAAATAAATAATCAAATGATTATTTCTGGAAGTGCGGTGATACCTCAATTAAATAATGATTTTTTGCCAAATATATCATCTTACATAAATACTCTTGGCAAAGACATAAAAGATAAGGACTTAAGAAGAAAACTTAATGAAATCGTTATTGATTATTTAGAGGCACATTCGACACAAGAAAAAGAACTTTTTAATTTACAAAAATGCTATGGAAGAGTTATATTTATTTCTAGTATAGTATTAGTCTTTTCTGGTTTAATTCTTTCTTTTATTCAATTCTACATTGCTTTAATACTTAATGGGGGTGAACAACCTATCACTGAAGTAAGCTTTAAAGCAACCGGAGAGGTTTTGCTAAAATCGCCGTTAATTGGTGTCGTTATTTTAATAACCTCTCTTGCCTTTTTTTATTTATTTTTAAAATTTCTGTATATGCCAAAAAAAATTAATTTAAGATTATTAGATCAAATTATAAAATTAAGAACCTCGATCAGCACAGAGGAATAATATATAGAATTTTCTTATTTTAACCACCATAAAATCTACTAACTTTCTATATTTAAATTGGCTTAAAATATCGTCTTTCCTTTTATGGATGCAATTTAGTAGCAATTGGGAGGAAACAGGGTGGACACAGTAGACGCTTTACTACGCTGTAGACAACCCGATTACTGACTTTTATTTTACGGTTCCTTTACCCCTTTGAGTACTTGGTGAATTTCATGTGCGTCACTAAAAATATTGTACCTTTACGGTGATTTTGTTTATTAAACCTCGTTTACAGTTGTCAAAATACTCAAAAAACTTGAGAATTATTAGCTTGAGAAATTCGTTTGAAAGTAAATTGATGCAGTGGGAAATTATGGATATAGAAAAGATTTTTCCAGCATATATGGGGTTACTTGATACTATGCCAGCATGTGGACAATACTGTATGTCACAAAAACGGTTAATCAAAGAAAAGATAATAAAATAAATCGCCCAAATAATGATTTTTGATAGCTGTAGTTCTTTTGAAGATGGTATAGTAATTAATTATTAATAATTGCTAAGTTAATTCATTTTTGTTGTTAATTAACAATATATGCAATGGATAAAGAAAGTGATATCTTGTATAAGTACACATTTTATTAGGTTTGTAAAACTATTATTGACGCAAAAAAGTGATTCTGGATTCTGGTAATTTAAAACCCACATATCAAAATAAAAAGCGAAAAAATAAACAATATTTGAAAGATAGTAATTGATTTTATAAATTGTTAAAAACAAAAGCATGCTTATGGAAATAAATGGCTTCCATAAAATTAATAATTTGAATTTCTTATTCAATTGTCTTTTTCTGCAAAAAAAGTCATACAAAATTCATAATCATTCATTCCTAAGATATTATTTTGAGTATTTAAATACTTGAAAATGAGTTAATTAGTGAAATCAATTCAAAAAACTGTTTTCAAAGTGGAATCTATTGGAGAACCTGCTTTGAAATATCTTTTAAATAAACCTAATTTATCCATACATAGTGTTTTTCAAAAAGTAGTCAATCTTAAAACTGATAGTGAATTGTTGATCACAATAGGAAATAACGAATTAAAGAATTTACCTTACGGATTGTTATGTAATTATAAAGAATTAGATTTAAGAAATCGAATAAGAACAGACCAAAAAGTACAAGTTGATATAAAAGGATTTATTTTAATTTCTGAGGGTCCATATGAAATTGATTTTTCTCATGCTTTGGTTTGGTCGCCAATTTATCAAAAGATAATTAAAACCAGTAAATTATACAAAATTAATAAACGTCTTGAAAGGTTGAAAAAATATTCTCAGGACAATGCCTCGGGTAGAGGTTTAACCTCATTATCATTTGTAATCGATGAATTGATTTCAAATCAGCCTATTGAGTGTTCAAATATATTAGAAATAAAAGCTTTAAAAGGAATAAGAACTGTAATAGAAGGTATTCGCAGATATGATCACACAAGATCTGTTTTTGGTGGATTAGACCTCATGGGTTTAGGCCCTGGGTTAACCCCTTCCGGAGATGATTTGCTTGTCAGCTTGCTTTTAAGTGTAATAGTTACTAACCCAGAACCAATAAGGAGCTTTGCATTAGGTGTTGCTCGAGAGTTGGCAAAAATTAGCATGGATAGAACTACATGCGTATCGATTAACCAATATTTAAATGCTGGTGAAGGATATGTATCCGAAAGATTTATGGATGTAATTGATTCCATAATCAATCTTGATGATGAGATGAAATTACTCCAAAGGGCTAAGTGTATGATTTCCTTTGGCGAGACTTCAGGTTTAGAGATTCTTATTGGTTTGTTGGTAGGCATAAGTTTATCTTTGGAATTTCACCAAAAGAATGTCCTTAATCATAACGAATAAATTTTATTTTTTAGGAGGAAAAATTGGGAATTCATACATTAATAAAAACCAGTGAATACCACGATTCTGTTACTCTGATGTCTGTTGCAAAAGAATTGACTGCTTACCCTGGGGTAGGTGATGCGGCAGTAATTATGGGAACTGAATCAAATATTTCATTGCTTAAAGAATCCGGCCTTTACTCAAAAGAAGTAGAGAAAGCTACCCCAAATGATTTGATTATTACCTTTAGCTCCCCACAGGAATTGAAGGAAAAAATATTTATAGAAACAGATCGCTTGTTGAATCAAAAACCTAGTAGTGAAGCGGGAGCGGCAGAACATCGTCCAAGAACGATCGGGTCAGCAATTAAAGCTCACCCCGATTTGAACATGGCGGTGATCTCGGTAGCAGGACGATATGCCACAGGAGAAGCTTGGAATGCCCTTCGAAATGGACTTCATGTATTACTTTTTAGTGATAATGTATCTCTTAATGATGAAATCGCATTGAAAAAATATGCACGGGATCATGGATTGCTCTTAATGGGGCCTGGAGCTGGAACTGCTTTAATAAATGGCATAGCTTTAGGATTCGCGAATATAGTTCCTAAAGGTCCTGTTGGAATAGTATCCGCAGCTGGTACTGGTTTGCAAGAAGTAAGCACCTTACTAGCAAAAAGTGGAGTAGGTATAACGCAAGGCATTGGGACTGGAGGCCGTGATCTGAGTGAAGATGTGGGGGGGATCATGATGCTGGAAAGTTTGAAGGCTTTACAAGCAGACCCAAATACAAAAGTTATTGCTTTAATCAGCAAACCGCCTTCCAAAGGTGTGGCAGAGGTTATTTTAGACCAAGTTGCTAACGGAAACAAGCCTACAATTGTAGGGTTTATGGGTAGCAATCCCGATGATTGGGTAGGCTTGCCAAATGCTTTTCCAGCAAAGACTTTAGAAGAGACTGCCTTATTAGCTGCGAAGGCTGTTAGAAGTGGAATCAAGGATCCGTTTGAAACCATTAAACAACAGACAATGGAATTGAAAAAGAAAGCCTTTGATCTTGGTTCTAGTCTTGGGCATAGTCAACGCTATTTACGTGGATTGTTTTCTGGTGGAACACTTTGTTATGAAGCCCAGGTTATTTGGAAGGAATTGATTCCGGATAAAATTTATTCGAATGCTCCTTTAAGAAAAGAAGACAAATTATCAAATTCAAACCAAAGCCAAGGACACACGGTTGTTGATCTGGGAGAAGAAGAGTTTACAGTTGGACGCCCTCATCCTATGATTGATAATGATTTAAGAATTAGACGATTATTACAAGAAGCTAAAGATCCAGAAGTTGCAGTTATCATCATGGATGTCGTCTTAGGATACGGTGCTCATCCTAACCCCGCCTCAGAATTGGGACCCGCTGCACGCCGAGCGATCGAACTTGCTAAAAATGAGGGGCGGGAAATAATTATAGTCTCCTCCGTTACTGGTACAGAACAAGATCCTCAAGTGCTTAGTAAACAAACAGCCATCCTTTCCGAATATGGCGTCATAGTCTGTGAATCAAATGCTGCCGCGGCTCGCTTGGTTGGGATGATAGTAAATCGAGATTGAGGCAAAAATGGAAAAAGGTCAAATATCTGATATTTTTGAAAAACCCATTTCGGTTGTAAATATAGGTCTGCAAAGCATGGCGCTGTCAGTCCGGGACCAAGGGATTAAGGTAATTGATCTGGAATGGAAACCACCTATAGATGGGGTTCCATTCTTATTTACGACTAAAGATGGTATCGATATCGATGAAGCTAATGAGATTGTTATTCAGAAAATAAAACAAGCCAGGCCAACACTTATTGGAATGGGCTTGGCTAAAGATGTAATACCCAACTTCCATGATCATTTGTTTTTACATGCGGGTCCACCCATAACATGGGATCGAATGTGTGGACCATTACGCGGCAATGTGATGGGTGCGCTTATTTATGAAGGAATGGCCAATGATGAAAAAGATGCGGAAAAAATTGCTAGTTCGGGGGATCTCGAATATGCTCCTTGCCATCACTATCAATCAGTTGGACCAATGGCTGGGGTAATATCTCCCGGGTTACCAGTATTTATCATTGAAAACAAGACGTTTGGTAATCTAGCTTTCTGTTCTATGAATGAGGGGCTTGGTAAAGTACTTCGTTACGGTGGTATGGGACCTGAAGTTTATGAACGTCTAAAATGGATGAAGTCTGTGTTATACCCAACATTAAAAAGAGCGTTAGATTCCCTTCCGAATGGTTTGGACATTAAAGCTTTGATAGCTCAGGCATTACATATGGGGGATGATGGGCACAACAGGAATCGGGCAGGAACCTCCCTTTTCCTGCGTGTTTTACTTCCTTCTTTAGCACGTACCAATCAGGATAATGAGACACTTGCACAAGTTGTTGAATTCATAGATAAGAACGATCACTTTTTCTTAAATATAACTATGCCCGCTGGAAAAGCAGCTTTGGACCCTACTGATAGTGTGAAAGGCAGCAGTATTGTAACTACTATGACTCGTAATGGTACGGACTTTGGAATTCGCCTAGCCAGTATGCCTAAACGGTGGTTTACAGCTCCCGCGCCATTTGTCGAAGGGCTTTACTTTCCAGGTTTTGGCCCTGAGGATGCGAATCCAGATATTGGTGATAGTACAGTAACAGAGACTGCTGGGTATGGTGGTTTTGCCATGGCTGCTGCTCCAGCAATTACAAAATTTGTTGGCGGTACACCTCAAGATGCCATCGATAGCACTCTGGAAATGTACGAGATTACTGCCAGTGAACATGAAGGTTTCACTATTCCGGTTCTTAATTTTCGTGGTACACCGCTGGGAATAGACGTACGGAAAGTGATGCAGACAGGAATTCTACCCAAGATTAACACCGGTATTGCACATAAGCAACCCGGTATTGGTGGAATTGGGGCGGGTATTACCCGCGCGCCGATGAAAGTTTTTATAGATGCGTTTGAAGCTTTACGAGAACTAAGCTAATCCAAGTTCATATATACTTTAAGGAGGGATTCCCATCCTAATAGATAATAATGTCAACAAATAAACTGGATGAAATGCCTACGACAATTCGTGGGCATTTCATCCGAAAATACAAAATATAAATATGAAGAAAGGTCAGGGTATTTATCATGCAAGCAAAAGTGTTTAAGGTCCCTATGAGTAATCCTGCGGATACCAGCCAAATTGAAAAACTCATTAAAGATGGTGCATTCAAACCTGATGATGTGATCACTATTATGGGTAAAACAGAAGGAAATGGCTGTGTTAATGATTTTACCCGTGGGTATTCAACCTTAGCGTTGAAAGTGCTGTTCTCAAAATTGCTTGGATTAGATTTAAATGAAGCCGGCAGACGAATTAACCCAATAATGTCCGGTGGAACTGAAGGTGTGATCAGCCCACATTTTTCAATATTTGTCAGCGAGAATGTTGGTGGTGGAGATGGCAAAACTCCTCGCCTCGCAATAGGCGCGTCTCATACTCGAGAATTCCTACCGGAAGAACTGGGACGCATGGCACAGGTTCTTGAAACTGCAAAGGCTGTCCGGGAAGCCATGAAAAAGGCAAAAATTGAACGACCTGAGGATGTGCACTTTGTTCAAATAAAAAATCCGTTATTGACAGCTCAGCGAATTAATGAAGCCAAAGCGCGTGGAAAGGATGTTGCAACCCATGACACTTATGAATCAATGGGTTATTCACGAGGCGCTTCTGCTTTAGGCATTGCTCTGGCCGTAGGAGAAGTAAAAGAAAGCCAACTCAGCGATGAAAAAATTTGTAAAGATTGGAGTCTTTATTCAGGTGTGGCTTCTACTTCTGCAGGTATAGAGCTGATGGTCAATGAAATATTGGTGATGGGTAATAGTACTGCTTGGGGAGGAGATTTGGTGATCGGCCACGATGTTATGCAGGATGCTATTGATGCTGATGCAGTGAAACGTGCTCTGGCCAGCGCCGGATTGATTTTTAACTGGCGTCCATCAGAAGATCAGCAAAAAAAGATCATTAATGTGTTCGCCAAAGCGGAAGCTGACCCAAGTGGCTTAGTTCGGGGTCGAAGACACACGATGTTGGACGATTCTGATATTAACCAGACCAGACAAGCTCGGAGTGTTGTCGGTGGAGTTGTGGCATCAATTGTAGGTGATCCGATGGTTTATGTTTCCGGTGGATCAGAACATCAAGGGCCATCAGGCGGAGGACCAGTGGCTGCAATAATCCGTGCAATTTAAATATACTCCTTACTATTCTTGGAGAACAAAGAATAGATTATTACTTGGAGGAATAAATATTATGAATGATGCAAATTGCGATTTGTTAATCCGCAATGTTCGCATTAATGATTCAGAGAATGTTGTCGATATTTCAATTAAAGATGGGGAAATTTTAAAAATAACCCCATCTTTAGATATTCAATCTGTAAAAGTAATAGATGGAACCGGTTGTATCATATCGCCACCATTTATTGATCCTCATACACATATAGATAAGGCCTTCCTGATACCTTCTATAAATCGTTCTGGTACTCTTGAAGAAGCCATTGAAATCATGAAACTTAATAAAAATGATTCAATGGGATCCAATTTTGACAATCGGGCGGATAAAGCTATTTTTTGGGCTTTAAAACAGGGCACTCTTTTTCTTCGCACTCATGTAGATGTGTCTAGCAAAACGGGGACAAAATCAATTGAAGCGATGCAGAGGGTTAAAGATAGATGGAAGGGAATTGTTGAAATTCAAATTGTCGCTTTCCCTCAAGATGGATTAATTCGCTTTCCTGAGGTTAAAAAATATATACGGCAAGCGGTAGAAATTGGCGCTGATGTGGTAGGCGGGATTCCGGCGATAGAGGAAAATTCTGCTTCAGCCCAAAACCATATTGACTATATATTTCAGATCGCAGATGAATTCGATATTGATGTTGATATGCACATTGATGAAAGTGATGATCCAAATTCCCGCACTCTTGAAATGTTAGCAGAGACAACTATCCGAGCAGGATGGGAGAAAAGAGTATCGGCAGCACACTGTTGTGCTCTTGCATCATATTCGAATGAGTATGCTTGGAAAGTCATAGACAAAGTAGCCAGAGCTAAGATTTCAATCATCACAAATCCAATGGTAAATCTGGTATTACAGGGACGAAATGACCAGCAACCTATACGGCGCGGAATAACAAGGGTAAAAGAATTGATTTCTGCCGGAGTAAATGTGAGTTGCGGCGGTGATAATTTACAAGATGTATTTTATCCATTTGGTAAATGTGATATGTTAGAAGTAGCTTTCATTACTTCAATAACTGCTCAAATGACCGGATTTGACGAAATAAAATATGTGTTGGATATGCCTCGTAATAATGCAGCTCAAATATTAGGTTTACAGTCTTATGGAATTACTGAGGGTAAGGAAGCTAATATGGTTGTGATTCCAGCAAATTCTTATATTGATTTGATAGCTAATAAACCTCCTCGAAGATTAGTAATTAGGAAAGGAAAGATAGTGTGTGAAACCAAAGAGAGTGTAAAAACACCACAATTTGTTACCTCAATTGGAAACTTTTAAAATAATTTTTCGATTTATCACTTGTAATATGTGTAATATAGGTTTTCCTTATAAAATATCTAGAGATAATAATTCTATAAATTATTAATATTTTCTACAAGAATGGGAATCACAGGAAACAACTTGATGAAAAATTAATATTACATAACATTTTAATTGGAACTAAACCTATATAAAATAGACCTAATTGCCAAAGTGGGGGTATAAATTTTCAGAGGCTAATACTTTACATCAATTTAATAATAATATTAATATTTCTTCTCTAACAACAATTTATATTAAATCAGAACAATATTGTTAATTATTAACAAATCAATTGCTATTCATTGTAATAAATAATATTGATATATTTTCCCATTTTGTTAAACTTATTTCATAATGAAAATA
>JAUYCC010000042.1 GCA_030692365.1 Pelolinea sp. | reverse complement strand
AATGTAATGGATGAGTTTACGCGCGAAGAAAAGATCAAGCTTTTCCATAAACCGGCTGAAGCGCGCGGAGACGGGAAAGCCCGAAAACCTGTCATGCTCAAGGAAATAGCGCGATAACGCATACCAGGTTTCATCGCCCAGTTCTTCACGAAGCAGGCGCGCCAGGGCAAAACGGCGGGATTCTTCGGAACCTTCAATCCACAAGCCTTTGGCCGAACGCCGCAGCAATTTGATGTGGTACCGCTCCAGCCAGGCTTCAATTTCACAGATATCTTTGAAAAGTGTGGAGCGAGAGAACTCTTCAACCTCTGATACATGTTTGGCTGTCAATGGCGCTTTGGTGGTCAGAAGATAAAGCAAAATGATGCGGGTGCGCTGTTTTCGGGACAGGACAATATCACCACCCTCCATGGTATTTATCTTTTCCAACAGGTCGCCTTTAATCTGCTGAGAGGCGACCACTTCAATTCCGTAACCCGGTCGGTTGATGAATTCAATATGGTAGCACTGCACCCACGAGCGGACGACATCCATGTTGTAGCGGATGACGCGGGGGCTGAGGGTGGTTTTTTCGGCCAGTTCGTTGAGGGTGCTTTTACCGTGCGCGTTGAGCAGTGCGCGGATGATATTCTGCTGGCGGATATTGATCTCGGGTGTGCGGGGAGCCATTAATTAATTCTATCATGCCTGGTATCTTATTGGCACAATCACTTAAGGCAATACTCGCACAACTGATTTAAAGACTGGACTTGTATAATCCTGGTTGTAAATGTGGAAATGCGTTTCTGCGCCAGCGCGGTGCACGTTTAGCAATATTTAATTTATTTTATAAAGTTAGCGGCGCAATTTTCTAATTGAGGGCACAAACAACGTGGCAGCTGATATTCTCGATAATCTCATTGTATTAAAAGTTAATAAAACTACCTGTGAAGATGTGCTGGAAGAATTATCCAATGCGGCGATCAAAGCCGGCTTTGCCAAACCCGGGTATCACAAAGCGATCCTTGAGCGCGAAGCCAAATACCCCACCGGGCTGCATATTCCCTTGATTGAAGTCGCTATTCCCCACGCTGACGCGGAATGGGCGATCAAACCTTCCCTCACGATTGGAATCCTGGAAACCCCGGTCGCGTTTGGCTCCATGGACGGGTCGGGCGGGGATGTGATGGCCGGGCTGGTATTCATGTTGACCATCGAAGAACCCAAAGACCACATTGACTTTCTCAGGGCATTCTCAAACCTGATGGGCCAGCCCGAGATCCTGGTGGAGTTCGTACGCACTGCAAATCCGGGTCTGATCCTGGAAAAGATCAGAGCGAATATGCCCGAGCGAACCAAAGCAGCAGTCAAAATTGAATAGTCGTCATTTATAAGAAATAAACAGTGGAAAATAATCACCGATAAGAATAAAAAATGAAAAGGAGAACGATTAAATGGGAAGATCCGCAGTAATTTTAATCATGTGTGGCTCATCCGTAGCCACCACCAACCTGGCGGCTGTAAAGCTTGAGAATGAGGCTGAACGCCGTAAGGTGAAGATTGTAACCAAGAAAGGCAAGATCGCTGATTTCAACTCACTGGTTGATATGTATAAACCTGACCTGGTGGTTGCCACCGCGCAGACACACGAGCGCGACAACATCAAAGTTTTCAGTGGCGTGCCGCTCATCAGTACCATCGGGCAGGAAAAATTGTATGATGACATCTTTGCTTTTATTAAGGAACAGGGCTTGGGTTAATCTCCGAGCCTTTCAGGTTCTTAACCTTTTTTAAAATCTATTCACTGAGGAGGTGTAACTGACGCTTAGTTTTTTTTATTCTTTTCGAAAAAATTACACAACTATAAAAATAAGGAGAATACAATGAATTTTGAATTTCTGAAACCCATTTTAGATCCGGTCATCGGTGCGGGTCCTCTGTTCATGATCCTCATCGTTTTCACAGTGATCGGGCTGCTGCTGCGCATGAACCCCATCAAAGCGGTCCGCAACGGTATGTTGATCGCGGCAGGCTTTGGCGGCGTTTACATCGTCGTTGACTACTTCCTCGCGAAAGTCGGTCCCGCGGCGGCTGCGCTGGCAGAACGCTTTGGCGGCGTCTTCTCATATACCGACATCGGTTGGGCAGCGAACGCGGCCTTCTCATGGGCCTCCCCCTGGGCATACGCGGTCGTCCTAATCATGCTGGCAGTCAACCTGCTCATGATCTCCACCAAAATGACCGACACCCTGAACCTGAACATCTGGGACTTCTGGGAACCCATTTTCGCCTGCCTCGTGCTTTATGCCATCACCAATGACATTGTCCTGAGCCTGATCTTCTCGGCAGCGCTGGCCTGGTTCATTTTGATGATGACTGACTTCAACGCCCAGCGCGGTTACTGCGCGGATCTGGGTTTCGAAGGACTGTCCTTCTATCAGGGCGGTACCGCCATCTGGGGTCCTGTTGGCCATTACATCGCCAAGGTCCTGGACAAAGTCGGCCTCAAGGAAGCCAAGTTCACCCCTGAATACATCCAGGAAAAATTTGGTGTGGTTGGCGAGCCCGCGGTTTTGGGCAGCATCATTGGTTTACTCATGGGCATCGGCGCTGGATTCTTCTGGGTCGATATTGTTATGCTCATGATCGCCCTTGCTACCTCGCTCATCCTGATCCCCATGATGTCTGGTATCGTTATGCAAGCGCTGGTGCCCGTTTCTGAAGCAGCCGCTGTTTTCATGAAGAAATCATCCGGTGGCCGCCAGCTCTTCATCGGTGTTGATCCCGCCATCGCAGTTGGCAACACCACCGTTCTGGCCACCACCGTCCTCATGGTCCCGATCATGCTCCTCATTGCCTTCATCTTGCCCGGTGTTGTGATGGTTCCTCTGGCTGACCTGCCCTCCCTGCTCTTCATCTGGGTTTACCTGGTTGCCCCGAACCGCTTTGACATCGTCCGCACTCTCATCACCGCCACGATCGTCGGCGTGATGGGCACCATCCTGGGTATCTGGGTCGCACCCTGGTCCACCCTGGTTGCCAAAGCCGCCGGTCTTGAATTTGCCGCCGGTACCGGTGCATCCTCCATGCTCAACGTCTTCTCACCGGAAATCTTCCTGGCTGGCATCCTCGGCGAAAACTTCGGAACCCTGGGTTATGTTGGCGTTCTCGCAGTGCTGCTGGTCGGCATCGCGATCACCATCCCCTTCCGCTTGCGCTATCTAAATAACAAAAAAGCTGTATCAGCAGCTTAGCTCCAAACAAAACCATGAGCCTGTTCGCAAGAACAGGCTCATAAAATAAGGAATTTGGAATTATTTCTGTAATCATCCGTTGAATCATCAAAAATATTTTTAGAGGTGAAAAATGAAACTGATTGACAAGGTAAGCCAGGCTGTTCATAACAGCAAATTCTATGATCTGGGGCATTTCCACGAAGCATGGGAAAACCCCTCCCTGCGGCGGTTGATGGGCAATGAACTGCTTTATCCCCCATCCCCCCAGGTTATCGAAGCGGTACAATCCATGATCCCGTTTGTTAATTACTATCCGGAGGATGCCATTTCAAACGTACGCCTGCTGAAAGCGCTGGCGGATTACGTGGGCATCCCCGGCGGCGAGAAATGGATCGCGCTGGGCAACGGCTCAATGGAAATCATTGATATGCTTCCGCATACCTTTATCAACCCCGGCGATGAAATTTTACTGCCCGCTCCGGAATACACCCCCTATGCTCGACGCCCCCTTATTTTCGGCGCCAAAGTGGTGGATGTGATTCCCGATAAAAACTTCGAGTATAAACTGGAAGATTTCACCGGCAAGACCACCCCCAAGACAAAGATGATCATCTTGAGCCGCCCGAACGCTCCTGTTGGCAACATGGTTTCCCGCGAAATTGTGGAAAAACTGTGCCAGACCGATTGCATAGTGGTGGTAGATGAAGCCTACACCGAATTCTCGGAACAGACCGTTTGCGACCTGGTTCCCAAATACCAGAATCTGATCATCAGCCGTACCTTCTCCAAAGCCATGGGTCTGGGCGGCATCCGCCTGGGCTTCATTGTCGCGCAGCCTGAGGTCATTGACTATGTCAACCGCATCCGTGTGCCGGAAAATATCAGCGTATTAACCCAGGCAGCCGCTCTGGCCGCTTTGGAGGATGCCGCTTATATCCGCACCAACACTAAACTGGTGATCAAATCCCGCGACTGGTTCCAGGATGAGATCGCCAAAGTACCCGGCATCACCGTGTATAAATCCCAGGGTAACTCTGTCCTGCTGAACGTGGACGGCACCGGAAAGACAGCGGAAGACTACGTTCAGCATCTGCTTGAAAAAGGGTTCATCGTTCGCAATCTTTCCGGCGGGCGCAACATGGAGAGCAAGGGTTTCTTCCGTGTTACGGTGGGCACGCAGGATGATATGGAGCAGGTCGCCAAAATCATCAGCGATTTCACCAAAGCGTAAGCGAGACTCAATTAATGGGAACGGCCTGCTCAGGCTGTTCCCATTAGACATTTTTCTAATATTTTCCTCAAAATAAACATCATAAAATTTATTAACTTCACAAAAAGATTATCTATAGGTGATTAAAATGGCAAATAAAATTGTACCCATCATCATCGGCGCTGACCATCTGGGTATGCCGCTTAAGGACGCCCTGCGTGATTACCTTAAAGAACTGGGGTATGAAGTCACGGATATCGGTGTCAATTCCGAAGACCCCGTGAATTACCCGGATGTCGCGGTTGAGCTGTCTGAACAGATCAGAGACGGAAAATTCAGCCGGGGTATCCTGGTGTGCGGCACAGGCATCGGCATGGCCATCACGGCCAACAAGGTACCTGGTGTGCGTGCCGCAGTGATCCACGACGCTTACTCCGCTGAACGGGCGCGCGCCAGCAATGACGCGCAGGTGGCCACCTTTGGCGCACTGGTGATCGGTGTGAGCGCGGCCAAGAAAATGCTGGATGTCTGGCTTGAGAGTGAATTTACTGTCGGCGGCAAATCGCAGCCCAAGGTTGACCTGATCAACGCTCTCGACAAGAAACGCTAAACCTAAAAGAAATGGATGTTCCGCTGAATAAGCGGATTGAAAAGAAGGAGAGCAATGCTCAAAGCCGATATTGACGCCTTTTACGCTGACCAGGCGAGCCTTGACCCGCAAAAATACCTGGTCCTGAAATACTATTTTGAATCGTTAGTAGATCCCCGGGAAGCCGCTGCGCATCTCTGCCAGGAAATGTCCACCGCGCAGTGGAGCCGCGTGGGTGTTGAGGAAGATTACCGCCCGGAGTTCGGCGCGAAGGTGGTTGAGCTGAAAGTCCTGGATGAGCTTGCGCAGCCCAGCAGTCCCTTTCTGGCGTCGCTCATCGGCAAACCCTACGACAAGGTTTACGCGGTCAATGCCACCATCTGCTATCCTTACGGAAATTTTGGCACCAAGATCCCCAATCTGCTAACCGCGGTATGCGGCGAAGGCGTTTTCCACGCACCGGATATATGCGCCATCCGCCTGCTGGATATTGACTTCCCTGATAGCTACCTGGCGGATTTTCAGGGTCCGCAGTTTGGCGTGCAGGGCTTGCGCGACATGCTTGGCGTCTATGACCGCCCGCTGTTCTTCGGCGTGATCAAACCCAATGTTGGTTTACCACCGGAACCCTTTGCCGAAATTGGTTACCAAGCCTGGCTGGGCGGGCTGGACATTGCCAAGGATGATGAACAGCTGGGTGACGTGAGTTGGTCAACAGTGCGTGAACGCACGCAAAGGCTCGGCGTGCTGCGCAAGCAAGCCGAGGCGAAAACCGGCGAAAAGAAAATTTACCTGACCAATATTACCGATGAGGTGGACCGACTGCTTGAACTGCACGACATCGCGGTGGCCAACGGCGCTAACGCGGTGATGGTCAACGGCATGACCACCGGCTTCAGCGTGGTGCGCATGCTACGCAAACACGCCAAAGTGCCGATCGTCTCGCACTTTGACTTCATGGCGGCCTATATCCAATTGCCATGGTTCGGTGTGAAAGACCAGGTCTTTACCAAGATCCAGCGCATGGTCGGCTATGACGCGCTGATCTACCCCGGCTTTGACACGCGCATGAAAGCCAGCGAAGAGGACGTGCTGGCCAACGCGGATGCCTGCCTGAAACCAATGGGCAGCCTCAAGCCCATGCTGCCGGTGCCCGCTGGCAGCCAGTGGGCCGGGTCGCTGAAACCCTTGTATGATACCCTCGGCACGGTAGATTTCGGCATCGTGCCGGGCAGGGCGGTGTTCGGCCACCCGCAAGGCCCCCGGGGTGGCGCGGCGAGTTTGCGCCAGGGCTGGGAAGCGGTCAGCCGTGGCATGACCCTGGAAGAATACGCCAAAGACCATGAAGAACTGCGCCTGGCGATTGAGATGCACTCGCACTAAGCGTGGCTGGCAGATTATAGTTACAAGTTAACTGCGGTATATTTACAGAACTTACCTTAGATAATGTAATCTCTCAGGAGAAGCCCGATGCGATTGGTCAGAAATGAAATTCAGACACCCAAAAAACTGGTTTCGCCAGAAGATCGCAGGAAACCGGCGTTCATGGTGCTGCTGGCGGGGCTGGCGGTCCTGGCGGCCGGCGCGGGCGGGTTCTTCCTGGCGTATATCATGAAAGACTACATTAAGGAAAACTGGGAGATCTCCTTCCGGACCCTCCAGACTTACGGGTTGGTGGTAGTGTTCATCGGCGTTGGCATCTACATGCTGGGCGCAAGCGCGCTGAAGATCCCGATCCGCAATACCACCTACTACAAGCTGAAAACTATCGTGAAGGATGAACTGTACGACCCGCAGCGCAAAGGCGATTACACCAAATCCATCGCCGCGCGCCTGACTGACCTGAGCGATACCTGGAGCATCACCACGCAGATCAACCCGCCGGAGACCGCCGATTTCATCATCCCGCAGGTGATCGTAGGCCCGGGCGGCGTGTTCACCTCCTGGCCGCTGAGCGAACATCCCGACCGCAAGGCCTTCAAGAACCCCGGTCCGGCCTTCGACAAAGCCAGCAAAATTTTGGGCGATGCGCTGGGTGTGCCGGTGACGCCCGTTATGGTCTTTTCCACGAGCAAGATATTGCAGATGTACAAAAAGAAATGCGAACCCGTAACGCGCACCCTGACCATTCTAGACCTGGAAGATTTCTTTGAAAAACGCAAAAAGAAACTTTCCGAGGAGCAGATCGCCGCGTTGGAGACCAAGGTTTACGCGATGATCAAAGGCACCCCTCCGGGAGAGAAGTTCTGGGAATAAAAAACAAAAAGACGCCGCGAAGGCGCCTTTTTTCGTCAGGCTGTCCGAAGTGTGCAGCGACCATGATTTACAAGATGTAGGCCGCACATTCCTGTGCGGTGTCAGGCAAATGATTATTGATTAATTTTGGCCGAGACCCTTCGCTGCGCTAAGGGTGACAAAATATTTTAGGCAGCTCAAAGAATGAAAGTAGGTCTCAATTGTTTTTACAAATCCAGCGCACCCTGTTCGAGGTCGCTTTTACTCACTTTGCCGGCTTTCTTGAAGGTTGAATAAGAAGCGGTTTGGGGAAGATCCGGCCGGATGCCGTTAAACAAATCCACAATGGTTAAGACCTGGATCTTGAGGTATTTCTTCTGGTTAACCGGCGAAACATAATAGCCCGCTTCCAGCGCTTCCACTTCCATATCTTTGGTGGGGTTTTCGAGCGTAATGAACACGCCCAATTCTGTGTTTGCCTCTCTCTCCAATGTCCCCCTGAAATCGCGGATCAACCCGCTGTTGACATGCCCGCTTTTGACCTGAACAAGAATCTTTTTGACATTACCATTGGGATCATCGGTAAAGGTAATAATGCCGTCAATCCCCTTGTCGCTGCCTTTTTTATTATCCCCCACCGGTCGCGCGTCAATGAGCGATAATGCCCACCACTGGAACTGGTAGCGGTCGTCATGGGCAAGCTGCTTCGCGTCCGGAATGGATTCCGGTTCACCGAAGACGTCATAATCTTTTTTGGCTTCGATGCCGTACATGTCTTTCAACCGGTTTTTATGCAGAGCAATAGCAAGGTAAGTGACATCAATGCCGATCCACTTTCGGTTAAGTTTCTGGGCGGCCGCGATGGCAGTACCACAGCCACTGAAGGGGTCCAGGATGACGTCACCGGGGTTAGAAGATGCCTGGATAATGCGCTCAAGAAGCGCAAGAGGTTTTTGCGTGGGGTAATTGAGCGAATCTTTCGCCTGGGAATTAATAGGGGGAATATCCGTCCAAACATTACCGATAAGCGTACCTTTTAATTCATCAAGATACCGTTTATATCTGGGCGTTTTGCCTGTTGGTGGAATTACAATGCGGCTTTCAGCCATCCACTGCTCGGCTCGTTTTTCCGGCATTCGCCAGCCATTTGGAGGTGGATTGCATCCAAGGAGGACATAATAATACCCAACGCTTCCTTTTGGCTTTGTCAGGTCACCTAATTGATACCTTCTTCCTGTTTCCACTTCAATACTTGAATAGTGACTATCAATATATTCCTTGCTATGATCTGACCAAACACTATTCCATATAAATGAGGAAGTTTTTGAATAGAACAGGATAGAATCGCTAATTTTCGCGAATCGCTTAGCATCACTGTGCGTGCTTGTACGTTTCCATGTTATTTCGTTTTGGTAATTTTCGATACCGAAGATAGTATCTAATAATATTTTCAAATAGTGGCTCGCCGTTGGATCACAATGCAAATACAATGAGCCTGTTGGTTTGAGGACACGGTGCAGTTCAATTAAGCGGGTGGACATCATCACCAGGTATGCCATCATCTGGTTAGTACCTATGAATTGGCGCAGTGCCCCGATCATTGATGCTACTTCGGGGGATGAGTTATTCACAAGATGAAAGTAAGAATCTTCAGCCTGATCTCCCCAATGCCAGGCATCGTCAAAGGCGGTAATCTGTGCCTGGGAATCGAAGCCGGATTCATCGTGAAATAAAACGTTATACGTTCTATTGGAATTAAAGGGAGGGTCAAGATAAATGAGGTCAACGCTCTCATCGCTGATGTAGTCCCTGAGAATGTTCAGGTTGTCGCCGTAAAAAAGAGTGTTTCTGGCAATGGTCCCCATGGGATGAATCCTCCTGTGATTCAGGTAATTAATATATTATATAGTTAACTAGGTTAATCCTTTTAATAAGTGAGATAATTTATAAAAGATCATGGAAGCTAAATTATTTCGAAGGTGGGTAATCAAAAGCATCGGAATTCTGCTTTTTTCTTTTGCCAATATCCTGATCATTGATCTTGTCACCAATGCAGTCACTGAATTTCAGGGCGTCTCGTGGGATTTTACCCGTTATATTGACATGGCTGAAAACGGGATTCGGAATAACCCTAACCTTATAGCGCCTTTCGCATACCGCCCCCTGACCCCGTTATTGGCTGGTTGGCTGATGCGGATTTTCCAATTCTCATCCTGGAAAGCATTTAAGCTGATTGCTTATTCAGGTGCTGCCTTAAACTTGCTGACCCTATATTGGCTGTTAGACAGAATGGGTTTTAAATTTAAGAACATTCTGATTGTATTGGAAATAATCAGCCTGCAGTTCTTTCAGATCAAATTTCTGATGTTTGATCCCTTCCGCCCGGACCATCTGGTTTTTCCATTAATAAATTTGGCTTACCTGGCGTTGATGGCTGAATTGCCTTTCCTGCTGGCGGCTATTGTCAGCCTGGGTCTGCTTGTCCGTGAATTTATCATACTTCCGCTCGCAGTCTATTTGGCCGATATTATTAAAAGTAAAGACAGCAATTTTATAAAACCGCTTATGGTTTTACTCATAACCGCAGCTGTATTTGTGGGCATACGGAGATTTATTCCAGTGCAGGCGAGCGAAGCGTATTTTGAAATAAATTCTGTAGAATTGTTTTTCAACACGCTTACCAAAGTTCTGATGGATTGGAAGAGAAATATCAATATTCTCTTGTGCCTGTCAGGATATTCCTTGCCGGTGCTGATGGTTTTCACACAAACCCGCTGGAAAAGCGCCTGGAAAGAATTGGGCAATTACCGCCTCTGGCTGATTGTTCATACAGGCTGCACTCTGGTTTTGGTGATGGTCGGTGGTACAGACGTGGGAAGGTTCATGGTTTTTTTATACCTGCCAGCCGCTATGCTTTTAGCTGCCATGCTTAAGAATGAAAAATTACGCCTAGTGGAATTGCTCCTTGTTCTAATAGGAGTAACCATTTTTAATCGCATAATCTGGAAAGTTCCAACAGTCTCTGTGGATGCTTACCTTGATTTCTACGGCGGATACGGCAGCAGAATTAATTTGCAGACTGGGCTAAGGATTTTTGAAATCGCCGGTTGGGTAATCATCTGTCGGGTTTTTAGACGCTTGATTACTGCAAAAATCCCTGCGAAAAAAAAATAACCCCGGAAATTAAATACAAAATGAGCGCGAAGGGGCTCGAACCCTTAACCAATGGCTTAAAAGGCCACTGCTCTGCCATTGAGCTACGCGCCCATGAAGAAGGCAATTTTATCACGCCCTTTTTTTAACGTCAACGCGGATTATAAGAAGTTATTGTAAGAGACCCTAAAGGTTTACACACAACCAAAAACCACGAAAAACATTGATAGACCCAATCTGTGTATTTGACTCAAATATATTAAAAAAATCTTTAGGGTCTAAATCAGACTTACTTGCTGGTGGTCGGGTGAACCCTGGGGGGAGCTGCCTTGCCTTTGGCGTTGGAGCGGGACCGGCGTTTGGCGGGATTATCAGCGTCTTGCGGGCAGAGCATCAGTGCCAGGTTGTCCAGCGCTTCCAGGTCGTACTCGCATTTGCCGCACATATCACACACCCAGGCCGGGAAATCCGGCACGGTGATCATGCGGTCGCTCAGAAAGGTGAAATAGGTCACCGTGGTCTGGCGCATCTGGCCAATGCTGCAGTCGCTGCAGGGGATCATGCTGAGCGGTTCGATAAATCGCCTCAATTATTTTCTACCTTTTCCCTTTATAAATAAAATTATAACCCGATATTAAAAGTAGGAGGTTGTCTCAAAAGTCAAATTGTAAGAATATTAAGTAGTTAAAGTGGGGGCAAACCATAAGATTAGCGCAAATTTCTTCTTAATTTTTAAAAAAATTACCTGAAATTTCACCAAAAGTGGGAGAAAAAAAGAGGCTGA
>JAUYCC010000040.1 GCA_030692365.1 Pelolinea sp. | reverse complement strand
AATTGTAAGAATATTAAGTAGTTAAAGTGGGGGCAAACCATAAGATTAGCGCAAATTTCTTCTTAATTTTTAAAAAAATTACCTGAAATTTCACCAAAAGTGGGAGAAAAAAAGAGGCTGACCACTTTTGGGACAGCCTCGAAAAGTGTAGGGGTGGAGGATTTCTTGGTTTAGAATAATTTAATGTCCCTGGATAAAGAATTTCACCAAGAACTGCACATTCGAGCGAGGGATCTTCGTAATCAGTCAACTACTGCTGAGAGAAAACTGCGGGAATATCTAAGTGGAAAAAAGTTAGATGGAATGAAATTTCGTCGCCAACATGTGATCGATCCTTATATTGTGGATTTTTATTGCCCATCGAGAAAATTAATTATTGAGGTAGATGGGGGACACATTTAGAATCACCGATGAAGGATAGATATCGGGATAATGTCCTGAAAAACAAAGGTTATCAAATCGTAAGATTCTATAACAATGAGGTTATGGATAATACTTACGATGTAATTGAGAAAATCCGTCAGATTTGTAAAGTCTAGTTGACCCCCTCCTACCCCACGCAAAGAACGCTCTGGGCAAGTGCGCCTCCCCCTAAAAAGGGGAGGAAAAAAACCTGTACCTCCCCCAGGAAAGGGGAGAAATATAAATCTACAAATCCTGTTTCGGCGGCTTTTTGTCTTTGCTGGCGGTGCCGATGATCATCAGCGCCAGGCCAATTCCGCAGATCAAAATCAAGGCCAGCCCCATGGTTTTACGGTCCATATTTAAAATGGACTTCGCGTCACCATTACCCTTGCCCTGCTCTTGTACGGTCGCCACCGGCTGGGCAGTCTGCTGGGGGATTGGCGTGCGCGTGGGCGGGCGCGGGGTGAGCGTGGCGGTGGGTGAAGGCGTGGGGGTATAGGCTGCCTGGATAAGCAGCTCCTGGCCTTCAAAGATAACCGCGTTCTTGCTCAGGCCGTTCATGGCGATCAACTGGTCAACAGGAATATCATATGCCGCGGAAATGCTCCACAGAGCCTGGCCGAGCTTAACGGTGTGGATGATTTTGCCATCAGCGTTGGGGGTGGCCACCTGCACGAGCGCTACCTGGGCGGTGACCGCAGTGGTGGGGATGGTAGATGGTACCCCGCCGCCGCTGGATCCGCCGGAACCATATTTCACGGCCACATCCAGGATGTAATAGACATAGCCATCGCCCTCGGTAATTCCCGCGCCGACGGCCACACCGTCCGCGGTGGTCATAGTATTCATGTGAGTGGAATCTGACCAGTAGCTATAAATAATATCGGAAAGCGGGGTGCTGTTGTTACCGCCTGCCCAGTTTTCAACCACATTCATCCCGGCCGCCAAGGGGTAGCCGGCGGCCACTGCGCGATCACGGGCGTATGTGCCGCCCGCGCCGATGTGCCCCTGGTCCCATGTGGGGGAGTTGGTGCCATAATTGCTGCCGAGATAGTCCGACTGATTCTGTGCGGCTGCCATCAGCGAGCCGTCAATTTCAAGCGGTGAAAGACCTAACCCGGCGCGCAGGTTATTGACAGCCGCGATCAGGTCATAGGGTGATGGCGCCGCCGAATAAACCTTGGCTTTCGGTAACGCGAGCGAACAAAAAACTGCCAGAAGCAGGAGAAAGCGTATCTTTTTCATAAGCAGAATTATAAATGAGTATGTGTTGGGTTGGAAAGGCATCACCCAACTTACCGAACGGCACAGTAGCTCGCAGCAGCCTTATTCTTTAAAGCATGAGATTGCTTCGAAAAGCTACGCTTTTCTCGCAATGACAAATTAATTAAATTGTCATTGCGAATCCCGCGAAGCGGGGTGATAGCGAAGCATCCTGTAAGGAAGCAATCTGTACATCTTTATAGTTTATTTTCAGGCCGACAGGCTGAGCACGACCAGGATAATGCCTGCCCCGAACAGCGCAAAGAAGACCAGGAACCAGCCAGAGTCATTCCGGGCGGGAGTTGGGTCAATATTCTTTGCGGTAGATGTGGATTGTCTTGTAGTCGGGCGCAGGGTGTTCTGATGGGTAACAGTTGCGGCAGGCGGTGAAGCGGTAATTTCGCTGGTGGGCGTGGCCGTCTGCGGCAGCTGGATGAGGATTTTCTGGCCGATATAGATGGTGTCGGCCGTGCCCATGTTATTCAATTGGCGCAGGCGTTCAATATCCATCTTGTAATGATGTGAAAGCATCCACAGCGACTGACCGGACATGACCGCATGCGTGATTGAGCCGTCTGCAGCAGGGGAGGCGGTCATCACCGGGGCGATGTATTGCGACACTGCGTACTGCGTAGCCGAGTTTTCGCCATAAGCCGAAAAGGTCGGCTGGGGGGTCAGCCCGGCGTCGCCCCAATAGGCGGCCACGTCCAGGATGACATAGGCAGCGTTTCCACTGACTGCCACCCCCGCGCCCACCAGCTGCCCGCGGTCATGTAGCATGGTGTGCATGTGCAGCTCATCAGACCAGCCACCGAAGATGAGCGATTCAATGGGTTCGCCTTCCTGCAGCGTACCCCAGTTCTCATTAATATCCAGCCCCTGCACATACGGGAAGCCGAGCGCGATGGCGCGCGCATCCGTGTCAGTTCTGCCCGGACTGATATGCCCGCTGCCGAAATTGGGTGTGGACGCGAGGTAATCCGCCTGGCTTTGCGCGGCCAGCATGAGGATGGGATCAACATCATAAGGTGGCAAGCCGTGGCTGGCGCGCAGCGCGTTAACCACGGCGATGACATCGTAGGGGGAGGGCGCTTGCCGGGGCGCGCCAAAGGTTGTGGAAAGCGGATATAAGAGAAAAGCCAGCGCCACAAGCGCCGATATCAGGATTCTTGACATTCAACCTTATTAGGTAATGTGAGCCTGATTTTAACTGATTATTTAAAATCCCAGGTTGCCAGTTCTTCTTTAAAGGAATGGGCGGTCATATCCAGGGTGAGTGGAGTAATGGATATATAACACTCGCTTAAAACGCCGATATCTGTCCCTTCCTCCGCAATACCGGTCGGCGCGTCGCCGCCGATCCAGTAATAAGGCTGGCCGCGCGGGTCTTCACGCTTGATGAGCTTGTCGTGATAAACGCGCAGTCCCTGGCGGGTGATGCGGTAACCTTTGATCTTGTCCATTCCGCAGTAGGGGACGTTGACATTCAACAAGGTATTCTTGGGCAGCTTGTTTTCCCACACCTTTCGGGCGACAATGGCGGCAACTTTTGCCGTTGTTTCGTATTCCAGAGGACCGGTGGCGAATTCCGGTGAATCCTGTGAGATTGCGATGGCGGGCAAATTCCAGATGACCGCTTCCATGGCCGCGGTGACGGTGCCGGAATAGGTGACGTCATGCCCAAGGTTGGCGTTGGGGTTGATACCCGACACCACTATGTCAATTGGCTCCGGCAGCAACCCGAGCGCTGAGAGCGCAACGCAATCTGATGGCGCGCCGTCGCAGGCGAAACCCTGGGTGCCGTCCGCCAGATCCACTTCTTTCACTCGCAGCGGTCGGTGCAGAGTTTTTACGTGCCCCGAGGCTGACCAGTTATGGTCGGGTGCCACCACAGTGACCTTGCCAATTTGGCGTAATTCCTGGACCATGGCAAGCAGCCCGGGCGCGAACACGCCGTCGTCATTGGTTGCGAGAATATGCATGAATCTTATCGTCCTTATTGCGGATTTGATATATGGAGGTGCTTGTAATTAATGCCCTGATTATACACATAACAGTTTTTATTTATCCTTGTACGAGATGGAAACATTTTATGTTATACTTGACGGGCTGTCCTAAGGGCAGCAAAAAATACACACGCAGCCTGATCGGTCCTTGCGTGCCACCGTAGGAAACGGGGGCTGGGGACGGAAACGAAAACTGCGGAGGAAAAAACGCAAAGGAGTATTACCCATGAGTCTTGACATTTCTATGAAAGCCCTGCTTGAGAGCGGTGTGCATTTTGGCCACCGCACCAACCGCTGGGATCCCCGCATGAAGCCGTATATTTTCACCGAACGCAACGGCATCCATATCATTGACCTGCAGCAGACCGTTCAGAGCCTGCAGCGCGCCTATGACCTTGTCCGCAACACCGTTGCCGAAGGCGGTACCGTGCTTTTTGTGGGCACAAAGCGCCAGGCACAGGAAACCATCCAGATGGAAGCTGAACGCTGCGGTATGCCCTACGTGATTGAACGCTGGATGCCCGGCACCCTCACCAACTGGGTAACCATTTTCCAACGCATTATGGAACTGGAACGCCTGGAAAAAATGCATGAAACCGGCGAGATTGTCCGCCTGGTTAAGAAAGAACAGTTGATGATCGACCGCGAGATCAAGCGCCTGCTGGTGCACCTGAGCGGTATCCGCCACATGAACGGCCTGCCCACCCTGGTCTTCATTGTAGACGTATTGCGTGAAGACACCGCGGTGCATGAAGCCAACCTGAGGAATGTTCCGGTTGTGGCTATGGTCGATACCAACTGTAATCCCGAAAATGTGGATTATGTCATTCCAGCCAATGACGACGCTATCCGTGCTATCAAGCTGATCATCAGCAAGATCGCGGATGCTGTGCTGGAAGGCACAGCCATGCGCAAGGAAGAGGACGTTGCCACCGCTGAACGGGATGTCATCGGCGAGGATGAAGGCCGCACCAGAGTTCGCGCGCGTATTCAGCTGGAAGAGGAAATTAACGACGAAGAGTTACTTGGCGCCGCAACCCTCCAGAAAATGGCAGACAGCAAGCGCGAATCAGAAGCTGTAGAAGCCGCGGAAGGCGAACCAGCTGCTGAAAGTGAATCAGCCGCGGAAAGTGAACCAGTCGTGGAAAGTGAACCAGCCGTGGAAAGTGAACCAGCCGCAGAAGGTGAATCAGTCGCGGAAGTTGCGATTGATGAAAATCCTTTCGCTGTTTTGAAAGCCGTCAAGAAAACTGATGATGAAGCCGAAAAGGTCGATGAGACTGATGAAGAAGAAGCCGGCGAAGACGACGAAGAAGAATAGAGTATTATATTAACTAAGGATTAATGATGGCAGTAACCACTGAAGATATCAAGAAATTACGTGAAGCGACCAGCGCCGGAATTTTGGATTGCCGCTCCGCTTTGGAAGCCTCCGGTGGCGATTTTGACAAGGCTGTTGATTTTCTGCGCGAAAAAGGCCTGGCCGCTGCCAGCAAACGCGCTGGTCGCGAAGCCTCGGAAGGCATTGTGGAACTGTATTCCCACGGCGGTGGGCGTGTGGGCGTGATGGTGGAAATTAACTGTGAAACCGATTTCGTCGGCCGCTTGGAAGAATTCCGCACTTTCGCGCATGAGGTTGCCCTGCAGATTGCGGCTTCCTCCCCGCTTTATATCAAGGAATCAGATATCCCGGCGGAAGTGCTTGAGCATGAGAAAAAGATTGCTGAAGCGCGCGCCCGGGAAGAAGGCAAACCGGAAAATATCCTCCCTAAAATCGTTGAAGGCAGCCTGAAGAAGTTCAAGGATGAAGCGGTGCTTCTGCGCCAGCCTTACATCCGCGATGAATCTGTCACCATTGAGCAGATGCTGAACCAGCGCATCGGAACCATGGGCGAGAACATCGTCATCCGGCGCTTCGCGCGCTACGCGCTGGGCGAGGAAAGCGTTTCCGAAGACAAAGCGGAAGTTTAAATTAAAAAGCCAACCTTATGGTTGGCTTTTTTCTTAGGAAAAGGAAGGAGCGGAATGGGGCAACCTAAATATGACCTGATCATGCTGAAACTGAGTGGCGAGGCGCTTGGGGGGCCGGAAGGCTTTGGCATTAATGCCGACCGCGCGACGGATATCGCCAAGCGGGTAAAGGAAGTGAAAGAAATGGGCGTGCAGGTGGCCATCGTGATTGGCGCCGGCAACCTGTGGCGCGGGCGCGTGGGTGTGGAAAAAGGCATGGACCAGGCTACCGCCGACTACATGGGTATGCTGGGGACGGTGATGAACGCATTGGCGTTAATGGACGCGTTGGAAAAAATAAATGTCCAAACCCGCGTCCAGTCTGCCATTGAAATGCGTACTGTGGCTGAACCTTATATCCGTCGACGGGCGATTCGCCATTTGGAAAAAGGCCGCGTTGTCATCTTTGGCGGCGGCACCGGCAACCCGTTCTTCTCAACCGACACAGCTGCGGCGCTGCGTGCTACCGAAATCGGCGCGGATGTGCTTATCAAGGCCACCAATGTTGACGGCGTTTACGACAGCGACCCGAAGGCTAACCACGGCGCCAAGAAATTTGACACCCTCACTTACATTGACGCTCTAAAACTGCGCCTGGCGGTCATGGACAGCACCGCGGTTTCCCTGTGTATGGAGAACAAACTGCCCATCCTGGTCCTAAATCTATGGGATCCACAGGCACTGCGCCGGGCGATCAACGGGGAACCGGTTGGAACGCTGATTACGGATTAATAAAAAAACTTCCTTATTTAACAGAAGTAAAGCGGGTTTCCATACCCGCCGTAGCCGGTCATTGCGAGCGAAAGCGAAGCAATCTGTAGATATTAAGGATGAGACTGCTTCGTCACAAAAAAATGCTCCTCGCAGTGACGAGGTGTAGATTATTCTTGACATAACTCTCATTTAATAGATAATTACCCCAATCACTATAAAAGGCGTTGAAAGAGGAAAGTACGCCGGAAGAATCTGACAGGGACGTAGGGGCAGCGACTGAAACCCCCGCGCTGATGGGTCCGGCAGAAGTTCCCTCCCGAGCCGTGCGGGTGAATGGCAAAGCCTAATAGTCCGCACCGCAGGCGCAGCGATATCGGCGCGGCCAATCGCCCATATTCCCGGGCTGTTGGACTGAGCGGGCTGGTCATCAGCCAAGCTGGGTGGTACCGCGGTTAATCCCGTCCCATGCGGACGGGTGTTTTATTTAACAAGCAATTATGGAAGTAAAGGAGCAAGAATGACCGAAAAAAGTACACTGATCCAAGAACTGGAAACGGTGCAGGCCAAAGCCGAAGCGGAATTGGCTTCCCTTTCAGACGAGGGTGGCCTGGCCAAATGGAAGACTGAATATCTGGGCAAATCCTCGCCAGTGATGCAGATCTTCAAGCGCCTGCCGGAAGCCGGCAAGGAAGAACGCGCGCTGATCGGGCAGTTTGCCAACCAAGTCAAATCCGCCCTGGAACAAAAATATGAACTGAAAGCGGAAGCCGCCCGCCAGGCAGCGCTGGCTGATACGCTGAAGAGCGAACAGGTGGACGTGACCCTGCCCGGTCGCGCGCCCATGAACGGGCGGCTGCACATTACCAACCAGACCCTGCGCGAGGTTTACCGCATCTTCGCTGAAATGGGCTTCCAGGTCTACCGTTCGCCGGAAGTGGAAAGCGACGAGAACAACTTTGAACTGCTCAACATCCCCGCCCATCACCCAGCGCGTGACCTGTGGGACACCTTCTTCACCAAAAAAGAGGGCGTCATTCTGCGCACGCACACCTCCCCCGGGCAGGTGCGCGCCATGCGCGAATTCGCGCCCGAACCTATCCGCGTGGTGCTGCCGGGCATGTGCTATCGCTATGAGCAGACCGACGCCAGCCACGAGTTCCAGTTTAACCAGGTGGAGCTGCTGGTGGTGGGCAAACACATCACCTTCGCCAACTTGAAGGGCACACTGCAGGAATTCGTGCAGCGCATGTATGGCAAGGGCGTGCGCACCCGCATCCGCCCCTCCTACTTCCCGTTCGTGGAACCTGGCGGAGAGATGGATGTAGAGTGCTTTGTGTGCAGCGGCAAGGGCTGCCCGGTGTGCAAGCACCACGGTTGGCTGGAGATTTTGGGCTGTGGCATGGTGCACCCGGTTGTGCTGAAGAACGGCGGCTATGACCCCGAGGTCTATTCCGGGTTCGCCGCGGGCCTTGGCCCCGAGCGCATTTCCATGCTGCGCTACCGCATTGATGACATCCGCAATTTCTGGGCGAATGATGTTCGCTTTCTGGAACAATTCTAGGGAAAGGCCAGGAAAAAATGGAACTTGTATACTCGTGGCTTAAAGAATATGTTGATATAGACGCCTCTTTCTCGGCGCTGGGCAACGCGCTGACCATGCTGGGCATGGAAGTAGAGGATGTGCGCCTGGTAGGGCTGCCCAAACCGGAGGACAAGACCGCCGGCATCACCTTCCACGGGCTGGAATGGGATCGCGAAAAGTTTGTGGTCGCACGCGTGGATGAGGTTATGCCGCATCCCAACGCGGACCGGCTGGTGCTGTGCCGCCTGTTCGACGGTACCAAGGAAATCGTTGTGCTGACCGGCGCGCCCAACCTGTATGAGTACAAGGGCAAGGGTCCGCTGGCAAAGCCGCTGAAGGTCGCCTACGCCAAAGAGGGCGCATGCCTGTATGACGGCCACAAGCCCGGTTTGGAGCTGACCACGCTTAAACGCATGACCATCCGCGGCGTAGATTCTTTTTCAAT
Organism: Pelolinea sp.; assembly: GCA_030692365.1. Lineage (GTDB taxonomy): Bacteria > Chloroflexota > Anaerolineae > Anaerolineales > Anaerolineaceae > Pelolinea. The sequence goes on along the minus strand of JAUYCC010000040.1, from coordinate 3,373 downwards.
GATCTGCTCCGAAAAGGAACTGGGCATCTCTGACGAACATGAAGGCGTGATGCTGCTTGACAGTGACGCGCCTGAAGGCATGCCGCTAGCGGATTACATGGGTGACGCGGTTTTCTCTATCGCGCTCATGCCCAACATGATCCACTGCTCCAGCGTCATCGGTATCGCGCGCGAGGTGGCGGCTTTCTTCAACAAGCCGCTGCGCCTGCCGGATACCCGCCTGCCCGCAACCGGACAGCCGATCACGGGCAAAGCCGGCATCCAGATCACCAACCCCGACTTGAACCCGCGCTTTGTCATCGGCCTGCTCACCGGCGCCAAGGCGCAGCCCAGCCCCTATCGGGTGCAGTACCGATTGCGACTGGCGGGCATGCGCCCCATTAATTCCACTGTGGACGCCACCAACTATGTCATGCTGGAAAGCGGCCAGCCGCTGCATGCCTTTGACTACGACGTGCTGCTCAAACGTGCGGGCGGCAAGGCGCCCACCATCATCACGCGCACCGCGCAGAAAGGCGAAACCATCACCACGCTGGACGGCGCCCCGCACAAACTGGACGACTTCACCGAACTGGTGTGCGATACTGCCGGCGCGCTATCCATCGCCGGCGTGATGGGCGGACAGGAAAGCGAAATTTCCGACGCCACCCAGAATATCCTGTTGGAAGGCGCGGCCTGGAACTTCATCAACATCCGCCGCACGGTCATGTCGCAGCGCATGCACTCTGAAGCGGCTTACCGCTTCGCGCGCAATGTGCACCCCACCCTGGCGGAACTGGGCGTGCGCCTGTGTCTCAAACGCATGGCCGAATGGAGCGGCGGGCAGATCGCGGCCGGGCTGATTGACGAATACCCCAAACCCTATCAGGACCCAATAATCATGGTCAGCGAAGCGGATGTGGAACGCCTTCTGGGAATTCAGATTCCCGCCAGAGAGGTTGCTTCCATGCTAAGCCGCCTCGGTTTTGAGTGCAAGGTCAGCGGTACCAGCGTGGAAGCACAGTCACCCTCCTACCGCACTGATATCGCCGATGGGGTGGTTGGCAAGGCGGACGTGATTGAGGACGTCGCGCGCCTGTACGGCTACGACAAGATCCCCGCAGCGCACCTGAGCGATGAGCTGCCGCCGCAACGCGGCAACCCCGCTGAAGAGCGTGACCGCACCTTCCAGGACGCACTGGCGGGCCAGGGCTTGCAGGAAGTGGTCAGTTACCGCCTGACCAGCCCCGAAGCTGAAGCGCGCCTTTACCCAACCGACGCGCAGCCCGAAGCCCAACCCTATATTGAGATGCAGAATCCCATTGCCGAGGACCGGCGCGTGATGCGCCGCAGCCTGCTGGCCTGTGTGCTCGAAGCGCTGCAGCGCAACATCCGCCACCGCGAACGGCTGGCGCTGTTTGAGGTTGGTCCGGTGTTCATCCCGGCTGACGGCCAACTGCTGCCTAATGAGCCCGCGCGTCTGGCCATCGCCATGAGCGGCCTGCGCTACCCCAGTGCCTGGGATCAGGCGGACGACAGCCTACTGGATTACTTCGACCTGAAGGGAGTGGTGGAAGCACTGTTGAACTCGCTGCATGTTAAGGATTACAGTTTTGAGGGCGCCCAGCACCCCACCTACCATCCCGGCAAATGTGCGCTGCTGAAAGCCGGCGGCGAAGAAATCGGCTGGCTGGGCGAGCTGCACCCCAAGGTAAAGGAAAATTACCATTTCCTCCCTCCCTCTGTATTAGTGGCGGATCTGGACATGGACAAGCTTTTCAGTCTGAGTACTGGGCGCTTTGAATCTGCGCCGGTACCCGCCTACCCGCCCGTCATTGAAGACCTGGCTGTGATTGTCAGCGAGGCTATGCTCAACGCGGAGATCGTGCGCACCATTCAGCAGGCGGGCGGCTTCCTGCTCAAGCGGGTGGACCTGTTCGACATCTTCCGTGGAGAGCAAGTGGGCGCGGGCAACAAGAGCCTGGCCTACCGCCTCACCTGGCAGGCGCCCAACCGCACCCTGAATGATCAGGAAGTGGGCAAACTGCGCGAGAAGGTGATCCAGAAACTGGAAAAAGAGTTGAAAGCCAAAGTCCGCCAAGCGGAATAGATTAAAAAAAACCGGTGGTAGGTGTGAAGCATGCTTCACACCTACCAAGAGCGCAGCGCACAGCCCAGAGCGAAGCACGGGGTTGGATGCATCGTACCTATTACTCCAAGCGTAGGGGTTGTGTACTTCCCCCGAAAAAATAGACAACCAATTAAGGGAATAATATTATTACAGACGAAGGAAGTACGGGGAGGAAATGTAGTGGTGTGCCGGGGGTAACCTTGCGCAGGGTTATGAAGGCTATCCTCCAAACCTTGCGAACTTGACCGACGCACGCGTAATGGCATACTCAAGAACTACCAACCCAATTCCAGCTACGGCTGAAAGCGCGAGAATAATTGTTTTGCTGATGGGCTTGGCCAAAGCGAACATCCCGCTGATGTTGGCTTCTAATGAAGAATCCAACGAAGCTAAAACTATTGCAGCCGCGCAGGCCACCATCAGTACAAAAGCCGTGAAAAAGCCGGTCCGTTTGGCTGTGCGTTCAACTTCATCTTTCTGCGCGCCGTTCGCCCGCAGGCGCATGCCCATGTAGTATCCGCCTACCGGTCCCATAACCACGTTGAAAGCCGGCACGCCCATAAAGAATCCGAACATGGCCACCGAATAGAACAAGTACACCAGCGCCAGCCAAAACAGGGGTATGCGAAGCGCGTTTCGCGTCCAATACCGAAGAAAAACCATATCCACCAGCACACCCAGCATGAACCCGCCCAGCGCGAAATACAGGATGGTTTTCTCAGGCACAAACGGGATACTGCCCCACCAACCCGCCAGCCCCAGCAGGATGGGAAACACGAATCCGATCACAACCGACAGGAATATCCTCTCAATCCCTGCCAACATTGTATTTAATGTAGAGTACTTCTTGTTTTTATTTGCCATAATTCATTCCTGATTTTAACATTCTGGGTCTAATGCCGTCAGCCGAGAGCAAGGTGTGAATATAAAAAGACAATGCTTGAATATAATAATCATTCGAGATTGCCGCGTCTCGGAGGCTTTTATTTGAATAAAAGCCGGAGATACTCGATCAGTGATTGCATCAAGAAATTGCAAGATTGGGTACATCGCTCCTCGCAATGACGGTTATAGCGTAGGTCAGGCTCGCTTGCGCTCTTCGAGTCAGCCTGACGCGCTAATCGAGGTTGTCTCAAAAGTCAAATTGTAAGAATATTAAGTAGTTAAAGTGGGGGCAAACCATAAGATTAGCGCAAATTTCTTCTTAATTTTTAAAAAAATTACCTGAAATTTCACCAAAAGTGGGAGAAAAAAAGAGGCTGA
>JAUYCC010000026.1 GCA_030692365.1 Pelolinea sp. | reverse complement strand
ATACTCTTTTTCTAAAAAGTATTGAATCTTTTGCCCACAACATTGATGATGCTTTTCCCGTATAGCCCAGATACGGCGTTTCAAGATTGCATCAATCTTTCGCTTCTGACGTGATCCTTTCCTGGCCTGCTGATAGTCATCCAAAAAGCTTTGTAAGTCATCGTGTTCTTGAATTGCCTGTGACCAACGAATAATTGTCCGACGAGATACTCCAAGATGTTTGGCGATATGGCTCTTGGGTATCCCTTGTTCTAACAATTCCCATGCAATTACTATTTTTGTCATTTGTCTCATCTCCATAGTTTCTCATGGAGTGTGACATTTTAAAGTTTAATACAACGGGTCGCGGACAGAGCCGCCTCTCCCGTTTTGATGCAATTTGGGTGATACCAGGTGGACACAATAGACACAGTAGATACAATAGACAAGCTGAAAACTGACTCTTAATCAATAGGTTCAGAATTTACCCTTTCGGGCACTTCGCGATATTACCCCACCTTATAGCTACTTGAAGCCGCTGAATATAGGGTGCCCCCGCAATCTACTCCAGTAGAGAGCTCCGGCCTGGTGCGTCATGTTTGTTTTTAAATTTTCCGCGATTAGGAAATTAATATGACTCTTCATGGGGTATCGCGGATTCTTGACCTAACAACATGACAAGAATGATTACAAGTCATCATTTATAAAAAACACATATATCTTATTATTAATCCTCATGGGGAAATCTTCAGATAAAATAGAAGGCTTATGGATAAAAAAGTCGGGTTGAAATTCAAGGTCTATTATTTTATCAAGTTCATCGGCCAGGGGGTTTTATATCCCTTTTTGGTGCTGCTGCTGACCAGCAAGGGGATCAATGGATCCGCGTTAGGTCTGCTTCTAATGGTTATCCCGTTTGGTAAAGTGGTTTTACAACCCTTGTCAGGGTATTTGTGTGATCTGTTCCGCATCCATAAATCGGTATTAATCATCAGCGTAGCTTTGAACTGCCTGGGTGGGCTGTTCCTGTTTTTCTGCCCGCAGGTCTATGCGTATTATTTACTTGCCATTGTGATCATAACTCTGGGCGAAACCAGCGCCGACACTCTGATCAATACCCTGGCGATTGATTACCTGTCCAGATCAGACCGCCAGACGGATTTTGGCCGCTGGCGCCTGTGGGGCGCGTTTGGGTTTATGACCGGGTCTTTCTTCCTGGGGCTATTTGTTTTGGACCAGACATTGAGGTTCGTACCTGCGGTCTTCGCGGGAGCCAATTTCTTTGCGCTGTTCGCGGCGCTCTCACTGCCCAAGGCATCCGACAAGAAGCCCGTGGACTGGTTGGGTGGCATCAAGATGGTCACACACAACCCTCCTTACGCGCTGCTGCTGGTAGGGATGGTCTTTTCCGGGATCAGCTTTTCAATCATTTTGAATTACTATTCGGTTTACATGAAAGGGATCGGCGCGGCCAGCTGGATGATTGGGTTTGGCGTGGCGCTGCAGACCGGGGTTGAGATTCTGCTTTCGGCGAATACCAAGGCCATTACAGATAGATTTCCACTGCGGGCTGTGTATTTGGTGGGCTTCGTCATTTTGCCTTTAAGATGTTTTTTGTATTTGATTAATAAGAGTCCGGTTCTAGGATTGGCCATTCAGAACCTGCACGGGTTTTATATTTTCAGCGCGTTTATTGTAGGCATGATCGTGCTGGATATGAACCTGAAGCCGGAGTGGCGCTCAACCGGCCAGGCGTATTATTATTCGGCGTTTGGCGGGATAGGCGCGATGCTGGGGTCGTTTATAGCGCCGCTGATTTTCGATAAACAGGGGATTTCCGTGCTGTGGGCAGTTGCGGCGGTGATTGCGTTTATCGGGTATGTGTTTGTCAACCGGGCGACGAGGAAGTTGATACCGGTTACGAAAAAAAGCTCAACTTAATAAATAATTGGATCCCTCACACCACCCCACGCACAGTACGCTCTGGGCAAGTGCGCTTCGCTATGTGCCTTGGCCCACCCTCTCCCCATTTTGGGGGAGAGGAATCCTGCGGAAGGATGAGATCGCCACGGCGCTAAAAATCGCACCTCGCGATGGAAATCCGTAAAAGCATGATTTATTATGACTAGAATAGGCTACAGACCTCTGCCATTCGTCAGCTTCGTTTCACGGACCTGCCGGGATGCCCTTTTAAAGTCCTGTTTCATTGGTTTTCATTTTAGAACCGTGCATGGCTCTTAATTCAAATGAGTTCGTAATTTGCAAATTTACCTACTTCCTCCCGAGAGGAACAGCATAATTTCTCTATCGCCTGATTCAGAGGTTTTCGAAAAGTTTAATCCACAAAACGTACGGGTGCTTGGCTGAAATAAAAAGTGGGTGATATAATGACCTATATAATATAACAATAAATATATAATATAGGACAAATAATGATACTGGAACCAGTTCTAAATTCAACCAATGCGGAACGTGTTCTTATTTACATCTCTTCACGTAAAGAGGGGTATGCCCGTGAAATCGCCCGATTCTTTAACACCGATCCATATCCAATTCAGAAGCAACTTGAAAAATTTGAAAATGGCGGTGTTTTGGTCAGCCGAACTGCGGGGAGAACGCGCTTATATGCATTCAATCCGCGTTATCCCCTATTAAGTGAACTTAAAAATTTGCTCGAAAAAGCTTTATCTTTTTATCCATTAGAAGAAATTGAAAAATTGACCATGAGCCGCAAGCGCCCGCGCCGGAAGGGGAAAATTTTATGAAACCTATTAATGAGATGAGCCAGGCAGAATTGGCAGCATTTATACAATCACATTTGGAAAGCAAAAATATCAAGGTTGCGCTATCAGGCGGTGCAGTGGTCGCATTTTACAGCAAGAATCAATATGTTTCCAAAGACCTGGATTTGGTAAATATGTATTCCGCAAAAAGGGCAATTATCCGGGATGCAATGGCAGGGATTGGGTTTATTGAACTGGACAGGCATTTTCATCACCCCGATTCCGAATTTTTCGTTGAGTTTCCACCTGGCCCGCTTTCATTGGGGTCAGAACATGCGGGAAAACTCAATCAAATTCATTTGACAACCGGAGTTCTTCATTTGCTGAATCCCACAGATTGCGTGAAGGATCGGCTTGCGGCGTATTATCACTGGGGTGACCGTCAATGCCTGGCACAGGCGATCCTGGTTTCCAAAGCACACATGATAGATATAAAAGAGGTTGAGAGGTGGTCTGTGGTTGAGGGGAAAGGTGATGAATTCCATCAGATTAAAGATAAGTTGCAGGGAAAGGATAAAAAATAATCTCCCACTGGACCTCTACACCATGGGAAAAAAATAAAGAGAAAAAAAGATAAACGGTGTGTGCCTCGACACATGGATGACCGAAATAGAATGCCGCCTAGCGCGCTGTGGGCAGTTGCGGCAATGGTCGCGTTTATCGGGTATGTGTTTGTCAACTGGGCGACGAGGAAGTTGATACCGGTTACGAAAAAAAGCTCAACTTAATAAATAATTGGACCCCTCACACCACCCCACGCACAGTACGCTCTGGGCAAGTGCGCTTCGCTCTGTGCCTTGGCCTAACCTCTCCCCATTTTTGGGGAGAGGAATCATGCGGATGGATGAGATCGTCACGGCGCTATGAACAGCGCCTCGCGATGACAAAAACTAGGATTTTCGGGGGGTGGCGAGACCCCAGAAGATTAGACCGAGGCCTACCGCGCCGCTGATGCCGCCCACCATCATGAAGGAACTGGCCACGCGCGAGAAGGAACCGCGCAAAACCGCGCGCAATGATTCGCGCAGGCCTGGACCAAAGAGAATGCCATTGAAACTTGCCCGGTCAAGACCGAGGTTGACCCAGTAGTTCGGGATATCAGCAGTGACAGCCAAGCCGACCAGGAAGATCAGCGCCGAGGGGATCATCAGCGTCCAGCCTAGCCACAGCAGGCGCACCCGCCAGGAATCATCCGCGATGAGCGTGGCGATATACCAGAAGGATGCTGCCACAAAAGCCAGGAAAACAGAGACGAGCATCAGACTGGCCGGCAATGCCATGCCCGAGGCGAACGGACCCCAGTTGCGGGCGCTGCGAATTTCATCCCATTTCTCGCCGATTGGCACCTCATCCGGAACCTGGGCTAATACCAAAGGAAAAACAAGTTTGAGGTAACCTTCAACCAGAACTACATCGCTAACGCCCTCGGGTTTACAGGCATTCTGGTTTTCGGTATCAATGCCTGGCATCTGCCCGGGTTCACATACAGGTATGATGGCCGCAATAGCTGCCAGGAGGTCATCCTGTTTTTCGCTGGTCAACGCTTCTTTAACAGGTACAAGATTCAGGACGGGCGCAAACTTATCCGTCTTGCCTTGCAAATAATCGAACAGGCCGTTGACAAAGATGCCCACCTGGTCTTTCAGATAATCGCGGGTGATGACCGATTTTACAACCGCCTCAACCTTTGAGAGATCAGCATCAGAGGGTAGCGGCAGGTAAACGCCAAGCGTAGCATTGAGCATGCTGTCAGACAAAAGCGATTCATAAACTTGGTCGCTGTCTAATGCCTGTATATAAAAATTTCGGTCTAAAATGAACGAATTGACGCTGACCAGCGCCTGAGCCGCGAGGATGAGCGGAAAAACCAGAGCAAGCGTGATGAGAAGGGCTAAAAGTTTACGCATAGAAACTCCTGATAGTTTGATTTAATTATACTTACGGCTGGAACGGTTGAAGTTTTATTAAGAATTTATCAAAATTTACACCATTTGGTATCAATTTCATAATTTTCGGGTTATGATGATTTATATAACCAAGTAATAATGGAGGCTATTATGATGGAAAAAATTATCGGCGCGTTCACTTTCCGCAAAGAAGTTTATCAGGAAGTGGAAAAGGACGCATCCTTCACTCCAACCGCCTGGATGATTGTGGCGGTGGTGGCGTTCCTGAGCCAGTTTGGGGCTCACGCGGCAACTGCACAGATTGTTGAAGGAGTAAAAAATGGCTGGAAGAAAAACTGAAAAACGGGAATTAGGTGAATTTGACCGCGTCAATATGCGCGGCATCGGCAAGCTGTTCATTTCACAGGGCAAGCAGCAGGAAGTGACGCTGGAAGGTGACGAGATCGCGGTCAGCCGCATCACCACCAACGTGAAAGACGGCAAACTGGTGATCAATGTGGGGCGCGATTGGGTGGAAAAACTCAGCGCGGGTTTTGACTTCCTCTCCGACCACGATATCCGCATCACGATTGTGGTCAAAGACTTGAAAGAACTGGAAGTGACCGGCGCAGCGGATATTGAGGTGAAGCCTATTAAAACGGATGACCTGACGCTTAAATTGATCGGTGCATCTAATATCAAGGTAAAAGCCCTTAAGGCAGATTCTCTGAAGGCTGAACTTCCCGGCGCAGGCAAGATCCGTGTGGACGGCGAGGTCAAGGACCTGAGTGTCACCATGGCCGGCGCGGGCAACTTCAGCGGGCATCAGCTGAAATCCAAGAACGCCAAAGTGGTGCTGAGCGGCGTTGGTTCAGCACAGATCTGGGTGACGGGCGAACTGGACGTAACCATCGCGGGTGTTGGCAGCGTGGAATATTTTGGTTCGCCGGCCATCAAGCAGAGTGTCACCATGCTGGGAAAGGTCACCAGCCTGGGCGAACCCAAGTAAACTGGTTTTGCACCTTGACTTGTCTGTGCGGTTGGGTGTAAACTGGTAAACAGAAAGAGACAACAATGAACGAAGAAATTTCATTAGATTTAGAACCTGACCCTAAACACAGCTTTGCTCTTTATCCTGTTGGATACGCATCACCGGGAGGTAATCCGGTTTAAACCGTTTTCTTAACAACGGCAGTTGAACCCTCGGTGCCTATTCGAAAGGAAAGAGCCGAGGGTTTTTGTTTTGTCAAGGGCCAGCCCCAAATTTACGCAATTGGAGGTTGCCATGATCACAATTTTGAAGACTGCCGAGAACAAGCTCAGCACGTTGCCGCAGGTGGCGGACGGCGCCTGGGTTAATGTCGTCAATCCCTCACTGGTCGAGATAGAAGAAACCTACGGTCTGGGCATTCCGTTGGATTTCATCACCTATTCACTTGATCTGGATGAGCGCCCGCGCACCGAAAAGGAAGCCGGGACCACGCTGCTGCTGCTTCGCATCCCGTACTACCAGGGTGATGTTGAGGATATTCCTTTTACTACTGTCCCGCTGGGCATCATACTTTGCTACGATTACATCATCACCGTGTCAAAGTACGAGATACCCTTCCTGAAGAAATTGATCAACAAACACGGGCAGTATTTCTCCACCAGTAAACGCAACCGCTTTATCTTGCAGATCCTTCTGGCGATTGCCAATCAATATCTGGACGCAGTGCGCATGATCAACAAGAAGGTCGATTACATTGAAGACCAACTCCAGAAATCAATCCAGAACAAGGAAGTGCTGGAATTGTTAAAATTCCAGAAGAGCCTGGAACTGCTTTCCACCGCGTTGAAGTCCAACGAACTAGTGTTCGAGAAAATTCAGCGCACTCGCTTCTTTGCCACTTATCCGGAGGACGCTGACCTTCTGGAAGATGTGATCATCGAGAATCAGCAGGCTATCGAGATGACCAATATTTCCAGTAACCTGTTGAGCTAGATGATGGACGCGTTTGCCTCGATCATCTCGAACAACCAGAACAAGGTGATCAAGGTACTTACTTCGGTAACTATCATCCTCAGCCTGCCCACGCTTATCGCCAGCTTTTATGGAATGAACCTGACGCTTCCCATGCAGAGCAGTAACCTGTGTTTTGTGGTGATTGGGGCGCTTTCCGCGGCGGTAATGCTTATGGCTGCGCTGTTCTTTAAGAAAATGAACTGGCTATAATTACCTAAAAGCAAGGAGGGCTGATTGATCTATCTCAGTGAAATCATCGGCAGCCAGGTTTGGGATGCCTTCGGCAATAACTTCGGAAAATGCATTGATGTCTTAATCGCGAAAGCAGAAGCGGCATTTCCACCGGTTTCTGCTATCGCGATAAAGGTCAAGGACGGTAATATTGTTCATATCGGCGTAAGCCAAATCAGTAGCCTGTATCCAAGCATCGCCCTTAAAGTACCTGATAACAACCTCAAGCCTTACACGCCTACCGGAAATGAACTCCAATTGAAGCACCAGGTCCTCGACCACCAGATAGTGGATATTGAGGGCAAACGCGTGGTGCGCGTAAACGATATCCAGCTGGCGTATTCCCAAAATATCTATGTGGTTACCGGTGTGGACATGGGCAACTTGGGCTTGGCGCGCCGGCTGGGGCTGGAAAAGGCGGTGCTGGCTTTTTTTAAATTGATTAACCGGCCTGTCACGCGAAGCGTGATCACCTGGCAGGATGTGGCTTACCTCGATGAGAAGAATCCTTTGAGGCTGAAGAAATCAAAGGAAAAGATAAGCAAACTGCCTCCCGCGGATATTGCTCTCATCCTGAGCGACCTGGACCGGACAGCCGGCCAATCGCTGATGGAAAATATGGATATTGAGGTGCTGGCGGATACGCTGGAGGAAAGCCCCACCAAGACGCAGATTGACGTCCTGACCCACCTGGATTCACGCCACGCGGCGGATATCCTTGAGGAAATGGAACCGGACGAAGCGGCTGACCTGCTGGCAGATATGCCCAAAGAAACAAGCCATGAACTGCTGCAACTGATGGAGAAAGATGAGGCCGAGGAGATCCGGTCCTTGCTCGATTTTCCTCCGGATTCGGCAGGCGGTATCATGACCACGGATTACGGCTGGATCTATGAGGGGCTTACGGTCAGCCAGGCAATCGAATTCTTGCGCTCATCAGAAGACGCACAAGATGTGGAGGACATGTATTATATCTACGTACTGGATAAGGAAGAGCGTCTGGAGGGTGTGATCTATCTGCGTGACCTTGTGATGGCCAAGCCGGAACAACTGGTGGAAACCTTGATGGAGAATAAACCGGTATTTGTTTTTCCGCAGACCAGCCAGCATGAAGTAGCATACCTGATCGCGAAGTATAACCTGCTTTCAATTCCAGTGGTTGAAGAGAGCACCAAGAAAATGATGGGCATCGTTACGCTCGACGACGCGCTGGATACAGTTTTGCCTACCGCTTATAAAAAACGGCTTCCTCGTTTTTTCTAGCGAATTAGACAATGAAGAAAAACACTGCGCGTGTAAGCCTGATAAAACGATTATGGCTGGTTCTGGCCGTCTTGGGACCGGGCTTAATCACTGCTTCGGCGGATAATGACGCACCCGGAATTGCCACCTACTCCATGGCTGGGTCGCGTTACGGCTACAATTTTCTGTGGCTGCTGGTGGTGGTGACGTTTGGAGAGGTCTTTATCCAAGAAATGGCTGCCCGGCTTGGGGCGGTGACCGGCAAGGGAACAGCAGACCTTATCCGAGAGAAATTTGGGGTAAAGATCACATTGATCGCGATGATTTGTTTGCTGGTGGCCAACCTGGGCACAACCATCGCGGAATTTGCCGGCATCGCGGCAGGCGCGGAACTACTGGGCATTAGCCGCTATATTGTGGTGCCGGTCGCAGCAGTTATTATTGGTTTGTTGGTGATGGGTGGATCATACAAGAGCGTTGAGAAGTTGCTGTTAATCCTGTGCCTGTCCGCCATAGCCTATGTAATTTCCGCGTTTATATTGAAGCCTGACTGGGGGGATGTATTACGCTCTGCGGTGACCCCGCAGTTTCTATTTGAACCCGAGTATATTATTGCGGTACTGGCCACTATTGGTACGACCATCACGCCTTGGGGCATCTTCTATATGCAGGCATCAGTTGTGGATAAAGGCGTGGATGAGCAGGATTATGGACTGACCAAGGCGGATGTGGTGTTTGGCGCAATCTGGGGGAATATTATATCGGCATTTATTATCATCTGCACCGGTGCGACCTTATTTTTGCACGGTATCCATGTTGAAAAAGCAGAACAAGCAGCGCTGGCCTTGGTACCTTTGGCAGGCAACTGGGCGAAATTATTATTCGCCTCAGGTTTGGTTGGGGCCTCTATTTTGGCAGCCATGGTTCTGCCATTGTCAACCGTTTACGCCATTACAGAAGCATTTGGATGGGAAAGAGGGCTGGACCAAAAACGGCAAGACGCGCCCATCTTCTATGGTATCTATGTGGCGGTTATTGCCCTCAGTTCCCTCTTTGTTTTGATTCCCGGACTGCCATTGTTCAAGATCATGCTGCTTTCACAATCCATGAATGCCATCCTGCTGCCGGTGCTGCTGGTGTTAGTACTCATCCTGGCAAATGACCGAGAAATAATGGGGAAATGGAAGAATAAGAGATACCAAAATATCTTTTCAATTGTTCTGACGGCCATGATCATGTCTATTACAATTGCCCTGTTTGTTCTGCAATTTAAAAAATAATCGAAGAATAATTATTAAGGAAAAATACACAAAAAGCCGGTAGCGATTTTTTTCGCTACCGGCTTTGCATTTAATTGTGTTTATTTAGAAAGTTTTAATTAGTTCTTTCTTGGCGTTGCACAAGGGGCAGTTATCAGGCGGTTCACCTTCGCCGGTCCATCCGCACACCGAGCAGACATGCAATTTACCGACCGTTGAATCCTGGCCTTGATCCACGGTGGATTTGGCATTAGTGTACATTTCAGCGTGGATTTTCTCGGCTTCGCGTGCCTATTTGGTGGAACGAACCGCGGCGCGCTCATCCTGCAGTTCCGCAACGGCGGTAAAGGCGGGGTACATCTCTTCCATTTCGTAGGTCTCTCCGTCAATGCCGGTCTGGAGATTACCGGAGGTTTCGGCCAGTTTTTTCATAACTTTGAAGTGGCTGGTGGCGTGTACCTGTTCAGCGTAGGCGTTCGCGCGGAAAAGGCGCGCTACATTGGTGAAACCGTCTTTTTCGGCCTGGTCGGCAAAAATAATATACTTCATATGAGCCTGGCTTTCTCCCGCGAAGGCGGCTTCAAGATTGGATTTGGTCATATCATGCATTGCTTTCTCTCCTTAAAATAATAGATATTTAATACCCTTTTGGTAGGATTATTACTCAGAATTATAAATCCGGAAATTGACGGTTGTCAGTATTTGTATGTGGCTAAGCCTGAATCCCACGCGCATAGAACATGGAGAATTCGGGATAGACAGTCAATTCCAGATATTCAACTCGTTTGGCCAATTTCTCAGCCTTTTCGCGGATGGTTTTTGAGATCAGCATCATGCGCGCTCCGGCGCCGGCTGCGTTGCCCACAGCGCGGACGCGACCTAATGGTATTTCGGGAAGCATTCCGATGCGCATAGCGTGTTCAGGGCGCATGTAAGACCCAAACGCGCCGGCAATAAGGACTTCTTGTATCTCTTCCGGCTTTACCTTTAAGTAATCCATTAGCACATCAATCCCGGCACGGATGGCGCCTTTGGCGAGCAGAATCTGGTCAATATCGTTTTGGGACAGAGTAATTTGCCTGTCCGATTCCGCCAGGATAAAGTAAGGTTTACCCTGGTCATCCAGTCGAATACCGGGAGCGGATTTATCCATACGGCCTCGATGATTGAGTATGCCAAGCCGGCGCATTTCAGATACCGCGTCCAGAATTCCGGAGCCGCAGATACCCGTTGGGGACTGGCCACCAATAACCTGGATTTGGGCTTTCCCTTGCTGGTCTATGCTGACATGCTCAATAGCGCCCGGCGCGGCGCGCATGCCAAAGCGGATATGCGCGCCTTCAAACGCAGGACCGGACGCGGTTGACACGCTGACCAAGCGGCTGCCATTCTGCAAGGCAATTTCAGTGTTTGTACCGATATCAATTCCCAAACATACGCGGTTATTCTCGCTAAAGCCTTCAGCCAGAAGAAAGGCTAAATGGTCTGATCCGACGAAGCCGGCAATAACGGCAGGCGCGTAAACATGGCTGCCAGGCATGGCATCAAGTCCAATTTCGGATGATAGGGGGTTTAATGAATTAGAAACCGCGGGAACAAAGGGTGAGAAAGCCAATGATTCAGCAGGTAGGTTCAGGAAGAAATGATGCATAGCAGTATTGCCAACCAGACAGGCATCCGTAATCTCTGCAGAAGAAAGGCCGATTTGGGCGCACAACTCAGCGGCAGCCTGGTTGATAGATTGCATCAGTAAAGAATGCAGTGTGTTTGCTTCATCCTTGCCTTTTATCGCAAAAGCCAGGCGCGCCATGATATCTTCTCCATAGGCGATCTGCGGGTTGGGAACACCTTTGGTAGCGAGGACTTCGCCTGTTTCGAGGTTCATCAAATAACAAGCCAGCTTGGTGCTGCCCACATCCACTGCCAGCCCGAGCAGCTTTAGGAGTGATTGACCTGTTAAATTGACCAACTCTTTTTCCCGGATAATGAGGTTGGCCTGCCAATTATTCTTTCGCAGCAGATCGGGAATCCGGCGGAGAACCTCCAGATTGGCCGTTAGAGATTTGATTTCAGACGCCTGCTGAAGCCGGGTGAAATCGGAAGCGAGATTGTTAAGGTTGGCTTCATCTAGCCGAACCATTTTTTGAAAAATGAGTGGGTCAGGCTGAATTGAATCCTGGCTGCCTTCCACCTGCAGTACCTGGCCTTCGATCACTGAACCTGAAGGGACTTGCACTTTCAGGTCATTTTCTACGATGGTTTCACACGCCAGCCGAAGCCCGTCAGCCAATTGAGTTTCCGTAAAAAATGTTTTTTCAGTATCTGTCGGAGGGTATTTATTTGGCGTGGAAAAAATCTGGACGGCGCATTTGCCGCAGATCCCAGCTCCGCCGCAATCAGAACGCAGACTGATGCCCGCCTGGCGGGCGGCTTCCAGCAGGGTGAACGGTTCACCGCACACCAGGCGTATACCTAGCGGCTGAAATTCAATCGTAAAGCTCAAATGCTGTTCCTTGGAAACATTTTGTTATCTGATGATTATAAACAGGAATCATAGGTGGATGCTTTAAAAAGAAAAATCCGCATGTAAATACAGCGGATTTTGAGATAAGCCGTGTATTTCTTTAAATCTCAATTTCAGCGACTGAATTGACTACATGGCTTGGCCGGTAAGGGAATTCCTCGATGGTCTTGAGTGTGGTCACGCCACTGAGCACCAGGATAGTTTCCATACCGCTTTGCAATCCTGCAACTATGTCAGTGTCCATGCGATCGCCGACCATGACGGTATTTTCCGAGTGCACGCCCAGATAATTCAGGGCGGAACGCATCATGAAGGGGTTCGGCTTGCCGCAATAGAAGGGTGAGCGCCCGCTGGCTTTTTCTATCAGTGCTGCCATCGCGCCGCAAGCCGGTGTAATACCGGCTTCAGACGGGCCGGTGGGGTCAGGGTTGGTAGCCAGGAAAGAAGCGCCGGCGATAATGAGCCGCACGGCTTTGGTAACCTGGTGGAAGTTGTAATCAAATGTTTCGCCCAGCACTACAAAATCTGGCGCATCAGGTGTGAGGATATAGCCGGCGTTATGGATGGCCACGTTCAATCCGCTTTCACCGATGACAAAGGCATTGCCGGATTCTTTTTGTGATTTCATAAACGCGGCAGTTGCCATGGCAGAAGTGAAAATCTGTTCGGCGTGAATTTCCAGGCCAGTGATTTTCAGGCGGTGCGCCAAATCAACCGGTGTATAGATTGAATTGTTAGTGAGCACCAGGAATTTAATCCCGTTGCTTTTGAGCGATTCAATGAAGGTATCGGCGCCAGGGATCAGCTTCTTTCCGCTGACCAAAACGCCGTCCATATCAATTAAGTAATTTTTCTTTTGCATAGTACTTTTCATTTCTTCTTTTTGTTTATTTACCAAAGTATATTATATATTCTTTGCGCCTGAAAACAGGCACGAAAAAAGGGACCTGGCGAACTTCATTCAGCCGGATCCCTTTATTGATTCAAAACTGCTGAATTTATGACATCAGTTTGCGAACTGCGCCAAGCTGACCTGCGCTACCCAGATAATTATTCTTTTCCACGATGAATTTGGCGTATTCTTTCATGAAAGTCTGGCCAGGTTTGCGCAGATCAAACTCTTCGGGATGATCACGGAAGAATTCACGGTGAACGCGCGTCCAGACCAAGCGTCCGTCGGTGTCAATATTGATCTTGGTCACGCCCAGGAGCGCGGCTTTTTTGAATTGAGTGGCGTCAACGCCTTTGGCGCCCAAGATCTTGCCGCCAGCGTTGTTAATGCGTTCGACCTCATCCTGCGGAACTGAGCTGGAGCCGTGCATGACCAACGGGAAACCGGGCAATTTTTTCTGGATTTGTTCAAGAACATCGAAGTGCAGTGATTGTGAACCGCTGAATTTGAAGGCCCCGTGGCTGGTACCGATAGCAACAGCCAGAGAATCACAGCCGGTACGGTCAACGAAATCCTTAGCCTGATCGGGGTTGGTCAATTTGGCTTTTTCTTCTGAAACGCTGACGTGTTCTTCAACGCCGCCAAGCTGTCCAAGTTCAGCTTCCACCACAATGCCTTTGGCATGTGCGGCATCCACGATGCGCTTGGTGATTTTAATGTTCTTTTCGTACGATTCATGGCTGGCGTCAATCATAACGGAGCTATAGAAACCGCTTGCGATGCAATCGTAGCAGGCTTCCTCATCGCCGTGGTCGAGGTGGACAGCGAAAATGGCATCCGGGAAGACTTCGTTCGCAGCACGTATCATACCCTCAAGCATCAGCTTATTGGTGTAATCGCGCGCGCCCTTACTGATTTGAATGATAAAAGGCGCCTGGCTGTCAATACAGCCCTGGAACAAACCCATGGCTTGCTCCATGTTATTGATGTTATAAGCGCCGATGGCATATTTGCCATAGGCAGCTTCAAAAAGTTTTTTGGTGGTAACAATCATTATATTCTCCTTGATAGATAATAATTTCAGAGTTTAACCAAGCAATTATATTACGGATTGAACCGTGTAGGTATTTCTTCAGTTCACCGAAGAAACCTTTATTGAGTATTTGGGGTGGTTCGAGAAATCAGTTATTCGAGGAATCGTTGTTATTCAATTTCTTCAACCACTTCTCACGGTCCTGACGTTCAAGTTGGATCCCTTCAGTAATAACGGTGTAAAAGAAGAAAAAGAATAGCAGGATGATGATGCAAATGATGATGAGGTTATACAAGGAAAAAGAAAATCCCAGCAGACTGATTTGGGGATTGCCGAGGAAGTAGACAGTTATGTTGGAAATGATCGCAATCGCGCGCACTTCGGTAGGGCCAAGCGAGCCATAGGAAATCTTGAAAACGCCCTTGACCGAAGTGGTGATGTATACCAGGTTAGCCATGCAAAGATATCCAACCAGTGCAAGAAAAGCCAGGTTCAGATCGACATAGGGTGAGAGCCCAATGCCGATAAAAATGCTCACCTCGCTGATGGTATCAACGGTGTGGTCGATGAAGAATCCATAGCTCGGTCGTTCAATTTTACGGTGGCGCGCAAGATTGCCATCCAGGCTGTCGCCGAACCAGTTAAACAAGAAACCCAGATTGGCAAGCCACAGGAAATTCCTGTCAAAAGTGGTCAGGTAATAACTGAGGCCGATAATTAATGCGGATGCAAAACCGAAAAACGTGAGGTGGTCGGGTGTAACCCAATAGGGCATGTGCTTTACCAGCCAGGCGATGGCCGGACGTTCCAGAGGGCCGAGGAGGATATCATTGACCCGGCGATGTTTTTCGATCTTCTTAAGTTCATTTTTATTTTTTGCCATAAGTTAAGTATATTGTATCTTTGTAAGGATTTTAGGGCATTTGTTCAAGCGCGAAAGGCCAAACCGGATAGGTCATTGCCCATTGTTCCGGGTGTGCCCGGATAAACGGTTCCGCTGCTTTCAGCACTTTCTCGGCGTTCTTTTCAATTTCCTGCACCGGGTCATCATTCGGTTCCAAATAAATCAGGTCGGAACATTCCAGGACGTAATTCTCTTCCGGGGTGCCCACGCAGGCAACAACGAGCATGGCTGTATTGGTTTGTAACGCCAGGCGAACATAAAACGCCGGCACAGGTGCTGGATAATCAAAGAATTTTGGATGATAGTTGGTCTCAGGCAGAGGACGTTCAAGACCGGTGATCACAACTCCGCCGGCTTTTAATCTGGCTTTAGCTCGCCGCAAACTCTCGGTGGACGTGGGAGAAATATCGATGCCAATATTCTTGCGTAAGCGGTTTTGCCATTGGTAACCGCCGTGCGGTTGCGGGTATGACAATACCTGTATGCTGAAGCCATTTAGAGCCAAAGCGCGTCCGGCCAGATCGAAATTGCTAAGATGCGGCGCGACAATCAATGTGCCCTCAGTGCCGCCCATGCGAGAATTGAGAAAGTCAACCAGTCTCGGGCTCAAAATCATACGATCGAGGGTTGCTTGGTGGTTATCAAGGTTGTGATACAAATCATACTGGACATGTGCGATGTGGCGGAAAGTATTAAGAACCTGAGCGTCCAGGTCCTCTGAAGATAACTTTTGCCCGGTGACAATCCACTGGTTGGCACGCAACGAGCGGACCATTTGGGTTTCTTTTCGGGACGTGATTTTCATCGCGACCCAATCAGCTAATTTAAACCCGATCTTGGGCGGAATCAGTTTGCCGATGCCTAGAATTAGCCCAATACCCAACCGGCTGTTAATGAAGGATTGTAGTGTCATTTTCTTTTTTATATTAACACAGCGTTCTAAAAAAAAGTTAGGATGAATTTATTAATTACTTGTTAGGAAGGACTTCCGGTGGGCTTTTCTCAAAACCTTTACGCACAAAGAGCAGATTCTCGTTTTGATGTTTATTAATTTCAACATTTAAAGTATAGAGGTCACCGCGGTAATATGTCCATGAGTACTCAATCAACTGATCGTTTTGATCGAAGGTAATGTCGCTGATATGCAGGAGAGGCGTAAACTTTGTCGTTTGCAGCAGTTCACACATTTCGTCTTCACAATGAACCGCCTCAAATGTAATTGATACACGCGTGGGTACCGCATCAAACTTATTAATTAAAATCTCGTAAAGGGAATTATTATCAAGGTTTTCATCCAATAAAGTGGAAAAGCGGTTGAAGGGCATATGGGTATATTCAATCCCCATTACATGGCCGTCGATATACCTCAAGCGCTTAATAAATATGACAGCTTCTGATGGACCGATGCGCAGCATTTTGGCAATTTCAGGAGTAGGCATGATCACTTTAAATTCCAACGTTTTGGAACTTGGATGAAAGCCCTGTTTTTTCATATCTGCCGAAAAACCCGTCAAACGATATGGTGGTTTATTAATCGGATATTGAGCGACAAATGTACCTCTCCCCTGGGTACGCACCACTTTTCCTATATTAACCAGCTCTGTGATCGCCTGCCGGGCGGTGGTGCGGCTGACTTTATATTGTTCACAAAGCGAATTTTCAGACGGGATTTTATCTCCCGATTTAAACTCACCGGAGCTAATTTGCTCTTCGATAATGCTTTTTAGCTGAAAATACAAGGGAATCGGATTCTGCGCGTCCAGAACCATTCAGCCTCCTGCCTGTCATGTTGTAATGACAAGCATTATAGCCGAAATAAAATTACTCCCTTATGAAAGGTGCCCGTCAAATGAAATTCGAAATGATGAAATACTTGAAAAACCTTGACATATGTCATAAGTATGATATAAAAAACACCATCATGTTAGAGTACCGGCTACCAAAAGCTAAACGGCATTTCATAACGGCCCCTTCCGGGAGGTGCGGCGTTTTGCGCTAGGTATTCATGGATAACATGAGCTGGAGATAAACGTAGGAGGCCTTTCGAAAGCGAAAGGCCTTTTTCGTTATCTGCTGAAATTTATATGGAGGTACGCTATGAAAAAAATAAAACCAAAACAATGAATCTGGTAACTTGGGGAGCTGATGGCGTTTATTAATAAAAGCCACGTATTCAGCAGGTAACCGGGCTTGAAAAATTTCATGACCAAACAAGGAGAAGAAATGTTTAAGAAAAGTAATTTTATTTTAGTAAGTTTATTAGCCGGCACGCTGATCTTATCCGCGTGCTCTGGCGGAAATGCTGAAGCAGCCAAGGGAATTCCGCAGTATGGCTGCCTTGGCAGCGCAAATAAAGCACTGGTGGACCTGAATTGCCGCGAGGTTACTGTGGCGATTGAAAATGCCTACCTGCCCTTTAACTATATTGACAGCAAGACCGGCAAGGCTGGTGGATGGGATTATGAAGTTCTCCACGAAATATGCACTCGACTGCATTGCAAACCCGTATTCCAGGAAGTCTCATGGGACGCGATGATTCAATCGGTCGCCGACGGGCTCTATGATGTGGCAGCTGATGGCATTACAATCAATGCTGAGCGTGAAGAGATTGCGGATTTTTCGATGGGTTATGTCAATATCCAGCAGCGACTTTTAGTGAAAAAAGGTGAAGACCGCTTCACTTCCATTGAAGAATTTGCCGCGAATCCTGATCTGGTAATGGGTACGCAATCCGCAACCACCAACATGGAAACCGCTTTGGGATATCTGCCGGAAGAGCGCGTTAAAGGTTTTGAGCAGTTCCCCTTCGCTATTCAGGCATTAATTGGCGGAGACCTTGACGCGGTAATACTGGACGAAGTGATCGGCCTTGGATATGTCGGACAAAATGCCGAGAAAGTCGAATTAGTCGGTCCGTCCATCTCCAGTGACCAGCTCGGCTTTGTATTCCCGACCGGCAGCGAACTGGTGGGACCGTTCAACAAAGCCATTCAATCGATGATTGACGACGGTTTCATGAACGAGGTGAACCTGAAATTCTTCGGTTCTGATTTCAAAGTCACTTATGACGATATTAAAGAAGTTACCTACGGCGAATAAGTAATATCAATATTCGGCTGGCTGGATTTATTCCAGCCAGCCAAGCAAAAAAGAGGATAATCATGGCATTACCTAATTCAGCAACGGCAACGGGCAAAGTTGCCCTGAAGGAATTAACCAAACAAAGATTACGTACCAGGCTGGCTTCATTCCCCTGGTGGCTGGCGGCGATTGGATTGATTATCGCAACAACCCTGATTCTTATCGCAAAAGCGCCAAGCTTTAGTGAAGCCTTTTCAACTATCCGCGCAGGTATCGGGGTAACTCTTACCATCACCCTGATATCTTATAGCATATCTTTAATTATTGGTTTAATAACCGGTTT
The DNA here is from genome assembly GCA_030692365.1 of Pelolinea sp. Lineage (GTDB taxonomy): Bacteria > Chloroflexota > Anaerolineae > Anaerolineales > Anaerolineaceae > Pelolinea. Next base: position 77,900 of record JAUYCC010000026.1, on the reverse strand, counting down.
AGGCCGTGTTTCCAAGAATATTGGCGGGCAAAATGTTGCCACCTTTTATGTGGAATTAATGCGCGGTATCCCGTTGCTCGTATCCATCTTTTTTATTGCTTTGGTTCTTGTGCCAGGTTCTGTGAATATGGTAGGACTGTTAGGCGCCAAATTGGTTGAACTTGGATTGACGGGAATCGGTAAGGTACTGGTTTCAGCAAACAACCGCGCAGTATCCATGAGTTTGCGCGCGGTGATCGCGCTTTCGATCACCTATGGCGCTTACTCGGCAGAAATCTTCCGCGCCGGTATCCAATCGGTTCCTGTTGGGCAGATGGAAGCAGCGCGTTCACAGGGATTGAGTTACGGTCAGGCCATGCGCCATGTGGTGCTGCCGCAAGCTGTCCGTAATGTGCTACCAGCCATCGGCAATGACTTTATCGCCATGCTGAAGGACTCTTCTTTGGTGTCAATTCTGGCTGTACGCGATGTTACCCAAATTGCGCGCCTGTATGCCGGGCACTCCTTCCGATATCCGGAAGCTTACATAACGCTTTCAGTCATGTATCTAACCATGACCCTTATGCTTTCATTGGTTGTGAAACTGATCGAAAAACGGATCTCGATGAATGGACAGTAGTCAACCCCCTGTGATGATTGATGTAAAGAACCTGCACAAATGGTTTGGTGATCTGCACGCTGTAGATGACGTCAGTCTGAGCGTTCAGCAGGGCAAGGTGGTGGTGATCATCGGACCTAGCGGTTCTGGCAAATCCACGTTGTTGCGCTGTATGAACTATCTCGAAACACCCACTTCAGGTGAAGTTTGGTTCATGGGTGAAAAAATGACCACGGACCAAAAGGATCTGAACCGCCACCGTGCGGAGATTGGTATGGTTTTCCAGAGTTTTAACCTTTACGCGCATCTGACCATAATGGAAAATATCACCTTGGCGCAGCGCGTGGTTAAGAAAACCGACAAGAAAAAAGCTGAAGCCATTGCTATGGAGCAACTCCGTAAAGTGGGCATTGCCGACAAGGCCGATAAGCTGCCCTTGCAGATCTCAGGCGGACAGCAGCAACGCGCGGCTATCGCGCGGGCTTTGGCGATGAAGCCCAAACTGATGTTCTTCGACGAACCCACCAGCGCGCTGGATCCAGAGATGATTAAGGAAGTACTGGATGTAATGATGCTTTTGGCCAAAGAAGGCATCACGATGGTGATCGTGACGCATGAAATGGGCTTCGCGCGTGCCGCGGCAGATGAAGTAATCTTTATGGATTTCGGCCGAATTGTGGAAAGCAACACACCTGAAAACTTGTTCAACAATCCACAAAGTGACAGGACCAGGCTATTCCTTTCCCAGATTCTACAGAAATAATTCGCCATGATATACCCCCTCTTAAACAGGAAGCGCATCGAAGGATGCGCTTCCTGAATTTACCAATAAAGTTGAATGAATATATTTCTATTTCTTGTCTTCGTAATACTTCTTCATCGGTTGAAAATAGAAATCTTCCCAACCCTTTTCATATTCATCTGACTGGTTGTCAGGAATAGCAGTATGAATCAGGGTCAAGAGTGTGCCATCACCATCAGGCTCAAACAAAACTTCGAGGATGGAATCTGGCAAATCATCCGGAAATTCAGTTGTGTGCCATGTCTGCCGGATGCGTTTTCCGGACGTCAGATCCTGGGTCTTTCCCCAAATATAGCCTTCCCATGCAAAAAACTTACCGGTAATAATTGGGTCTATTTCCGCAGGGCTGCCGGTGAAAACAGAATGGGCAGCGCTATCGAGCCAATCTTGATACGCTTTTTCCGGATTAACTGTGAGAAGGACCGACAGGATGAGGTCGCGGTCCATGGCTACTCCAAAGAAATCAATTCAATCGAGTAAGGTAAATTCGGATCAGTTGAACCGCTTTTTATCATACCCACATCTTTAACAAACCAGGTGGAATATGTGAGCGGCGTCGTATTTTCGGTTCCCATAATATTCATCATCATGGTACCGATGACATCCACGCGGAAGGCGTCATTATACGTGCCTGAAGGGACTGTGACGGGTTCAACTACCGCGATGGAATTTGTTACAGCGATGTTGCCCTGCCCTTCATATACGGCCTCACCGGATGTCAATTTAACTTTAATGACATATTCCGTATTCCAGGAATACCCCACTTGCCATTTATCCTCTTTCGGGAAAACTATGCCTTTCACTTCCAGCGTTTCAACCTGAAGATCCGGGATCAGCGCGATGCTCATGTTAGCAAACTGGCTGGAAAGCAACCCATCCGGGCTGCAGGTCCACTGAACTTCGGTGCTGATTTCCGGGAACTGTTGAACGGATGTGAAAGAAGATGGAGTTACATCTTTATAGGAGATTTCCAATGTACTGGTAACATCCCCTGAAACCATCGCATATTTCCAGACTTTTCCTTCCATGACCGGGTTAAAGGGGTTGTAACAATCTCCCAGGCTGGCAGGATTGAAGGGATTTTCAGTTGGTTGTTCAGCGGGCTGTTCGACTGGCGGCGATGCGGGCTGATCAGGTGCGGTTTTTGGGCTGCACGCAACGATGGAAATACTGGCAACCAGCAATAGAACTACAAACGGGAAAATTCTTTTTACTCTCATTTTTTCTCCTGAATACTATCATTATTTAATTATGGCTCAAAACCAGTCAAACAGGATTAATAAATTATTAGATATCTTTGAAATTTATTTTCGGAGAAATTCTAGAATTGTTGAAGAAATTCTTGAGGAATTTAAATCAATATAGTTCAAATATAAAAAGATAACCATTTTGTAGATAAATCACATATGATGCTTTATTTACGTATCCTCGCCTGCGCAGGTAGGCTCTTTCTGACCTTTTAGGGCGGCCTGAATCATTGCAGAAGCACAACCTACACCGCTGTCAACTGTGATTGCACGGGTTATGCAATTCTTCTGACAGGCTCCACATTCCATGCATGCATGAGAATCGACTAATTTCGCATGTCTCCCATCCATTTCAAATACTCCATGCGGACAAACAGTTACACATAAACCACATCCATTACAAAGTGATGAGTTATAGGCTAATGTGTTTTCCAGGTATGCGTTTAGCATATTATTCTCCATAATTATTGGATAAGTCCAAGCAGCAAATTAAGGATGATACCAATCACAAAAGTCCAGGCCATTACTGGTATGTAAGTAAAGATTTCTCGTTTCACTCCACTCCGCGAGGTAAAAGTTGTCGATCCGGTAAAATTGAGTCCGATAAAAGCGATAACCGCGGGCATGACCAGCAGGAATCCTAGCGCCTGCCCAATTTGCCGATACCAGGTCCAGGTGGGATGACTTAGAAATGAAGATACTGTGAATGGTAACGCAACCAGACCGCCCAAGATGAATCCTTTGGTGCTGAAATTTGGTGTGGGGATCCAGGGTAATAGAATAGGAAAAAGGACAATCCCGGTCAGGAGGATAGTTAATAATACTAAAGCGGGTCTTACTCCAACCTTGAAAAAGATAGCCGCCATCGCCAATAAAACTGGTACTATTAATCGCATTAAATCCACCGGAATAAGAACTAAGCGGTCGCGTAAAGTAAAATGCACTCTCCTCATTTCTTGAGTGGCCTTATGGATTTTTAAAAATTCTGGCAGGTCGGAGGCTCTAACGGGACCATATTCAACCAGAAAACCAGTTCGTTTTTTAACTTCATGAGCAGACACACCAGGCGCGCCTAATTGAGGGAGTATCAATTTTCTGTGGTTTACAATCTCTTTAAGGTTGGTTGCTTCAACGCGTCGAACTATCTCTTCGGTCCCGAAGGATCCTTTACCGGCAGCGCACCAGACATTTATCCCATGTGTATTTAAAACCAAAATATAGCCATCGATTCCTTTTAAGGCGTAACGTAACGCGTCGAAACTCAGGGTGTAGTTGGCTGTTAAAAAAACCGGTGAATTGGGGTTGGATTCACGCAATGCATAGAGCCCTGGTTTTACACGATGAGAATTACGGCGATAACCCACCCTCGCAAGGAAATGATCCCAATGATTAGAGGCAGTTAGCTCATCAGATGTTTGAAATAATGAATGGGTTATTTCAGTTAGATTCATATGCAGAAATCCTTTTCATGTTCTTGGAGATCAAGCCGCTGAAAATAGCTAAAACAATTATTTAAGAAAAAACTACTCGTCATTTATCGCTTTTTCGGTTGAGAATTTTGCGATGATTTGGTCACAGCAAAACGAAACACGCTTCTGATTGAGTTTATAAAAAGTTTGCTTTCCCATTTCCCTGCCATCAACCAGATTTGATTCACGTAAAATTCCCAAATGATGTGAGACTGTTGGCTGGGAAACATTAGTCTGTTCGACAATTTCATTGACTGAAATCCATTTACAACAAATCAATTCCATAATCTTCTGACGTGTTTCATCAGAGAGGGCTTTTGCGAATTGCACAGGGTCTGTTGTTTTCATATAGATTGCCATCTATTTGGTATTTTATAGACATTTATCTATTAGTCAAGGGTCCGATATCAATGTTTTTGAGTAATCAGGGAATTCTTATGTTATAAAAAAAAATTTTTATAATCAACAATGATCGTTATGAAACACTCAGGGTTTAATATTTATTTTTTCGACAAGATAAAAAAAATTAATGACAAAAAGTAAGATATCTAAACCCTAAACACCCGAATTAAAGAACCATTGCCATTTGTAAAAAATTAAGGCGTGATATATTTAAAAGTTAAATACCAATAAAGAGAGAGCAAACATGGAAAACGGGTCCTTTCATTTTTTTCCGGATAAATTTATTCTGCGAGTTCACAACCGCTTATGCAACTCATCTGAAGAGCTGCTGACCAGTGACCCATTTGAAGCCTTTTATCATGCCTATCTAGCAAGCCTTAAACGGCACCAATCCAAATTATTGAATATTTTCCCGGAAAAGGATTTTTCAGAAAACCAGATCAAATTACTGCAGGAAACGCTTTATTACCTCAATTCACTGCCGGCTGAAAAAGTTAAGAAACTGGTGGATGGTTCGGAAGTTTTCTTTCGCGACCCAATACTGCTAAATGAATTTGTTGAACAGTTTTATAACTATTGGCGCCGCCTGCACCGCCTGGTGATTTGCGATTCAGTATTTGACCGCCTGGATAAACGCCCTTACCGGACGTTTAATGATATGGTTGAAAGCCTGATGCACCTGGTACGCAGCACTTACCGCAACATCCAGGAGAATATCACTGGCAATCACCCTAAAATTTACCGCCAGGTGAGCGCGGGCGCGGAGATTGGCGCAATTACCCTGCCGAAGAAATTGCAATACCCAGGTGGCGCCTATGATACTCTGAAAGATATTTTTGTCATCAGCCAGGTGCTCATTTACCCGCCCTTGATCTTTAATACACCGATGAACAAACGCTCCGGTGTATTTGCGCAGACAGACCAAAATCCTTTAAATGGATTAAAGTTGAACCCAAAGGAATGGCTGTGCTACCCGGCCCTGGTAGGACCATTGCTGGTAATGGTCTATTTTCCGCTTAATTTCTTTGAACTCGGTTTTGCTATGTCTAACCTCTTCGAACTGGCTGACCAAAAAGACCTAAACCGGAAACCCGACGCGGTTTATATCTATGGCGCACCGCCGGAATCAGCGCTTTCGGTGAATGGCAATGAAACTGTCTTCTATGATGACAAAGAAAATGACATCCTGATTGCCTCAGTGCCAATGAAAAATGAGTTCGCTTATTTTGGCTACTTGAAGAAAATGATACTAACACTGCATAACATCATCCGCATGAAAAGCGGTTTCCTGCCCTTCCACGGCGCCATGGTACAGATCACCCTGCGGGACCGTAAACCCTTTTCTACCTTGATTATTGGCGATACCGGCGCGGGGAAATCAGAATCATTGGAGGCGCTGCGCTCAATCGCCAGCGACGAGATTGAAGACCTGACCATTATCGCGGACGACATGGGCTCGTTAGGCCATAATAAGGAAGGCCGGCTGGTGGGATACGGCACTGAAATGGGTGCGTTCGTGCGGCTGGATGATCTGCATTCTGGATATGCGCTGGGTCAGATTGACCGCACCATCATTATGAATCCTGATCAAGTTAACGCGCGGGTGGTGATGCCTGTGACGCGCTATGAATATATTATGGACGGCGCCCCACTGGATTGCGTGCTTTACGCCAATAATTATGAAGAAATCGATCAGGACCACCCGGTAATACAACGATTCGAAGACCTGCATAGCGCTTTGGATGTATTCCGGCGCGGGGCAGTGATGAGCAAAGGTACTACCACCACTAAAGGCCTGGTAGAAACCTATTACGCGAACATCTTTGGTCCGACCCAGTTTAAGGAAATGCACGAACCGCTGGCTCAATCATATTTTAAAGAAATGTTTGACCAAGGAGTATACATAGGGCAATTGCGTACAATGCTTGGGATACCGGGCATGGAGTTAACCGGACCTGAGAGATCTGCAAGGGCGCTGCTGGATTTGATCAGAGAGCACGCGGAAAAAGCTTAAATTTATTCCATAGTCTTCCGGGCTGCTTAGATCAGTTCGCCGCGCTTTCTACGGTAAAGTGTCACCGGGCGTCGCCGCGCAGCAGGGTTTCACCCATGCGATGGTAAGCACGTAGTGGTGCAGACATTAGTCCTGAAGACAGGTGACCTGCCCGTCCTCCGCCCGCCACATCAACAGGTTTTCGCCAAACCGGCGAATTCCCAAGGGGTTACTTTTTATTAATTGCTTACTGTCCAGAACGGCGTACCATTGGTTGGGGATCATGGGAAACCTATATATAAAAAATCGATTTATATAATTATACTGATCTCTATAGATCACTATGACCATAGCAATTTTTCGGTTTTACGCGGAATTAAATAACCTCCTGCCAGCTAATAAACGATTTCAGGATATCCGGCAAGAATTCAAAGGGCGCCAGACTGTTAAGCATCTGATTGAATCACAAGGCATTCCCCACACCGAAGCCGATCTCATTATGGTGAACGGCAGGTCGGTAGACTTTTCTTATATTCCACAAGAAGGGGACTTTATTTCAGTTTATCCGGTCTTTGAAACCTTTGATATTTCTCCTTTAATCCGTTTGCGCCCCGAACCTTTAAGAGAACCAAGGTTTGTCTTGGATGGACATCTGGGGCGGTTGGCCGCCTATTTGCGCATGCTGGGATTTGATACGCTTTACCGTAATGATTATTCGGATGAAGAGCTAGCCTCAATATCAGTTAATGAAACCCGAATCCTGCTCACCCGCGACCGGGGACTGCTTAAACGCGACCAGGTAACGCACGGGTATTTATTGACCACACGCGACCCACGGCAGCAGCTGTTGGCCGTTGTTCGCAGGTTTGACTTAATCTCTTTGTTTTATCCATTCTCCCGCTGTATTGCCTGTAACGGAGTCTTGGTTACTGTGAGCAAGGCAGATGTCATTGACCAACTGGAATCTAAGACAAAACTGTATTTTGAAGAATTCAAACGCTGTGAAAACTGTGAAAAGGTATATTGGAAAGGATCGCACCATCAACGCATGACTACCTTAATTGAATGGGTTCGAAATAACATGTCTAACGCGATTGAATTGGGATGACTAGCATTATGTAAAATAAAATTGGTGATAGAATACTTGACCTTGTGAAGAGGTATAAATAAAAGAAAATGAATAACGAGAAGCCGTTACCCCTAAGCGGCTTGGATTCTGATACTTCCCCAAAAGCCATCTATTCCCTGCCACCAAAAGAAATCTATCCCATCCTTAAAACCTGCGAATATGGATTGACTGCCGATGACGCCCAATTACGGTTAAAGCAGTATGGTCCGAATAAACTGGCAGAAGCGAAGAAGAAATCCCCGCTTATAAAACTACTAAAAAACTTTACCCATTTAATGGCAATCTTGCTGTGGTTTGGCGGTTTCGTAGGTATCGTTGCCAAAATGCCACAGTTGGCTATTGCAATCTGGATGGTTAATGTCATCAATGGTTTGTTCAGTTTCTGGCAGGAGTTCAGAGCGGAAAAAGCCACTGAAGCGCTTAAGAAAATGCTGCCTACTTTTGCAAGGGTGCTGAGAGATGGAACCGAGCAAAAAATCATGGCTGAAGACCTGGTACCTGGAGATGTGATCTTATTGGCAGAAGGCGAACATATTTCTGCTGATTGCCGCCTGGTAGAACAGGCAGTGATGCGCACCAACCAGTCCACCCTGACAGGCGAATCGCGCCCGGTCTCGAAGAGCGCGGATGCGGTGCTGCAGGACGGAATCACCTACACTGAAGTCCCCAATATGGTTTTTGCTGGAACAAGCGTGGCAACAGGAAACGGCAAAGCGGTTGTGGTCACTACTGGAATGAGCACCGAATTTGGAAAGATTGCCCACTTAACGCAGGAAATGACTGAAGAGCTAAGCCCGCTTCAAATTGAGATGAAAAACGCCACCAAAATAGTGACAATAATTGCTGTGGGAGTTGGAGTGGTGTTTTTCGTTATATCAATGCTTTTTGCGGGAATCACATTGGCGGAAAGTTTCATTTTTAGCATGGGAATGATTGTGGCATTTGTACCGGAAGGAATGCTGCCCACAGTAACACTGGCTTTGGCAATGGGCACGCAGCGCATGGCCAAACGGCATGCCTTAATCAAGAAACTTTCTGCTGTTGAAACGCTAGGCTGCACAACAGTCATTTGTACCGATAAAACCGGCACGCTGACACAGAATGAAATGACCGTTCGCAATCTATGGGTTCCGACCGGTCTGCAAAAATTAAACTTGCCAACAGATATTGGCAGAATTCTGACCGTGACAGGAACAGGGTACGAACCTGCCGGGGAAATCCTTTCTGAGGACAAAGAAGCAGTTACAAGCGAGAATGCTGAATTAAGCCTTCTGGTGACGGCCGCCAACCTGTGTAACAACTCGCGCCTTGTACCACCGGAAAACGGGAATAGTGGGCGCTGGCAGATTCTTGGCGATCCTACTGAAGGCTGCTTGCGCGTTTTGATGAATAAGGCGAATTTAGATAATCGGGAAATTGAAGCTAGATATCCCCGAATTCATGAGATACCTTTTGACTCTCAGCGTAAACGTATGGCAACAATTCATTTACCAGCTAAACATCAATCTTCTGCCTATAAAAAAGGTGCCTTATCAAAGAACAGGGTTGCTTTTATTAAAGGCGCACCAAATGAAGTACTGGATCTGTGTGAATCAGTACTGAGCGGCGGCACAGAAATTAACCTTTCTCAGAAGACTCGCGACGAGGTTATGAGGGTGAATGATCAGTTCGCGAGGGATGGATTGCGTGTGTTGGCCATCGCCCAGAGAAAATTACCCGAATCTATAGGGGAATACACTCCTGATTCGGTTGAAGAAGATATGGTTTTCCTCGGGTTAATTGCCATGATGGACCCACCGCGGCCAGAGGTAGCTGAGGCTGTTGCAAAATGCAATACTGCCGGAATCAGGATCATTATGATCACTGGCGATTACGGCCTCACAGCCGAAAGCATAGCCCGGCGTGTGGGCATCGTACACAGCAGCAATCCGCGTATCATTACAGGTTTTGAATTAAACAATCTGGATGATGGGCAATTAGTAGAAGCTCTTAAGGATGAAATCATTTTTGCGCGTGTAGCCCCCGAGAATAAATTACGCGTCGTGACAGCTCTACAGGAACTAGGGAATATCGTTGCGGTTACTGGTGACGGTGTGAACGATGCGCCAGCTTTGAAGAAAGCCAATATCGGCGTCGCCATGGGTATGACTGGCAGCGATGTCGCCAAAGAAGCTGCATCAATGATTCTGACAGATGATAACTTTGCCTCCATCGTCAATGCTATTGAGGAAGGCCGGGCGGTTTACGCGAATATTAAGAAATTCTGCACCTATATCTTTACTTCCAACGCGCCAGAAGCGGTTCCATTCATGCTTTATGCCTTTACAGCTGGCCGTATTCCTCTGGCTTTGAATGTCATGCATGTCCTGTCAATTGACCTAGGGACCGATATGGTTCCCGCGCTTGCCCTGGGGGCTGAACCGCCTGAACCAGGCATGATGACGCGACCTCCGCGCAGCCTGAGCCAGCATGTGATTGATTCAGCCATGCTGAGAAGGGCTTATATTATCCTGGGTAGCGTTCACGGGCTGCTGACCATGGTCGCTTTCTATTATTTTTACTGGACCAAGGGGTATTGGGGCCAGTGGATTGATTTACCCGGAAGCGGAGACATGTACCGGTCAGCGACTGGTATCGCCCTTGCGGCAGTTGTAATGATGCAGATCGGGAACCTGTTCGCGCAGCGTTCTGAAAGAGTCTCTGTATTTAAGATTCCGCTCTTTAATAACCGTATGCTTTGGATCGGCATTCTTACAGAAATAATCATTATTCTGATGTTTGTTTACTTGCCGGTCTTCAATAAATTCATCGGCACTGGACCTTTTGAAGCAAAATACTGGCTTATATTGGTTTGCATGATACCTGCCCTGACAATAACGGACGAAATTCGTAAATTGGTGTTGCGAAACAGGAAAAAAAGTGCATAATCACAATAGACAAATCAGTTCATTAATTAAATCCTGCTTAAGGAGGATGATATGAAGGTAATCATCATCGGCTGCGGAAGGCTGGGATCAGGACTGGCCCGGGACCTTAAGATGCGGGGTAATCAGGTAGTGGTGATTGACAGAGACCCGCTCGCCTTTGAACGCCTTGGAAAAGGGTTTGAATTTAAAACTATCACTGGCATTGGGTTTGACAGAGATGTGCTTATTGAAGCCGGAATTGAGAAAGCTGACGCATTGGCTGCTGTAATGGAGAGCGACGAAGCCAATGTGGTGGCTGCCCGGATTGCCAAACAGGTGTTCCGGGTTCCAAGGGTAGCCGCGCGTATTTATGACCCGCTCAAAGCGGATATTTACCGGCGGCTTGGAATTCCCACCATCTCACCAGTGGCGATTTCATCCGCCAGGATGTCGGAATTGCTGACATTCTCAGGGTTAAGTACTTTAACACGCCTGGGAGGCGGTGGCGTCAGCATTGTCGAGATTGATGTTACGAACCTGCTCGCGAAAAAGACCATTTCCGCGCTGGACATACCTGGAAAAGTGGTCACAATTTCAATTACCCGCAACGGTACAACCTTTATGCCAACCCAATCAACCGTGCTTGAATTCGGGGATATGGTCCATCTGGCGGTTACGGAAGACCACAAAGACCGTTTGGCAGAACTACTGGCGTAAGGATTGGAGGATAAACTATGAAAGTCATGATTATTGGCGGTGGTAAGGTTGGCACTTTCCTGGCCAATTTCTTATTAAAAGAAAAGCACGAAGTGACCGTGGTCGAGATCAACCGCGGAGAACTTGAGCGGTTAAACAGCGAACTGGGTGAGAAAAACGTGGTCTGCGGCAGCGGCACCGATCCGGCTGTATTGGAATCTGCAGGTATTCATAACATGAACGTGCTTGCGGCCGTGACCGGCCATGATGAGGCTAACCTGGTAGTGACCAGCATCGCTCGTTACGAATTCAATGTTCCGCGGGTGATCGCCAGAATCAATAACCCAAAGAACGCCTGGCTGTTTACACCGGATATGGGCGTGGATGTGGCGCTAAACCAGGCTGAACTGATCGGGCAACTTATCCTGGAAGAAATGTCCATGGGCGATATGGTTACTCTGCTTAAACTGAGAAAAGGTCAGTATTCAATTGTGGAGGAAAAAGTTCATCCGCAAGCTTCGATTGTTGGAAAGCGGCTGGACGAGGTCAATTTACCGGAACAATGCGTAATGGTTGCACTTCTGCGCCATGAAGGCATGGTAATCCCACATGGTGATTTTGTGTTCAAACAGGCGGATGAGGTTATTGCTCTGGTTCATTCTTCTCAAACCAAAGAATTGGCAAAGCTGCTTGGTCCAGTCGCAAAATAAAGCTCAATCACCGGTTTCCTTTGAATAGTTATTTTCCTTGGACTTGTTGAGCCACAGCATTCTGTGTCTCTATATTTTTATTTCCTGTTTTTACATTTTTCTAACCCTGAGCCTTAAAAATTGTGCTTAAATTAGGGTGAGGAATTTTGACATGAAAAGAACACTTACGATTTTGGCAATTGTTTTTCTGGTTTTCGCAAGCGCGGCGTTGGGCGCTTTTGTTGGCGGTACGTATATTTATACACGCCTGAATGCTGTGCAGGAAACTCCCCTGCCAATTCAGCAGTCAACTGACATTGCTCAACCAGGCAACCAGATCGCTCTCGCCTCAACCGATATCAGCACGTTAATCACCGAGATGGTTGAAAAAGTGGAACCTTCGGTTGTGAAGGTGGTGGGTGTTATTCCCGGTCAACAAACCTTTTTTGGCATGTCAGACGACCAGCAAGTGAGCGGGAGCGGTTTTATCGTCACCGGGGATGGCTACATCATAACCAATAACCATGTAGTTGAGAGTGTTAACCAAATCTATGTGATTCTGAGCGATGGGACTACGATACCCGCAGAAATCGTCAGTACCGACGTATTTGCCGACCTGGCCGTACTTAAAGTCGAAGGCCAGATGCCCGGTGTGGCGACCCTTGGTGATTCAGATATCCTAAAACCAGGAGAATCGGTTATTGCAATCGGCTCACCCTTGGGTGATTTCCGCAACAGCGTGACCGTGGGTGTGATCAGCGCCACCGGACGCATGCTTGACACGGGTAACGGCTATGAAATGGAAAACCTCATACAGACCGACGCGGCCATTAACAGCGGCAACTCGGGTGGCCCGTTGGTGAACCTGGCTGGAGAGGTTGTGGGTATCAACACCCTGGTGGTGCGCGGCGACGGGATGGGTTCGGCGATAGCAGAAGGGCTGGGATTTGCCATTCCCTCAAATACGGCGGGATTGATCACCGAGCAAATAATCCAAAAAGGGTATTTCGCGCGGCCGTATATGGGCGTCCAGATCCAGCACATCAATCCGTCCATTGCGCAGCGCTATAACCTGGCAGTGGAATGGGGCGCTTATGTGGTAAGAATTGGCAATAATTCTCCAGCTTCCAAGGCTGGAATTATTTCCGGGGATATTATATTGCGCATAGGTAATATTTCTTTGGACGAAGACATACAGTTTGTCAATGCCTTGTTTTCTTATCAACCCGGCAATGTGGTTGAAGTTGAATTTCTACGGGGTGGTGACCATGTTACTGTCCAGGTGCAATTGACCGAACTAAACATGCCATAATTTCCAAATATTTTTATAAGCAGGTAAAATTGCCTGATTATTAACTTCACGGAAATTGGTTGATGAACAGGCAAATTAGACTCTCTGATTACAAGCTGATTGTTTTTGATATTGACGGAACAATTCAGGATTCAAACCACAATCTTCATCCTTACACCAGAGACGTTCTGCTAAGGCTGCACGATGCGAACATTCCCTTCACCCTGGCGACAGGTAAAAACCTGCCAGCGGTGAAACCCCTCGCGGAAACTTTGGGGATAACACTTCCTCTCATCCTTTCCAACGGCTGCATGCTGCAAACGGTTGACGGAAAAGAGCTGGAAAAATATGTTCTACCTGTTGCGATAACCCATCAGGTGATTGGCATTTGTGAAGAAGGGGGCTGGGATCTGGCCATCTATCTGGATGACGGCATTTATATCAAACGGATGAACCACAATATGGCGCTGCTGATTGATTACGGTTCGCCCGGATTGATCGAAATCGGGGAATGGCCCAATATCGCAGACAGACTGAAAGAAGCGCACAAATGCCTGGTAGTGGAGCGATCCTCCCCGCGTAAGGTTTATGAATTGGAAGCAGTTTATGAAAGAGAACTGGGCGAAAAAGTGGAATATTGCCACACCCTTGTGGGAATGCTCGAAGTGATGCCCAAGGGAGTATCAAAACTCAGCGCCATCCGGAGATTATCCGAGATGCTGGGAATCAGCATGGAAGAAGTGATGACTTTTGGAGACGGCAATAACGATGTTGAGATGCTCGAGGGTGCAGGGCTGGGCATTACCATGGAAAACGGTTCGGATCTGGCAAAAGCAAGCGCCAATCTGACCATCGCATCAAGTGATGAAAACGGACCCGCAAAATTTTTAGATGAGCTATTAGAGCGGCAGCAACAGAAATAATCATTTTCAAGGATTTCATAAATGACATCTCAGCCAGCCAAAACACTCTCGCAAATAAACCTTCACGACTTTAAGTTGATTGTTTTTGATATTGACGGCACTTTGGTAGGTCCCAGCCATATTCTGGATTCTTATACCCGGGATGTTTTACTGAGCTTGCGTGATCATGGCATTTACTATACACTCGCGACCGGCAAGAACCTGCCGGCAACTCAGCAAATCGCAGATGACCTGGAAATAGAACTTCCTTTGGTGCTTTCCAACGGCAGCATGATTGAGACCAGGCATGGAGAAATCCTTGCCAAATCAGTTCTGCCTCTCGATATCACCAAACGGGTAGTCGATATCTGTGAAGAAGGTAACCGGAACCTGGTGATATATATAGACAACGACATCATCATGAAAGAAATGAACGAGGATATCTTCCCGATTTACAACCAGGTCACTTACGGCATCGTAGAAATTTGCCAGTGGAATACAATTGAAAACCGTCTTTCGGAAGTGAACAAGTGTCTGGTAATTGAGCAGCATATCCCTCAAAACCTGATTGACCTTGAAAAAAGATTTAAGGGGGAACTCGGTGCTCAGTCGGATATCATTTTCACCAGCACTAAATTACTGGAGGTGCTGCCCAAGGGGATCACCAAGGTTACCGGAATTCAAAAGCTGGCAGACAGCCTGGGGGTGGAGATGAACGAGATAATGGCTTTCGGCGATTATGATAATGACATTGAAATGTTGACCGCCGCGGGTTTGGGTGTGGCGGTCGAGAATGGATCAGCAGCCGCCAAGGCGAGCGCCGATCTGGTTATTGAACCCTGCGACCAGAACGGCCCCGCGAAATTTCTTGAAAAATTAATGCAAATGCCCTAATCTAAACCACTGCTGGCTGTTCTTCATTCATTGTAAGAAGAATAACCAATGACAGGATAGTGAAGGGCAGGCATGCTATCAGACCTGCCGGTGACGGACCCAGTAACATTGAGAAAGGTTCTTTAATGAAGAGCAGTCCGATGGCGGCGATGCCATTCAGGGCACCATGCGCGAATACCGCCGGCCAGACGCTTTCCGCTTTCAGGGAAAGCCACCCGAAGAAGATTCCGACTGACAGGGTGAACCACAGTGTAGCCAGCAAGCCGAGCCAGGGGAAGCCGGGATAATCCAGCCCATAGTTGTGTCCCATCATTATCACCGGCCAGTGCCAGACACCCCAAATCAGCCCGGAAATAACCAAGGCTTTTTTGCGGCCGAATTTGGCTAGGGCAGGCACCAGGTAAGCCCGCCAACCAAACTCTTCTCCGAAGGTTGCCACCAGGTTGAGCAGGGGGGCTATGAGCAGCGCCACAATACTCTGGCCAAGCACATATTGAAAAGGATTGATCTGCCCTTCAGCCACCCCCGCGGCTTTTAATTGACTGGAAAGCAATGTCATTTGCGGATCAAAAGAAGCCGGAAATACCAGAAAGAATACAGCTGCGCCTAGTAATGTTAACAGCCCTGGCCCGAACCAGCCCATCAGCCAGTAAGGCCAGCCTTTTTTCAGATTGGGTTTAAAATTGGCATCTTTCCAACCCATTTTGGTAATCAGGCGCGTGATGATATGCGCGATGGCAGGTCCCCACATGTAAACACTTGCCAAAAGGACCAGCGCCAATGTCAGGCCGGTGCCTTTGACCAGCTCGGGGCTGTTAGCCAGGCCGCCTGTGAGAAAAATGACCAGACCGACTGCCCATGAAATGCCAAAAGCAAATGCTAAAAATATCCAAATTTTCCTGTGTGTTTTTTCCATTTTTGAGATCCTATTAAGAAAATTCCTTTTTGGTATTGACAATCATTTTAATATCCTATACAATAATTATGCACAAGTATTCAAAGATGAACAATTGTGCATCAGGTATTCTATATGGAGAAAATCTTTGCCGCGCAATAAAACGATTGACTACCGACTCCTTTTAAAGGTCAGTAAATTATATTACGAGAAAGCCCTCACTCAGAATGAAATCAGCAAACGGTTAATCCTGTCGCGGCCAAAAGTTTCGCGTCTTCTCAAACAGGCTGAAGAGGCAGGGGTGGTAAAGATCAACATTATCCCGCAGCCGGGTGTTCACACCGATCTGGAAGATGCGCTGGAAAGTAAGTTCGGTTTAAAGGAAGCGATTGTGGTGGAGGTTAGTGAACCTTCATCGCAGATCGCGGTATCGCGCGAGGTTGGCGTAGCGGCAGCGGACTATTTTTCGCGGGCTGTCAGCGATCCGTGCGTCATCGGCATTTCGTGGGGGACTACCCTGCGCGCAATGGTTGACGCACTCCATGCGATGGATTGCCAGAATTCACAGGTGGTGCAGCTCATCGGTGGCTTGGGAATGCCGGAATCAGAAGCGCACGCCACTTACATATTACGACGGCTGGTCACGCAAATCGGTTCAAAATTATCCATCCTGAATGTTCCTGGGATTGTAGATAATACCGCGGTGAAAAAAGCGGTGTTAAGCGACTCGCACGTGCGTGAAATCTTTGATATGTTCGCTAAAATTGATATTGCCTTTGTGGGCATCGGCGTTCCCACGCCGGATTCGGTGGTGATGCGTGACGGCACCATTCTGACAAAGGAAGAGATGAAGATGCTCCTGAAAAAAGGCGCGATCGGCGACATTTGCCTGCGGTATTTTGACGAAAAAGGCAATGCCATTCAATCTGAAGTAGATGACCGAGTGATAGGCATTACTTTGGATGAATTGAAAAAGATTGACCGCGTGGTGGGGGTAACCGGCGGCCCGCATAAGGATAAGGTTATCCGCGCTGCACTGGTCGGTAAGCTAGTTAATGTGCTCATCACCGACCAACAGAGCGCGAAAAAATTATTAGAGGATTAGGCTGGAATGAACCAGGAAGAAATTATTTTATTAGCAAAACAAATCATTAAACAAGAAGCAAGCGGTGTAATGACCCTGGTTGACCAAATCGACGAGAATTTTGTCAAAGCCGCTCAGATGATGCTGAACTGCAAGGGTCATGTGCTTGTCTCCGGCTCCGGCACCTCTCACTCGGTTGCCAGGCGGCTGGCGCACCTGTTGAGTGTTTGCGGAACGCCATCATTATTAATCGATGCTGGTGACAGCCAGCACGGGCTATCGGGTGCGGTAACCGCTAATGATGTGCTCATCACCTTATCCAAAGGCGGCAGTTCTTCCGATGTAATATTCCTCGCCAGAGTTGCCAAGTCCCGCGGAGCAACGGTGATCTCAATTACCGAAAAACCTGAATCGGAATTGGGAAAACTTTCGGACGTGGTATTAAAAGTCGTTGCACCGCCCGAAGGCGACCCCTTTGGGATGATCGCTACCGGTAGTTCACTGATCAACGCCGCGTACGGCGATGCGTTGTGCGTGGTGCTGCTCAAGCTACGCGGATACACCCTGGAACAATTTGGCGCAACCCATCCGGGCGGGGCGGTTGGTAAAAAACTGGAAGACTTGAAAATAATATAGGATAGTACGATGAAATCAGCATTTTTGGTAGGTAGCAAGCAATTTGAACTGAGGGACGTTCCCGAACTCAAACCCGGACTCCGGGATGTGGTGGTGGATATTGTCGCCTGCGGCGTGTGCGGTTCTGACCTGCGCCGCTGGAAGGAAGGTCCGGCAATTGAACCCGTGGTATCAGGGCATGAGATTTCCGGAACGGTCAGCGCGGCTGGTGCGGAAGTAAAGATTTTTGCGGTTGGCGATAAAATTGCCATCGCGCCGGATATTCACTGCGGCAAATGCTATTACTGCCGCCATGCGCAATACAACCTGTGCGATTCCCTGCATTTCCTTGGTATTACCCCTGGTTATCCGGGCGGCTTTGCTGAGAAAATTCTGCTGACCGAAGAAGTGCTAACCCTGGGCGTGGTGCACAAAATGCCCAAAGGCCTGTCCTTCGACCACGCGGCTGTTTCCGAGCCCTGCAGTTCAGTATTAGCTTGTCACGACCGCATCCATACCAGTATTGATGATGTGGTGGTGGTGATGGGCGCCGGACCGATCGGCTGCATCCACACCGCGGTGGCACATGCGCGCGGCGCGCGGGTGATCATATCAGAACCCAGCGACATTCGCCGCAAACTTGCGGCAAAATTTGAGCCCGAACTGATGCTCAATCCCTTTGAACAAGACCTCGGTGAGGCCGTTCGCGAATTTACCAAAGGCCGGGGCGCGGATGTGGTCATTTGCGCCAACCCGGTGCCTGCCACACAAACCCAGGCGGTGGAAATTGCCAAAAAACGCGGCAAGGTTATGCTGTTTGGTGGACTGCCCAAAGATAACCACATGGCATCGCTGGATGGCAATCGCATTCATTACAACGAAATTGAGGTTATCGGGTCTTTCTCTTACCACCCAACTTACCACGCGCTGGCTCTGGAAGCACTGCAGCGCGGACTGATCCCGGCTGAAAAACTGATCACAGCCATCTATCCGTTGGATGAATTGGCTAAAGGATTTGAAGCCGCAGCCGGCGGCGAAGCGCTTAAAGTACTTATCAAGCCTTAAGAGGTAATTATCATGATAGGGTTAAATGAAGAACTGAAACAAAGGGAAGCCCAGGGCAAACCTGTACGGATCGGGCTCATCGGAACCGGCCAGATGGGCACGGACATCGTAGCCGAAGTCAGCATGATGAAAGGCATAGACGTGGTGATCACTGCGGATGCCAATCTGCAGCGCGCCAAAGATGCTTATGCCATTGCTCGTGTTGAGGGTGAAGTCGTTGTAGTGGAAAATACGAAAGATGCGGATATAGCCATTGCTGCCGGCAAATATGTGGCGGTTAACGACTATCGTATTCTCACTGATGTAAAAAACATAGATGTAGTGATTGAGTCTACCGGTGTGCCGGAAATCGGCGCTCGCGCATCCTTGAGAACCGTGCGCCACGGCCACGACCTGGCGATGATGAACGTAGAAACAGATATCACTGTTGGTCCGCTGCTTCACTGGTATTGTTTAAAGAAAGGCCAGCTTTACGCGCTGGCTGCCGGGGATGAACCCGCGGCGTGCAAAGAACTTTACGATTTTGCGGACGCGATCGGCTTTACTATTGTGGCGGCCGGTAAAGGTAAGAACAACCCACTTGATCGGCATGCTTCACCGGACGACCCGGATGTGCAAAAAGAAGCGGCGCGGCGCGGCTTGAGCCCCAATATGCTGATTGAGTTTGTGGACGGCTCAAAGACCATGATCGAGATGGCTGCAGTTTCCAACGCCACAGGTCTGGTGCCGGATGTGCGCGGTATGCATGGAGTGGAAACTGACCGCGACCATTTGCATCACGCCTTTGCTTTAAAGGAAGATGGCGGCGTGCTGAATAAAATGGGTGTTGTAGATTTTGGCGTGGGGCGCGTAGCCCCGGGTGTTTTCCTGATCGTGCGCACCGACCATCCCCGCCTGCGCGAAGCCATGATCCTGCGCAATATGGGCAATGGCCCGTATTACACCCTTTTCCGACCCTTCCACCTGTGCAGTATCGAAGTACCACTCACCTGCGCCATGCTTGTGCTTCGGAAAAAAGCCAATATGGTGCCGCTTGACCGGCTGACTTCGGAAGTTTTCGCGGTATCTAAAAAGAACCTGAAATCCGGTGATGTCCTGGACGCGATCGGCGGCGTTGCCTATTACAGCCTGATTGATACCTACGAAGCCGCCCGTAAGGAAAATTTGCTGCCCATTGGTTTGGCCAAAGGCGCGAAAGTGATTCGGGATATTCCCATGGATGAGCCTGTCACCCTGGAAAATGTTGAGATCAAACCTTCTACAGTCTTCACGCTCTGGAATCTGCAGAATGAGTGGATGGCTAGCAAACTGACAGAGGATGAACTGCTCGCAAAAGTGGAGATGGTCGCGGATTAATCTGAAAGAAAACTGGAGAGACTGACCTTATGGCTCTGATCGGACTGGATATCGGCACCACCGGTTGTAAAGCGCATATCTTTAGTGAAGACTTGAAATTACTTGCCAGCGCCAGCCGCGAATACGCGGTGGATATCCCCCACCCACAGTGGGCTGAACAGGACGCGGAAAAGGTGTGGGTTCTGGCTAAGGAGTGTTTGCGTGAAAGCGTGGCTAAAGGCGGTGTTGCAGGTTCAGTCAAAGCAATCAGCCTGTCGGTTCAGGGCGAAGCGATTGCGCCGGTAGATGCGGCGGGAAAAGCGCTACGCCCAATGATCCTGGGCATGGATACCCGCACGGATGAGCAAAACCGGAAGCTGCGTGATACTTTCGAGACAAAAGCTTTATTTAGCCTCACGGGCATGCCAGTTCATACCAGCAACACACTTCCAAAATTGATGTGGCTGAAAGAGCATGAACCGCAGATTTGGAAGAACGCTGCCAGGTTTTTGCTGTACGAAGATTTCATCATCAATAAACTCACTGGCATTCCTGTAATCAGCAAGTGCCTTGCTTCACGGACACAAGTTTATGACCTTGAAAAAGAAAAGTGGTCGGAAAAAATCCTGAATTTTCTTGAACTGGAGAAATCCAGGCTCGCGGAAGTTCATCCTTCTGGCGCTCCTGTGGGAAGAATGAAAGCGGATCTGGCTGAGGAGCTGGGATTTAAAACCTTGCCAATTGTGGCCACAGGTGGGCACGACCAGGCTTGCGGAGCGCTGGGCGCCGGCCTGACCAAAGCCGGACTGGCGATGGTCTCTACGGGAACTGCAGAAGTGGTAGAAGTATCAATGGACAGCCCGCATCTGAATGACAGCCTGTATCATGGCAATATGTCCGTTTACCTGCACACCTTCCCCGGTTTATATGTGGTCATGACCCTCAACCAAAGCGGTGGGTTTGTGCTGCGCTGGTTCCGGGATACTTTCTGCCAATCTGAGCAGGAAATTGCGAAGGCGCGTGGCGGTGACGCATATGATATGGTGCTGAAAGGCGCCGGTCCTGAACCTTCACCGGTGCTGATGCTGCCGCATTTGGCAGGTTCCGGTACCCCAACATTTGACACGCTTTCCAAGGGCGCAGTGGTAGGACTGACATTTGCGACCACGAAAACCGATTTTGCCAAGGCCATCCTGGATGCCCTGACCATGGAGCTACGTCTTAACCTGGAAATATTAAAAGAAGGCGGAATCGCGATCAATGAACTGCGCGCTATTGGCGGCGGGGCTAAATCTGAGCTGTGGCTGCAATTGAAGGCGGATGTGACCGGTATCCCGGTCGCGGCGCCAGAAGTAACCGAAGCGGCCGGTATGGGCGCGGCCATTCTGGCGGGCGTAGCGGTGGGCGTATTCACTGACGCGGCGTCGGCCATTGATTCGCACTTGAAGATTAAGAAAGTGTATATCCCCAACCCTGGTATTAAAGCGCTGTATGACGATCGCTATGAACTTTACAAGAAGCTTTACCCGGCTGTGAAAGAAATTAACCATACCCTATAAACGAGAGGTGAAAAAATGAAAAAAACAACCCTGGCAGTCCTTTATGGCAATCGGGATTTCTTCCCGGACGCGCTGGTGCTGGAAGCGCGCAAGGATATTGAAGACCTGTTCAAGGAATTCGATGTCGAAATGGTGGTGCTGCCCAAAGAAGCCACCAAGAATGGTTCGGTGGAAACATGGGCGCATTCCAAAGAATGCGCGGAGCTCTTCAAGAAACATCGGGAAGAAATTGACGGTGTGCTGGTGTGCATGCCCAACTTCAGTGATGAAAAAGGTATCGCTGATACGCTTAAACTCTCTGGTTTAAACGTGCCCATCCTGGTGCAGGCCTACCCGGATGACCCGGTGAATCTGCCGCTCGAACGGCGCCGTGATGGCTTCTGCGGCAAGATCTCGGTGTGCAACAACCTGCGCCAATATGGCTACAAATACACCCTTACCACAGACCACACTTCAGATCCAAAATGCGACCAGTTCAAGAAAGATTTCGCAAAATTCCTGGGCGTATGCCGCGTGGTGAAGGGCTTGCGCAACCTGCGTGTGGGTGCTGTTGGCGCGCGTCCGAACGCGTTTAATACTGTGCGCTTCAGCGAAAAATTATTACAGCAATACGGCATCAGTGTCAAAACCATTGACCTGTCTGAACTGTTCGGCAAAGCCACGCGCATGTCCAGCGACCACAAGGATGTTAAAACCAAACTACAGGAGATAAAGGATTACATACCGACGACAGGCATCCCGGAAGAACCGCTGCTGCGCATGTCCAAATTCGCGGTCGTGTTGAATGAGTGGATCAAGTACCAGGATATCACTGCTACCGCACTGCAATGCTGGGATTCCATCCAGATGAACTTAGGCATCAACCCCTGCACGCTGATGAGCATGATGAGCAACAACCTGATGCCCTCCGCCTGTGAGGTTGATGTCACCGGCGCGGTTTCGATGTACGCGCTGACGCTGGCCACTGGGAAACCCGCCGCCCTTGTGGACTGGAACAACAACTACGCGGATGAAAGCGACAAATGCGTATTCTTCCACTGTGGCAACTGGGCTAAATCCTTCTACCCTGATTTCACCATGCGCAACGCCGAAATTCTGGCAACCACCCTGGGTGAAGAGAACACTTACGGCGCCATTAATGGGCGTGTCCCCGCGGGACCGATGAGCTTTGCGCGCATCACCACTGATGATAACGCTGGCCTTATCCGCACCTATATGGGTGATGGACAGGTCACAGACGACAAACTGGATACCTTCGGCAGCCGAGCCGTGGTGAACGTGCCCGGCCTGCAGAAACTGCTCAAGCACATTTGCACTTACGGCTTCGAGCACCATGCGGCCTTCACCAACGCGGTTTCGGCAGAGATAATCAATGAAGCCTTCGGCAACTACATGGGCTGGGAAGTCTATTACCATCAAGGCTAAAAGATTTGCTTGAACAGATTTTCTCAAGCTTTTAGTTTGATGGAGATAAATATTCACAAAAATAATAGCAAAGGTGGTTAATCCAACCACCTCTCATTATTGGCTAAGATTATTATGCAATCAAAAACCAGATTGAATTCTTGAAGTTGTCCATGCCTATAACGGTAAAAAAAGGATTACTTTAATTGGGTGAATAATTGATGATAATCGGTTCAAAGGACGAGATTTTAAAAGACGCGGAAGGAAAGCGAACGCAGGTGCGCGAGTATCTAGCGCGCAAGGGTTATGACGGATTGCTCATCTCCACGCGCGAACATTTTGCCTGGGTGACCGGCGGCGGTGACAGCCATGTGGTACGCAATTCCAATATGGGATTCGGCACCATTGTTATCACCAAAGACAAGGCTTGGCTGGT
The DNA here is from genome assembly GCA_030692365.1 of Pelolinea sp. Lineage (GTDB taxonomy): Bacteria > Chloroflexota > Anaerolineae > Anaerolineales > Anaerolineaceae > Pelolinea. Next base: position 54,489 of record JAUYCC010000026.1, on the reverse strand, counting down.
GGCGCAATCGATGGACGCAGCACGGTTGTTTGAAGAACAGGCAGCAGGGCAAGGGTATGAACTGGTCACCCTGCGCTGGTTTGACGGGGATGTGCGCGAAAAAGCCAGGGAACTGGCGGGCAAGAAAGTCGCGTCGGATACAGATTATGAAGGTATTCAGAATGTCTACGCTGACCTGGTGGACCTGCATTACCCGATGACTGATTTGGAAATATCACGCACACGCTGGCTGGCATCGGAAACCGACAAGCTTTTTACTTCATTTGCGCATTCTGTGAAACCGGGCGAAACCGAGAAAGGTATTGCCGCCAGGCTGCACTGCGAACACCTGAAAGCGGGCATGGAGGTGGATGTGCTTATTGTGGGCAGCGATGAACGCTGCTTTAAGTACCGTCATCCCATCCCGACCGAGAAGCCGCTGGAAAACTACCTTATGCTGCACACCGTTGCCAGACGCTGGGGGCTGCACTGCAACCTGACGCGTTTTGTGCATTTTGGCCAACCGCCTGACAAGGTAAGAAAGGTCTATGACGCGGCTGCAAATGTGGAAGCGCGAGTATTCCTCTCCCTCAAACCTGGCGTGAAGTTCGCGGATATCCTTACCTGGCAAAAGAAGTGGTACGCGGAACAGGGCTGCCCCGAAGAATGGCGCAACCATTTTCAGGGAGGACCGACTGGGTATGTGATTGTAGATGCCGGGCGGTGCTTGACGGACAAAGTGGTGCAGGTTAACCAGCCTTATGAATGGTTCATTACCGTCACAGGCACCAAGATGGGTGAGCTTGCGATGTTAACAGATAAGGGGCTGGAAATCTCATCCTATATGAACTCAGTATGGCCTGGTATTAATGTACGCACATCGATGGGTGAGATCATTGTGCCTGGCTTACTAATTCTGTAGATTATCTGGATTAAAAATTAGTATGTTCGATCGAGGTCATCCCTGTAAATCTGCCAACCGGTGGATGACCTCTTTTGACTGCGTATACAAATCCCTGAAGAGCTGGTAGAACTGGTCATAGCGTGCCTTTTTTCCGGCATCCGGGATGATTTCTTTGGAAATCTTTACCCAATCCCGTTTCAACGCTTCAAGCCCACCGACCGTACCAACTGCCAACCCGGCCAGAAATGCGTCGCCATAGCAGGCACCGATGGTTTTTTCTGGCACAATCTGCGGGATACCCGACACATCGCTGACAATCTGCAGCCAGAGGTCATTGGAGGCGCCGCCGCCAACCGCGATGACATGGTCAATCTCCGCGCCGGCTTTTCGCATGGCATCCAGGTTCGAGCGAATGGCATAAGCGGTCCCTTCAAGCAACGCGCGGTACATATCTCCGCGGGTATGGCTGAGCGTCAAGCCTGCAAAAACGCCGCGCGCTTTGGTATCAAAGAGGGGCGTGCGTTCACCGCTCAAAAAAGGTAGCATCAGTAATCCTTTTGCGCCAGGAGGGGAGTATGCAGCTGAAGCTGCAAGGGCGGCATAAGCGTTCTGTCCATTTTTAGCTTCTTTGCCCAGCAAATCAAGGCCAAATTGATCACGGAACCAGGTGGTCGCCGTACCGCTGGTTGCCAAACCGCCAGCATAGGCGTACTGTCCCTTCAGAGCACCCGCGACTATCCATAATTCATTGGTCGGCAGAGGTTTTTCAATAGGAAGGTAAAAACCAGCCGTGCTACCGTACATGATCATCAGTTCACCTGGATTAACGACGCCTGCACTGATCCCTTCTGCCAGGCCATCAAGCGCGCCGAAAGTGACCGGGGTACCTTCCAGAATACCTGTTTCTTTCGCGGCAACGGCGTGGATATTCCCTGCGATTTCATCACTCCAGCCTAATTCGGGCAATCTGTCTAATTCCACGATCTCATCAGCAAACTTTTTATCCCAGTCTAGAGATTGAATATTTAACAATGGGTTGAAATAGGAAGCAACATGACGGTCGATAACATAATGGCCTGTTAACATGTGGATAATATATGTTGTAGATGTAACAAATTTTTCCGCCAGGCGGTAGATACCCGGTTCATTCTGTTTGATCCACAAAATCTTTGGACCGGCTGACTGGCTTGTCAGGCGCGCACCCCCAAAAACTGTCAATTCTTCCCTTGAATAAATATTTTCAAGATACTCGATCTGACTTGTGGTACGCGTGTCAATGCCATACAAAATAGCAGGTCGCAAGGGCTTGCCGTTCCTGTCAACTGGAAGAACACAGGCGCCAACACCGCTCACCCCCACCGCGGCAATTTTTTCACCGGGCGGTACCTTTGCGGTAAGAGCATTCGCGATAGTTACAAAATCAGCCCACCAAACCTTATCTGCGTCATGCTCGGCATAACCGGGCTTGGGGATTGAAATTTCATGGGGAATCCTGGCTTCCGCGACAATTTCGCCATAAGTTGTGCACAGAACACCCTTTGAACTGTAAGAGCCAATATCAATACCTAAAAACAGCCAACCCACGATTTTCCTCGGCAGGTTAAATTAATATTCATCCTTTGCAGTTTATTAAGTTGTTTAGAGGTTATATTTGGCCGCGTTGGATCTGAGGAATTCCAGTCCTTTACGGGCAAAGACCTCGGGTGTGTATTTTGGGGCACGCCATAGCTTGGTGGCGGCAGTGATATCAGGATTGATGGAAGTGAAAGATTCCAATGTCAACGGACCCTGGTAATTGCCATCCTTTAACCCGCGGAAGACCTCATCCCAATTAACCGTGCCGGTGCCAATCAGCCCGCGGTGGCTTTCGCTCATGTGAATGTAAGCCAGGACATCCGCGGTTTCGACCAAAGGATTATAGAACCCCTCCTCCTCGATATTCATATGATAAGTGTCCGCGTGCAGGTTCAGGTTATCCGCTCCGATCGCCAAAATGGCTTCGCGCGCGTCGCCCAGGGTGTTATACAGGTAACCTTCGTTACGGTTAACCACTTCAAGGCCAAGGGTCATGCCCATGGTTTTGGCTTTGGCTGCCACCTCACCGAGTGTATCCATGACGATCTGCCGTTCCTCTTTTGTGGGCGGTTGGCCGGTGAATTTGCCGATGGTATAGGCAATGCAACCGCACAGATAAGTGCCGCCCGCGTCCTGCAATTTCTGAAGAGCCTTGTAAAGAAATTGTTTGGCACCCTCAGGGTTTTCGGGCATGTGCAGTTCTTCGGGCAATCCGAGCGAGGCAACTGCTTCTATTCCAGCGTCGCGCAGCACCTTTTTATGAATTTCCCCTTCAAATTCATCAGGCCGCAGCAGGGGGAGTTCAACGTAATCAAACCCCATTTCCGCCGCGGCATTGATAGCATAATTGCCCTTTTCGGTTGTCCACTGATCGATCCACAGGAAAGAATGCGCGCCAAATTTTGCCATTTTTTACTCCTCAAGATGTCGTATTCTATTGATTATAGAATAATATTTTTCCTCAGATCCCCATAAATAATGAAAATTACAAATGTTATTGACAAATGTCAACATTTTGTTACAATGGTCACATCTTTTTTTCTCGGGAGTAATCATGAAATCCATTGCTGAAAGAATGACCATATCCCAATTAATCGTGTATGTGTCCAAGTTTATGTTTGAGAATGATCTGACCGATATCGCGGGTGGCAACATCAGCGCGAGGGATGGAGATGTATTATACATGACGCCTACGCTGGCCGGCAATCAATGGCACTGGATCATTGACACAGGTGACATCGTGGAAGGTTCGGTTGCGAAAATCGATGACCTGAAGCAGCACCCGCGCTTTACCAGAGAGGGTTTATCTCACCTTGCCATTTATAAAGCATTTCCCTTTGTGGGCGCTGTAATCCATGCACATCCCAAATATATCAATCCTTTTGTAGCCCAATCCAAACCCATCCCGCCAATGCTGAGCGCATCTAAAAGCTTTGGGGAATTACAGTACCATGCGGAAGCTGAGCAGTATTCCCAGGATCAGGCGGATAAAATTGTTGACATGCTCAGAAGCCAGGAAGATCGTATGAAAAAGAAAGCCGCCGCTGTGCTGATGCCGAGACATGGCATCATTGTGGCGAGCGCTAATCTGATGACTGCCCTGGATTGCGTCCAGCGCATGAACACCAATGCGTTCACTGTACTCGCTCAAAAATGGCTTGAATAGTGTAAAGAGTACCTGAAATGATCCTTACAGTCTGCCCGAATACTGCGATTGACAAGATCATCTTTATCAAGGAATGGATCCCGGGTACGCCCATGCGTACCAACCATATGGTCACCTGCGTGGGTGGTAAAGGACTAAATTCCGCGGTCGTCCTGCGCCATTTGGGCGCCGAAACGGTGGGAATGGGTTTTTTCGCGGGAAAAATTGGCGAAGAATTGGTAGAGCTGCTGGAAGAGTATGGCATCGTTCCGGAACCGATCTGGGTGGGCGGCACCAACCGCATCGCACATGTCATCGCGGAAGAAAAAACCAACATCCACAGCCATGTAATTGCAGGCGAAGTGGTTGTTTCTGCGGAGCAGAAGCAGGAATTTATTGATAAATTTAAAAAGCGCGTGAAAGAAGCGGAATGGGTTATTTTCGCGGGCTCGCTGCCGCCATCTCTGAATGTTGATTTTTATTCAGAGCTAATCACCATCGCCAAAGAAGCCAATGTCCCTTCACTGATCGATTCCCAAAAACAATACATTATTGAAGCTATCAAAGCTAAACCTGACATTGTGAAATTGAACTGGGAAGAGTTTGAATGGACGTTTAACAAGAAGGCGGAAACGCTGAAGTCATTGATCCCGCAGGCAAAAAAAATCTATTCGGATGAGGGTATAAAAAACCTGGTGATGACCCTGGGCAAACACGGCATGCTGGCGCTGACTACCGAAGGAAATTACCTTGCTAAGGCGCCCTTCCAGAAACCCGTGAACGCCGCCGGGGCTGGTGACGCGGTCTCATCCACGCTTGCCTATCGATTATCCAGGGGGGATTCTTGGGAGTCTGCGTTGAGATGGTCCAGCGCTGTCAGCGCTGCCACCGTCCTTACCGAAAGAACGGGTGATGTTGACATGACGGATGTGGAACGCATTTATAAAGAAGTTGAAGTAAAGAAATTGATTAAACCCAGCGAATAAATTGAAATTTTCAAATTGGAGCAGTACATGAAAATAAAGAAAATATACGAACTCTCGCATCGGGTGGATCCAAACAAAGAAGAATACCGGTTGGAAGTAGACAGCCGGCAGGTGGAAGGTTGGCCGCAATTCACAAAATACCCGCGCCGCCCGGAAGACCAATACCTGATTTCCGAGGTCACTTTTTGCACCCATATCGGCACGCATGTGGAACTGCCTCTGCACCATGACAAACACGGCCTGGACGCAGCGGATTTTCCGGTGGACAAACTGGTGGGCGAGACGGTAGTGTTGGACATTTCAAAATACGGAAATAATGAAGAGATACCGTTGGATGACCTGAAGGAGATCGCGGAGGATCGCATTCAACCAGGCGATATCGTCTTTTTCTATACTGGATTGGATAAAAATTACTACACCCCCAAACAACATGAGCGGCCGTACTTCGCGACGGATGCAATTCGATGGCTGGCGTATGAAACGAAGATCAAACTGATGGGTGTGGATACTTCCGGTCATGAGGTGCGGGAGAAAGACAGCACACCAGTGATCGGCCAGCCCAACCATGAATTGCTTTTGGGCGCGGGGATACCTTTGATCGAATATCTGACCAATCTCAAACCCCTGCTTGGCAAGCGCACCTGGACTTTTACGCTGCCGGTGAAAATAATAGGTCTGGAATCTTGTCCGGTGAGTGTGATCGGCGTGGATTGGGAGGACGCATGAGCTTTAAAAAACCTGAAGAAGTTGCTACCCCAATTGTTCTAACCGGGTATGAGAAACCATTTCTGGAAAAACTCTTTTTGCGCATGGTACGGGCGCGTGAATTTGAAGAAAAGCTTTATTATCTCTTCCTGACCACTAAAATGCCAGGCACCATGCACCAGGCGACCGGGCAGGAAGCCGTGGCGGTCGGGGTGGCCAGCGCCTTGAACGTGGATGATTATGTCACCAGCACCCACCGCGGTCACGCCCACTGCATCGCAAAGGATGTGCCGCTGGATGTGATGATGGCGGAAATGTATGCCAGACGCAACGGCGTCTGCAAAGGCATGGGCGGTTCCATGCACCTGTGCGATTTCAGCCGCGGAATGCTTGGCGCTTTCGGAATTGTAGGCGCGGGCATTCCCATCGCTACTGGCGCGGCATTGACATCAGTAGTGAAAGGCACCACACAGGTGGCTGTTAGTTTTTTTGGCGATGGAGCGATCAACGAAGGTGTTTTTCACGAATCGCTGAATATGGCTGCCCTTTGGAAGCTTCCAGTTGTTTATGTAATCGAGAACAATCAGTATGCGCTATCCATGCCTAATGATCTGGTTTCAGCGGTTACTGACCTTTCCTCTCGCGGTTGTGGTTATGGCATTCCTGGAGAAAAAGCGGACGGTAACAATGTGATTGCGGTTTATGCCGCTGCCAAACAAGCTGTTGAAAAAGCCCGCAGCGGAGGCGGACCCACCCTTTTGGAATGCATTACTTACCGCATCCGCGGCCATGCCCGCTTTGAACCGGCGGAGTATCGCAATAAAGCGGAAGTTGAACAGTGGGAGAAATTCGATCCAATCAAGCGGTTTAAAGATGCAGCGCTTTCCGGTGGAGTCTTTTCAGCGCAGGAGCTTGAAAGCATTGAAAAACAGGTTGAAGAAGAAATTACTGCCGCGGTGGCTTTTGCTAACGCAGGAGAAGAGGTAGGGGCAGAGGATTACCTTCAATATATTTTTAAAACACCGTCAGAAAGCGAAGGTGGCCAATGAGAAAACTCTCTCTTTCCGAAGCCCTGCGTGAAGCCATGGTCCAGGAGATGCGCCGAGACCCCAATGTAATTTTAATGGGTGAAGACGTCGGCCGGTTCAACGGCGCTTTCAATGTCTCCAATGGGATGCTGAATGAATTCGGACCAAAACGGGTTTGGGATACACCCATTTCCGAAGCAGGATTTATGGGTATGGGCATCGGCGCGGCGCTGACAGGATTACGGCCAATCATTGAATTCCAGTACGCGGATTTTATATTCTGCGCCATGGACCAGATTGTGAATGAAGCTGCGAAATTACGTCTGATGTCCGGCGGTCAGGCTAATGTGCCAATTGTGATGCGTGCGCCACAGGGTGCGACAGGGCGTGCGGCGCAGCATTCGCAAAGCGTGGAAGCCTTTTTTATGCATACGCCCGGGCTCTATATTGCAATGCCATCCACACCTTATGACGCCAAAGGCTTGCTTACCAGGGCCATTCGCATGAACGACCCAGTACTCATTCTGGAACACAAGTTGCTTTATGGATCAGCATCGCCAGGTGGCGGTAAGGCGCTTTCTGATTCAACGATCAGTGATATTGGTTCGGATGTCCCTGAAGAACAATATGAAATTCCCTTCGGAAAAGCGGATATCAAACGCGCGGGGAAAGATGTGACTATTATCGCGACTTTGATGATGGTGCACCGTTCGCTGGCGGTAGCTGCGGAACTTGAGAAAGAGGGTATCTCTTGCGAAGTCATTGACCCGCGCACCCTGGTGCCGCTCGATGAAGATACTCTGCTTACTTCAGTTAGAAAGACCAATCGTGTTGTCGTTGTTTCAGAAGATATTAGCAGGGGTGGCGTAACCGCTGAATTGAGTGCGCTGATCATGGATAAAGCCTTCGATTACCTAGATGCACCAGTGGCGAGGGTTGCTGCCGATAACACTCCCATCCCGTTTGGACCGGCTGCTGAAAAGCGGGTTATTCCTCAGCTTGAGGATATCAAAAAAGCTGTTTATGAAGTCCTGAAAGACTAAGCTATGGCGACCAAAATTTACCTGCCCCGCCTGGGTGAATCAATCACCGAAGCTGTGCTTGGCCGGTGGTTAAAGCAGCCCGGCGATCCTGTCGCGCGAGGTGAGGTCATTGCTGAATTGGAGACAGCCAAGGCGATGATGGAACTAGAAAGTCCAGCCAAGGGAACGCTTCTGGCAATATTTCCTAAGACAGGCGATACTGTCCATCTGGAGGAATTGCTGGCTGTTGTTGGCGCGCCGGGAGAAGATTGGGAATCCTCAGAGAAACCCCTCGCAGTTAAGGTTAACGATGAATCATCTAAACCGGAACAGAAAAAAGAACTCAAATCGGCTCTAATGAGTGATACCGAGTCCCGCCTACGGATTTCACCTAACGCGAAAAGGCGGGCGAAGGAACTGGGAATAGGTCTTGAAAAGCTTAGCTTAATTGTAAAAGAAGGACGTATTACCGCACACGATGTTGAAACGTTAAATCCAGCTTCAAATATTTCAAGCTCTGAGACCATTCCTTTTACAAGAATTCCCCTCAATCAAATCCAATCTATTACCGCCCATCGAATGGAACAAAGCGCGCAAACTATTCCGCAATTTTCGGTTTCTATTGAGGTAAACGCAGAAAGGTTGATTAACTTTATTAGTGCCCGAAAGTCATCCAGGAATACGAAAGTAACGATCACCGCAATTTTGACCTGGAAGGCTGCCGAAGCCCTGCTGAATCATCCTCGATTAAATTCACGGTTTGACAAGGATACTGTACTCCAATTTCAAGAAGTCAATATCGCAGTGGCCGTAGCTGCTCCCGAAGGGCTATTTGTTCCGGTTATTCATCAAGCGCATCAATTATCCGTTGAAGAAATCGCTGAAAAGTTGGACCAGGTGACTTATCGGGCGAAAAATAAACAGCTGGAAATTAAAGACACCCAGGAAGCTACATTTACGATTAGCAATCTTGGGATGAAAGGAATCACCAGTTTTATACCGTTGGTTGACCCTGCCCAGGCGGCAATTTTAGGAGTTGGAGCGCTGAGGGATGGCATATTATGGGATGACAACTCAACGTTACATCGTACACAGGTTTTCACTCTGACTTTGGCCGCTGACCACCGTGCGGTGGGCGGCGCGGAAGTTACTGACTTTTTGGCAACTTTAAAGCAGTTAATTGAAGCACTATAAATTACCAGGAGAATTTAAAATGAACTTAAAAAAAGAAGATTACCCCGTCACTGTCTTATATGATTTTGACTTGGGAGAATTCTCACCCAAAGAGAGATCAGTTGCGCGAAAAGTTAGCGATCTTTCCCCGATGTTCCATGATAAAGCTGCCACTGAAGCGTTGATTAAACAAGGCGATCCGTTGGTCTATGAAATCTTCTATTATGGTTTTAAGACGTCACTTTCTGATATGGCATTAGGCACAACCCGCATTCAGCCCGGAAAAGTAGGCGATGAATATTACATGACCAAGGGCCATTTCCACGCAGCCGAAAACCAGCCAGAGATTTATTTCTGCGTTAAAGGGCAAGGCAATTTATTAATGCAAACAATTGAAGGTGAATTCCTGGCTGAAAGATGGAAGGTTGGAACTATCAGCCATATTCCGCCCATGTGGGCGCATCGGGTGGTCAACACAGGAAACGAACCCCTGGTTTTCGTCGCTTCTTACCATCTATCCGCTGGTCATAATTACGGTCCGATTGAAGAAAAAGGATTTCGGAAATTGCTGGTTGAACGCAATGGGAAACCGGAGTTTGTATTGAACGAGCAATGGAAATAATTTCTCTCAAGTCAAGAGATAAATAAGATATCTACGAAATACCCGGAGCTGAAACTTTGAAAGAAGAATCCCCCAAATATGTACTGGCGGTAGATATCGGTGGTACCAAAATGGATATCGCCTTTATCAACCAGTACGGGAACTTGCTGGAACCCGCACAACGGCTTTTGGTGCCTTTTGATGAGCAGGGTGTCGCGAAACCTGATGCCATCCTCGATTTGCTCGAGCCGTATGTAAACCGGGCAAAGAAAGAATTCGGTAGTTTCCCGGGAATTGGCCTGAGTATTTGCGGCAATATTGACACAGAAACAGGCGACGCGGTGCTGGTTGCCAACCTTTATTGGCGCAATGTGCCTTTCGGACGAATGACATGGGAAAGGTTTGGTGTACCGAATTATCCAGCCACAGATGTCCGTATGGCGCTTATGGCGGAAGTACTTTGGGGTAAAGCAAAAGGTTTAAAGAATGTTGCCTGGATGACGCTGGGAACAGGCTATGGGGGATATCTTTTCCTGGATGGCAAACTCTATGACGGCGCGCATGGATTCGCGGGTAACCTCGGCCATAATATCTATGACGAAAGAACAGGCGAGCTATGCGGATGCGGACAGAAAGGCTGCTTTGAAAGCTTTGTGGCTGGTCCAGCTATTGCCAGCCAGGGGCAGCTTGCAGTCGAGCAGGGGGAAAGTAAAATCCTTAAACACTTAAGCGAAAATGACCGCCTGCTGGTGACAACCAAAATGGTGTTTCAAGCCGAATCACTGGGAGATCAGGCTTCCATAGAAATTATTGAGGAAGTGGTTAGAAAGCTTGGCATCTCACTATCTTCAATGGTTAACTTGCTTGATCTGGAAATGATCGTTCTGGGCGGCAGCGTCTGGAAAGGTTCACCGGAATTTATTCAGTGTGTTGACAGGAGAGTTAGAGATTTTCTGATGACCGAGGAAGCCAAACGCGACCTAAAAATTGCAACTGAATCCTTTCCGAATTCAGCCCTGGTGGGAGCAGCGGCGGATGTATTCCTGCACACCGGTTTACTCAAGCTCTAAATAAAGGTGATAGTGAAATAAGGATATGATAACTAAAAACAAGCTTGATAAAAAAGAAGATTTAGTTGCCACATTAGTGCAGGTCGCGCACCTCTACTATGATGAAAACTTATCCCAACAGGAAATCGCTGACAGATTAGCTGTTTCCCGGTCTTCAATAGCGCAATATCTGCAACAAGCGCGCGATCGCGGCATCGTCCGAATTGAAGTAGTCAACCCGACGAATAACAGCGAAAGTTTGGCGCTTGAGATCCAGGATCGCACCAATTTGGATCGGGTGTTTGTTGTTCCAAGCATGCATAAATATCACGATCTGACGATGCGGGCAATAGCGGGTGCCGCATCCACCTATCTTGAAAAAACTCTGGTTGACTCCGATATTTTAGGCATCGCCTGGGGCAGAACCATAACGCGCATTGTACAATTGCTCGCGCCCTCGGTACCGAGGGATATTGATGTCGTACCGCTAATGGGAGAGCGTGGCTACACTGGCACATATTCGCAGATCAACCAGATCGTCCTGCAAGCAGCCAAGAGCTTCAGCGGGCATCCCTATTTTTTGCTGGCTCCCATGTTTGTTGGCTCAAAACACCTTCGTGACGATTTACTCCAAGACCCCGCAGTGAGTATGGTGGTTGAACGCTGGAACAAATTGACCACTGCTGTGATTGGCATTGGAGCCGTTCCCCCGCAGCCAGGCAGCATTGTCTATGTCGGTACTAAATATATGCGCCAGATGCAGGAGCAAGGGGCGGTTGGAGATATTTGCGGAAGGCATTTTGACAAAGATGGAAATTTGATTGAGGCTGAGTTTTATAACCGCATGCTCAGTATCAGTCTCGACCAGATCCGAAAAATCAATCGGGTGATCGCGGTCGCCGGTGGAATTGAAAAATCGCGCGCTGTGATCGCCGCGATGAAAACCAAATTGTTTTCAGTTTTGTTCATTGACGAAATGCTGGCTGAAAATTTACTTTATGAACTCAGGAAATCCGGCAGTTAGAAACATGATTAACTATTATACAAAATAGCAGGGGAGGCACTTGACAATGATTCGGGAATGCACTATTATAAGAATGAGCAAAAGTACAATAGTGAACAATATTTCACTATTGAGGTCACTAAATAAAAATCCACACTCAATGGCAATTGTTATTGACATATGCGATAATACTGATTATGATACACATAATGAATTTCATTTCATTGTCGGGAAAGTTGGCCAAGGATAAAAGCCACCCCTTTATTTAATTACCTAAACCACCATTTAACTAACCTGAATTGCGGACGAATATGCGATTGAGACTCATGAAAAAATTGTTTTGAAAGGAGGGTTTATCGAAAGAAAAATTGGAATGGCGTTTTTGAAAGTAAATTAACAACAAAAAATTAAAAATCTCTAAAAGGAGAAGAGAACCATGAAAAAAAGCATTATCTTTTCAGTTATCGCGGTGGTTGCCATGCTTATTGCTGCTTGCGCGCCCAAGGTCGTAAAGGGAAATGTAACCATCGGTTACGGCGCCCCTGAATTGTCCGGCGGCCAGGGCCAGATTATGAACGGCCTGGTTTCACATGCCGAGAAGAAGGTCTGGGCTGTTGTGACAACAAATGCTAACCAAAATGCAGAAACACAGGCCAGCCAGATGGAATATTTCATTTCCCTGGGCGTCAATGCGATCGTCACCGTCCCGGTTGACAGCAAGGCTATCTGCGCTTCAGTGAAGAAAGCCAAAGATGCGGGCATCCCGTTCTATACCATTGACCGCGCTCCCATTGGCTGCGAAGTCAACATGGTTGTGCAGTCCGACAACTACCTTGCCGGTAAACAAGCTGGCGAAGCCATGGTTGAACTGCTGACCGGCAAGTACGGCGAACCCAAGGGTACTGTGCTTGAACTGCAGGGTGACCTCGGCCAGAACGTGGCGCAACTGCGCGGTGGCGGCTTCAATGATGTAATGAAGGCATATCCCAACATCACCGTCATTTCCAAACCCACCGAATGGAAGGCTGATAAATTCTCCGCCAACACACTGGATGTAGTTGGATCGACTGCTGTGGATGGCATCTACATGCACTCAGACTGCGTAGGCACCACTGTTGTATTGGCCGCGCTTGAGCAGCTTGGCAAGAAATTCAAAAGCGGCGAAGAAGGACACATCTTCGTAACCGGTGTTGACGGCTGCGCAGAAGCTCTGGCAGCCATCCGCGATGGTTATTCCGATGAAGCCTCCAGCCAACCGATTCCGGACTTCGGCATCATTGTGAACTGGATTCAGGATAAATTCGACGGCAAGGATCCTGCAGAAGGCGAAGTTGTACAGGAAGGCGCTCTGTGGTCACCTGCCATGATCGTGAAATCCGATGTTGGTTACATGCTGAACCTGAGCACAACCAAGGTTACCTCCGCGAATGCTGATAACAAAGCGCTCTGGGGCAACAACTAATCTTTTTCAAGCATAAAATAACGTAAAAGAATGAGCCGTATTTAACTACGGCTCATTCAATACAAACCCTTATTATTTTCAGCGAGGTGTATTTGTGAAGCCTAAAACAACCCGTTTTATTTCGACTATTTTAGATAACTTGATCTGGTTGCTTGTTGCTTTTGCCCTCATAATATTTTCTTCGCTATCGCCTAGTTTTCGGACACCTTATAACTTGGTAAATATATTGAACAGGACAGCAGCACTAGGAATGCTTGTAATAGGTCAAGCATTTGCTATGATGTCTGGCAATTTTGATCTGTCATCTGAATCAGGCTTAGGACTAACCGCCATGGTGGCAGGTTTATTTCTTGCATCGGTAACAAATGGCGGATTAGGTGTTGAAGTTTCTCCAATCGTTGCAATTCTTCTGATGATTGTTGTGGGTCTTACTATAGGGTTGATAAACGGTTTCTTAATAACAAGATTAAGAATGAATAATCTAATCGTAACGATTGCAATGCTGATGATTCTGCGAGGTCTGGTATATATTATTTCACCAGGTGCAACTGCAAGCTTTTTCCCTGAAGGCTTTGATTGGCTTGGAGCTGGAGCCTTATTTAAAATACCTCTAACAAAAGGTTTTTTGGCAATACCAGTACCTACGGTCTTTATAATTCTTGCTTTTATTATTGCGCATATTATCACGCGTTATACTCAATTTGGCCGCAATATGTTTGCGGTTGGTTCAAACCCCGTAGCGGCAAAAGACGCTGGAATTGAAACGGATAAAATTATTCGGCAGGTATATCTGATTAGTGGTTTTTGCATGGCGATCGCGGGATTGTTAGCCGCTGGACGCCTTGACTCTGCAACACCACGGACAGGAGAAGGATTAATCTTTCCAGTTCAGGCAGCTGCGGTTGTAGGTGGTGTAAGTTTGTTTGGTGGTCGGGGCACAATGATTGGCGCATTTGGCGGGTTTGCCCTATGGTCAATACTTGATGCGGGGTTAAGTATATTGAAAGTCTCACCCTTCTGGATTGAAGCCAGCCGTGGGTTGCTGCTGCTCTTTGCAGTCGGACTTGACGCGATCAAGGTCAAAGGTATGCACCGGCGCGCTTTGGAAGAATCTCTGGCATCCACGCACATTGGCCTTAAAGACGACAAAGTCGTAACCGATTAAGAAATGGTGAGAGCATGAATACTGAAGAAACAAAAACGGCCCGCCCATCTATTCTGGTAATGAATGATGTCAGCAAAGCCTTCCCCGGTGTGCAGGCTTTACGCCGTGTGGATTTGAGTGTATTTGAAGGCGAAATTCACGGACTGGTGGGAAAAAATGGCGCGGGAAAATCAACCTTGATGGCTGTGCTGATGGGAATTACAGAACCCAATGAAGGCACCATCGAAATTGGTGGACAAGTTTTTAAATCCATGAATCCGAAGGAAGCCATTAATGCGGGCATTGCTTATGTACCCCAGCATGTAGCCATGATGGACAGCCTGACGGTTGCCGAGAATGTTTTGGCAGGCGAGCTGCCCAAGAATAAACTGGGATTTGTGGATTGGAAAAAGGTCAACAAAGAAGCCGAAGAACGCTTAAAGCGTCTAAATCTGCACCTGGATATAACCAAGAAAGTTGAAGGGTTAAGCGTAGCTGAGCAAACCATGCTGGCCATTTCTAAAGCGCTGTTCGGTAATGCCAAACTGATCATTCTGGATGAACCGACCGCTTCACTTTCCAGATCAGATATCAATCGTTTGTTCAACTTTGTAAAATCACTGCGCGATCAAGGCGTTTCTTTTGTGTACATTTCCCATCATCTGGAAGAAGTGTTTGAAATCTGCGACCGGGTTACCGTGATGCGCGACGGCAGGGTGGTAGATACTAAAAATGTAAAAGATATCGATGTCCCTCAGCTGATTATAATGATGGTCGGAGAGGGTGTAGAAGAATACACCAGGGAATCTTCATGCACTGATGAAGTGGTTTTTGTCCTGAACAATCTGACTCGCCGCGGGTATTATGAGGATATCAACCTGCAGCTAAAAAAAGGTGAAGTTGTCGGTGTCACAGGTCTGCAGGGCTGCGGTTCCGAGCAGCTGGGAAAGGGGCTTTTTGGACTTGAATACCGTGGCGTTGGCGATGTCAAAATTCACGGAGAGGAATTTACCGCCATGCGCCCGATTGATTCCTTCAACCAGGGGCTGGCATATCTGCCTCAAGACCGCTATCGTTATGGGTTGGTGGGTGTTCGCCCGGTGCGGGAAAATGTTACATACCCTATCCTGAACCGCCTTGTACGGTTGATCAATCTAATCAACCGCAATGAAGAAAAGAAAATCGTAACTGAATACATCAAAGGCCTGGATATCATGACCCCCAACCAGGAACAACCAGTACGCCTTTTGAGCGGCGGTAACCAGCAAAAGGTTGTGTTTGCCAAGCTTGCCTCCACCAAACCGACGGTATTGATCCTGCATGAACCCACTCAGGGCGTGGATGTGCGCGCGAAGATGGATATCTTCAGGATCATTGATGAATTGGCAAAACAAGGCGTGGCAACTATTGTTATCTCAACTGAAATACGCGAGCTGATCGGCATCTGCGACCGCATCCTTGTAATGAACAGCGGCAGACTGACGCATGAATACAAGAAGGGCGCCAAAGACACAACTCCAGAGAACATCCTCAACGCCATTGAAGGAGGAAAGAAGAACCATGAATAATCTTAAAAAGATCGACTGGATGAAACTGCTGCTGGACAATTTCATCTGGTTGATTGTCGCGGTTGTTTACCTTTACTTTTTAAGTAATGTAGGAGGAAAATTTACCACTTTATCCAATCAGGTTAATATCCTGTCGCACGCAAGCGTTTTGGGTATTCTTGTAATTGGCCAGGCAATAGTATTGCTGACAGGTAATTTCGACCTTTCAGCTGAAGGAGTCCTTTCCCTAACTACTATTTTCGCGATGTGGCTGATGTTGGAACCTCGCACAGATGCAGGTGGCGCTCAAGCATCAGGGTGGATGCTCCACCCACTCATCGTTATACCAATTATGCTTATGATAGGTATCTTGTCAGGGTTGATAATTGGATCTTTGATTACGCGCCTGAGGATGAACAACTTCATTGTAACGCTGGCAATGCAGCTCGTGCTTCGCGGAATTGCCTTGATTATCAGTAACGGACAAATTATGACGGGTTCACCTACATTATTCAATTGGTTAGGTGGCGAGCGTATCAAAGGCTTTCCTGTTTCAGTCATAGTCACATTGACTATGTATTTAGTAGTGAACTATTTGCTAAACCAATCAAAATTTGGGCGTGAATTAAGAGCTGTAGGCGCTAACCGGGATGCGGCACAGGCATCCGGTTTTGACCCCAAGAAAATTATTACGTTCGCATACATGATCAGCGGTTTCATGGCCGCTTTCGCGGGCTGGATGCTGCTGGGAAGGCTTGAAACCTCAATTTCCACACTTGGTCAGGGTATGACCCTTGAAACCGTAGCGGCCTCTGTGATTGGGGGTGTAAGCCTGAAAGGCGGTTTGGGAAGCGTGGGCGGCGCTTTTGCCGGTGTAATGTTGCTTTCAGTTATTGATAAT
Organism: Pelolinea sp.; assembly: GCA_030692365.1. Classification (GTDB taxonomy): domain Bacteria; phylum Chloroflexota; class Anaerolineae; order Anaerolineales; family Anaerolineaceae; genus Pelolinea. The sequence continues at coordinate 37,765 of JAUYCC010000026.1, read as the reverse complement.
GGTTTGAATTTGATGACAGTAGATCCATTCTGGGTGCAGGGAATCCGTGGGATGATCATTTTGCTGGCTTTGCTGATTGAAGCGCAAAAGTTCCGCTACAAACCGAAAGTCATCCATGAAAATGATGACAAGCCGTCAGAAAAAGTCAAGGCATAACTTAATAACCAAATGAGCTATTACGCCTCTGGAAAATTGGACAGACCAATACACCAGAGGCGGATTTTTATCATTTGAAAATACCTGATCAATGAGGTGAAAAAATGAATGAAATGAAATATGCTGCGATTATCCATAACTACAATTACCCATCTGACCGGTTTAATCCGGATTACGCCAAACCAGGTGAAAACCAACTGATCCTGGAACTGATTAAAATCGCCGGCAAGCAAGGCCTGGTCCAGGGCGTTGAAATGAATATGGATGAAACTGATGATGCCAGTTGTGTGGGCATCAATACCCGCAACTGGAAAACGGTGTGCTCCGTGCTGGATGATAACGGAATTGCACTGATCGGAATCGCCCCCCAACTTTGGGGCGGGATTGATTTTACAAAAGGCACCTTGGGCGCCGCGGATCCAAAAGTCCGCAAGTTGGCTTTGGATGTGATTAAACGGGCGATTGACCTGGCTTCGGAAGCTGGCAGCCCTTATATCAACATCTGGCCCGGTCAGGACGGCTATGATTATTATTTTGAAGCGGATTACCAAGCGATGTACGATTGGTGGGTGGAGGGCATGCGCGCAGCCGCTGACCACAACCCTGCCATAAAGAGCGGATTGGAACCCAAGCCCAGTGAACCGCGCTCTTATTCTTTTATCAGCACGGTCTCCAAATCACTCATGCTTGTTCGGGATATAGACCGAAAAAACGTTGGCATCAATATTGATGTTGGTCATTCACTTTATGCGCATGAAAATCTGGCAGAATCGGTCGTCTTGTGCCAGAGAGAAGGTGACAAGCTTTTCCACCTGCATCTCAATGACAATTACGCGGACGCGGACGGAGACATGATGTTCGCTTCAGTCCATTTCCTGGCTTATCTGGAAATGTTTTACTGGCTGCGCAAGACCAATTACTCCGGATGGAAGTCACTCGACCTCTTCCCCTACCGCACCAACCCGGCAGATACTATCGGTGAAGGTGTGCGCTGGATGATGGCGTTTGACGATCTGATCGATGAAGTCGGTATGGATAAGCTCGGGACTTTGATCAAGAACGGCAACGCGGTGGAAAATATGGCACTCTTCCGTAAACTTCTTTTCAGGAAATAAATCGATTCTTAGTTAACTAAAAAGCAGGTGTGGATAATTTCCAAACCTGCTTTTCTTTTTAATACAAACGGGTTTATTTAGTAATCGCCAGGCGCAGTTCTTCGTGCGTTCTGGCGTATTCTTCGAGAGCGATACCTGCTTTAAACGCGTCCGCTGCTTGGTAAAGCGCGGTGGTGCCAGCCCTGACGCCCATGGGATGCAGGGTGATGCCTGTGCCGGCCAGCATCAGCGCGGCGGTGCCAAATACTTCCAGATTAGGAGCGAGTGTTTTTGGGCTCAGCCCGCCGGAAACAGCGGGGATCATCGGTTTGATCTTACCCATCGGTTCTGACATTACCTTGAATAGAGTCCGCCCTTCTTCCGGCGTTGCACCCACCAGATAACCGCCGATGGTACTCTGGCGGAAAATATCACCGCCCAACAAGCGCACGAATCGAACAATTGCGACGGGGTCAACGCCCTGCCCGGGCGCACGCCCCAACGCTTCTTTCCCGCCGCAGTGGGCATAGATGGGAACATTCGGGTTCACCTGGGTGCGCAGCGTTTGCAGGCTGTTAAAACCCGCAGCGAAAAAGTTCACCATTAAACCGGTAGCGCCGTTTTTGAGAGCAATTTCAGCGTTCTTTAGCAGGTACTCAGGTTGCGCTGTGATATGGGGCGTATAAAGCACTTTCTTGCCGGTAGCGTCCTCCGCCTGTTTCAGACCTTTGCAAACCAGTTTCACCCTTTCAGCCAAAGGACAATAGGGTGTGTTCATCATCTTTTCGTCATCCTTGATGAAGCGCACGCCTCCCATGGCGGCTTTGGTACAGATATCCGCCACTTCAACGGGCGTCAGGCCGGCGGTCGGTTTGACAATCGTCCCTATCAACAGCTCATCCGGCGCTGCGCCCAACAATTTTCTGATCCCTTCCGGGCCATAACCCGGACCGGGCATTTTATCGAGTACTGAATCCGGCAGCTGAAAATCCAGAAGGCGGGATTTTTCATAGGCTGCCAGAGCGTGCGTTCCGCCGCCGATCATGGTCAGCCACAGGGAGGGGAAAGCAGCGGTCTCCATGTTTAGGTTCGCCACCGGGAAAAGGATATCAAATTCGCCTTTACCGGGGGAGGCTTCGCGCACATCGCCGACTATCGCCCGGCAATTGAGATATAACTCGGTGGGCTGCCCTGTCCCCAGCCAGGGGCCGGTGCTCTCAATATCCGCAATGGTTTCAGCCACTTTTATTAAAGGCTGCGGCGATTCCACATAATAGGTCGCAACAAAGTAATCTTTTTTATCGTATTGCATTACTTTCTCCATTTTCTAGAAATCCTGATAATTATTGATCCAGCCTTGTTCGACATGGCTTATCTCACCGCGAACTGCGTTTTTCCAGGGGCGGGCGGATTGGTTGACAATCTCGACTAACTGGTTCATCCTGTCCTTGCCGGTTTTCGAAAGGAAATTAATCCGATCCTGTCCTTTCAATGGAGCTGCTTCTTTCCAAATAGCCCTACCGGCCACAAAGCCGCTGGCGCCGGCTTTGCAGGCGACCTCCAGCTGTTCTTTAAACACACCAAAATCAACACCGGCGGATAGCAGCACCCAAGGAACGGGTGAGACTTCAGTGATCCCTTTGCAGGCTTTGAGCCAGATGGATTTGTCTTTTTCAAATTCGGTATCGCAAGGAAATTCCAGCTTCAACAGGTCAACACCCAAGGCGCCCAGCCGCTCAGCGGTTTCGCGCACAATTTGTGGGCGAAATTTGGCAAACTCGGGTGATTTTTTCAGTACGGAAGGATCAGCTGAATAGCTCATTGGTTCCAGAAGCAGCGGGAAATCCAGTTCAACCGATCCTTCAACAATATCACTGATGAACCGTTCCTGGTAGTCCGCCAGCTTTTTGATGCGGGGGTCATAATATGCCAGAAGTTTAGCTGCAGAAGCGCCCATTCTCTTGGCTTTTCCCAATGACCAGTTTGGAATAAAGGGGTTGAGCCGCCCGTCTGGGGAGTCCACATACCCGGTTTCTTCCAGGGTGACAATCAAGCCCTTCTGGCCGGAGATCCATCCTTCGCTGATGGCTTCCGCGGCGGCAAACTCGGGATCCAGCAGCACTGCGCTGCAAGCGGGCATCAGTTCACTGGTGGTCGCTTTCTTGAACTCGCGGACTGCCTGATATAGGGCGGGATCACCCTCGCTCATTCCCAGCGCCTTAAAAAGCGAACCGCGCTGATCCAGTGCGAGGACTGTGATAAATCCTTCAGGGGTTGAAATTTCCTGCAATCCTCTTAATTTTCCGATATTCATTATGTCAATTACCTCCGAATAATTAGTTTATGTCACGCATGACCTTAATGATTTCTGTAAGCCTTATTTTGGCAGGCAGATAAACTTTTTCGTACATTGAATTGTAACGGTTAACCCAGTCGGGATCAGGTTCAATAACATACGCAGGATAATTCAGAATCTCGGGCGCTTTTTGAAATGAAGCGACAGCACCTATCCCGACCGCTGCCAAAAGCGCGGCACCCACCGCGGAAGACTCAGGAACTGTCGGTGAAGTGACTGGGTAATTTGTAATACTGGCTTTGACCATACGCATAAGCGGGTTCTGGTTCGTCCCGCCAATTGTGATGATATCTTTTGGCTGGGTCCCGGTTATCTTTTGAATGGTCTCAATATTTTCACGCAACCAGAATCCCAGCCCCTCATACAAGGCAATCGCGATATCTTCACGTGAATGTTCCAGCGTTAGACCGATGAGACTGGCGCGGTTAAATGGCTCCATCCCGGGTGTACCCGAGCCATGAAAAAATGGCAGCCACAGCGGCCTGTCATTTTTGTTTGCTTCATAATGCTTGATCAGTTGGTCATTATCAAAATGGTTATCTTGGCCGAACTGTGATGCCAGCCAATCCACTGCTTTACCCGCGGCTTTCAAGCCGCCCTTTATTACATATAAATCCGGTACCACGTGGATGTAATTTACAAAACCGGATTCTACAATCTGCTTGTCCGAATTAAATTTGCTGGTAAGTGCCATAATAGCGCAGGCAGTACCGCTGGAGTCAATGATCTTCTCCGCGCGCGTACCTCCGCTGGCGAAAGCACCGCATAAATGGTCATGCCCACCGAGCACGCACGGCAAGCCAACTGGCAGCCCGGTAATGTCGCTGGCTTCTTTTGTGATGGAGCCCATCACCGAACCGGATGGCATCAAGGATGGCAGCTTACTGCGATCAAGCCCGGCATAAGCCAGCAACTCCTCAGACCAGTCTTTTTTATTCTGGTCAAATAGCAGGGTGCGTGAGGCCTGGGTGTACTCAGTGGCTTTATTCCCGGACAGGCGAAAAAGGATGTAATCCGGCACTGACAGCCAACAAGCTATATCCCGGATTCGATCCGGGTGGTTCTCTTTGATCCACAGGTACTTGAAGAGCCCAAAGGAATAACTGACCTTCTGGCCTGTAATCTCAAAAAGGCGCTCTTCAGAAAAAGAACCTAAAATCCGGTCAGCCTGTGGCTGCGAGCGGGAATCGTACCAGGCGATGATCGGAAATAAGGGATTTCCAGATCGATCCAGCGGTAAACCCGCCTCTGCCAGGCTGCTGATCCCCAGGGCATGAACCGGGAGGTTACTCGTCGCTTTTTTAATGCACTCCGCAATTGTTGCATATAGAACCTGCGGGTCATGTTCATCCTGGTTGGGTCCGGAATGTTTAACGGGAGTTGGCAGGTGTGCCGTAGATATAATTTTGCCTTGATCGCTATCCAAAAGGATGGCTTTGATGCTGGTGGTGCCGATATCCAAACCCAGAAAATTGGGCATTATTCGACCTTATGAGGAACAACTTCAGGATTTGCCTTGATGAATTCTTGCAATGCGTTAAGGCTGGGTATACCTGCCCTGCCGCCCGGCTTTGTGGCTTTCATAGCGGCTGCTGCGGACGCCTGGATTACAGCCGTGGTGTTAACCTCGCCCCTAACCAGTGCTGCGGCGTAGGCGCCGTGAAAGACATCTCCACATCCGGTGGTATCCACTGCATCTACTTTGAAGGCAGGCATATGATAGACAGCGCCACCTTTCTCCTGAAACCAGCAGCCCTGTTTTCCTTCAGTGATGACTGCACAGTTCCGTTGAGGGGTATTCAATTTTTGAAGGATGTTTGCAGGGGAACTGGCTGCGGTGATTTGAGCGGCAAACTCCTGGCTCAGGATCAAATAATCAATCGCGTCCAGCGTCTCCGGGAAATCCATAATCCTAAGGGACTCAATATCCGCGATTACAGGAGTATCGCATGAGTGGGAAATCTCCACCAAATATCTTGTCAAAGGAAGGAAGTAGGTATCTATGAACACCAGCCTGCAAGCCTTTGGCAGGTCTCGAGGAATGAGAGTGGGTTCTGGAGGTGAGAAATTCTCAAGAGAATAAAGTATGGTTCTTTCACTGTTTGACTGGTCAACGATGATAGAAGAGTATATTGGTTGAGCTTTTTCATTTCTCGGGCAAAGCGACGTGTCAACACCTTCCCGGGCAAATTCCCGGATGGTGAAGTCTGAAAGATCATTATGCCCCAGCAAGCCAAAGTATGCCGAACGCGCTCCCAAACGAGAGGCAGCCACCAAAGCGGTTCCGGTTAGACCACCGCCCTGCCGGTCGCGTTTGACAACCTCAATTTTTGAATTAGGCTGGGGGAATGAATGGACATACAGCAAATCGTCCACAGCGATAGCGCCAAAACCGATGACATCCCATTTTCTGGCTGAATTCATGGCGACTATAATTATAGTATTAGAAATTTCAAAAAAAGAAGCAGTGGGATTTTTCATGTCATCGGTTGGAATACCCCATATAAAAATCATTTACTTTGGAGGCAATTATGGAAATTAAGGGCAAAGTCGCTATAGTCACTGGCGCGAGCAGCGGCATAGGCAAAGCTACCAGTCTTAAATTGGCGGCGTCAGGTGCTAAACTAGCACTGGTCGCGCGGACTGAAGAGAAGCTGGAAAAAATAAAACTGGAAGTGCTGAATCTGGGCGCTGAAGCTGTAAGCATCCCGGCAGATGTGACGGACAACGGGGATGTTGAAGAGATGGTAAAGAAAGTTGTTGAAAAATACGGCCGGGTAGATATCCTGGTCAACAGCGCTTTCTGGGGACCTCCAGGCAGCCTGGAACAGACCACCGAAGAATTTTGGGATCATACCCTGGATACCACTTTAAAGGCGCCATTTCTGTGCACGCGGGCGGTAGTGCCTTATATGAGAAAGCAGGGGGGCGGTAGGATCGTCAATATTGGTTCTCTGGCAGGAAAGGTGGGCGAGGATAACCGTACTGCTTACTGCGCGGCCAAATGGGGTCTGGAAGGGTTAAGTGCGGCTCTGCGCGAAGAACTGACGCGCGATAATATCCATGTCCATCTCATTTCACCCGCAGCCACGAATACACCATTCTGGCCTGATTCAGGCGCGAAACTGACACCCGAAATCCTGGCGAGGTTTGTGCCGCCGGAAACGATTGCCGATGCGGTTGCCTGGGTGATCCAGCAGCCGGATCAGGTGCATATCCCGGATGTACCGGTTTACAATTTCAGAAATCCTTTTGAGGGTAAGAGCTCTCCATTTGCTGATTAAAAAAAAGCTCAGATTAATAATTGGAATTATTAATCAAAGACCTGCGTGATTCCTAAAATACGCAGGTCTTTCTTTTTTATTGAATGGCGAAATGTGGTTTGTTATCAAATGAATTGAAAATTCAGACGTATTCCTTAAAAATTCTTGACACTGATGTGAAATATTGCTATAATGTAAAATGTTTGCGCAAACCTTTACGCAAACCTTTACGCGATTTTATAAGATGAGATCGGCATTCTTGTTGTGTTATGAATCATCATTCTATTTGACAGGGCTTATATATTCTTGAAGGAGGTGGATTATAAGAAGAAATTTACGAACACATCTGTTATTTGAGACTATCAAAAAATAAAAAAAAGGAGTAAGAGAAAGATGAAATCACTAAAATTCTTGTTGGGTTTGGTTATGGTCGCAGCTTTCGCGCTGACCGCCTGCCAACCCGAAGTTGTAACCAAGACAGAGATTCAAACTCAGATTGTTGAGGTCGAGGTTGCAGCTAAAGATACAACGGTTCAAATTGGTTATGCGGCTCCGGCGTTATATGGCGGCCAAAAAATGATCGAAGATGCGTTCGCGCAGGCAGTCAATAAAATGGGCTGGTCAATCATTACCACGAATGCCAATGCGGATCCTCAGAAGCAAAATGACGATATTGACTACATGCTCTCTCTGGGTGTTGATGCCATCGTGACCGTCCCGGAAGACAGCGCTGGCATTTGCGCCGCTGTTGAAAAAGCGAATGCGGCTGGTGTTCCCTTCTTTACCATTGACCGCTCACCCGCGGGATGCAAAATTGCAATGACTGTCCTGTCAGATAATTTCCTGGCTGGTCAGCAGGCTGGACAGAAGATGGTAGATATGCTCACTAAGGTTTATGGCAAACCAGAAGGCAAAGTATTGGAAATCACCGGTAACCTCGGCCAGAATGTAGGCCAACTACGGCGAGATGGCTTCCACGATATTGTTGACAAATATCCCGACATTGAAGTTATCCAGAAGGTTGGAGACTGGGATGCCGCAAAAGGCCAACAGATCGCGATCGATGTTTTAACCGCTAACCCTGACCTGCGTGGTATTTACATGCACTCAGATAACGTATATGTTCCTGGAACATTGGCTGCACTCGAGCAGGTGCGCGGGTCTGTACCGCTGCGCGGCGAAAAAGACCACATGATCATGACATCTGTTGACTGCGGCCCAACGGCGCTTGAGGGTATTTGGAATGGTACTCATGACGGATGCGGTGGACAGCCAGTTTCTGACTTCCCTGTTGTGACTGCCTATATAGATAAAGCTCTTAAAGGTGAACCCATTGAAGAGGGCGAATTCGTACAAGAAGGCGCTATCTGGTCACCTGCGAAAATAAAAGCAAATGCCGATGGCACTATGGAATTGTTCCTTGCTACTGTGTTGGTGGATGAATCCAATATTAGCACCGACATCCCCTGGACTCTGATGGATAAGAGTGGGACCAAGCCGGAAGGCACAGCCTACGTTTCAAAGTAAAAAAAATCTCAATGTCCTGCGGGTAGTAAATGTTTTAAGTCCTGCCCGCAGGACATCATTTTGGAATTATTTTTATATTATCTTTAATTACATTCAAGATAGGGACGCGGAATGAATAATCAAAACAATGGTTATATTATCGAAATGCGGGGGATTGTAAAAATTTTCCCGGGCGTCAAAGCACTTAGAAATGTTGATTTTCTTTTAAAACCTGGTGAAATACGGGGACTTGTAGGAAAAAATGGCGCAGGAAAATCAACATTGGTTAATATCCTTACGGGAATTTATCCGAAGGATGGTGGGCTAATCTTTTTTAATAACGAAGAAATTGATGCAATGACTTCAACCATCGCGCGCCAATTAGGGATCACTTGTGTCCACCAGCATTCGCAGCTGATCGCTCCATTAAGTATTGCTGAAAATGTCTTCTGTGGCGATATGCCTGTTAATAAATTGGGGATTATTGATTGGAGAAAAGTTAACCAACTGGCAGAAACACACCTTAGAGAATTAGGTTTGAATATCGATGTAACCCGAAAAGTGGAAGGATTAAGTGTGGCGGAAAGCCAAATCCTGGAAATTGCTAAAGCGATGTTTGCTAATGCGAAAGTCATTGTCCTGGATGAGGCTACCGCTCCTTTACCGAAAAATGAAGTTGAGATGTTATTTGATTTTGTTCGCAAACAGCGTGATACAGGCGTTGCTTTCATTTACATTTCTCACTACCTGGAAGAAGTATTTGAATTGTGCGATACGGTTACCATTTTACGTGATGGCGAAAAAATTGGTGATTATGATATCAAGGAGCTCGATCAGCCCGAGTTAATCCGCCTGATTAGTGGCGCAGCAGTTGAACGTTTCAAGCATACCGGCAGGAATCTTGACGGAAAAGTAGTTCTGGAGGTTTCGGGATTATCAAGAGCGGGTGAATACTCAAATCTTAATTTAACCTTAAAAAAGGGTGAGATTATCGGTTTGACAGGGCTGGAAGGCTGCGGAAAGGATACATTCGCCCGTGGTCTGTTTGGTCTCGAGCATTTAGGAACAGGTTCAGTGAAGATTGAGGGAAAGAATTTTAAAGCGAAAGACCCAAGAGACGCACTTGATCAAGGGGTTGCTTATTTGCCGAGAGATAGACATGGATATGGTATTTTTGGTCTCAGGCCGATTTATGAAAATATTTCCCTTCCAATTCTTCGTGAATTGATCAACAAGGTGGGTCTAATTAATCATCCCAAAGAGAATCAACTGGTCAACCAAATGGTTGGCAAGCTTAATATAAAGGCAAGCTCTGTAAACCAGCAGGTTCAATTCCTTAGCGGCGGCAACCAACAGAAGACAGTCTTCGCAAAACTTGTAAGTATTAAACCCAAGGTCTTACTGCTTGATGAACCTACTCAGGGTGTTGACGTTCAAGCTAAAGTGGAAATCATGCGTATTATTGACCAACTTGCGCAGGAAGGTGCTGCGGTTGTGGTTATCTCTGAAGAAATTCATGAACTGCTGGATATGTGTGACCGGATTTTAGTGATGTATCAGGGAAAAATTATAAAAGAATTTTTAACCCATGATAAAAATACATCCGTTGAAAACATTCTTCGGGCAGTAGAAGGAAGCAATTAACCCATGAAAATCAACAAAAACAAAATAATAGTTGCCTTACTCGATAACCTCATTTGGATTCTGTTGCTAATCTCAATATCGCTTTTTTCATCATCATCACCACATTATTTTACTCAACAGAACTTTACCAATATTCTTGTTCATTCTGCCGTATTGGGTGTCATGGTTGTCGGACAGAGTTTCACCCTCATTACAGGTAATTTTGATCTAAGTGCTGAATCGACCCTTGGATTAACTGCAATAATTGGCGCATGGTTAATAACTCCGGCTGAAGCTCCTTACTTTGGAAGTGGCTGGATGCTTTCCCCGGCTATCGGCCTTACAGCTATGTTTGCAGTTGGACTGTTGATCGGGTGGATAAATGGCATTCTCATTACAAAACTTAAGATGAATAACTTCATCGTCACATTGGCAATGTTGATCATCTTGAGAGGTATGGTTTTAGTATGGAATGAAGGCGAGTCTATTACCGGCATGCCAAAATCATTTCTGGTACTAGGAGGAGGAAATATCGGACTATTTCCAATTAGTGTACTTGTCATGGTAATTCTTTTCATAATCGCTTTTTTTATTACCAATTACACGCGATTTGGGCGAAATATGTACGCTGTGGGCGGGAACAGAGATGCCGCTTTAGCTTCGGGAATTAACCCTGAAAAACTTATCCGCCAGGTATATCTGATTAGCGGATTTATGGCTGCTTTTGCCGCATGGATGCAGTTAGGGCGTATCGGTGTTGCAATGGAACAGTTGGGTAAAGGAATGATTTTCGAAATTCAAGCCGCGGCTGTGATAGGCGGTATATCCCTCTTCGGCGGCCGCGGCAAAATGATCGGTGCGCTTGGCGGCGTTTTGCTGCTGGCATCCATTAACTCAGGACTAAACCTGATGAGGGTTTCTGGATTCATGATTGATGCAGTTAGAGGTGTAGTTATACTGTTTGCTATGCTGATCGATGCACAAAAAGTGCGATTTAAAAGTACAGATTCTGATGGAAAATCAGTATCAACTGTTGAAAAGGTAAAAGAAGCATAGGAAAAAACATCAATATAAAGGAGAATTAATCTAGATGAATTCGAAAAAATTTATCCCATTTTTAATGGATAATCTGATTTGGTTTTTATTGGCCATTGTGATGATTTTCTTTGGGAACTTGGCAAAAAACTTTTTTAGTGCTGTAAATTTCCTGAATATTCTCTTAAATGCCTCAGTCTTGGGGTTGCTTGTCATTGGCCAGAGCTTTACGCTTATTACAGGAAATTTTGACCTTTCCGCATCATCTGTTTTGGGATTGGCCGGATTAATCGGAATCTGGCTTATGAACGGGTCCGGTTGGCCTGTTTATGGCAGCGGTTTAATGCTGCCAATTTATGTTGCCATCCCAATCATTCTGTTGATGGGAATATTGATTGGTCTTTTTAATGGTGTGATGATTACCAAATTTCGCATGAACAATTTTGTTGAAACATTGGCCATGTTAATTGCGTTGCGGGGTGTCATGTTAGTGGTTAATGGAGGGCAAACCGCTTATAATAAAATTCCCGCATTTAATGAAATTGGTCTTCATAAAGTAGGCCCTGTTCCCCTGCCCGTAATTGTTTTAATTGTCATGTTTGCTATCGCATATGTGATAACTACACATACGCCATTTGGGCGGGAACTTTATGCCGTGGGTGCAAACCGTAAAGCTGCATTGGCTTCTGGTGTCAAACCCGAGCGAAGAATAATCCAAGTGTATATGATAAGCGGATTTATGGCCGCCTTTGCTGGCTGGGTACTTGCAGCGAGATTGACCAATGCAATGAGCTCGTTAGGGGACGGCATGATATTTGAGGTGATGGCTGCTTCAGTGATTGGTGGTATTAGTCTAAAAGGCGGCCAGGGAAAGGTGATCAATGGATTGGGCGGTGTTCTTCTTCTAACTGTCATCAGCGCCGGACTAAACATGATGGCGGTTAATGTGTTCTGGGTTGAGACAATTCGTGGGTTCGTAATCATTATTGCTATGCTGATTGAAGCCCAAAAGGTACGCTATATTGCACCAACAATGAGAAAGGAAGAAGTCAAAGCCGTATAAAAAGATTCACATTGATTGAAGAAAACAGCTTACTTATTAAAAGAATTGCATAATGATGAGAAGTATTATGCATTTCCCAATAAAATTTTTGCAGAAAATAAAATTTCCGCAAAAAAATATAATTATGCGCAAAGGATTAACAAACGTTGAGGAGTAGATTTATGAAAATAAAAGGAGTGTTAAACCAAGATATTTCACAACTCGTTGCCAGCATGGGGCATATGGATAAACTGACAATTTGTGACGCGGGATTATCCATCCCGGATTACCTGTGGCGAATCGACATCGCTGTAACCCCTGGGCTTCCGGGCTTTATAGATGTTACCAAAGCTGTGGCCAGCGAATTAAAAGTCCAGCAGATTATTCTGGCTGAAGAATTGAGGGACAAGAATCCTAAACTTGCCCAAGCTATCAAGGATATTTTCAAGGATGCTGATGTGGTTTATGTACCTCATGATAAATTTAAAAAACTGAGCACCGAATCACGCGCCATCATCCGTACAGGCGAATGTACCCCCTTTGCCAATGTCATTCTGGTTTCCGGGGTAATTTTCTAACTTACAAGGAGCAGCAATGTCAGAAAAAATGTTAGCCGCGATTTTTGAAGGCGAAGGAAAACTGACTCTTAAAGATGTGCCAGTCCCGCAAATTACCAAACCGGATCAGGTGAAACTGAAGGTCGAAGCGGTAGGCATTTGTGGTACGGATGTGCATATCGTCGCGGTTCCGCCCGGGTATATTGCCACACCCGGAACCATCCTGGGCCATGAGTATGTGGGCCGGATTGTTGAGGTGGGCGCCGAGGTTACCAATGTCAAGGTCGACGACCGGGTGGTGGTGCTGCCCAACGATTATTGCGGCACATGCACTTATTGTCAGATCCACTTGCCCAATTTGTGCGAGAATATTGGCGCGATTGGCATTCATGTGAATGGCGCTTACGCGGAATACAACGTGGTAGCCAGTAAATTGGCTTTTAAAATGGATGACAGCGTTCAGGTGGAACACGGAGCGTTTGCCGAGATGCTGGCGGATGTGGTTAACGGTACAAATAAAGTACGCCTGCAGCCAGGTGAATCGGTAGTAGTGATCGGGGCAGGCCCGATCGGCCAGCTATACGCCCAAATGTTTAAAGCCGCAGGCGCCGGCAAGATCATCATCGCGGATATGTCCGATTACCGGCTGGACTACAGCCGCAAGATGGGTTTTGATTTGGTTATTGACCCTTCCAAAGAAGATTTTGAGAAATTCGTTTTAAAGCACACCGGCATTGGCGCGGATGTGGTGGTGGACGCTGCAGGTTCAGGGTTGGCTGATGCCATCAAAGCGGTACGCAAAGGCGGCAAGGTGGTCGCTTTCGGTGTCAACACCCAGGCAGTGGCAACCTTCCCCCAAAGCCAGGTCACTTTTAAGGAAATCACTGTTTTTGGCGCATGGCTGGCGAATGCGACATTCCCCGCGGCGGTGAAAGTGCTGGAAAGCCGCTCGCTCGATTTGGATGGGCTAATCTCGCATAAAATGCCGCTGAAAGAGCTGCATCAAGGGCTGGACCTGCTCGCGCAGCGCAAAGCGATGAAGATAGTTGTATATCCATAGGAGACATAATGAACGAAAAAACAAGATGTGAGGTAATTACCGGTATCGAAGAGAAAGCCCGCATGATGCGCAAACTTTCTGTGGATATGGGTTTGGTCGCGGTCAAAGCGGGCGCCGGTGCGCATTTGGGTCCTGGTTATTCTATGACCGATATTACAGCCTCATTGTATTTTCACATCATGAAGCATGACCCTAAAAATCCCATTTGGGAAGAACGTGACAGATTTATTCTTAGCAAGGGTCATGGCGTTTTGGGATATTATCCGGCGCTTGCATTGGCAGGTTATTTTCCCGTTGAGCAATTATTAACCTTCGATACAGATGAAAGTGACCTGGTTGGACATCCCTGCATGAATCTGCGCTATGGGATTGAAGCCTCCACCGGTTCGCTGGGGCATGGGCTGCCCATCGCGGTCGGGTATGCCTTGGGCGCCAAGCTGGACAAAAAGAATTTCACCGTGTACTGCCTGCTGGGTGATGGTGAATGTGATGAAGGATCGGTCTGGGAGGCAATTATGACTGCCAACCAGTACCGTCTGGATAACCTTGTGGCAATTGTGGACCGCAACCGTATGCAAAGCGATGGACTCAGCCGTGAAATTATCCAAATGGATGATATGGCAGAAAAATGGCGTTCATTTGGCTGGTTGGTGCGAGAAATTGACGGGCACAATGTCGGAGAAATTTTAGACGCTCTACATATTAAAAGCAGACCGGTGGGACGTCCTTATGTGGTTATTGCGCACACTATTAAAGGCAAGGGTGTATCCTTCTTTGAAGATGATAACGCATGGCATTATGGCCGTTTAACCAGTGAGCAGGCTCGACAGGCTTATATGGAACTGGGATTTTCCACCGATGGAAAGGAGACTACAAGATGCTAACTGTTAACGAAACCAACGCTAAAAGATGGTCAGAGTTGGGTGAAAGGGGAACTTTCGGTAAAACCATTCTTGAAATCGCGAAGGAAAAACCGGAGGTGGTGGTGGTCACTGCTGATCTGGCAGATGCCACCAAAGTGAGGGAATTTTCCAAAACTTTTCCTGACCGTTTCTTCCAAGTAGGCATTGCTGAGCAGAATATGATCGGTGTGGCGGCAGGGATGGCCTTGTATGGCAAGACTGTTTTCGCTACCAGTTTCGCTTGCTTTTCTTCCATGCGCGCCTGTGAGCAAGTGCGTACAGATGTAGCCTATCCTAAACTTAATGTAAAAGTAATTGGGTCACACGGTGGTTATGTGATGGGTACATTGGGTACAACCCATTACGCTATCGAAGATATTGCAATTATGCGTTCAATTCCGAATATGGTTATTCTTTCCCCCGCGGATGGAGCGGAAGTAATGAAAGCTACCTGGGCCGCAGCGGAATATAAGGGACCTGTGTACCTGCGGTTTACGGGTGGAGAAAATCATCCAATCGTGTATAAAGAAGAGTTTGATTTTGAAATAGGGAAAGCTATCACCTTGAAAGATGGCAAGGATGTCACGTTAATTGGGACTGGCTCTCTGGTCGCAGCAGCGTTGGATGCAGCTGCTCTCCTTGAGAAAGAGGGCATTTCTACTCGCGTACTGGATATGCACACATTGAAACCCCTTGATGTGGAAGCTGTAAAAAAGGCAGCCAGAGAAACAGACATGATTTTTACCGCAGAAGAACACAACATTATTGGCGGACTGGGTTCTGCAGTTGCAGAAGTATTGGCCGAAGAAGGCTCAGCTGCCAGGCTGGTTCGAATTGGCACGCAGGATGAATTTGTTCATATTGCTACTTACCCGACTCTACTTGAGCGTTGTGGTTTTACATCGGAAAAAATATATCAAACTGTAAAAACAAGAGCTAAATGAATATGCTGAGCAGAGAGAGAGTTTACAAAGCAATTGAACATAAACCTGCTGATCGCTTACCGCTAGCATTTGATGCAACATATGAGGTAATTGAACGTTTAGTGAAATATTTAGGGATTGATAAAGAAATACCCCCTAATCCGTCCAGTACAAGCACGTATTCAACAAAAGTTGGACCAAGAGAATTTGGGACTGATCATGAAATAGCTCTTCGAAAAAAATTGGGTGTAGATTTGGTAATTCTTGGTTGCCCAACTTCGAAAGATAAAACAATTGGTAATTGGTATGGTTTTCCTTTGATTAAGCGCTTAAAAGACAACACGATTGAAGGAGCGTGGGGAATTAAATTTAAAGAATTCGAGTACCCTTATGGAACATATATTGAAATGTATGATCCACCTCTTTCAAAAATAGACGATTATAAGACAATAGTTTCTTATCCCTCTCCAGATTTAGATTTGTATGATTATGCCTCATTATCAGATTTAGTACCGAGATTTGATGGTTTTTTCATTTTCCTCATGATGAATGGATTCCACGATATTTCCAGGTTTATTAGGGGAACAGAAAAATTATTTATAGATTTAGTAATATCTCCAAATTCCGCTGAAACCTTACTAGATAAAGTATGTGATTTTAATATTACATACCTTAAAAGATGCATGGAAAAAGTAAAAGGAAAAGTTGATGGTGTTTTCTGCGGAGATGATTTTGGATCACAAAAAGGAATGATGATGAGTCCAAAGATGTGGAGAAAATTTATAAAACCACGTTATGAAAAAACAGTATCTGTAGTGCATAGCTTTGGGCTGAAGTATTGTCATCATTCATGTGGAGGAATTCGTCCAATTATTCCGGACCTAATCGAGATTGGCGTGGATATTCTAAATCCTATCCAGCCGCGAGCTACTGGAATGGATCCATTTGAATTAGGAAATGAGTTTGGAAAAGAAATTGTATTTTTTGGTGGGATAGACGAACAAGAAACTCTACCCCATGGGACGGTAGAAGATGTTAAGGAGGAAGTGAGACAAAGAATTAGAACGCTTGGAAAATATAACGGTTACATAATTTCACCGTCACATGATTTTCAACCTGATACTCCTATAGAAAATGTGTTAGCTATTTATGAAGAAGTCCTGAATGAAAAATTATGATACTTAAAGGAGAGATTTATGTTCGGTGTTCATTTTTTAGGAGACGGAAAAATATCAATTGATGAAATTCCAACGCCAAAACCAAATGGAAAAAATGTAGTTGTAAAAGTTACCGCAGCCGGCATTTGCGGAACAGACCGCCACCCCTTGCTTGAAGAAGGGCAGAAAACCATCCCCGGGCATGAGATTGCCGGGAAGATTGTTGAGGTAGATAAACCATCCTGGGCGCGGGTGGGCGACCGGGTGGCGATCAACTGCCACATCACCTGCCGTGCCTGCGAGCACTGCCTGAACGGCGATCTGTATTTTTGTAACCAACTGCAGGTGCCGGGGTATGAATGGGATGGTGGTTTCGCGGAATACCTGCTGATACCCGAGGATAACTGCCACCCGCTGCTGGATGATATTTCTTATGAAACCGGCGCGCTCATTGTGGATGTGCTCGGCACTGCTTTCCGCGCTGTCAAACGCGCCGGATTGAAACCTGGTGATCAGGTGGCGGTGTGGGGGGCTGGCCCGATCGGGTTTGAAGCGGCCGCGGTGGCGACTTTTTTGGGTGCCCGGGTGGCTGTATTTGATATGAACCCCTATCGCCAGGAAATGGCCGCAAAATATAACCATCCCGAACTCATTCTGGATCCCACAGATAAAGACACAGAAGCGAAAATTCTGGACTGGACCAGCGGACGGGGAATTGAAGTGGGTTTTGAGTGTGTGGGGAACGAAAAAGCCGCTCATCAGGCGTTAAAGATGATAAAGAAGCGAGGCATACTGGCCATTATCGGCGTCAGTCACAGTCTGACTGTAGATCCCTGGGAGATGATCCAGCGCGAACTGACCATTTATGCGTCGCGCAATTTCAACACGCATGAGTTTAACGAAATGGTGTCCATGATCCGCAAAGGTTTGTGGGCGGAAAAAGTGGTGACTCACCGGTACCCATTAAAGGACGCGGAAAAAGCCTTTGAGGTTTTTCTTTCAGAAAACTGCGGAAAAATCATTTTGACAGGTTCCTGTTAGATAATAATGGCTAATATTAAAGATGTCGCAGAAAAAGCGGGAGTTTCGATCACAACCGTATCACACGTGATCAATGAGACCCGTTATGTCAGCGATGACCTGAAGGCACGCGTTTATGGCGCGATGGAAGCGCTTAATTACCGACCCAATACGCTGGCGCGCAGCTTGCGCAGCGGGCGCACCCGAACCATCGGACTTGTTATCCCTGATATTTCAAACCTCTTTTTTGCTGAAATTTCCCGGAAAATTGAGGACAAAGGTTTTGAATACGGTTACAGCGTCATCCTGTGCAACACCGACGATGACCGTGAGAAGGAAAAAAGATATATTGATGTTCTCCTTGAGAAACAGGTTGACGGAATCATATTTATTTCCGCAGGCGCCGCGAAGGAAAACATTTTTAAACCGATGGATGTGGATATTCCCATCGTGGTCGCGGACCGTGATATTCCCAGTCTAACTTCCGATATTGTCCTGATTGACAACCACAAGGGAGGGTATGACGCTACTCGCTATCTGATCTCCCTCAACCATAAACGCATTGCCTGTATTGCGGGTCCATCACTGGCGACTCCCAGCGCATTACGCGTGGAAGGATATAAACGTGCTCTGGAAGATGCAGGCATTCCAATTGATGAAGCCCTTATCCATCAGGGTGATTTCCGGTATGAGAGCGGGGAAACTTGTATGAGGGAGCTGCTGAAAAACCCTGACCCTCCAACCGCTGTATTTGTATGCAATGATATGATGGCGCTGGGCGCAATCCGCGCAATTCAAGTTAGTGGAAAAAGGATCCCGGAGCATATCTCGCTGGTGGGATTTGATAATATCCCCTTATCCCGGACGGTCTATCCCGCTCTGACAACCATGGCACAACCCATAGGGGAAATGGCTAAAATGGCAGTGGACCTGTTGATTGAGCGCATCCAAATTAAGCAGCATCTCAAGCGCAATCATGACACTGAACCTGTTTATAAACGTGTAGTTCTTAAAGCCCAATTAATTGAACGAGAATCATGTGCGGTTTTGACAAATAATTAAATCTTTTTTATAAGGATAGAAAATGAAAGCATCAGTTTGTATCGAGATGATTTACACCGAGTATCCCTTCCTTGATCGTATAAAAATTGCCAAGGAACAGGGGTTTGACGCGGTGGAATTCTGGAACTGGGATAACAAAGATATGCCAGCCATTAAGAAAACAGCTAATGATGTAGGAATCGCTATCGCTACCTTCCAGTCCAACCGCGGCGGTACGCTCATCAATCCCGCCCACCGCGAGAGCTTCGTGGCTGGTATTAAGGAGTCACTGGCTATGGGCGTGGAAATGAAGACGAAGGAAATGTTCCTCCTGACCGACGAACTGGGTGATGATCGCAGCGTTAAATTCCAGTTCCCTGAATTAAGTGAAAAGGAGAAATACCAGAGTGTCCTCGAGGGCATGAAGCTTATCGCGCCGCTGGCAGAAAACGCCGGTATCACAATAGTTCTCGAACCACTTAATAACTTGGTGGACCATGCTGGTTACTGGCTAAAAAACTCGGAGGTTGGCTTTGAATTGGTGCGCAAAGTCAACAGCCCCAATATCCGCCTGTTGTTTGATATCTACCATCAGCAAATCACTGAAGGAAACCTGATCGAACGCCTAACCAGGAACCTGGATGCGATCGGCCATGTGCATGTAGCTGATGTGCCCGGCCGACACCAGCCAGGCACCGGAGAGATCAATTTTCCGGTAGTGCTCGCTAAACTGCGCGACGCAGGCTACAAGCATTACGTCGGCCTGGAATTTGAACCTGTCGGTCCTTCCAAGGAAGCAGCCGCCGCAGCCTTGAAATTGATCAAGGGATGAAAGTAAATTGGGTGCAATGATGAAATTACTCGAAGGAAAAGTAGCGCTGGTTACCGGCGCAGGTCGTGGTATTGGCAAAGCCATGGCTCAAGTTTTCGTCAATCAAGGCTCCAAGGTGGTGGTTGGTGACATCAAGGAAGAATGGATCAGGGAGACCGCTGACCAGATCAATGCCAAATCGCCTGGTTCAGCCGCAGCGGTTCTTTTGGACGTATCTAGCCCTGAGAGTGTTGAGATGGCGATTAAAACCGTGGTGGGTAAATTTGGAAAGCTGGACATTTTAATCAATAATGCCGGCATACACCGTTCGCACCCCTTTATCGAATTCCCGCTGGCGGATTTTGAACTAGTCTACGATGTCAATGTGCGCGGCAATTTCCTCTGTTCTCAGGCTGCTGCTAGGCAGATGATTAGCCAGGGGCAGGGCGGCTGTATTATCAGTATGTCCTCTGCATCGGGCAAAAAAGCCGACCCAGGTGGAACTGCCTATAATTCCTCCAAATCCGCAGTAATCGGCCTGACACGGGTGATGGCTCTGGAACTCGGCAAGTACGGCATCCGAGTCAACTGCATCCTGCCCGGTGCGACTGATACCGAAATGCTGCGCGGCGTGTTAGAAGCGGAACCGGGGCTTAAGAAAATCCTCGAAGAGCGAACCCCGCTGGGCAAGATGGCGCTGCCGGAAGATCAGGCTAACGCGGCGGTGTTTTTAGCGTCTGACCTGGCTTCGCATATCACTGGTGAGCAGCTGGTGGTATCCGGCGGCGAGTTTATGGACACTTAGTAATTGATAAAAATAATTGATTTTAAGAATCAATTTGAGTCTCAAATTAAAGAAAAAAGGAGCAACAATGGAGATTTCAAATGAAAGACTGATTCACATGTACCGCACCATGCTGCGCATCCGGTATTTTGAGAACCAAGTAAAAGAGCTTTTTGCGGCAGGCGAACTGCCGGGATTTGTACACCTCTATCTCGGCGAAGAAGCCATCGCTGCCGGGGTATGCGCCGCGCTCAATGATGACGATTACATCACCAGCACCCACCGCGGCCACGGACACATCCTGGCCAAGGGCGGCGAGATGAAATTTATGATGGCAGAACTTTTTGGCAAAGCGACTGGATATAACAAGGGCAAAGGCGGTTCAATGCACATTGCCTGGCCAAAGCTGGGCATCCTGGGCGCCAATGGCATTGTCGGCGGAGGCATCCCCATCGCCACCGGCGCGGGACTCAGTGCCAAATACCGCAAATCCGGGCAGGTGGCTGCCTGTTTCTTCGGAGATGGCGCTGCCAGTGAAGGCACCTTCCATGAATCGGTCAATATTGCCAGCGCTTTTGACTTGCCAGTTGTATATGTTTGTGAGAACAATCTTTACGGTGTCAGCACGCGACAGACCAATGTGCGCAATATTGAGGATATTGCTGACAGAGCGGCGGCATATGGCATGCCCGGGCTGGTGGTGGATGGCAATGACGTGGTCGCAGTATTTGAAGCAGTTAGAGAAGCTGTGGAACGTGCCCGCCGGGGAGATGGTCCCACACTGATTGAGTGCAAGACCTACCGCTGGCGCGCGCACTTTGAAGGCGAACAGGATACCTACCGGCCGCCGGAAGAAGTGAAGGAATGGCTGAAACGCGAACCCATCGCCCCTTTCCGCAAGAAACTGGTTGAACAGGGCGTATTAACAAATGGGGAGGCAACTGAAGTGGAAGAAGCGGTTAAGAAGGAACTGGAGGAAGCGGTTGAATTCGCACGTACCAGCCCGCTGCCCGATCCCGAAACCGCTTTGGAAGGCCTTTGGGCGTAACGACATTTATGGAAAATAGACTCAGGAGATAACCATGAGAGAAATCTTTTATAACCAGGCATTGGGTGAAGCGCTAGCCGAAGAAATGCGCCGTGATAAAAATGTGGTTCTGTGGGGTATTGACATTGGCCACTACGGCGGGGCGAACGGCGTCACCAAAGGTCTGTTCGATGAATTTGGCGCGGAACGCATTATTGATATGCCCATCGCAGAACTGGGCTATGTCGGCATGGGTGTCGGTGCCGCGGCGACTGGCATCCGGCCGGTGATCGAATTGCAGTTCTCGGACTGGATTACCCTACCTTCGGAAATGATAATCAACCAGGCTGCCAAAATGCGTTATATGTTCGGCGGTGTTCTGGAAATGCCGCTGGTCATCCGCGCTCCAATTGGCGCTTACCTTTCGGCCGGCGCGCAGCACAGCAACAGCTTTGAATCGTTGTTTTCCTTTGTACCGGGGATCAAAGTGGTCACACCGGCCACTCCCTATGACGCAAAAGGGCTGTTAAAGAGCGCCATCCGCGACAATAACACGGTGCTGTTCTTTGAGCATAAAAAACTTTACGGCGTCAAAGGGCCTGTTCCGGAAGAAGAATATACAATCCCGCTGGGTGAAGCGGCGGTAGTGCGTGAAGGCGCAGATGTGACCATCGTAACCTACGCGTATATGGTGTCATTCTGCCTGAAAGCGGCCGAAAAACTGGCTGCGCAGGGTGTGAATGTGGAAATTATTGACCTGCGCACGGTGGATCCGCTGGATGAAAAGAAAATCCTTGCGTCCATCCAGAAGACACACCGCCTGGTGGTGGTGCAGGAAACCTGGCGCGAGTGCAGCGTGAGCTCCGAAATCGCGGCCATTGCGGCTGAGAAAGCGCTTTATTACCTGGACGCGCCGGTTATCCGTGTGACTTCAGAAGACGTACCCATGCCCTTCAGCCCGGTGTTGGAGCAGCGCGTGCTGCCATCGGTTGAAAAGATTATTGACGCTGTCAACCGCGTAATGGAACGCGAACACGCGTAATCAATGTTGGGTTTCAAGGTACTGGCAAACGGATGAGAAAAATCAGTATCATTGCAAATCCAACCTCCGGCAAGGATATCCGGAGATTGGTTGGCCAGGCACTGGTGGTCGGCAACCGCGAGAAGGTCAATATTGTCAAACGCGTCCTGA
This sequence comes from Pelolinea sp., assembly GCA_030692365.1. GTDB lineage: Bacteria > Chloroflexota > Anaerolineae > Anaerolineales > Anaerolineaceae > Pelolinea. The sequence goes on along the minus strand of JAUYCC010000026.1, from coordinate 15,216 downwards.
TCGGTGCGCACGCGGCTGGCGCTCGCGAGGTGATGATCATGCCGGAGACCGCTACGGGATCGGAAACCAGAGTGTCCACGACTTGAAGCACCGCTTCCCCGAGGTGGTGGCGGGGGTATCCATACTGGATATGCTGCTGGACGATTCCGGCGCGGATTCAACCCGCGCAGCGAAATTGATGCACAAGTGGGGCGCGGATTGCATCATCACATTGGGTGGAGATGGTACCGTGCGGGTAGCTTCCAAGGGCGCCGGTGAGGTGCCGCTTCTGCCTATTTCTACAGGCACTAACAATGTCATCCCCGAATTTATCGAAGGCACCATCGCCGGTCTGGCGGCTGGACATTTTTCGATCACACCTGACGAAAAAAGGAAGGCACTGCTCGGCCGGCAAAAGAAGTTAGATGTGCTTGTCAATGGTAAGGTGGTGGACACTGCTCTTGTGGACATCGCGGTCATTGCTGACCAGCATGTGGGCTCGCGCGCGGTGTGGGAACCGGACCGGCTGCTACAAGTGGCAGTGACGCGCGCCGCCCCCACGAATATCGGCTTTACCTCCATTATTGGTAAATATAAGACAATTGAGAGCGATTCTCCGTTTGGTGCGATGGTTATTATTAAAGAAAAAGGAAAATGTTATCAGGTTCAGGCAGCCATTGGGCCGGGGCTGATTTATGATGTCTGCATTGATGGATATCAAAAGCTGCAGCCAGGCAAGCCAATTTTGGTTGTCCCACACCGGCCAGCAGTGCTGGCCTTGGATGGTGAACGTGAGATTGTATTAAGTGAAAAGGATTCAGCCGAGGTTTTATTGAGTTTGGAGGGACCTAACTTTATCAATATTAAGCGAGTGCTGGAGAATACCCAAACCGCTTCATGATTATGACAGAAATTATTAATTAATAATGAAAGGCAGGCGTGAATGGCAGTCAAATTATTGATGCCCAAGCTGGGATTAAATATGGTGGAAGGCCAGGTCACTGAATGGATAAAAAAGGAAGGTGACACAGTTAAGAAGGGCGAAGTGATTTACATTGTGGAAACCGACAAGGTGACCAATGAGGTGGAAGCCCCCGAAAGCGGCAAACTTGTGAAAATTCTGGTCAAGGATGGCGAGGTTGTGCCAGTGCGCCAGGTGGTGGGAATAATGGCTGGTGAAGGCGAACAGGTGGATATTAATGCTCTTATGGCTGAAACCGTGCCAGGGGCGGAAGTAATACAGCCCCAATCCCGGCCAGCCACAGCTGGAAATGCCCCAATAACCATGGTAGCAGCTTCTATGACCGGGCAGGTGCTGGCTTCACCGCTGGCCAAACGTCTGGCGGCTGAACACGGCATTAATCTGACGTCTGTCAAGGGAAGCGGACCCGGTGGGCGCATTAATACTGAAGATGTGGAAAAAGCGATTGCCGAAAAGGGCGCGGGCATCCCTGCGGGCGAGCTACCCGGACGATTGGTTCCGCTAATGGGAGTACGTAAGGTAGTGGCGGAACGCATGGCACTATCAGCCAGTACCATTCCTATGGTCACTCTCAATTCTGAAATAGATGTCACCTCATTAGTGAAATTCCGTGAAGGTTTAAAACAGGCAGACAAAGATAAGAGCGAGATTCCAGGCTATAACGCGCTTATCTGTTTTTTAGTTGCGAAAGCGCTCAAGGAATTTCCATACCTGAATGCTTCATTTACAGAAAACGGCATCCGGCTGTTGGATATGGTTAATATCGGTGTTGCGGTGGATACCCCCGAAGGGTTGCTGGTTGTGGTGGCCAGGGACGCGGATAAAAAAGGCCACGGAGAAATAAACTCCGAACTTAATTCATTGGCCGAACGGGCGCTGAGCCATAAGAGCGCGCCGCAGGATCTGGGCGACAGCACCTTTACCATCACCAATTTAGGCATGGTGGGTGTGGATTCTTTCAATCCCATTATCAATCCGCCGGAAGCGGGTATCCTGGGTATTGGCCGATTCGTGGAAAAAGAAATATTTAAGGAAGAAAAAGTCCTGCGAGGATTCTTTGCAACCTTCAGCCTGACATTTGACCACCGCGTCATTGACGGTGCGCCGGCCGCACGATTCCTTCAACGGTTGAGTGAGTCAATCTCGGAATTTAAATAACCAATTCAATAATAATCATAAGGATGGCAGTAATTCCGCCATCCTTTATTATTTTTCTAATAATCCTTGAATTATTTACCACCGACTCATTTATAATTTCAGGATTATGGACTTTCACATTTCCCGCCAGGCGCGCATCCGCTACAAATTTGATGGCTCCCTGTTTTCATTTAAAGGCAATGCCATCTTTGCCAACTTCCATGCTGCACGCGTGTTCGCGCAGCGCATGAATGAAAAGCGCGACTTGAAGACGCACCCCGAATTGGCGGTGCAGGCTGATCAGGTCAATGCCATGGGGCTGATTGATGAGATCCTGCATGCGGTGGTTGCTCTTTACCGCTCCCAAAAAGCGCCTTCGCTTTATGAAGATTTGCTGGCGAATTTGGAAGAAAAGGTTGGCAAACGTAAACTAAATACCGCTCTTCGCGCGTTTATCCGGGAATTTCCTCCGCTGCTGGTTTACCAGGAAACACTCAGTGTTGATGATTACCTGGCAGGTGAATTGGACGGCATTCCCAACAGCGCGGCAGCCCTCGAAGAATTGCTATTGCTTTGGCTGTCAAACTGCAACCCGGCTTGTCTACCTTTCAGCGAATTAAATGACGATACTCGCCTAAAAGAATCCTCAGTTTACCTTGATGTTATTGACGCGCTGCACGGATTCTTTGACAATCAGCCGTTCTATGGCCCGGATAACCAAAACCTGATGGAAATGCTGCGCAGCCCGGCTATCGCGGTCCCTGATTCGTTCAAAGGCCAGCTGGATTACATCCGCAGCCGCTGGGGGGATCTGCTGGGCCATTACCTGCTCAAACTGCTTGGCAGCCTGAATATGATCTCTGAAGAAGAGCATCTCCATGGGTTCGGTCCAGATCCGGTTCGGATACCTGTTTACACCTCGGACGTTGAACTGGAGAGCGAGCGATTCAGTCCGGACGCGGACTGGATGCCGCGCCTGGTGATGATGGCCAAGAATACTTACGTATGGCTTGACCAGCTTAGCAAAAAATACCAGAGACCCATCACTCAACTGGCCCAGATCCCGGATGAAGAACTGGATCAGCTGGCGGCGTGGGGTTTCAGCGGCCTTTGGTTGATCGGCCTATGGGAGCGCAGCCGTGCATCCGCGCGCATCAAGCAGCTGTGCGGCAACCCTGAAGCGATCGCCTCGGCGTATTCGCTTAAGGAATATAGAATTGCTGATGACCTGGGTGGGGAAGGCGCGCTTCAATCGCTGCGAGAACGTGCCTTGCGCAGGGGCATCCGCCTGTCCAGCGATATGGTGCCCAATCACATGGCCATTGACTCTAACTGGGTGCTTGACCATCCGGATTGGTTTATCTCTTTGCCCTATTCCCCCTTCCCGTCTTATTCCTATAATGGACCAAACCTGAGCGAAGATGGGCGCGGCGCGATTCACATTGAGGATCATTATTATGACCGTACCGACGCGGCGGTGGTGTTTAAATATCATGACCATCGCGATGAAAGAACGTATTACATGTACCATGGGAATGACGGAACCAGTATGCCGTGGAACGATACCGCGCAGCTTAATTACCTGAACCCGCAGGTGCGCGAAGCGGTCATCCAGACCATTCTGGATGTCGCCCGGCGTTTCCCAATCATCCGCTTTGACGCGGCCATGACACTGGCCAAGCGCCACTACCAGCGCCTGTGGTACCCGCTGCCCGGCGGCGGGTGTGCCATCCCCTCGCGCAGCGAGTTCGGCATGACGCAGAAGCTGTTCAACCAGCTGATGCCGGAAGAATTCTGGCGCGAAGTGGTGGATCGCGTGGTGACAGAAGCACCGGACACGCTGCTGCTGGCGGAAGCTTTCTGGCTGATGGAAGGCTATTTCGTGCGCACACTGGGCATGCATCGCGTCTACAATTCTGCCTTTATGAATCTGCTGCGGAATGAGGACAACGCCAAATATCGCCAGGTGATGAAAAACACACTAGAGTTTGACCCCGAGATCCTGAAACGGTTTGTCAACTTCATGAACAACCCGGATGAGTACTCTGCCGCCAACCAGTTTGGCAAGGGCGACAAGTATTTTGGCATCTGCACCCTGATGGCAACTATGCCGGGGCTGCCCATGTTCGGCCACGGACAGATTGAAGGGTTTACCGAAAAGTACGGCATGGAATACAAACGCGCGTACTTAGACGAGCAGCCTGACCAACAGTTAATCGAACGACATGCCTGGCAGATTTTTCCGCTGTTGAAACGCCGCTATTTGTTCTCAGACGTGGATCACTTTTACTTATATGATTTCTACACTCCTGAAGGGCAGGTGGATGAGAACGTCTTTGCCTATTCCAATTGCAGCGGTGAGGAGCGCTCGCTGGTGGTTTACCATAACCGCTTTGGCGATACCTCCGGCTGGATGAGAACTTCCACGGTATTCATGGATAAAACTACCGGAGTTTTGTGCCAGGTGGAGCTGCACACCGGTTTGAACCTGCCGGAAAGCAGGCACCAGTATGTCCTCTTCCGAGACCAGCTTTCCGGGCTGGAATATATCCGCAATTGCGCTGAGATTGCCAGAAAGGGGATGTTTGTGCAGCTTGATGCTTACCGTGCACATGTATTCACTGATTTCCGCATTGAAAAAGATGATGAATCTGGAATGTGGGGTCAATTGAACGACCATCTGAACGGACGCGGCACCGCCGATATCCAGGAACTGCGCTGGGAATTGCCGCTGCGCCCTGTTCTGCAACCCCTGCGCGAGATCGCTAACTTGGGCTATTTTAGTTTTCTATTGGCGCAACACCCAAAAGCCGTAGGCAGCGAGGTGCCAGATTTTCTGCTGAATGAAGCCGACCATAAATTGGACAAATTGATCAATGGCGCCGCGGGCTTGCTTCAAACACCATTGGATGCCAAAGCGTCCCACGGAGATTTCCGTAGAAAAGTAGCAATGATTTATCAACTGGAGTGGCTGGATAATATTCTGGGTGATAAACTGCCCCCGTCGTTAAAGAAACTGATCCCCTGGCTGAGGGAAAAAACCTCCGGTGATATGTGACTGGCGATGTTCTGCTGGGTTTATCTCAATTGTCTGCGCGGTTCTTTAGGAATGTCAAACGGCCAATTTATTGAGCAAACTGCGAAGTGGCGTTTCTTCGGCATTATTGAATCCGCATTGTGGGATATGGGAACGCAGGTCAGCTCGCCCGGCGACCTGGCGCGTTCAATTGCCCTGCTACTGCGCGTCAACGGATGGCTAGCCACAACCGACCGGCGAAGAAAGGGCAGGATTATGCGTGAATTGCTATCGGAAGGGTTTATTCGCGATTTCTTAAAGGTCAACAACTATGGGGGCAAGACCTGGTTTGGCAAGGAAAGCGCTGAAACTGCCTTCTTCCTGATGGAGATAGTTGGGATGATGGAAATCCTAACAGAGGAAAAGCAAACACAGAAGAGAAAACTGGTTCGCATGGAGAAGTTAGCCGGACAGATTCTCACCTTCAAAGACGTGGCGGAAAGCTCTGGTTATGACTTCAACCGCTTCCTGGAGATTCTGAATCAGACTTGATCCAGGCGTAATAACTTTTCGAATTTTTTCAGGTATCCCAAAAAGACCATGTCGCCGGTAAGGCCGGAAAGTTCGCTGCGCGCTTCGCTAATTAAAGAAATAAGCCCATCCGAAGGATCCTGCCCGGTGGCTTGTTCCACCAGGTTAGCCGCGTGCGCGGCATATTTAAGCGCGTTCAGGGGCTCAATGCGATCCAGGTCAAAGAAGAACCAGGCATCTGATGAGAACATGCGCAGCCGTTCAAACTGCGCTTCCACCAGCAGCTTAACCATGGATGCCTGTCCGGGCGTCAAAGATTGGGAAGTATGCCTCTGGATAAGCGTGTCTATTTTATCGGAACCCAGCAGCACAACCGCGTAATCATCGCGCAGCGCCCAGGGATCGCGGATGAGGTTTTTCAGGCGAGTTTCATAGATGGTGTCAATAGAATCCGCCAGCCTGTCCTGAAATTGGCGCAGCGGTTTTTTCCAGATGGCAGTGGGAGCATCTCCGCATACATCCCGCCAGCGTTCAATGCCGTGATGGCAAGACCAGGAAGTATTTTCAATGATTTCCGCATAGCCCTCAGCCGGGTGGTCGCGCAGCCACAAGGCAGGGTACTGCCGTTGAATGCCTTGTTTTTCCACTGCGCCGTCCAGCAAATAGCTGAGAAATTTTTCGCGGAAAGGTTGATGATGGCCGTAAAGTTCGCCGTCTGAAGCTGCCACGATGAGCTGATCTCCGGGACGGTTGAGGGTTTGAGATTGGGGGATCAGCCAGTCGTGCACAAAGCCGTCCGCGTTTTCGCTGGCACCAGGATTGAAACTGATCTCCCCGGAAAGGAAGGCGTTATAAAAGAAAACAACCATGTCCTTGCCGTTTGATAATTTAATGCGCCACGGTTTGGTAGTATCCTGCGCCGGATCTTTGGCTTGCCAGGGCGCCAGGATGGTAAAGGCTATGCCGTGGTCCGCCAGCGCTTCAAGCGAAGCCATATCCACTGCGGTTTCCGGCAGCCACATGCCCTGCGGGTGGCGGCCGAAATGCGCTACGTAATCGCGGATGCCCCAGCGTACCATGGTGGTTTTATCACGCGCGGAAGCAAGGGGCATGATGAAATGAAAATAGGGCTGCGCCATGGCGTTGCTGACGCCGGTTCGTTGAAAGACCATGGCTTCCTGTTCAACGATGGCGCGCACGGTTTCGGGATGGTTTTGGTCCAGCCATTCAAACAGGGTCGCGCCGATGTTGAAGCTGATCTTCTGAAAATTCCCCACGGTCGCATTGGGCTGGTAACACTCGTGGTAAATCTTTTCAGTCCAGTTGCCATAAGGATCCGCGCCGTACTCTTTGGGGATCAGACCTGTGAAGGGATCAACCCGCGGGGGCTGGTAAAAATGACCGTGAACGCAAAAATGCGATTGATCCAATTATTATTTTCCTTATTTCTTTAAATTAACCCTGCCATTTTACCGTAAAAAGACGGTGTTCAAATCATCGGGCGCATATCGCCGCAGGGGCTCATTGAGAATTTGTGCCAAAAATATACTTGTCTATAAGCCCAAGTTTCGTAGGGCGCGTAACTATATGCGCCGAATGAGAAATTTTCGAAAAATACAAATGACAGAATTGGAATCCTGCCCTACCATAGGGCGCACATCGCCGTAGGCGCTCTTCGAGCATATGCGGCGAAAAATTGAATTTCGGAGAATTAGAATGGCGGATTTTGAAATCCGCCCTACGCATAAAAAATATTTGAGAATGGCCCGTTATTCACAGGCCATTCTCTGGGGAGTAGGAGGTTAGGAATTATTTAATCTTTAAGTGTAATTTTAATTTTATTCTTCTTCTTTTTCTTCGGTTCTTTATTTGTAAAAGCGATAACTACAACCGGAATGAACAGCAGCAGGACCAAGACTGTAAGGATTATTCCAAAGGTAATCCATGATGCCGGCTGCGCCACTTCGGGCACTAGGCCGCCGGGATTGAAGCTGGTTTGCGATTCGCCGCCCACACCAATAAACCGGTCGGAAAGCGTCACAGTCAGCGCGCGCTGTACGCCGTCTCGCAGGGAAAGCGGGGTGATGTAACTGATCACCGCTTCACTTTGTAAAGCGCGTCGCATCTGGTCATATAACGCAGAAAGCTGGGCTTTGTCCTCGGTGTAGCCATACTGCCCGCCGGTGCTTTTAGCAATCATGCGCAGGGTGGCTTCGTCGATGCCCTTATATTTATCAGTTTGCTCTTCACCCTCGGGCATTTGCCCGAAACCGACGGTAGAGATAGACAGGCCGCCAAAACCGATGCTGCCCAGCGCTTCCTCTGGTGTGGCCTTGCTGGAGTTATCCATGCCATCTGTCAGGACGATGATCGCCTTGCGGCCGGGTAACGGATTGAGAATGCCGATGGCGGTGGAAAGCGCGTCGTAAACCGCGGTGTCATCTCGCGCCGTAATGCTGTCGATGGCTTTCACCAGCGCTTCGCGGTCAGCGGTGACGTCCTGCATCACGCTTACTTTGGTATTAAAGGCAATCACGCCCGCCTGGTCGTCGGGGCGCATCTGGTCCAGGTACTCTTTGGCTACCGCTTTGGCGCTTTCGAGCTTACCCACAAAATTCATGCTGCCGGAGTTGTCAATCAGCAGCATTGTGGTCAGTGGGCCTACTTCGCCCTCGCCCTGGATGCTCTGGTTGCTTACCGGCTGGCCGTTTTCCAGCAGTTGTAGCTTGCCGGTGTTGATCATTTGCGGTTCGCCTGCCGCGTCCCGCACCGAGATATAAACATTCACCAGCGGAAATTGGGTGGTGTCGATCTGCGTAATCTGCAGGACGTACTCGCCGGTGGATTCAACCTTGGGTGCCGTCTGGCAGGCAGGCAGCAGGAGCAGAGCCGCCAACAGTGGCAGGACAAGAAATGATCGCAATGATTTCTTCATGATTACCTCTTTTCGTGATAGACCATTTCAGATTTGCCCATGCGGATGCGCTGGTTGGCGCGCAGGCGGGAAATTTCAATCTTCTTCCCATCCAGATAGGTGCCGGTCATGCTGATGTCTTTGAGCGTGAAGTAAGTCCCTTCACCGGTCAGGATGGCATGTTGCGGCGCGATGTCCGGGTCTGCAATAACAATATCCGATTTCAACGGGCTGCTGCCGATGGCCGCGGAAGGACCGCCTTTGGCCAGGAATTTATCCAGAATGAATTCCATGCCTTTCATCTTGCCGCCGACCACTTCCAGCCAGGCACGCGAGAGCATGAACACGATTAGCGCGATGAAAACACCCACAGCCAAACCCAAGAGCATCAGGCCAGCGGCTTTTCCCATCAGAGGGTCAGAGAACATCTGCCGCGAACCTTCCAGCAGGGTGCCGCCCAACGCTCCGCCGATCAGGCCGCCCAGCCCACCTTTCCAGAGCTGCGCGCCGCCGGTGAAACCGGCTGACAGCCCGGTCAGCAGGCCAAATATTGCCCAACCGATCGGCCGGCTCCATGCCGGGCCGCCAATGGACAGAAACACGCCTTCAGCAATGGGCAGAGCGATGGCGCCGCCCAGTGCGCCCAACAGGGCGCTGAGCAGGGCTTTGCGCAGCCCAAATAGAAAGTTCTGCGCGGCGAAACCTTCACCGAAACCGATGAAGAGGCCAATCACACCGCCCAGCAGGGCGCCGATGGTTACCTCGCTCAGGAATAGATTATCCGTAAAGGACAGCCCGAGGATGTTGCTGATCTGCCATCCGATCAGCCCGCCGATAGCTCCGAGCAGCCCGTAGGTATAAAAACGCATTAAACGACTCATTTAGATAAGACCTCCTCAGTCTCGTCATTGAATTGCGGGGCAGGTTGCAGGTTCCGCCAAAAGACCACGCTTCTCTGGCTACTTTTGGTCAGCTCATAGAAGCCAAAGTATGCGTGCTGGTCCAGGCTGCCGTCCGCCTGACGGATGAAAAACCCGCCCACCGAGCGGTGCGGCTCTATCACCAGCGCAACCTGCCACGCTTCAGGAAAAAAGTTTTGGTGCAGCCAGGTGTCCCAATGGGAAAAGAACACCCCCATGCGCGGATGTGTGTGGTACCAGCCCAGAAAGACCTTGTCCGGAAAATGTTCTTCCAGATGGCTGTGCAGCGCGATTTGAGTGTCACCGGTAAAGGTGAGGTGTGCCGCGCCCTGTTCAGTATGGATGGCAGGCAGGATAGTATCGATCACGATAAATGGCGTACCGTCTAGGGAGTCACGGCAGTATTTACCGGCCATCCACCCACCGACCTCGTTGTCGAGGTCGCTGCCTGCGTGCGCGCACATGCGCACAAAGGCGTTTTGAGTCAAAAAAATATCCAGGGGCGGTTCAACGCTGTTCATATCCTCATCCTTTGGCACCCAGCGCATCGCCCTGTGCAGGGGGATGCGTGTGAGGTGCGGCAGAAATTTTTTCTGGGTCGCAAGCTTCACACGCGGAGTGATGTTCAAGGCGGCTGCTCCGTTTTACAATGATAAGGACTATCCGGCGGTGATGTCAGCTGTGATCATCAGGCGGTCGTCGTCGGGCACTGCTGCGCCTGCAAGCGTTTCGTCATCTTTCAGTTCGCGGCCAAGCGCCTTGCTATCCAGCCGGTAACTCACCGGTCGGCCGTCAGGGCCTACGGTGGGCAGTTCCAGGGTGGTAGCCAGTTCGGGCACCAGTTCCTTCACGGGTACATCATCGGGAACTTCTGCGCTGCGGGTTCCTCCGGAAGGCAGTACCAAGGTTACAGATTTATCAGACATTGTTGTTCTCCTTTCTTCTTATTTGAGCTTAATTTTGGGTTTGACCGACTGCACCTTGGGTTTGCTGATTTTGACCCGTTCGGGGCGCAGAAGTTCACGTGTATCCAGCGGAAAATATCTGGGATGGGTTTTTCGGAATTTGCGGCACCATGTTGCGGCTTCCATATCCCAAGGGTAGGGCGCTTTGGTGGGGTCGTCGTGGAAATTCTTGAACTGCACCATCTCGCCCAGCATGATCACCAACCGATCCAGCGAGCGGCTGGCAGACCACCAGGCGGCATCAATGCACACGCTGCCGTTGGCGTGATTAATATTAGGATGCCAGATGGGCGTCAGCCATTTCATCCCCGGCCAGCGCTGGGGATACTGGCTGTGAAGATAGATCTCCACCTGGTGTTTCTCGCTGATTTTAGGGTTGCCCTTACCATCAATGCCGATAATACCCTTGCATTTATAGGTAATGATGTATCTTTCAGGTGGCATACCAGCTTTTTCTTGTTTGGCCTGCACCTGGATCAGGTCGCTGCGGGCATTTAACTCCTGGATCAACTCATAATCCTTGCGCAGGCGGCGCGTGCGCGGGTTGGAATCAAGCGAAATGGCACCGGCAGTGATGTCGGTGGTTATCATCAGGCGGTCATCAGAAGGAATGCCCGCACTGGCCAGGGTTTCATCTTCGCGCAGTTCGCGCCCAAGTGCCTTGCTGTCCACGCGATAACCCATCGGGCGGCCGTCCGGACCCACGGTGGGCAGTTCCAGAAGGGAGGTCAACTCTTCCAGCAGGTCGCGGATCGGAATATCATTTGGCATATCCGCCCGGCGGGCGCCTCCATTGGGTAAAACGATTGTGGTTGCGATGTCAGCCATCTACTCTACTCCTCCAAATATTAAAGATAATTTCAAAGTTCATTGCGGTGGGCGACACCGCATGAACCGGTTAGACTCCAGCAATCCTGGTGGTGCCAGGTTCCGCATTCAGGGCAGACCGTTACGCCGCGGCTATCACCTTTCACCACTTCTTCCAGGCAATAGGGGCAAACATGTTCTTCTTCACCCACCAGCTTGACATCCGCCTGGCTGCCCTTAAAAAGTTTGCCGGGCAGCTTAAGCTTTTTCACAGCAGGCTTAACAGCCGCGCTTTTCCGGATGGTCACCGGCTGGCTTGCGGTGATTGAAGCGCTTGGGCGCGCAACAGACAGAACCGGTTTTTCAACCCTGGTTGTTTTTACCGGTGTGTGTTTTACAGCCATAGGTTTAGGTTTTTTCCAAAGCTTCCAATTTCGGGGGTCTGCCTTGGTCAGAACCGGCTGAATGGTTTGAGAAAAGAACTTGCGAGTTTTTTTAGGCTTGGGTGCTTTACGCAGGCTGGCGTTCGTCTTAGTCGTTTTCCTGAAGAGCAACAGCGGCAGCAGAGATACCAGGGTCATTAATAAAAACTGGCTTCCGTCGGTGACTGTTGGAGCCTGGAGACGAAAATCATTGCCCAAAAATTGGAATTGATAAGCAGTAGCGTAGAAATGGTCGATCGCCAGTACAGCCAGCAGGTTAGCAAGCATGGTTATAAAAATGGTCACAACAGCCGATAATCCTCCAAAAAAAACTCTGGAAGCCAGACCGCCGATGAACCCGACCGCAGCCAACAGGATGAGGCGCAACAGATAAGTGCCGAGCTCAGGTTTGGATGACAAAAAAATGATTACCAATAATCCGGTGGATAACGCCAGCGCCAACACGATGATCCATTTTATTAGACCGTTAATCAGTTTCATTAAAGCCCATCCCTCTTGACCTTAATCTTGATTTTCTCTGCGGGCTCCTCCGGATTACCAGCGGTTGTAAGCTTTGGGGTGTGGAGCTTGATCTTCGGCCGCACTTTCACGGTTACTTTTTCTTTCAGCTTGATACGACCGCTGAGTTTGAGCGGTTTTTCGTATGCTGGCAGTTCAAAATGGCTGAAATGCAGCGTGTCGGGCAGGTCGCCGGTCAGTTCATAGAAGCGGTACTCCTGCGCGTTGTAAGCCCTTATGATATGCAGCGCCGGAACGCCCACGCTGGCCATAGTTCGCGTCAGGAAGTTTTCATCACCGTGAATAGCATGCGAAAGTTCAGTCTCGCGCAGGATGCCGCAGGTCGGGCAGTGGGCGCGGTTGAAACCAACGGAGGAAATGGGCTGCAGTACTTCTTCTCGCGTGCCGCAAATGGGGCAGGTGAGTGCCAGCACCAGTTCCTGGTCCAGTTCCAACACAGCTTCTTGTCCAAGCTCGCGATGTGCGATGCGCAGCATATCCTGCAGCGTGGTGGTGTCGGCGCGTAGGGGCAGCTCGGTAATTTCGCCGTAGGTCCAGTGGCTTTCACAATCCTCAACCGGCGTGTAGGCAGTTACGTGCATTTCGTTAGTCATGCCGTTGAAGTGCATAACGCTGCCGGGTTTGACCGGTTTGTTGTGGATAAGCTTCAGCGCTTCCTGCGCCTGAATGCCGCCGATGATGGAGGCGATGGTAGGGGTGGTAGGCACCTTGCCCAGCAGCACGTTCTCGCGCGCTAGCAGAGGGCAGGAATAGCGGATCGCCAGGTCGCGGCGGGCTTGTTCGGTAAGACTGCATTCAAAACAGGCGCCCTCGCCAGGTACAAACACGCGCGCCAGGCCGAGGAATTCTTGAATGGCGCCGTCCACCCAGGGTTTGTTGATCCAATAAGCGAAGCGGTTGACCGCCAGGCGCGCCTCGCGGTTATCCAGGCAGCCAATGATTACATCCATACGGCGAAAGATACCTAGCCCGAGGGCGGCGGTCACGTCGCCGTGAAAATACTGGACGTGTATATTGGGGTTGATCTCCTTGGCGCGCGCTGCAGCCACCTCGGCTTTTTTGCGTCCGGTATCAGATTCACGGAAAAGCACTGAGCGCGAAAGGTTGGCGAGTTCAATCTCGTCAAAATCCACGATAAAAATATTGCCGATGCCCATCAGCACCAGGTTTTTAATCACTTCATTGCCCAGCGCGCCTGCGCCGACCACCATGATCTTAGCGTTCTCAACCTTTTCGCGTTCCCACCAGGATATGAACTGAAAGGTGCCCAGCCGGTCTTTTTTCAGGTTGGGAATAATGATCGGTTTTTCGGGGTTAACCGGTAAGCGGCGTGGCCCTTCGGGTGAATCGCCGGGCGCCAAGCGGATGGCGGGGATGGACGATTCCGCCGCCTGGGCGATGATATGGGCTGCCGCGAGGTTGTTCTCATCCAGTTTTGAGGCGAACCAACCAACACCGTGGCGAGATTCGATAAGGTTGCTTTCTTCAAGCGCCTTTAATGCCTCACGCAGAGTTGAGCGGCTGATGCCGAACTGTTTGATCAGGTCGCGTTCGGCGGGTAGCTGGTAGCCGGGTTTGTAGGTGCCGTCCAGAACCTGGGCGGCCAGTTTGCCGGCAACGATTTCGGATAATGACTTGCGTGAGATCTCGTCCATAATTACCTCATAATGGTATGTTGGTCAGACCACTATACCATATTATAGAGGATATCTTTGGTTTGTCAATATAGAAAAATTTATTAAATTGAAAAATAATCAAAAGGTCACCAGAATTAACTTTAATTAATTATTGTTAGGATTAATTGGTTACAATTATTTACAGTAACTATTAGCGTTTGTGGTGGTTAAATATTAAGATAATTAAACTTGATCGAAATAAAAAGGATTGTTTAATCATGACGAAAATCAAATTGGTAACCGACAGCACAGCTTATCTTCCAATCGATTTTGTAGCGAAACACGGCATTAAAGTGGTTCCGTTAAAGCTTAACTGGGATAATGACACATTCAGGGATAATGTGGATATTACCGCCCAGGCGTATTACCAGCGGCTTGAAGAATCGAATACCATCCCGACCACCTCACAGCCTTCCAGCGGTGATTTCCTGACCGCTTTCAAGGAAGCGGCCAACGGTGCAGACGCGTTGGTGGCAGTTTTGATCTCTTCAGGCATCAGCGGCACAGTGGATTCGGCATTATTGGCGAAGAAGGAATTTAACCAGGTTCCACTTGAGGTGGTGGATTCCAAAGTTACCGCTGCAGGTTTGGCATTAATGGTTAAAGCCATGGCAGCCGCAACCGAAAAGGGCGGTTCGGTGGATGATGTCGTAAAAATGGGGAATCGCGTATTTGATTCGATGGGTGTTTATTTTGTGGTGGATACCCTGAAATACCTGCATAAGGGCGGCCGCATCGGCGGCGCGTCAGCTTTCCTGGGTTCCGCTTTAGACCTCAAACCCATCCTATATCTGAGCCCTGAAGGCAAGGTCGAAGCGCTTGAAAAAGTGCGTACGAAGAAGAAAGCCGTCAGCCGCCTGATTGACCTTGCCGTGGAAAAAGCGGGTGGCAAAAAGGCGAGAGTAGGTATCATGCAGGCCAACGCCATGGAAGGTGCGCAAGCGATCAAGGCAGAACTGGAAAAACGCATGGACCTGGCTGAAATTGAGATTTATGAACTCAGTCCGGCCATCGGCACACACACCGGCCCGGGAACGCTGGGCATCGCCGTGCACACGACAGAATATTAGGAAATATTCAAAATTTATGGTTGCATAGGTAGTTTTGAAGCTTTATTATCCAGAGCTTAGTATGGGATGCTTCGAAACTACCTATTTTTTTGCGAGCTGCCACTGGGCTTGTTGAAGCGCCGCCTGATATCCGATTCCGCCGAGGTCCTCGCTTGTGGTAGGATTCTACCCTTGATGTGGGTAATTTATTCCAAGATGGTAATTTTAACCAGTCAATAAAAAAATGTGGAGACTCGGCATGCCGAGTCTCCACAGAT
>JAUYCC010000093.1 GCA_030692365.1 Pelolinea sp. | reverse complement strand
AAAGCCTTCCAGACGCGCGTGGGGGCAGGACCTTTCCCGACCGAACTGGATGGCGAGATGGCGCATTTCCTGCGTGGCTCGGGCGCTAATCCCTGGGATGAATATGGCACCACCACCGGACGTCCGCGCCGGGTGGGCTGGTTGGATATGATGTTGCTCAAGTACGCTTACGAAGTCAATGGTTTCGGCGAGCTCTTCCTGACCAAGCTGGATGTGCTCTCCGGTCTTTCTGAGATCCCGGTGTGCGTGGCTTACCAGCGTAACGGCAGGATAATTCACACTTTGGATTTCTCGGGGGATGCGCGCTTGCTCTCGAGGTGCACTCCTGTTTACGAGACCCTGCCGGGTTGGCAGGAAGACCTGCGCGAGTGCCGCGCCTGGCAAGACTTGCCTGCT
Source organism: Pelolinea sp. (assembly GCA_030692365.1). GTDB lineage: Bacteria > Chloroflexota > Anaerolineae > Anaerolineales > Anaerolineaceae > Pelolinea. The sequence continues at coordinate 10,804 of JAUYCC010000093.1, read as the reverse complement.
GCGGCGCAAACTTATGTGCATTATATTGAGAAGCAGACTGGCCTTCCGGTGAAAAACATTTCGGTTGGCCCGGAGCGCTCAGCGCTGATCACCAGGAGTTGATCCGATGATATCCTTTGAGAGTTACCAGAGTCCGTTTAGCTGGCGTTATGGTTCCCCGGAGATGCGCAAGATTTGGGGGGAAGAGAACAAACGCCTGATATGGCGTAAGTTGTGGGTGGCCATGGCTGAGGCGCAAACCGGGTGGGGACTAGTAACCCGCGAACAAGTTCAGGACCTGAAGGAGCACATGAGCGAGGTGGATGTAGCCCGTGCGTTTGAAATCGAGAAAAATAGCCATCACGACCTGATGGCCGAAATCAAAGTCTTTGCAGGGCAATGCCCGAAGGGAGGGGGGATCCTGCACCTGGGCGCGACCTCGATGGATATCAAAGATAACGCCGAGGTACTGCAAATCGCGCAGTCGCTGGATATCCTGTCGCTCAAGCTGGGAAGCCTGCTTAAAACCCTGGCCGGGAAGGTGGAAGCCTACGCCGGTGTGCCGGTGATGGCGTTCACCCATCTGCAACCGGCTGAGCCAACCACGCTGGGCTACCGCCTGGCCGGTTACGCGCAGGACCTGCTGGAAGATTATGAAGCGCTATTAAAAGTAAGGAGCGAGTTAAAAGGTAAGGGCTTCAAAGGCGCGGTTGGCAACGCGGCCTCTTATGTAATGCTTTTCGGCCTGGAAGGCCAGCGCCGCTTTGAAACGCTCCTCAGCCAGGCCTTCGGGCTGCCTTTTTTTGAGGTGACCACGCAAACTTACCCGCGCAAGCAGGATTACGCCGTGCTCAGCACTCTGGCCGGGCTGGCTGCCACTGCCTATAAAATCGCCTTTGATCTGCGTCTGCTGCAATCTGAAGTGATCGGCGAGCTGGCAGAGCCCTTTGGTGAAGAGCAGGTAGGTTCTTCGGCCATGCCGTTCAAGCGTAATCCCATCGAAGCCGAAAAGATAAATTCTCTGGCGCGCGCAGTGAGCGTGGCCCCGCTGACCGCGTGGAACAACTATGCCAATTCGCTGCTTGAGCGCACCCTTGATGACAGCGCCAACCGCCGTACCCTTTTCCCGGAGACCTTCCTGTCAGTGGATGAAATAGTGATGACGCTGGCGAAGATTATGGATGGGTTGAAGGTGAACCCGGTAAAGATGCAGCATAATCTGGATAAGTTTGGGCCATTTGCCGCCGTGGAGCGGGTGATAATAGCGGCGGTCAAAAATGGGGCAGACCGCCAGGAGATGCACGAGGTGCTGCGTCAGCTCAGTATGACGGCCTGGCAGGCCATCGAAAAAGGGCAGGCTAATCCCCTTGCAGGGCTTGTTCTGCAAGACGAACGCGTCACCTGTTGGGTCGCGCCTTCTGACCTCAGCCAATTGTTCGCGGTTGAAGGCTACACCGGAATTGCCGAACCCCGCGCCCGCGAAATGGCACAGCAGATACGCACCCGCATCCCGTAAAATTCGCCCGTAATCGGGCTAGATCTTTTTCAATTACTTCCTTGCTTTCCCCTTGCTGGCGGGTGGTCCGCCGCTTTGGAAAGCCAGGCTTGGTCGCTTTCCTTCTCGGGTTATGTCTCTTTGGACTATTCCGCGACCTCTTCTACAGTTCCATGACCGATCTCATCCAATTCGGCCACGGCGCCCTTACCCTCCATGCGTGAGCCGAGTCGGACCTGCGGTGGGTTCACGAAGAGTGCTTCGCGTTAAATCAGTCCGATGATTGTGAGGGCGTGTTTGTAACGCGCCGTTTGAGTGAATGATGAAGCGCTTTTTGGTTGCATAGATAAAGTGGAGGGCTATAATTAATGTCTATGAGGGATAAAAGTAACCCCAATATCCAAATATTTTTCCGTATTGGAAAAGAATGGGATTAAGGATCAACACAATTCAAGGAGGCTCAGATGGCAAAGTTTGTGTTTGACAAGATCGTGACCGGAGAAGAAATCAAGGGCATCATCCAAAAGGACCTCGGCCCGGCCTACCGCGTGGAGGTCAAGAAGAACCGCCTCGAAATCGTGCAAGACGCGTCAAAGGGATGTTATATTTTTTTTCAAGATAAGGATGGCAGTACAGTTTGTCGCGGACCAAGCGGATACATGCCTTTCGGCGTACTTCGAGTCGCGATAGTTCTTGGAGCATTGGCTCTCCTTACACTTGTCTTCTATCGGAGTGAGAATTATCTTGTTCTTGGAATAGGAGCACTTTTACTTTCCCTGCTCTTGAGGGCTCCTTCACGGGAACTTGTCAAGAGGGTCGCGGGAATCCTGGAGAAAGTGGCAAGTAAGGCCTGAAGAGCCCTGCCGAAGAACAGGGTGGAGGTGTTGCGATACCCGCGCATCACTAACGCTCACCGTAAGGGCGGCATCTACTATTTTCGTCCGTTTAGTTCGATAACATCAGAAAAAGAGATTCGGGAGAGGAGACGTGATCATGGGTATTTTGAGGCGGCTATTTGGGACTCGCAATTTAGGAGTGCCAAGCGCCAAAATGAGTGGTGTGATGAAATGCGGTGTCTGCTTTGGTGCACTTGGTGCGCAGTATGTTCGTGACGAACGGCTCGGCATATACGCATGCAGGCAATGCATTGAAAAGGTGAATCTTTCCGCTATTGCCCAGCCAGAAGGGAGTCTGTACCACTGCCATAGCTGTGATTTCCGCTTCAAACTGAACTTTGGGTGGTTAGGATATGAAAGCAAGGGTGGAGGATTCTATGGGGGAGAGAAAGATTCATCGTATAAGCCTCGTTGTCCAAACTGCAATGTTGAGTACACAGAAGACGACGTTGTATAGAAGAGAAGTGGCGTGATACTATCCATTTACATGCATCTCGATCGTCATCTTCGGTGAAATGAGAACGCCTAACATGGCGCTGTGCCGGAAGCGCAAGCCTATGATGTGACCATGTACATTCTCGCGGGCTTTCTGGCGCTGGGTTTCTTATGTAATCTGCTGGTGCGCCCGGTCGCAGACAAGTATTTCATGACCGATAAAGAACTCGCGAAAGAAAAACATCTGGCGCACGACCGTACTGTGGTGTCAGTTGGCGGGAATTCTGCGGTTATGACAGGTGCTAGTTCCGCCACTCACCCAGTTGTGATTATTGCCGCGTGGGCAGCGGTTGGTATTCCTCTGGCTTACGGCCTGTGGAATGCGGTACAAAAAGCGGTGATGTTGTTTAAGTGATGCAGGGGGAACAATACGTTGGTTTGGTTGGTTTGATGTGGGGCTGGGTAGCGTATCGAAATTGAATTCGATAGTGGACCATAAATACAAAGTGTCAGGTTAATCCCGATGATTCTCGGCAAGACTGTCTATTTCACTGATAAAAAAGAATGGCGAACCTGGTTAGCTGCCAACCACAAAACAGAAAAAGAAATATGGCTTGTCTATTTCCTGAAAAAATCTGGAAAACCCAGTTTGGCTTATAACGACGCGGTGGATGAGGCGCTGTGTTTCGGCTGGATTGACAGCACTGTCAAGAAAATTGATGATGTAAGCAACGCACGCAGGTTTACCCCGCGCTGGCCGAACAGCCCCCTCTCTGATATGAACAAGGAAAGGGTCAGACGGCTTATTCAGCCGAGAGAGATGACCCCTGTCGGGTTAGCTACCGCGGGCGACCTATCACCGGAAAACCTTAGCATTCCTGCGGATATTCTGAAAGCGTTTCAGGCAGATGAGCAGACCTGGCAAAAATTTAGTAAATTTCCAGAAAGCTATCAGAGAATCCGTATTGGCTGGATCGTAGAAGCAAGAAAGCGGCCGGCAGAATTTGAGAAGAGGCTGAAATATTTCTTAAAAATGACAGCCAGGAACAAAAAATTCGGTATGGTTCAATGAGTATTGTGTGGAAACCGGATCTAAATGTTTTGCGTATTAAATTCAATGCCAAGAGGTTAAAGAAGAAACCATGATCAACCGAAAAGGAATTACCTCATTTCTGCTCATCACTTTTGGGATCACATACTTAATGGAAGGAATTCTGATCCTGTCAGGTTTCCGCATGACGCTGATCCCTGCCGTGATAGGGCAATTTACGGTCTTGATTGCGATGTGGGTGCCTGCATTGGCTACCCTGATCACCGTACGGTTCATCACGCATGAAAAAATAAGTTCCACATTGTTCACCTTTGGACCATCCTGGAAGCCTTATCTGGTTACCGCGTTGGTCATTCCTTTGAGCTTCATCATCACCTACTTGCTAACCTGGGCTTTGGGTTTGGGCCAACCGGACTGGCAGCTAAACAGCTTCTTTGCCTTGATCGCCTCAACCGGGGCTGACATGTCCACTGCGCCAGCGCCCAGCCTCTTGCTGACTTTGCTCTTCATTGTTTCTTTAACAATGGCGCCGGTTATCAACAGTATCGCGGGATTCGGAGAGGAGTGGGGCTGGCGCGGTTATCTGCTTCCCCGTTTGATGCCGCTCGGGAAATGGAAGGCTTATCTTCTGGTGGGCTTCATCTGGGGCCTGTGGCATGCCCCGCTGGTCGCCATCGGTTTCAATTATCCCGGGTATCCGGTGTTGGGAATTCTGATGATGATTTTGCTGACCACATCAATCAGTGTCTATATCAATGAACTAACGCTGCGTTACAAAAGCGCCATCCTTGCCGGTTGGATCCACGGCGTCTTTAACAGCCAGGCTTATGGCATCTGGCGCATGCTGTTATTTCCCAACACCAATCCAATTCTGGGTGGCATAACCGGACTGGTGGGGATTGCGGTTATCCTTATTACCGGGCTGGTGACTGTGCAATGGTTTAAGCGAGCTGACGCGCGCCTGAAAGCAGCGATTTTATAATCTGCGAATCATTATTGATAATTCAGAAATGGTTTTGGGGATAAGTTGCCTTAACACAAGAAACAAGCCGCGTTAGTAACCTTTGATACCTTCAACGAGGCTAATGCGGTTTTCTTTTCGCCCTGGCGATGCCCTTAACCAGATGCATAGCCAGATAATCCATCTGTTCGCGGCTGATGCGCTGGTCTGTTGCCAGCGTCAGCATCCTGTCAGCCATGGATACTGCCAGTTGGTTTCCGTTGACGCGCGGGTCATTCCGCAGCTCCTCCCAGTGGATGAACAGGCCAATCCCGTTCTCCCCCAGATACTCGTAAACCTCGTCACGTGAAACGCCATTGAGATAGACCGGCAGTCCGAGGGGCATATTGTCTTCCTGCAGTGCAGGAAATAGCGGTGTAATTTCAGGAATTGGCGCGATCAACCCCAGCATATACTGGTAATTATCCCGGCGGACTTTCCGGATGCCCTCCCAATCCAGCCGCTCGATGTGCCATTGCTCTTCGGGGTCGCCCTCAACCACAATGTCAGTCGCGTAATATTGGTCTGCCAGGGCATATAAATTCACAAGCTTTTTATAATTACCCACCCCGTCAAACAGATAATCACGCAGCCGCTGCCGGTATTCGAGGATGACAGGCAGGCGCCGGTTGGGGAGGCCATGGTATTTTGAGAGGTAGGGCACAATATCATGATCGGTTATCAGGTACCCACCGTCGTAAGGGACCAGTTTGCGCAGGCTGTTCAGGATGAAATCGCCGGTTGGGTGGTCAGTAAACCCGGCCTGGGCGTTATCTTCCACCACAATCATGCCATTTTTCTGTAGGGCTTTCAGGTAGTCGCGAACTTCAGGCGGGTGTAAAAAACCGAAATAGTTAATGAAATAAACGGCTTTGTAACCGACAACTTTTTGGGCTAGATCATCCAGGTCTATAGAAAGGTCTTCATTAATTTGATAATAATCACACTTCAGACCGGCGCGTTCCAGGGGCGTCACGATGGATGGGCATAAATAGGAGGGTAATAAGATTTTATCAATGCCGTGGTCAAGCAGATAATCGCCGATAATAGCCAGGCACGCCCTTCCGCCATTGAGAAAGTGCATCTTTTCGGTTAAAAGCGTTGGTTTATCTGCTATCCAACAGTGGTCATAATAAAATTCACCGCCAACAAACATGGTTCTGTTTCTTCCTTTTTATTCCGGCCTGTGGGTACTTAACCGCATCTTCGAATGATGAATATAAAACGCATTCTTTTATTAGGAGCATATATGGTTCGCCTAATTCTAACCCTGACCAAGATTGTAAATTTTTATCCACGATTTCTTATTGCTCTCATAAGTATCCAGGCTCAAAAAGACTAGATTTCAAATTCCTTGCTTTCTTCATACGCCGAAAAATTTCGATGGACTCTAACCCCAACATTTTCAAGTTATTTCCAAAACGAATTATGGTAATATACTAGTATTCAAATTATCCGTATATGAATATTGGCATTATTTACAACTCATTCGCGCATAAACGCCTACTTCCGGAAGAGAAAGAATTACGGGATACAGGCATTGCAGTCGGCAGGCATCTTGTAAAGCTCGGTCACAATGTCCAGTTTTTTGACATGGACACCCCGCCGGACATAGAAAAACTTTGCCGCTCTGAAATTGAAGTCGCGTTCGACACCAGTGAGCGCATCCGCGGTGACTCGCGCGGTGAAGGCTACACAGCAGCTCTGCTCGAATTTTTGGGTATTCCGCACTCCCGCACCAGCGCTTTTTATATTGCCCTCGGAATTAATAAGGTTCGTGTTAAACATATCCTTGACTATCACGGCATTACCATTCCGCGCTTCCAGGTATTTAGCAATGATGAAGAGCGGCTCCGCCCCGATTTGAAATTCCCACTTTTTGTAAAAGGGGTTGCCACCGAAAACAGCATTGGCATTGATGAACATTCGCTGGTCACTAATCGCCAGCAATTAAAAGACAAGGTCAGGCAAATCAATACCGAACTCAAGCAGTCGGCTTTGGTGGAGGAGTTTATCGGCGGAAGGGAATTCGCAATTGCGATCCTGCCCGGTAAGGTCAACCGGACCATGCCCATTCTGGAAATTGAATATGACGCACTGCCGCCCAACCGGAGATACCTGGATTATGACGCCAAATGGATTACCCAATCCGACCGGTATCAAAAAACCACCCCGGTCCACCCTGAGAACCTGACGGATAAAGAATTCAACCATATCAATGAAACCGCCATGCGGTGCTTTACTATTCTGGGGTTGGATTCATACGCCAGGGTGGACATGCGCTACAACGACCACACGCTCTATGTTCTTGAGGTCAACCAAAACCCCAGCATCGGCGAAGACGGGAGCGGCTTTGTGCGCACGGCCTTGGACTTTGGGCTGGATTACACCGCCATGATCAATGCGCTTCTGCAAAATGCCATCTTGGGGACCATATGAAAATCGTCCTGTTAGAACCAGTAGAGCCAGACTCGCCGGCCGCAAAAAAGATCAATCGTATCCACGACCTGTTGGAAAGCAAAGGCCATGAGGTGCTTCGTCAGAGGGCTGACAACAGCTTGTTTGAGTCCGTGATGAAACACCAGCCTGATGTGATTATTAATCTTGCCAGCATTTACGGCTGGGGAAAAACCAATCTAATTCCCGCAATCCTTGAGATAGCTGGAGTACGATATACTGGGTCAAGTTTGTTGGGCCTTTCGCTGGTCCGCAATTACACCAAGTTGTTCCCGCTGCTCTTGGCTTCCGGCGTTCCGCAGGCTCCGTTTGTTATTACAAAGGCGGGCAGTGCTGCTCTCCCTGATGGCTTTCATTTTCCATTAACCCTTTATTGTGATGTATCCCGCAATGGGCTGGTTATTAAAAATCAGGCTGAAATGAAAAAAGCGCTTAAAAACTACCCTGCCCGCGAAGATGTGGTACTGCAGGAAATGGTTACCGGAGAAAAGGAAAGTGTTTATATCCTCGATTCCGCCCCATTCCTGTCACCTGGTCATTCAGAATACATTAAACCTGCGCTGAAAGCCTATCAGCTCCTGGAAGCCAGGGGACTGGCGCGTTTTGATTTTGTCAAATCTGACGGGTTCTATTTAGATGAAATTGACCTTTCACCTGACCCGTTGGACGAGCGTTTAATACGGTTGGCCGAGGATTATGGTTTAGATGAGGTAAATATCCTGCAACTTCTTCTGAAGCACGCGGGAAGAGACCTCAAAGCACCCCGCAGATCAATTTCATCCCGATTAAGTAAATGACCGTGTCCGAAGGAAAGATTGCCATAAGGCAGCTCACCTTAAGCGAGTCAGACCTCAACCAGATCGTTAAGATTGAAAACCTTTCCTTTAACAAGTATGATGCATACCACAAGGATGATTTCCGGCGCTGGCTGGGGTACACCCCTGACCTGTGCCTGGTGGCTGAAATAGAGGACTGCATCGCGGGGGACATGATCTCCAGAATCCTGGATGACAAAGCCGAGCTGGCCTCGCTTGCCATTCATCCGGATTTCCGGCGGCGCGGGGTGGGATCAGTGCTGTTGGAAGAAACAATCCGGCGTGTAAAGGCTTACGGAATTGACCACATTGACCTGGAGGTCAGAAAAACCAACCTCGCCGGGTTCCGCTTTTGGAAAAAAATGGGTTTTGTTTTGATCGGTGTGCAGCCTGGATTTTACGACGATGGCGAAACTGCTTTACAAATGCGGAAAACTATCAAATAAAACCTGCGGAAAAATGTCAGCCCGAATCAAGCCAGAATTAAGAAAGAACAGATGAATAAAGAAATAATCGCCAAACTTGTTTCATTTGGCGAGGCTGATGAGAGTATTCGTGCAGTTATCCTGGAGGGCTCGCAATCAATTGGAAAGTTCATCGATGATCTGTCGGATTACGATGTCAACATTTTTACCCGCGATGCTGAACCGTATTTGAAAAGTGCCTGCTGGTTAGATCAATTTGGCGAGGTGCTTGTCTACCAGAAGGAAGAATTAGTTTTTTACGGCCAGGCCTTTCCCAGCCGCCTGGTGGTTTTTAAAAACGGCGAACGTATTGACTTCAGTTTTTGGCCGGTTGCGGCGTTGGTGGAAATAGCGGACGGGAGCAAAGCCTATGAAAGCTACCGCAACGGTTACCGCGTGCTGGTGGATAAGGACGGCTTGGCTGCGCGGCTGCCCAAGCCGGATGGGCTGGGATTTCTCGTTTTGCTGCCGGACAGAGACCTGTTTCTTCAGACGGTCTATAACTTCTTGTTTGAGGCTTACTGCGTAGCAAGGTCCCTGACCCGCGGCGACCTGTGGTACGCCAAGCGCATTGAAGCCAGCTATATCAAAGACCACCTTTACCAAATGGTGCTGTGGGAGCGGCAGCGCCGGCAGAGCTGGAGCCATGACCCTGTTCTGCACCTGGGCGGCAAGCGCTTTGAAAAATGGGTATCACTGGACCTGGTCAAAGCCATTTCTGCTTGCTTCTCGCCTTATGACAAAGAAGAAACCTGGAAGAGCCTGTTAGCCATGCTGGATTTGTTCAATGCGCTGGCTCGGAACCTGTCAAAGGAGATGGGGTTTGATTATCCGGAACAGGTCAGCCACGATGTCTTGGGTTATTTGGAAACATTAAAATCCAGAAAGGAGCGGTTAGATCACTGAAATGTAATCCCAAGCCGGAGAGTGCGGTCGTCTAAAAAGATCCTTGTCACTCTGAGCGAAGCGAAAAGTCTCTCCTTATTATTACGAGATGTTTCGCTGTGCTCAACATGACAAAACAGGTTTTAGGACAGCTTCTTATTGGTTTTACCAACCAGTTTCTCGAAATGCAAGGCACTTTTTAGTTGATAAAATTGGATACAAATATACAATTTATCTATAGGTCGAATACAATTTTGGCGGGTTGAACAGGGATGCAATGAGCAACAAAACTATTTTCACCAATTACCTCAAAGAGCTGTACGCGATAGCCACACAGGGAGACGCGCGCGAAGAAAGCTTTTATTCGGCGCTTTCCGTTATGTTAACGGCCGTTGCCGAGGAAAAAGGCCGAGCGCATGTGCGCGTTACCACCCTGCCAAAACAGACCGATGCCGGCAATCCGGATTTCCGCCTGTGGAACGGGACTGACCACATCATCGGTTATGTGGAAGCCAAGAAACCCACCGATGAAAACCTCGACCTCATCGAGGATTCCGAACAACTCAGGCGCTACCGCGAAACATTTCCCAACCTCATTCTGACCAATTTCCTCGAGTTTCGCCTTTACCGTAACAGCGTGCGCGTGGATACGGTGCTTGCCGCCAGGCCGATGGTCCTTAACCGGCTGCGCACCCTGCCGCCGCTGGAAAAGACCGATGAACTGGCCGCCCTGCTCGACCGCTTTTTGGATTTCTCGCTGCCCAAATCCTTCACAGCCGAATCCCTGGCGGTTGAACTGGCCAAACGCACCCGCTTTCTGCGTGACGTGATTGAGCGCGAGATTGCACAGGAACCTGGCGCAGGCGGCATGCTTAACAGCTTTTATGAAGCCTTCCAGACCTATCTGATCGGAACGCTGACACCGGAGGATTTCGCCGACCTCTTCGCCCAGACCATCACTTATGGCCTGTTTGCCGCCCGTACGCGCGCCGGAGAGGTTTTCAACCGCCGCGCGGCTTTCGATAATATCCCGCACACCATCGGCGTCTTGCGCGGCCTGTTCAGATACATCTCGCTCGGCGATCTGCCCGATCAGCTTGTCTGGTGCGTGGACGATATCGCCGAAGTTTTGGCGGTAGCCGACGCGCCCGGAATCCTCGCCACTTTCTACCGCCAGGGCAAGGGCCGCGACCCGATCGTGCATTTCTACGAGACCTTTCTGGCGCAGTACGACCCCGCCGAGCGCGAACGCCGCGGCGTTTACTACACGCCCGAAGCAGTGGTCAGTTATATCGTTCGTTCGCTGCACGGGCTGTTAAAAACGCAT
>JAUYCC010000052.1 GCA_030692365.1 Pelolinea sp. | reverse complement strand
CTCAACAGATCATACATGAACGGCCAGTTGCGGGTGGCTTCCAATACCGCGTGCGTCTCTTTGGGCACCTGTTCTTGAAGATATCTGGATATGTCATCATTGGAAATGCGTTGTTTGTCAACTACCTCCCCATGGGCATTCATCAACACCATGAATGTGCGCTTGAGATGCAGGTCAATTCCAAGATAAAATGGGACCATAAGCGTTCCTCCTTCTCTAAACTTGTTTGTCAGTTACTTCAAGTTTAGCAAATGGGCAGGGACGCTTTCATAGTATCACCCGCAAATGGAAAGGCGACTCGAATCTAGACTTAATATCTTGATATGTTGTTAAGGTTTCTAAATACTCCTAATTAAAATCTGGTATCTGAGTAATTGTTTTAATTATTATTTCAATTATGTCGTTGAGGATTTTGCCAAATGGAAAGCGGTTTTTATGGCAGCTGAAAGCTTAAGAATTGCTGCAGGGTCAAAAGGTTCGCAAGTGTTCCAGTGTGCCGATAACCCCAAATTGGTGGCGGCAATCACCGAATGGGATAGCCTGGGAAAGGCGAAAAGCTATTCTCAATCCCCGGCACTGCGTGAGGCACAACAAAAATCTGGTGTTTACTCACAGCCGGAAATATTTGTACTGGAACCATGTCAAACAATCCCATAGAAGCTGATGACGAAAAAGCAACCGGTTATGGTTGCTTTTTCTATATTTTTCAGAGTAATTTCATCTTTATTAACTCTTGACGACAACAAGAGTTTTTTTGTTTAAAGTCACTATTCCCCAATGATTTCCATACTTGACAAATATTGTCATATTTGTTATATTTATTATAAATATATATTCAAGGTGGAGGTAAAAATGGTTACAAAAACGATTGCACAATTATTTGATCTGAAAGGTAAGACTGCCCTGGTGACCGGGGGAGCCATGGGGATCGGCAAAGGCATCGCCGAACGTCTGGGTGAAGCCGGCGCCAATGTGGTCATTGCTGATATTAACCCCGAGCAGGGCCAAAAGACCGTGGCTGAGTTGAAAGCTAAGACAGTAAAGTCAGCTTTTATTCAGGTGGACATCCGTAAAACAGCGGAAATTGAAAATGCGGTAGATTTCACCGTTAAGACCTTTGGCGGACTGGATATCCTGGTCAATAACGCGGGCATCTTCCCCTTCATGCCCATCCTCAATATGACCGAAGACTTCTGGGATAAAGTGTTGGATACCAACCTCAAGAGCGCCTTTTTCTTTGCTCAGAAAGCCGCCAAAATTATGGTGGAAAACAAAAAGGGCGGCAGGATCATCAACGTCGCTTCCATTGATGCGCTGCATCCCACCGGCAACCTGACCGCTTATGATTCCTCCAAAGGCGGGTTGGTAATGATGACTAAAGCCATCGCCCTTGAATTAGGTAAAAGCGGGATTAACGTCAACGCCATCGCCCCTGGCGGAATTCAAACCCCGGGTGCCCAGCAAGGGACTCTTACTATGATGCAGGCTTCCGGATTGAAACCCGAAGATTTTGAAGCCATGGGCAAAGCCTTCACCGCCCGCATCCCTCTGGGGCGGCAGGGAGACCCGGACGATATCGCCACTGTAGCCCTCTTCCTTGCCAGCGACGCTTCCCGTTACATCACCGGCGAAACCATCGTAGTGGATGGCGGTTACCTACTGAGCTAGAATAAATATACAGAAATAAAAATCACCATCCGAACCAAAAACATGGATGGTGATATTCTTTAATTGACCCGAACCTAACGTACAGCAATTATTAGCCCAATATCTCACTGCTATTATCTATTGAAGTATTTGGGGTCATCCATTCTTATTGATTCTGAGTAAGAGTCAGTTTCCAGAATGTCCACTGCGTCTATATGGTGGTACGGTGTCCATGCATTTCCACATATAGGGGTAATTTTGTCCACTGTGTCTACACAGTTGTACCTCATCTGCACCCGATTTGCACCCGCGGGGAAAGCGACTCAAAAACATCACTAATATTTTTGTGTGAATTAATAATAACTTTTTTGTTCGTATATAATGACTTTGGAAATTGATGTTTTATTATCAATGCAATTTTACAAAGAGGAAAATATGGGTATTTTTAAATCTTCGCAAATTTCATTAGATCAAATAGATGGCTATATAACAAATTTAACAAATCATCCACTCCTAATCTACTATTATAGTAAATGGGGTGAATTTGTGGAATCAAATCCAAATTTATGGATTAAGGAAAAAACTGAATTAGATATGCTTTTTAATATTAATTTGGATTCGATTAGCATTTCACTTGAATCAATAATAAATTCCAGCGATCGAAAAAAATTAGATGAAAAAATAAACATATGTAATAAAATAAGTGTTTATTATTCCTGTTTGATCGGTGTCGGTTTCTCTTTCATAAATAAAATAGCCCTAGCGAGTTGCAATTTGTTACCTAATGATATCAAGGATGTTTTTGCAATAACATACATCCCATCTTACGAACTATTTGAATTAATTTTTCATGCACACTATAAAAACAATCCTCATATGGCATTTCAAAGAGATGAACATTTAGCAGATACAAAGAGAGGAATAATCAGGCGAACAGAAACAGCTTGCTTGGAAGGTAGCAATGCTGCCACAAAATTAAATTTCGAAATATTCTAAAAATAATAGGTGAATTCAAGGGATGAAAAAAGTAACCATTTTTTTTATAATTTTGATTCTATTTTGTGCATGTTCTTCTCCTTCATCAGCCCGCTCAGATATTATTTCATGGGCTAAAGAAATAGTTGCACTTGAAAAGCAAAGTGAGATTGTGTTTCAGAACATTCAGCCATTAATAGCAACAATAGTGGAACGTCCTCCTACAGCAAATGAATTAATACAACTTAATGATTACAGTAATAATGTTACATTTTTATATAACCAGTTGATAAAAATTAATGGGCCCGAAGAAGTACGAGGCGTTCAAAGTAAATATATGGATAATTATGCAAAAATGGCTGATTCTGCTCGGTATCATGTTCTAGCGATTCGAAATAATAATATCGATTATTTTAATAAAAGCGTTTCTGCAGCTCAAGACGCAAATAGGATAGGTGATGATGCTTATAACGATTTCATTCAATTAATAAACAAGTTCTCCATTTCTTGTTCAGATATTAATTATTGTGAATAACCATATTAAGTTTGCTTCATTACTTAAGCTATACGTAAATCGTAGTGGTAAGGTGGTAGCTTCAAAAGCTTCTGCCTTTTCCCCCTGGTTTTTCGGTCAACGATGAATGCCTCTGCCCATTCAAGGATGGAAAAAACTGAAATAATCCTCTGCTCATCGGTTTGGCGGTTTTCTGGCATTTCTGCCTCCTTTTTTGACCGCCATATATGGAGTTTTAGGCTTGTTTTTTGTTCTTAACCCCCACCTGTGGCATATAACAAAAAGTGGCGAGAGTGGGATTTGAACCCACGACCAAGGGCTTATGAGTCCTATGCCCATCCACCATGCTTCTATACCCCCACAGGTGGAATATTTCGTGAATTCTAATACTTTTAGCCTATATATGGCGGTTGTTAATTTTCAATAATCCTATGCTCTATTATAAATCAGGATATTTAGAAAAACGGAAGAACCTACTGTTTAAGAGTCAGTAGCTCCAAGTGTCCATATCGTCCATACATTAGTACAGCGTCTATACAGTACACAAAATTGGGGCGGGCTTGACAGTTAAACCCAGAATCTATATTAAATATTTCAAAAGAAAAAATTCTTTCTCTTATCAAAGAGAATTATCTTTCCGGTATATAAGATTAAATAGGCAAGCAAAAAGGAAAATTCGAGCGTCATAAAATAAAGGTGATTTTACCCAAAATTTGTTATATTCTCACTTTTAATTTGAAAAATATTTATTGAATCGGATATATAGACATATCTGTTCAAATTTTATAGTAATACCGATACTATCATACAAAATCTGAATACAAAATATGGGTTAATTATTATAAAGAATTGAATAAAGTTGTAAAGCAATTTCTGTTGCTATTCTTTTGTCCGGGGACTCAAATATGTTACCTTGAACCTCTAAAATACGATTTAATCTGTACCTTAGAGTATTGTAATGAACAAAAAGTGATTTTGCCGATTTATCCACATTTTGATTATTATCAAAATATACTTTTAACGTTTTCAAAAGATCAGTTCCATTTTCTTTATCATAGTATATGAGCTCACCTAAAGCCTCTTTACAAAAATCTTCTAACACTGATTGACCTTTATCTATTGAAATTAAACGAAATATTCCCAAATTTCCAAAATAAGTAATTTTTCCTTCAGGTTTATTAATAAATATTGGACTTACAAAAAGACTTTGGAGAGCACATTTATATGCATAGTCAAAATGCATTAAATCTGTTCCAATAGTACTTATTCCAATTGATACTGATATCAAGCTTTCTTCAAAAGACAATTCATCTAATAATAATTGTAGGCTCGAGGTTATTCTTTCAATAGTAAATTGTCCCTTTTTTTGTGTCGCAATATTTGTTGGAAAAAAAATAATTAATTTAGATCCTTGATTCCAAAATATCGTATCAGAATTCAATATTCGAATTTTTCTTTTAATATAAAAAAGTGTTTTGTCAATTTCCTTATGGTAGTCAAATTCAAGTTTCTTTTCTTTTTTAGGCTCAGCATTAATTACAAGAATAAAAAATGGTGGCTTTAATTCATAACCATATTCTAGTGATTTTCTGAGGGCACTTTCCTTAATGCTTATTTGATCAGAAAGAAGTCCAACCAATACCTCATTTTTATAACGATCCTCCATTTGATGAATATTTTTTTTCTCCATCATTTTG
The DNA here is from genome assembly GCA_030692365.1 of Pelolinea sp. Taxonomy (GTDB): domain Bacteria; phylum Chloroflexota; class Anaerolineae; order Anaerolineales; family Anaerolineaceae; genus Pelolinea. Next base: position 14,279 of record JAUYCC010000052.1, on the reverse strand, counting down.
ATTGCAATAGAAGCCGAACAATTTTCTAGGGCTATTTCATCAGGATAATCCGACGGTTTGATCTTATTACTCCATATATAAATATCACCTAATTTTGTTGATCCAATCTGAATAGGATAAGAAATAAAATAGATAAATTCATTCGCGTTTATCGATTTTTTAACCCTCATACTTGACAATTTATCAGTCAGCCTTGCGGAAACAATTTCTGGTCTAAATTCATGAGTCATGAAAGTGTCGTTTTCATACTTTTCAAAATAATTGGGGTCTAGCACAGAGTCTAATCCCGAACTATTTGCTAATACTCTATTAAAATGATCAATAATCGTTATTCGTTTATTAATTATTCTTTCTAGTGATTTAGCAATATCGTAAAAATCCCCTCCCTGTATTACCAATTCAATAAATTGCTTATGAATCAAAATAGATCGTTCGAGTTCTTTTGTATTTAACTCCAAGATTTTCGTAGTAATTGATTGAATAACATCAACAAATGCAATATCTTCTGGAAGTTCGATTATAGGAAAAGACAAATTATCTGCTAAATTTAAAATTCTTTTCGAAAACGGGGAAACAAAACGATTAAACTTTACTGCTAATCCAGATAATCCCTTATCTGAGAGTATCTTAATCAATTCTTCAATTTGTACTGAAGCATCACGAAGTGGATAAAGCGTGGTTATTAATAGTTCCCCTTGGTGAACCCATCTTTGAATATCTGGGACCTCCATAACATTTACGGAATTAATTATGTTATCCAATCCCTTATTGCCAGCAATGATTTGCGCCCGATTCAAAGGTTCTATTTTTAGTGCTTCACGAAGTGTTAATATAGTCATTTCTATTTAAGATAGAATTTGTTAATGGCTTTTCATTATAATGCCTGCCAATTATAAATTCTTATATTCTCAAATCATAAATTTGAGAATAGATATAGAATATTATTCAATATTCTCATACTTATCATAAATGGTCTATCAAAAATAGATTTTTATTTATATTTTTTTATGTTTGTATTGGAATCAAACAATTTTAGTTTTATACGATAATCGAACCTAATATTATGATTCATAGATAATTCATTCAAATATTTTCGCCCTGTCCAGAATTGATAAGGAATATAGTTGAAATATAAAGATATCGAAATCCCCTCATATGATCAAAAATAAATATTTTTATATAAAAATACATACGATCGTTTAGAAAAATATATGAGAATAAAATATTCTCATATTATGTGATCAGATTTTCGAGGTAGATCTTAGTTCTTATTTATTTCAATTCCTTAAACGAAACGCGGCTCTATTATGAGCATCGATTAACTTACCAAGATCCAATGTTGTCAGCTGCCCTTCTTTCACAATAGCACTTCCGTGCACAAAATTATAATCAACCATTACTGGCGTACATAAAACTATGGCAGCTACAAAGTCGTGTAATGCTCCTGAATATTCAATTCTTTTTTTGTGGATCGCAATACAATCAGCACACTTTCCAGGTTCCAAAGAACCAATATCTTCTCTTCCTAAGACTTTAGCTCCACCGATAGTTGCTAATTCGATCGCCTGGCGTGGAGTTAGTAAATTTTGCGAAAAGTTTTTATCTGTAATTATCGCAGTATTCAAACGAGCTAACAACATCGCTTGTCGGACCTCTGAGAGCATGTGTGAACTATCATTGCTCGCAGAACCATCAACTCCTAAACCTACTGGTATTCCTTTCTCTAAATATTCTATAATAGGGGCAATACCTGATCCTAATCGCATATTTGAAGTTGGGCAGTGAGCAACGGTTGTACCTGTCTTTGACAGGCGTTCGATTTCTTTAGTGTTCATATGAACAGCATGGGCATAGGAGACATCTCTTCCAACCCATTCTAATTCTTCTAGATAATCCAATAATCTTTTTTTGTACAACTCCAAGCAAAACTCTTGTTCGCCCACAGTTTCAGCTAAGTGAGTATGGAGAAATACATTGTATGACCTACCAAGTTTTGCTGTCTCTCGGAGTAAATCAGAAGAAACGGAAGTTGGTGCACAAGGAGCTAGCACAATTCGTATCATCGCTCCCGGTGAAGAATCATGATAAGCCTCAATTAATCTTTGACTATCTTTAAGGATGTGTGCCTCTGTTTCAACTAATTGATCTATCGGTAATCCTCCTTGCGATTCTCCCATACTCATTGATCCACGAGCTGCATGAAATCGTATACCAACTATGCGTGCAGCTTCAATTTCATCATCTAAACGGCAACCATTTGGAAAAATGTAAGGATGGTCTAATGTTGTAGTACAACCTGATAATGCAAGTTCAGCTAATCCTAATTGTGTAGAGAGAGACAAATCTGAAGGTGTTAATCTTGCCCATAATGGATAAAGAGCAATTAACCATTTAAACAAATCCGCATTTTGTGCCTCTGGAACTGCACGGGTTAATGTCTGATATAGATGATGATGCGTATTTATTAAACCTGGAAGAACTATGTGGCCAGATAAGTCAATAATACTATCTGCCTCCGATGGCAATTCATTAGTTTTACCTACTTTCTCTATCCAACCATTTTTTGCATATATTGCACCATCAGAAATTTCGCGGCGATTCACATCCATCGTCACGAGAATATCTATATGTCGGAGTAGTAATGAAGACATACGACCTCCAATAATTAATTTTCAACTAATCTTGAAAAACCGATTGGGCAATCTTTTACCACTTTCAACATTTTCTCTAATTCATTTTCATATTTTTTTAATGCTCTAACCCGGATACCAATCTCTTTATATGTCCGATGAATAATTTCTTGGGCTTCATACCGCAATTCGGCCTCGTTGACTGTTGTCATTTTTCCACCCTCAACAACGATATCACCATTAACAATAACAGTATCAACAGAAGAGCCGTTTTCACTAAATACTAATTGATTGATGAAATTCTCTTTTGGCATCATAAATAGACTATTTGTATTCAAAATTGTAAGATCTGCCAAATAACCTGAACGTAAATATCCAATTTTCTTGTTGAATATTTTTGCTCCTCCCTTCACGCACATCCAAAACGCATCAAACCCTCCTAGCCATTTCTTATAAGGTCCATAAAGTTTATGAATTAATCCGGAAAATTTCATAACATCAAACATATTTGCACTATCATTTGCACTCGCATCATCTGCGCCAAGTGCTACATTCAATTTTCTTGATTTCATAGTTTGCACAGGAGCAATTCCACTCCCCAATTTTAGGTTTGAAATTGGATTATGGACAATGCTACATTCATGCTCGGCAAGTATATCGAAATCCTCATTATTCAACCATACACCATGAGCAAAGGACGCTTTTGGCGATAACCACCCGATATTTTCTAAATATTTCACTGGCGATTCTGAAAACTTGTTCCATCCGGCAATTAATTCCGCCTTGGTCTCTAAAAGATGGGTGTGAATTCCAGTATCGAAATCATTTGATAATTCAACAATTTTATTAAGAAACTCCTTTGTACTATAGCCGGGGCCCATCGGGCCAATAAATACATTCACACGAGGATGACGATTCTTGGGCCATTTTTTAAGCAGTTCTCGAAGTTGAGATTCTAGTTCATTTATTGACGGAATAGGGGTATTCAATCGAGGCTGTGTTTTTAAATCAGGCAGAATATGAAAAGGAAAGCCCAAAAACACATCTTGGTCATCAGTGATAGGAGCAACAATCGATCGTATACCTACATCGATGTAGGCATTAATTATTGCTTCAGTCTTGGATACTATATTAAAAGGAGCAAAACCTGGGTTGTCAAGGATTGCCGTAGTCCCGGTTTTTAATAATTCAATAGCTCCAATTGCAGCAGCCACATACAAATCCCTGGGAGACAGTTCATTTCCCGAGAATGCATCAAAAATGAGCCAAGGCTCCAAAGGCAGATTATCATCCATCCCTTTAAAAAGTGCTTGCGTTGAATGACTGTGCGCGTTGATAAGACCTGGAATAATGACTTTATTTTTGGCATTAATTGTCATATCTGCATCAAATTGTATATTTGATGCAATTTGCGTAATCGTGTCTCCTTCAATTAGTAAATCGGCTTGGCCAAAAGTTAGTTCAGAATCCAGTAAATATCCGTTTTTTATTAATAGAGTTTTCATTTTCGGGGTATCTCCTTAGATAAGAAATTCAAATATTTTTATTCAATTATTAATAGAGATAATAGATTCTAATGAAATATCAAGCTCCTTTTTTTATGTTGCTGTTTGCCGCTGCGTCTTGATAAGTTTAATAATTGAGGGCCCATTTTTCAATAATCGATAAAATATTATCAATAATGAAAAATTGGACCCTCATTTCGAAAATCTTTTTTTACTTTTTCTAGTTTAATCGATCATCTCAACCGTATCTGTAACGACAATTTTGCCGTCCAAAATATCCTGCTTAGCTTTTTCTATTTCTGCTTTGACTGAATCTGGTATCTTGCTTTCGAAATCATGGTAAGGAGCCAGATGACAACCGCCATCCTTCATAGAATAATTATAAGTTGCTGATTTAATAGTCCCGTTAACCAGGTCTCCAACTATTTTCACAACAGTTTCAGGATGGCCATATATCACGCTCGTCAATAATACTGATGGACTAAGTGCATATTGATCACCAACAGATCCAATTGCATAAAGTCCTTTCTCTTTTGCTGCCGCAAAAACCCCCTCATCCTTGGGGTTCCCATCTACATAGAAAACATCGGCCTTTTCTGCTATAAGACTAAGCGTTGCATCTTTAGCTTTTACAGGATCCTGCCAATCATAAGTAAAGACATCTTTTACTATGATATTTGGATTTACAGCCCTCGCACCAAGTTTATAACCATTAATATCCCGGATAATATCCGGCACATCGTATCCTTTAACTCCAGCAATGACTCCTGTCTTGCTCATCCGTGCTGCAAGCATACCAGCCAAGTACGCGCAATCTTGGGCATGAACTTCTGTTGTAACAACATTAGGTGCAGTTTGTCCCGAACCTGCCCATGCAAACCATGTTTTTGGATAGTCAGCAGCCACTTTAAATATCGCATCTTGAAATGGGAAATCAGCTCCAATAATTAAATCAAATCCTCTCGAAGCGAATTCTCTTACATATTTTTCGGTATCTGCTTCCGGAACCGTTTCGATATATGCTGTTTCAATGCCATACTTTTCTTTGGCTAGCATTAGACCTTCATAGAATGCCTGATCCCAACCATGGTCGTCAATCCTACCCAGGACGAGTAATGCAACTTTTTTTGATGACGTCTCAGTTGCAACCGTTTCTTTTGGAGCACAACCTATTAAAGCTAAGGTAAGGATCGCTCCCAATACCATTACACAAAAGATAGTTCTTAGAGATTTCATTTTTTCACTCCTTATTAGTAAAATGTGAATATCCTTTTTATTTGCTTTCAATTCTTCCCATAAAATATTTTTGTTTATGCTATAGCGCCTCCTTATGATCTTTGACAATATGATTTTTCATTAATTCATTTTGAATTATTCCTTAGAGATTAATTTTATAGATTTCAATTTCAATAGATATTAAACACCTTCCTCCCTTGAATATGGGATAGTTAGCGCCTTTGGACTCGATCGTCTTTTTGAAACAGTTAGCAAAGCTAACAGCGTAAAAATATAAGGTAACATTAATATGAACTGTGGGTAAATAGGCACATTTCTTGCTTGAAGACGCAATTGAAGCGCATCAATTCCTCCAAAAAGCATCGAGCCTAACAAAACACCGAAAGGATCCCGCCCACTAAAAATTACTACAGCGATAGCAATCCAACCTCTTCCACCCGTCATATTATATTGAAAAGACCCCAAGCGTACCAAGGATAAGAAAGCCCCAGCAATTCCAGCCATAACGCAACTAAAAATTACGCAGCCGTAACGAATTTTTGCCACATTCACACCGAGTGTGTCCGCAGCCAAAGGATTTTCTCCCACAGCTCTTATTGCTAGACCTATGCTTGTTCGATAAAAGAGTACCCAAATTAACAATACCAAAATAAATCCTAAGAAAACGAGAATGTTATTCTTGAAAATGATAGGACCAATGATAGAGATATCACTTAGAAACGGGATCTTAATGTCTTTAAAAACCTCAATTGTTGGAGAACCGGGAATAGCAGTCGAGAACATACGAAATAAATAAGAAGAAATCCCCCCACATAGAATAACAACAGATACACCTGTAACGACCTGGTCTGCTTTTATTGTCACGCTAAAAAATGCGATTAATAATCCCAGTATTCCTCCAATTAATGCTGCCATTAATAATCCCAACCAAAGGCTGCCGGAAACATAAGCTCCCCAAAAACCAAAAAATGCCCCCATAAGCATAATTCCATCTGTCCCTAGATTTAATACTCCTGATTTGTCTGAAACTATACCTCCTAGAGCAGCTAAGAGGAGTGGTGCACCCATCTCAAGAGCAATTTTTGCCGACTCTACAGTAAATATTGTTTCCATAACAGCTCCAAAATATTTATTTCCTCCGTAGAAATTGAGGTTCACCTAATAAAATAAATAAAACCACCGCACCTTGGATGATAGAAGCCAAAAAAACAGGGACGTTTTCTGAAAATTGCATCGCATCAGCGCCAATAATTAAAGCGCCAAATAAAATAGCCACAATGGTTACCGGAATAGGATTTAATTTGCCCATCAACGCGATTACAATTGCAGTGTATCCGTATCCCATTGAGATCCCGTCTTTAAGTCGATATTGAATTCCTGTAACTTCTATCATTCCAGCAAGACCTGCGAGCCCCCCCGAAAGAATCATGGCTAGAATTATACTTTTTACAACATTAATACCCCCATAAGCTGCTGCTTTTGGATTGTTTCCGACAGCTCTAATTTGATAGCCAAGAGTAGTTTTCCAAAGGATGAAGTGAAATAGAATGGTGACAACCACTACCACTAAAATACCAATGTGAAGACGGGATTGTTCTATTAAAATTGGCAATCTTGCAGTAATTGGAATCTGAGGGGTTTGCGGAATAAATCCCGGGCGCTGACGCCATGGATGGTTCACAAGATAACTACCAAAAAGCAATGCGACAGTATTAAGCATTAAGCTACTAATAATTTCATCAACATTAAATTTGGTTTTCATCATTGCTGGGAAAATGCCCCAGAGTGCCCCTCCCAGAAATCCAGTAACCATTAATAATGGAATTAGAAACCAAGATGGTTGATCACCGAGCCCAAGCGCAACACCTGCTGAAAAAATTGCACCCATGGTCATTTGACCTTCTTGTCCAATACTCCAAATTTTACATCTGTATGCGATAGATGTACCAACTGCAATTAAAGCTAAAGGAGTTGCTTTAACAAGAGTTTCGGTTAATCCATTACGGCTTCCAAAGCTTGCCATGATCATTTCTCTATAAGCATCAAGCGGATTTGCACCTGCCGCTAATATAAAAATCGCACCAACAATGAGAGCAGCAACTAAAGCAAACAGAGGTGTTAATCGGTTGAGAAACAAATTTGCTCGAACTCGAGAATAATAACTTGAAAATTTTGGGCTTCTATCAAGAATATTACTCATTTTGCTCCTCCCATTAAAAGCCCCACATCCTCGATATTTACTTTCTCAGAATGAAATATTTTTGCAATCCTACCTTCATAGATAACCGCAATTCTGTCACTCAAAACCATAATTTCATCTAGGTCATAAGATATTAAAAGCACCGCCATACCCTTCTCTTTTTCTTCGACAAGTTTTTTATGGATGAACTCTAATGCTCCAATATCTAATCCCATTGTTGGTTGAGAAGCAATCAATAATTTGGGTTCTCCTGATAGTTCCCTGGCTAAAACAAGCTTTTGTTGATTTCCACCTGATAATTTGGAAATTAAGGTTTCTTTGCTAGGAGTTTTAATATTGTATTCATCAATTATTTTTTGTGAATCGTCATTGATTTTGTCTTTATCAATTACCCACCTACCCAAAAAAGGGATTTGCCGTTCTTTGGTATATTGTTTAGACGAATGAGTTTTTAATATAAAATTCTCTAAAACCGAGAAATCAAGCAATAAACCTCGTTCTTGCCGGTCTTCAGGTATGTAACCTATTCCTAATTTTATAAACTCGGCGGGAGATTTGTTTGCAATGTCTAGGCCATTAAGTATTATCTTTCCTGATGTTACTTTTCGCAGACCAGTTAATACATCTGCTAATTCTCTTTGCCCATTTCCAGCCACTCCTGCAATTCCAAAAATTTCACCTGCTTTGAGGCTGAAACTTATATCCTTGACAGCCGGAATTTTTTTTTCATTTAAACAAGATATATTAACAATTTCCAAAATATTATTGTTCTCATTAATTTTTGATTTTTCATTACGAATGATATTGATTTCTCTACCAACCATCATTTTCGCTAATTCTCGATCATTCGTTTCCCTTTTATCAATTGTAGAAATTACCTTTCCGTCTCTTAAAACTGTTATTCTGTCACTTATTTTTATGGCTTCTTTGAGTTTATGAGTAACAATAATAATCGTAGAACCACTGTTAGCCATTCTGCGAAGGACATTGAATAACCAATCGACTTCGGTAGGAGTAAGGACCGAGGTTGGTTCATCCAATACTATTATTTTTGCGCCGCGATAGAGAACTTTAGTTATCTCAACCCTTTGCCTTTCCCCCACCGATAATTGCCAAATCTTTATATCAGGATCGATATCAAATCCAAGTCTGGTTGATAATTTGGAGATTTTTTTTCTCCCTTGATCCAGATCAAGGAATGGTTCATTTTTTGACTTCAACCCAAGAATAATATTCTCCGTTACAGAAAGAGTCTCAATTAACATAAAATGCTGATGCACCATACCAATGCCTAAATCAATGGCATCTTTTGGTGATTTAAATACAACCGGTTTACCATTGATCCTTATTTCCCCCTCATCTGGACTATATAGTCCGCTGAGAATATTCATAAGAGTAGTTTTGCCTGCTCCATTTTCTCCAAGCAATGCTCTAATCTCTCCTTGATTAATTTCTAAATCAATACAATCATTGGCAATTACTCCAGGGAATCGTTTTGTAATATGCTTCATTTCAACGAATTTTGGAGAATCTTTCATTTTTCTGTTAATTCTTGAATTCATACCTGTTATATCTCGATATAAAAACCATTATTTTTATAATTGTAATGATAAACTAGCCTTTATATATAAAATAGAAAAGGATACATAGTCTTAATAAAATTATCCATTAAACCTCAAATTCAAATGTCATACTTTTTTGCGTACTCCCTCATCGCCTCGTCAAATGCCAATATTGGTGCATAAGCTTCCCCACCTCCAATAAAACCTCCATTAATATGAGCTGTAGCAGTATGTACTGTAGGTTGAATTCTTGTTTGAACAACCTTGCGAATATCTACGCCTATTGGTCCACCCCGAAAATCCAGATTTGGAATAGCAAAATCGCTATTTTCACCCTCTGAAATTTTATATGAATCCAGCGTTTTTCTTAATGCGCTTTCATAATTTCCACCCAGGAAAAATTCTTGGGCTGGAGAACAAACAGTAATTTGACCACCGAGCCCAATCGTTTCTGTGATACTACTATCTCCCATGTCATGCGTAGCAACCTCATCGTTCCATTTAGGAGAGAAAAAAGATGTCTTTATCTTAGGCGATGGTGCAGTGAACCATTTGTCTCCTAAAGCGCTGACTTTTATTCCAAAATCAATACCATTCCTGGCAAAAGTCGTAACAATTGTTGAATAAGGAATATCTTTTGCAGGATCGACAATAGATCTTCCCGCGGCCATAATCACATGCAAAAAGAAAATATCATGTTTCTTCAGAAATTCAAAAACGCGTTTTATGACATCCCTTGGATAATCCAGATCCATAATATAGGGTGCCAAAAATCTTGTTAATAACATAGTTCCAGCAGTGCATCGGCTATGACATTCGTCCCCCATTTGCATAGCTCGAGCAATAATCTGTTTTACATTTATTCCTCCCGCCAATTTAACAGCTGCATCCATTACAGGTGATAATTCTTCCTGCATCCAACGAACATGATTGATTGTTTCTTCATCATTTGTTCCCCAACCAAGTCCCTTAAATGATCCTCCTTCGTGTGGCATACAATAAGCTTCATTTCCAAATTTAATGTTTTTTACAACATGAACATACATTGATGGACTTGTGACACCTGTCATCCCTCCAACTGCATTGTAATTATGGCATGGAGAAAATTCAACTTCACCTGAATTAATCATTTGTTCAGCTTCGGTGATATTCATGGCCAGTTTCTCAAAAACAACAGCACCCAAGATAGCATTGCGCATAGGATTAGCCATTCGATCCCATTCAATAGGTGGACCTGCGTGAAGGATCATATTTTTTTTCAAATTCGGAAGGACATCAATCGCTTGCTTATCTCCTATCCATAAAGGTTCACCTTTTAGAAGAATCTCTATTGTTTTTTGATTGGCTTCATCGATCTTGTTTTTGAGGTTTTCCATTTTATTCTCCCATCATTTTATTTATCAGATCGGTAATATCGCTAGGACGATCTAAGCTTGGATTAAATGCAACATCAATAACTTTGATCCCTTGTTTCGAAAGTGTCTCAACAAATAATTCCAATCCAATATTGATAACTTCCTTATGTTCGATGATATATTGATTGGAAATCTCATCGATCTGTGTATTTTTTTTCACAGTTGCCTCTTCTTTAATCTAGATTGGAGTTCCGCCGCAAATTTGGCTGCAGATGCATTACTTCCTGCAATATAAATATCTTCTGATAATAAATTTTCTTTTTGTAAGTTTATATCTTGAAAATCCTCGTCTGTTCCTATTATTGAACATATAATCACAGGCCCCTCACCAAATTCCTGCTGTGCTTTTCTTACTGCAGTTACAACCTCACCAGCCGGGTCTTCATGAGACCCCCAACCTAAAACGACATCTAAAAGAATTATCCCCACATTTGGATTTTTAAATGCATCCATTATTTCCATTGATCGGAGGCGATGATCTATAAATGGATGTGCCCTGCCTTCTGTAAATTCTTCAGCACCAAGGTCAAGGATTAAGTTTTCATTAATATTATTTTTTTGATAATTTGGTTTTATATTTGAATTCGTCAAAATGTTCGATTTATCGAGAATGTTGACTGTCTCACTGCAAAGACTTCCACCTCCATATAGTCCTCTGATTTTAATTCGTAAGGGGTTCAGCTTTTTTATTTTCCTTTCCGCCCAAAAATCAAAGCCCTCTTTTGGTGAATCGAAATTAAAATCTGTGCCTGTCAATTCAACAGCAACTTTTGCACATTCTTCAAACGTGTCAACAATGACGACATCTTCATTTTTTTCCATCAAAAACTTCGGATGTACCGATGAGAAATTAGCAACTATCTTAATCTTAAATTTTCTTGCAGCATTAATAACTCGCTCTTGCGATTCTTCTGATGATTTTTTTGCCAGGATAACTATTACTTTTGTCCGAGGATCTTGACCTAATATATTAACGCCAAATTCAGCCATTATTCCATTAATCGGCGGGGTCATATCATTGCCACCTACACCAATCGCCTGAGTGATCCCACTACCAGCCCGATGAATTAGCATAGAAACTTCTTGCAGACCGCTACCTGCTGCGCTTACTAATCCAATTGGTCCCAATCTAATTGCGTTAGCAAATCCAAAACCTACCCCATCAAGAATAGAGGTTCCACAATCTGGCCCCATCATTAATAAATTCTTTTCCAGGGCAAAATTCTTTAGTTCAAGTTCATCTGTTGATGATACATGTTGGCTAAAACAAAATACATGCCGGTTTGCTTTTAGTGATTCTCGGGCAAACTCAGCCGCATATTTACCAGGTGTTGAAATCATTACAATTGAAGCAAACGGATTTTCTTTGATAGCTTGGTTTAAATCCTTATAAGTTCTTACGTTTTTTTCTGTCGCTCTTGGTTTTTTAATTAGATCATCTAATTGTTTTAATAATTTTTCTCCATCTAATTGATCATCAAGCTCAACCGCAATTATCAAATCATCTGAACTTGCATTATTAACAATATCATCGAATAATCCAAGTTCATGCAATATATCTTTATTGTTGTTTGTTCCCATAACAACAACAGCTTGCTTAACACCATCCCATTTTGATACATCAGTAGACAGTTTTAATAAGAATAAGGAATCTCTAAAAGTGTTCTTTAATGTATGTATAAGTTTCATTTGCTTCTTCCGTATTAATTATTTTTTTTGATTTACCCTCATTCTGAGCATATCAGCACGATGCTGAACTTCTTCAATTAATTTATTCTCATTCAAAAATGTTATTCTTCCATCCCTTAGAAGAAATTCGCCTTGAACCATTACATTAGTCACATTGTCTGCCTTTGCAGAATATACCAATGTTGAAACGGGGTCATGCATTGGAGTCGTATTTGCCTTAAGACAGTCTACAATGATGATATCCGCCAACTTGCCCTCCTCCAATGATCCAATTTGATCTTGCATTTGTAACGCTCTTGCACCATTAATCGTCGCCATTTCTAATGCTTTCGGGGCAGACATGGACAAAGGATCCAAACTTTCCACTTTTTGAAGTAAGCTTGCGTACTTCATTGCTTCAAACATATCATTATTATTGTTTGGACTATCCGTACCAAGGGCAACATTTACTTTTTTATTCAACATTTTCGCAACCGGTGCAACTCCAGACGCTAACATCATATTTGAGGTTGGGTTATTTATCGCCGTTGCTCCGGATTTTGCCATCAATTCAATTTCTTGATCTGTTATCCATACAGAATGCACAGATTGAAAATTTTCATTGAGAGCTCCAAGTTTACTGAAAGCTTCGATATAACCGATACCAAAACGTTTTTTTAGATTATCATACTCGCGTTTGGATTCGGCAACATGGGTGTGCATTTGCACACCAAATTCTTTCATTAAATTGGTTGCCATTCGAATTGAATCATCACTACAAAACAGAAGGTTAATTGGGCTAACGCAGATTTTTATTCTGCCCTTACAGTGCCAGGTTTTGATCATTCGCCGGCATTCGATTTCAATTTCTTTCAGAGAACCTACCATATCTGGTGGGGATGCAAATTGGATATCTGAAAAACCAGGCGCAAAAGATACCCTTAGTTTTGTAAGACTGGCTGCTTGGGCAGCCATATCATAAAAATAATTGTTGCGAAACGGAAAGTTTTGATTGTCAATCAAACTTGTTGTCCCACTTCGAATGCATTCCACATAACCGAGCAATGATGTTAGATAAGCATCTTCACCATCCATCCCCATCAACCAAGGCCACATTACATCTTTTAACCAATCCAATAAATCTCTATCCATCCCTAAACCGCGCATCATATAGTAAGCCGTATGAGTATGGGCATTGATTAAACCAGGAAGAACAACTTGACCTCTTGAATCAATAACCTCATCGGCATTAACTGAATCAAGTTCATAAGTTGAACTTATTTTTGAAATTCTTCCGTTTTCTATAAATATCGCCCCATTATTAATAATCTCTCGTTCCGAATTAAGTGTAAGAATAATAGCATTGGTAATTAGAATAGTATTCATTTCTCATCAACCTTTCTTAAATGTATAAATTAAGAAAAACTAAATATTTTTATATAGATAATTTAACATAATAGAGATAAGATGTATTTGTTAATTACCAACAATATACCAAATCTATTTTGTTATAAATTTACTAATAGATGAAAGTAAGTTCCCATTTTGGTTGATCTTAACAAAATATTAAATCGTGTTAGTGTAGCATTCTTTCTGTAATTTCAAATAAAGGTAGATCACGGTATCCTTTCAGAAGTCAATCAAACAACAGAAAGGATAAGGACCATGATCTACAAAGATGATTGTACATTGCCCGAAGGGCATGCTTCGCGACCAAAAGAATACCTGGAACAACTAACCGCAGAAGGATTGGAAAGTTTGCCTGAGATGATTCGGCTGCTTGTGAACCAGGCCATGCAGATTGAGCGGGACAAGCACCTGAACGTCAAGCCCTATGAACGCAGTGATGAGCGCAATGGACATGCCAACGGTTATAAACCCAAGACAGTCAAGAATCGGGTAGGCGAAGTGACCTTTGATATTCCCCAGGTGCGTGAAGGCGGATTCTATCCGGAAGCACTGGAGAAAGGAATGCGTAGTGAACGGGCATTAGTGTTAGCATTGGCAGAGATGTACGTGCAGGGAGTATCCACCCGCAAAGTAGCTGCCATCACCGAGAGATT
>JAUYCC010000080.1 GCA_030692365.1 Pelolinea sp. | reverse complement strand
CAAAACAGCTATGGCAGGTATCTGCAAGATTTGGCTGATACAGGGATTTTTTAATTGAAAATATTATTATTAGGCAACACCGGCCAACTGGGTTGGGAATTAAATCGCACTTTGCTTACTGTGGGTGATGTAATCGCGCTCGATTACCCGCAAATTAACATGGCCGACCCGGGCAGCCTGAAAACAATCATCAGAGAGTATAAACCCAACCTGATCATTAACGCCACAGCCTATACAGACGTGGATAAGGCCGAGAGTGAGCCTGAAAAAGCCATGGCGATCAATGGAACAGGCCCGGGAGTTTTGGCGGAGGAAGCGCTGAAATCAGGCGCCGCACTCATCCATTATTCCACAGATTATGTCTTCGATGGAAGCAAAGGCGAAGCCTACACCGAGGAGGACGAACCCAACCCGATTAATATGTACGGATTAAGCAAGCTGCGCGGCGAGCAGGCAGTCCAGCAGGTAGGCGGAGCCTATCTGATCCTGCGTACCGCCTGGGTGTATTCCTTGCGGCGGCCGTGTTTTGTGACCAAGGTGCTGGAATGGGCAAAAACGCAGAAAGTGCTGCGCATTGTGGATGACCAGGTCAGTTCCCCCACTTGGGCGCGCATGCTGGCAGAAGCCACAGCGCTGGTGATTGCCCAGGGGCGCAGGGAGCCGGTGGACTATATTAAGAAAAAAACAGGGCTTTACCATCTGGCGGGCGCAGGAGCTGCCAGCCGGTATGAGTGGGCAAAGGAGATTTTACGGTATAATCCCAAAATGGAAGAGCCAATGACCCTGGAAATTCAACGGGCCTCAACAAGTGAATTTCCCACACCGGTCCGACGCCCGCTCTTTTCGGCTTTGAATTGCGATCACTTCACCGCCAATTTCGGGATTAGCACACCCCCTTGGGAAATGTCACTGCGAATGGCGATGGAGCGCTCAGGATGAAATTTATCAATAAGCCTCGACCACTTTGGGCATTCCTTTTGTGAGGTAAACAATGCAGTATCGAGCCGTGATCAAAAAAACAAACGAGTGGTGGATTGGATGGTTAGTGGATCTGCCAGGGGTAAACGCCCAGGAAAGAACGCGCGAGCAGGCCATTGAGTCATTACGGATTGGCGCTCAAGAAATGCTGGCGACTGAGATCCCATTTGAGGCGGAAGGGCTGATGGTGACCATAGAGATTCCAACCCCGGCCCTGGTACCTTGATGGGGGTGCTGCGCATCGTGGATGACCAGATCAGCTCCCCCACCTGGGCGCGCATGCTGGCCGAAGCCACCGCGCAAATCATTGCCCAGGGACGCGGTGAGCCGGTGGACTATATAAAGGAGAAAGCAGGGCTGTACCACCTGGCCGGCGGGGGATCATGCAGCCGGTACGAGTGGGCCAGAGCGATTCTGGATATGGACCCGAAGAAAGAGGAGCAGGTGGTGAAAGAGCTGCTGCCAGCGAAAACAAGCGAGTTTCCAACACCGGCAATGAGACCGGCAAATACAGCGTTGGATTGTTCAGCCTTCGAAAAAACTTTCAATCTGTTACTTCACTCGTGGCAACAAACCCTGCTATTTACACTTCAATAATTGGGTTAAAGAGAAATTCAATAAAATGCGAAAAAAACTACGACAAATATATAATGAACACGATGGCAAGGTGTCTGATAAATGGACTTTATATTTGGAAGAATGGGATCTATTGTTTGCACCCTATCGAGACCTGCAAATTCAGCTTTTAGAAATTGGCGTGCAAAATGGCGGCTCACTTGAAATTTGGGGAAAATATTTTTTAAAAGCCGAGAAAATAGTTGGTTGTGATGTAGATGAAAAATGCAGACAACTTAAATACGATGACGATCGAATTACGGTCGTTGTATGTGACGCAAATTCAGATGACTGCGAGAATGAGATACTGCGACAGACGCCAACGTTCGATATCATCATAGATGACGGTTCGCATAAATCCAGTGATGTAGTACGTTCTTTCGCACGTTATTTTCCCCTCTTAAACGATAATGGTATTTATGTGGTTGAAGACCTTCATACCAGTTACTGGAAAGATTATGAAGGTGGGCTACATGACCCTTTTTCTGCGATAGCGTTTTTTAAACGACTAGCAGATGTCGTAAATTATGAACACTGGAGAAACAACAAATCAAGGGGGAGTTTGCTAACCGCATTTGAGAAAAATCTCAGAATTGAATTTGAAGAGCTCGAATTATTCAAAATTCACTCAATTGAATTTGTAAATTCGTTATGTATAATTAAAAAATTACCCTATGATAGAAATGATCTTGGTAAACGAATCATTGTTGGAACTGATGATTGGGTAACAGATGAAGGGAGGAAGTTAAACGGTACTTTAATTCAAGATTTTGCACATATCGTTACAGACGATGCAAAGTTGGATGTATTTGAGTTGATTGCATCTACAAATTCCCTTACCTCAACCATAACCGAGCGTGAGCAAGCCATCCAGTCCCTGACCGCCCAGGCAGCTGAGCGAGAACATGAGTTGAACACCCAGGTGGCAAAGCGTGAGCAAGCCATCCAGTCCCTGACCGCCCAGGCAGCTGAGCGAGATGCCCTCGTGCAATCTTTGACCGCCCAGGTGGCAGAACGCGATCAGACGGTACAGACCTTGACTGCCCAGGCAGCGGAGCGCGAGCAGGCCATCCAGACCCTGACTGCCCAGGTGGCGGAAGGCGAGCAGACAGTTCAAACCCTGACTGCCCAATCGGCGGAGCAATCACAAGAAAACCAAACCTTGATTAATCAGCTTTCTCAGAGTCAAGAAGAGGTTTTATATTATGCGATGAGTAAGAGCTGGAGGTATACACGTCCTTTGCGAAAAATCATGCTATTCATTCGGGGTAAAAAGAATGCTTAAGAATTTGAGATCATATATTGTAATTTGGCGCAGTGGGTTATTTGATAAAAAGTATTATCTTCAAAATTATCCGGATGTGCGGAAGGCGGATGTGGATCCTTTAACTCATTTCATTGAGCATGGTTGGAGAGAAGGTAGAAATCCCTCTCAAAAGTTTGACACAGAATTTTATCTAAATACGAATCCGGATGTTAATAAAGCCGGGATCAATCCGCTTGTTCATTATCTTAAACACAGTAAGGATGAAGAACGTGCAACACAACCAGGTTATACCATCATGAGACGTAATTTCCCGGTGCGCGAGATGGCGCCGCCCCATGCCCTAAGTTACGCTAAATGGATTCATCAGAACGAACCAGAAATAACCGAGTTAATAAGACAGCGCAATTCTAATGAGTTGTTCCCGTATCGTCCATTAATCAGTATTATCGTTCCGGTTTTCAATACGCCGGAAGATGTTTTACGCGATACCCTTGATTCCGTCCTTAATCAGACGTATACAAACTGGCAGCTTTGTATTGCGAATGGCAGCCCGGAAGCAGTAACCACCACGCTAGTGCTAAAAGAATATGCAGAAAAAGATCAGCGCGTCCATTTGGTAACCCTGAAAAAAAACCTTGGGATCGCTGCCAACACCAACGCAGCAATTGCCCTCGCCAATGGGCAATATGTGGCTTTTCTGGATCACGACGACTGCCTGGCTCCATTCGTGCTATTTGAAGTGGTCAGTGCAATTAAAGCCCATCCGCAAACTGATGTTTTTTACTCAGATGAAGATAAGTTGACTGCCGATGGTAAAATACGCTATGATCCGCATTTTAAATCCGCCTTTAATCTTGAGTTGTTGCGCTGTATGAATTACATGTGTCATTTCCTGGTTATTCGAAAAATTATTGGTGATCATGTGGGTTGGCTGCGAGAAGGGTTTGAAGGTGCTCAGGATTTCGACCTGATATTAAGAGTTGTAGAAAAATCGCATTGGGTTACACACATCCCAAGAATACTTTACCACTGGCGGGCGATTTCTAGTTCAACCGCCAATGATACTAATGCAAAAAATCACGCGACAAACAGCGGCATCCTGGCTTTGCAAGACCATATGGATCGGTTAGGAATAACAGCCCAGGTTAAACAGACCAAATATCCAACGAACTACCGTATCAAATATTCAATTCCAAACAACCCTTTGGTTTCCATTATTATACCCAGTCACAACCACACGGATGACCTTCAGCGCTGTGTAAACTCTATCCTAAAAAAATCCACCTATTTGAATTATGAAATTGTTATATTTGAGAATAATAGTCATGATGAGACGATTTTTAAGCTGTATGAGGAACTCAAAAACACAGCCTGTGTGCATGTGATCGAATTTAATAAACCATTTAATTATTCTAGGATAAACAATTTCGCCGTTAATAAAGTATCCGGAGAAATAATTCTGCTGTTAAATAACGACACTGAAGTGATCACCCCAGACTGGCTTGAATGCATGCTAGAATATGCAATTCAACCTGGAGTGGGTGCGGTTGGTGCCAAGCTATATTATGCTGACGGTACACTACAACATGGTGGTGTCTTCATCGCTACTCCTGGTGAGGTGGCCGGGCACTCACATAAAAGAACTCAAAGAGATTTACCAGGGTATAATCATCGGCTGATACTGCCGCAAAACCTTTCAGCAGTGACTGCGGCTTGCCTGATGATGCGTAAGAAGGTATTTAATCAGGTGGCTGGATTTGATGAGAGATTTGAACTCGCTTTTGGAGATGTGGATTTATGCGTTAGGCTATGTGAAAAAGGGTACCTTAATGTCTGGACACCTTATTCTGAACTATACCATTATGAATCGCTAACCCGCGGGTATGAAGACACACCGGAAAAGCAAGTCCGCTTCAAAAAGGAAATCGATTATTTTAATGAAAAATGGAAGCGGCTTCAGGAATTGGGCGATCCTTACTACAACCCCAATTTAGCCATAGAAGGAGATTTTAACTTCTCTCTTGCATCCACGCCCAGAAATATGTCTGCTCGTTGCCTGCCCATCATCCTTCCTCACACAGGTACAGCACAATAGCAGCTTGGTGAAAGGACAGCAACCACTTCGAATTAACGGAGCTGAAAAATTTATACTTTATCATGAAGATGAAAAACAACCTGATTAAGAAAAATCTTCTTGATCAAAAGACCATTGTAAATATTCTCTTTATTGTCCTTTTGCTTGTCTTTGTAATATTCGCGGCTTATTTTGCACTTAAATTAAAACGTGGAATCATTCCCGATGAAACAGCGCGTTTTTACATGTCGCAACATTTCTCGACCACTCTAGGGATTCCACCTGACACGGATACAACTTTATATCTTGGTTTAGAAAATATGGACCGCAAACCCTTTTTATATTACTGGCTTAACGGCAGGGTCCTTGCTTTCCTTTG
>JAUYCC010000086.1 GCA_030692365.1 Pelolinea sp. | reverse complement strand
TCTCGGGGGGTTTGCCAAAGAAATTGGCGAAGTTATCACCCACCAGGTACCCGCCGGCATGCTCAAAAATCACATCCGGATTTGTCTTGGCCAGCTCAAATGCCGGTTCCATGTGGCCAAAGCTGGTAGGAATGATCAGTTCAGCACCTTCATCAATCATAGTTTGCATCACACGGGTCGCATCCGGCCCTTCAGGGACGTTTTCGGCTTGGGAACGTGGTACCAATGAAAATACCAATGGACTCATTCGCCAGTACTTTCCAAAACACACAGCTTTCATTACAATTACTCAAGATCATGTGACTACTGTGATGGACAAGTTGAACAACAGGCCTCGTAAGTGTCTTGGGTTTAGAACCCCTCGTGAGGTCTACCAATCTTGTTCAATTGCACTTGTTAGTTGAATTCAGCAGATATTAATTTTGTCGAACAGACTTGTAATGAGTATTTTTCTTCCACGAGTTTTCTTCCATTGCGTCCCATATACTGGCGAAGGGTAGCATCCGCTTTAAGTTTTGTTAAAGCTTCCAGCCATTCGTTTTCGTTAGACGCAAGGAAGCCATTTTTCCCGTGGTCCACAATTTCTGTATTGATACCAACAGGCGAAGCAATAACCGGAATGCCGCATGCCATATATTGGATCAATTTATACCCGCATTTACCCCTTTCGAACGGACTATCAGCCAGGGGCATAATCCCAATATCAAATGATTGAATGGACTGGACTTCTGATTCCTCGCTCCAGGAAATATTTTCGATTGGCAACCCACGAAGCGCATCGGGCAAACCACCACCTACAATCACCAATTTCATTTTTTCGCTCAGGCAGCGTTCAAAAATTGGCCGCAAAGATTCCAAATATTTTACTGTCACGGGTGAACCAATCCACCCTATCTTAATAACCGAACCAGAATGCGTTTTAGAAACCTGGTAGCGTTTTGTATCTACCGCACTATGCAGGATGACAACTCTTTTCGCTCCAGACTGTGTGGCATAATCCGCAATATAGTGGTTACCCGCAACAACAACCTGGGCAGAACGCATGATTTTGCTTATCTTGCCGCCTAATATAATGCGGACTCCGCAAATTCTATGTTGGTCGTAATTGTGAAAAACCGCATCGTCATAATCCACAACGAGTTTCGTTATTCGTTTCAGGAAAATATTTTCAAGCCAGTAAGGAATAAAAGGAAGAAGTTCGTACTGCATCCAAACCAGGTCATAGCGGCTGCTTTTCAGGATTGTAAAAACCCGGTGAAAATAGGAAGAAATAATCCCTAAAATATTTTGGGGATCCCGGTTGAACAGGGCATCGATATAAGCGTCGCCAAAAAAAGGGTGCACATCAAAAATGAAACCTGCTTCTTCAAGATAAGGCAGGTACTGGTAGAAGCGGACACGGCTGCTGGGTCCTTTGCTGGTATAGCGCGGCAGAACTAGCAAACGTTTGTTGGTCACAGTCTTTTTAGAGCTTCCGGTAAGTATCGCATATAAAGCCTAAACCCCTTCAATGTGGCTGTTAGCTCGCCCAAAGACAAACGCAGGACGGCTCGTGCAAATCGGGTAGGAAATTCCAAGGTAATTATACCAAAGATTACTGCCAGCGCCTGCCTGCGGCCAAAATGCTTGCCGGCATACAGCACGCGGCTGCGCAGTGAATAGAAAAGCCGTATATCCTTTATGCTTTCGGTTGTTCCGCCACCGCCGTGAATGACTTTCACATCAGCCAAATATTGGGTTTTCCAACCTGCCAGATGGGCGCGGTAAGAGAAATCCACATCCTCGTAATACATAAAGAAACGCTCGTCAAAACCCCCCAGCTGCTCAAAACAGGTCCGGCGCACCAGGAAAAACGCGCCCGGCACCTGATCAACCAGCTGGTTTTTTGTGTAATCCATATCTTTTACATAATGCGGTTTGAAAATACGTGGGCAGATCCTGTCGAACCCTGCCATGCGCGGAAACAATTCCTTGAAGCGGGGAAAGCGGGCAATATTTATCTGAATGCTGCCATCAGGGTTCTGTAGCTGGACGCCAATGATGCCTGTTTCGGGCAATAATTCCGGAGAGTTGAGAAAATCAACGACTCTTTTCAGGCTGTCTGGCAGGAATTGAATATCCGGATTGAGGAAGAGAAAAAAACCGGCTCTGCTTTGGCTGGAGCCCAGATTGCATCCGCCGCCAAAGCCCAGGTTTTTCGACTGTTGAAAGATTTGGAGGTTCTTAATCCCGTTCAGGCCTTTCATGGAAGTATCGGTTGAACAGTTATCCACTACTATCAGCTTTCCGGGGATTTGGATAGTGGAAGAAAGGATTGAATCAACACAGCGCCGCAGTTGTAGTGCGGAATTCCAGTTGATGATGATGAAATCGAGAAAATCGGTTTGATTCAAGGTATGGGGTAGTTACTGATTTTTAGCAGCATTTTCTTGATTATACCGCCGCAAATTTCTGCCTAGCATAAAGGGAGCAATAAGATTTTTATTGATTACTATAATCTACAAAAACATATCTTTCTAATTCACTTTATGAAAAGGTAAGCAGCGTACAGTAAGGTTAGCGGGTTTGAATGCCAAAGAGAAATTGAAATTCCCTTCTGCAATTAAATTAGGATTGTAATAAGGATCGCCCAAATCCTGAATTTGCTTCCATTTTTCATTAAAGTAATCAACTTCCTTTTTAAAGCGGGTTTTCTTTTCCGGTGTGTCTTCGTAACCACGGGTTAGCGATTCATAATGGTACAGTTCAGCATAAGGAGTCCAGACATTCAGGTACCCTTTTTCACGCAGCTTAAGGCATAGATCCACATCACCAAATGCTAGTTTAAATCTCTCATCAAATCCAGCCACCTGATTAAATACCTCTCTGCGCATCATCAGGCAGGCCGCAGTCATAGCTGAAAGGTTTTGGGGTAGTATCAGACGATTTCTATACCCCGATATATCTCTTGGAGCACCTTTGTGTGTGTGGCCGGCTATACCACCATTAATCGCGAGGAAGATACCACCATGCTGCAGTGTGCCATCAGGATAATAAAGCTTGGCGCCAACCGCGCCAACCTCTGGTTGAAGCGCATACTCTAGCATGCGTTCCAGCCAGTCCGGGTTAATTACTTCGGTGTCGTTATTTAACAGCAGGATTACTTTTCCAGACACTTCTTTGATAGCAAAATTGTTTGTCTGGGAATAATTAAATGGTTGATGATATTCAATCACATGCACACAGGCTGTTTTTTTGAGATACTCATACAGCTCAAATGTCTCCACCTCACGGCTGTTATTCTCGATTATCATGATTTCATAATTCAAATAGGTAGTTTTTAATAAGATAGAGTCTACGCAGCGCCGAAGGTCTTCCGCGTGGTCGTGGTTGGGTATAATGATTGAAACCATTGGGTTGCCAGGAATAGAATATGTGATCCGATAGTTGGTGGGGTATTTGGCCTGTTTAACTTGGGCTGTTTTTCCTAACCGACTCATGTGGTCTTGAAGGGCCAGGATGCCAGCATTTGTCGCATAGTTTTTAACATCGGGATTATAGGCAGTTGAACTAGCAATCGCCCGCCAATGGTAAAGAATTCTGGGGATGTGCGCCACCCAGCGTGATTTTTCCACAACTCTTAATACCAGGTCGAAATCCTGAGCACCTTCAAACCCTTCTCGCAGCCAACCCACTTTATCACCAATGGTTTTTCTAATAACCAGGAAATGACACATGTAATTTACACCGCGTAACAACTCAAGATTAAAGGCGGATTTAAAATGCGGTTTACAGCGAATTTTGCCATTGGCAGTGAGCATATCTTCATCAGAGTAAAAAACATCGGCTTGCGGGTGGGTATTAATTGCATTGACCACTTCAAATAGCGCGAATGGGGCCAGGCAGTCGTCGTGATCCAAAAAAGCCACATATCGCCCATTGGCGAGGGCAATTGCTGCGTTCGTGTTGCCAGCGATCCCAAGATTTTTTTCCAGGGTTACCAGATGAACACGCTGATCTTTTTCTTCATATTCTTTTAGCACTCGCGTGGTGGTTACAGCCTTCGGGCTGCCATTCGCAATACAAAGCTGCCAGTTTGTATAAGTCTGATTAAGGACGGAATCAAGGGTATCGCGTAAAACATCTTCCGGTGTAT